>NZ_CP076039.1:1350833-2026250 GCF_014529625.1 Candidatus Pelagisphaera phototrophica
CCATCTGGATCTACTCCTTGTCCAATAAAATTTAGAAACTTTTTCATCTTATTGACGTGAGCTTTATCTGTAATCCAAGGTTTTTTCAATGCATCGTAGAGCGAGTGCACGTATAGAAAGACCTCTTGCAAGGGGATGCGGCGGATCCGACCGGTAGTTTCATACTCGCGAATCTGGCTGAAAATCCATGGATTCCGGATCGCGTGACGACCGATCATAACTCCAGCGGCTCCCGTGTAGTTTAGGATTTCTCTGGACCTTAGCGCGGAAGAAACGTCGCCATTAGCGAGAACAGGGCAATCACAGATTTCAACGGCAGTTTTAATAGAGTCATAGTGAACATGGCTTCTATACTTCTCTTTGACCGTGCGACCGTGGACGCTAAGAAGATCTATCTCGTGCTTGTTAATTAAATTCAGTATAGCTTCAAAGTTTTGTGTATCTTCAAAGCCGATACGCATTTTCACGGTAAACAACCCAGGGATCGCATCGCGGAGAGATCCAAGAATCCGGTCTACCTTTTCGGGTTCCTTCAGCAACCCCCCCCCGCATTTTTTTTTGTAAACGGTTGGGGCAGGGCATCCCATATTTAGGTCGATACCCGCCACATTGTGTTTGAGCAGATCTTTTGTTGTTCGTTTCAGATGTTCAATATGCTCACCGATCATTTGGGCGAAAACCGGACGCCCGGTGCGGTTTCCTGTAATCGATTCGAGAATGTGCTTTTCCAGGTTGGATTGAACGTGAACGCGGAAGTACTCGGTGAAAAAGTAGTCCGGACTACCAATCTCAGAGATCACCGACATAAAAGGCAGTGTCGTGACATCCTGCATGGGAGCGAGGGCGGTGATCGGCTGACCAGACACGATCGTTTCCGGTAACGCTCTTTTCAAATCCGTTTGCATGCTCTTTGCGGAAAAAGATGCTAAATCATCGAGCGATCAAGCTTCTTCGAGTTATCCCGGTGTTCGAGTTTGTCTTTGCTGCACCGAGACCCGGCGTATCGGCTAATAGAGGGCGGACCTCAGTCCTTGTTTTCTTCTCCCTGCTCCTTGAGCACTCGCTCAAGTATCGGGCTCATGTCATCCACAGAATTGAAAACGTCTTCGGCTGTGAAGATCGGCACGTTGTTTTGTAAGGAAAGCACGATCGAATCACTCGGACGGGCATCCAGTTCGAGGATTTTCTTCGCGACTTCGTTTTCCATTTCGACGAAAATACGGGCAAAGAACGTGCTCTCCTGTACGTCGTTAATGATAATTCTCGTGATTTTCGCTTCAAGACCGACGAGCATGCTGCTCATGAGATCATGCGTTAGCGGGCGCTCTTTTTTCACGCCATTCAGAGCCATTGAAATCGCGTTCCCAACACTATGATCAACGTAAATGACATACGCTTTCTCATCGTTTCCGAGGAAAACAGCACATCCGTTGACAGTGGGCATAACCCCTTTTACGGAAACAGGTACGACGCTTGAACTCATAATTTATGGAATTGGAGCAGATTTTGGCGGTTCAGCCTCGATAGTACAATCCAATTGAGCAATCGGCCCAAATCCCTGCTTTATTAAGCGGGAACTTCCGTTAGCCGATTAAAACCCGATAAGTTGGATTTTAGCGGCCTTTGCTTGGGAAATGATTTTTTTTTGGTCGAGAATGATCACGCTATTGGCCTTAAGGAGAGCGGTGTTGATGCCGGCTTCTTTCATCGTATCGAGTGTACGTGAGCCGAAAATCGGCACATCGAATCGATAGTCCTGTTGGGGCTTAACGGTTTTTACCAAAATGAGCTGGTCTGTCTTGAAAGTGCCGGCCCGTTTTATCATGGGGTCTGTTCCTTCGAAGGCCTCCACAGCGATTACCGTTCCTTTTCGAACAACCACGCTTTGACCCACGTCGAGACGGGCCATTTCTGAAGCTATTTCAATACCATGTCGCAGGTAGGTATCCTCAATTTTCTCGGAGTGCCTCGTCATCAGGCCTTCGCTTGCCATGTCTTGGTCGAGAAATGCTCGAGCATCCAACGCCGTCTGGCCATTCTGGTTAAGCTCTTCAGCAATGGCGCCAAAAATAGTATCTGCGTTCTTGCGTTTCAACTTCACCAAAAGCGCGGCTGCTTTGAAATCCGGTTTAAGATCGCGAAATAACTTACCCGGTTTTACTTGGCCTGCAGCTATCGAGTACTGGCAGTCGAACTCGCGTAAGGCTTTCAACCACTTGCCTAACTGCCCTACGTTGATTCGAGCTCTGTGCTCCTTCGGGAAAGAATCAAAAAGCGCATTGGTGGCTTCATCCTCAAATGCGATCAGCCTTATAGGCACTCCCAGCTCCCTAGCGCGGTCCGCAACGAGTTTTGGATAGCTGCCCCGTCCGGCTATTAAGCCAACCGGTTTGGTAGAATCGAAGTCGCAAGGAAGAAAATGGGAAAGCATTTGGATTAATAGGACGCAATAGTCCCGTTGCGTGGTTAGTTCGCTACGATATTGAGAATTTTGCCCGGTACGAAAACAACCTTCCGAATGGTTTTCCCCTCAATCTGAGCGATTACCCGAGGCTCCTTCTTTGCGATCGCGAGAACGTCCTCTTCGGTTGAGGATTTAGGTATCAGTGATTGTCCGCGAAACTTGCCATTGACCTGAAAAACGATCTTCACTTCGTCACTTACCAGTTTTGAGTTGTCAACATCGGGCCATGGACCCCAGGCGACTGAATGCGACTCTCCCAACCGACTCCATAATTCTTCACTGATATGTGGAGCCATCGGAGCTAGAAGTTGAACGAATTTTTTGGCGGTCGTTAGGCGAAAGGCATCCGACGCATGCAGATGATTGATAAGGATCATCAATTGGGAAATGGCCGTATTGAAACTGAGTTTGTCCAAGTCTTGGCTGACTTTTTCTATCGTCTGGTTGAGGAGGATTTCGGTTTCCTCGCTTTCCTGATGATCGTCTCTGATCTTTGGGCTCAAATTGCCATCTCTTCCAACAATCTCTCTCCAGGTTTTGTTAAGAAAACGGTTAATGCCCCCAATCCCCTTTGAATTCCAAGGCTTACGCGCTTCTAGAGGGCCCAGAAACATCAAGTAGAGACGTAGCGTATCCGCTCCGTACTGATTGACGACTTCGACGGGATCGATACCATTGCCAGCGCTTTTGGATATTTTTTTCCCGTCTTCACCCAGAAGCATCCCCTGGTGGAAGAGATGGGAGAAAGGCTCTTTGTTGGGGACAAGTCCTTCATCGAACAGCACTTTATGCCAAAAACGTGAATACAGTAGGTGTAGAACGGCATGCTCTGATCCACCGATATACATATCGGGAGTTTTCCAGTATTCCAGGGCCTCCTTTGATGCGAGCTGGGTGGAATTCTTCGGATCCATGTAGCGAAGATAATACCAGCAAGATCCAGCCCATTGCGGCATCGTATTGGTTTCTCGCGAGGCACGTATCCATTTTTCTCCCTCCGGTTTTTCTTGGCGTGCGGGAAGGAATTCGCCTGTTTCAAATTGATACCAGATTTCCATCCAGTCATCGGCCTTTTTTAGTGGGCTTTCGCCTGTGCCTGCCGGTTCGTAGGACTCGACATTTGGGAGTTCGAGAGGAAGTGACTTTGGTGGCACGGGAAGCGCGTAAAGCGTGCCGGACTCATCGGTGTAGGCAACCGGCTCTTTGGGGAGCCAATCCGCCAGATCTCCACTTTCAACGGCTTTGTCGTAGTCCTCTCTAGAAACCCAAGCGACCGGGAAAGGCTCGCCCCAGTATCGCTGTCTAGAAAAGAGCCAGTCGCGCAGCTTGTACTGTGTACTCTCCTCTCCGGAACCTGCTTCCTTTAGCTTGGTCGTAATTTTCTTTTTTGCCTCCTGCCAGGAAAGACCATTGTATTCATCTGAATTAATGAGGGTACCATCACCGATGTAGGGGAGGGACTCGGTCCCATCTCCTTTGATCACTTGTACGATAGGAAGATTGAATTGCTCGGCGAACTCGAAGTCTCGAGTATCGTGGGCAGGAACTGCCATGATGGCGCCGGTTCCGTAGCTAATGAGGACGTAGTCGGCTATCCAGACTGGAATTTTGTCACCGGTCAGCGGATGAAGGGCGAAGGAGCCCGTAAAAACCCCGGTTTTATCCTTGGCGAGATCCGTCCGTTCCAAATCGCTTTTCGCAGCGGCAGATTCAATGTACTTCGAGACCGCGTCACGATTGTCTTCAGAAGTAATTTTTGGCACGAGGGGATGTTCTGGGGACAGTACCATGTAGGTGGCTCCCAAAAGCGTGTCAGGCCGAGTGGTGTAAATTTCAATAGTCTCGTCAAAACCGTCGAGAGCGAAACAAGCCGTGGCGCCGACGGACTTGCCGATCCACTCCAGTTGCATTTTTTTTGTGGATTCTGGCCAGTTAATGTCTTTGAGATCTTCTAAAAGCCGTTCGGCGTAGGCGGTAATTCGAAGGACCCATTGGCGAAGGCTGCGTCGGACCACTGGATAGTTGCCCCGCTCTGACCTGCCGTCGATGACTTCTTCATTTGCAAGAACCGTTTTCAGTTCCTCGCACCACCAGACCGGGCGTTTGTCCACGTAGGCGAGACCACGTTTAAAGAGCTGTAGGAAAATGAACTGGGTCCAACGATAGTAGTTTGAATCCGTTGTATCTACTTCACGGTCGTAGTCGTAGGAAAATCCAACCGATCTGAGCTGATTTCGAAAATGAGCGATTCGCTCAATTGAAGTCTGGCGCGGATGGCGGCCCGTTTTAATGGCGTATTGCTCGGTTGGCAGACCAAATGCATCCCAGCCGATCGGATGGAGAACGTTTTTTCCTCGGGCCCGTTGGTAGCGCGCGAGGATATCTGCACCGGTGTATCCGAGAGGATGACCGATATGAAGTCCGGTCCCAGATGGGTAGGGAAACATGGAAAGGACGTAGTACTTCTCCTTACTTGTCTTGCTTGACGTCGCAAAGGTCTTGCGGTCTTCCCAGTATTGCTGCCAGTTAGACTCGATCTCGGAAAAGTTGTATTCTGGGCTGTTTGAGGCCATTTTCTTGGGAAAAGGACGATATGTTGGTGAAAATGCTATCCCCGTCAATCATGCTTAAAAGAGGTAAACTCATTGTGGGTCTAGGTTTCCTTGTGATTTCTCTCTCCTTAGATTCTTCGTTTGCCCGTGCAGGAAGCTCGTTTGATCGTCTCTTGCAAGCGGTAGTTCGAATCGATGTTCGGGAAACCACTTTCGCAGGTGGCTCAGCGCGATTGGTCTCGGGAGTGGGTTCGGGAGTCATCATGTCTAGGGATGGACTGGTGATGACGAACGCTCATGTGGTTAGTCCTCAGGCGGTTGATATTTGGGTGACGCTGGCCAGCTTGGAGCGAGTAAGGGCGGAATTGCTGGGCTGGGACCACTGGACCGACTTGGCACTGTTGCGACTAGATATGCGAGATATTGAGGAACGGAAACTCGGGTTTTCGGTTGCTCGGTTTGGTCGCTCCGACAGCCTGAAACCTGGTCAAACGGTTTATGCGGTGGGTACCCCCCATGGATTGTCAAGAACCGTGACCAAAGGAATTATTTCCAACAAGGAACGCTACTACCACGATCCATCTGGGATTCAGGGCTACGAGACAGGATTCTTCAATACCTGGCTGCAAACGGACGCGGCCATCAATCCGGGTAATAGTGGTGGTCCCCTTGTCGATTCTGCTGGTCGTGTCGTGGGAATAAACACACGAACGTACTTAGGTGCTGACAATCTTGGCTTTGCTATTCCTGAAAAGACGGCCCGCCAGGTGATGGAGGCATTGGAAGAACAAGGCGAAGTTGAACGCAGTTACATCGGACTCTCGCCCGGTTTCTTACAGGACATGGAAGGGTTTTATTCTTTGGAAGCGAATCAAGGAATGTTGATTAACAGTGTCGATCCTGGATCTCCCGCGGCGTTGGCGGGAATTCGGGCTAGTGATATCGTACTGTCCATCGATGGAAGAAAACTCGATGGGCGATTTCCGGAACAGATCCCTCTGATTCGCAATTTGATTGCCAGTTATCCTATTGAATCGACGCTGACCTTCGAATTGAAAAGAGGAGATAGTACGCTTTCACTGAGTGTGGAGACGGAGAGACTGGAGAGCCGAGTAGGTGGGGAATGGGCTTTCGCAAAATGGGGCCTAACCGTTCGGGAGGTTTCGAGAACTTTTGCCCGGGAATTGCAACTTGAGTCAGACGTTGGAGTAGTCGTTATAGGGACACAATCTGCCTTTCCCGCAGAAAAAGCGGGATTGCGAAGAGGGGATGTGATCTCGAAGGTAAATCAATCAGAACTGGTAGGACTGGAGGAATTGAAGGAGATTTACGAAAACTTTGATTCGAATCCGGATGCGCTTCTGATGGAGACACAAAGAAACCGTACGGTGTCTTACAAAGTGATCAAACCGTAAGAGTTTTTTTATGACAAAACGAATTATTCAGAGGATCGTGGCTTGGGGATATGTCAGCCTTTGCCTCTCGAAAAGTTTCAGTGCTCCCGCCGTGGAAGAACTTTTTGATGAACGGTCGGCCTCAATTCTGGTGGTTGAGTTTTTTGTTGAAACGGAAATTGACCGAAGGCCTACCAGTGTTAACGGAATCGTAATTGATTCCAATGGAGTTATTCAGCTATCGGCTTCTGCGGTACCGAGTTGGGTCCCAGTCGATAAGCTAAAGGAATTTAAAATCTACCGTTTAGGCGAGTCTGACTCCCATGATGCGACTTATTTAGGTAGCGACCGGGAGCATGGCTGGCATTACGTTCAGGCGGAAGAAGCAATTCGCGACAAACTTAAGCCCATCACGGACTATTCACTCGTAGAACTCAAAACGGGCCAGCCATTGTGGGGAATTGGTGTAGCGATGAAGGATATGGACTTCGCTCCCTATTTTATGAGGGCTGAGGTTTCAACCATTCAAAAGCTTCCAGAAACGGTTGGATTTGCTACTAGCGAAATCACTAGCCCAGGATCTTTGTTGTTTGCCAACGATGGATCACTTGTGGGTTGGGGAAGCAGCGCCTTGAATATGGAGCGATATTTGACAATAGAGGGGCGTCGATATCAAGCCTACCTCCGTAAACCGGACCAGACTACGGTTTTCTATGTGGCTTCGGAATTAGTCAAATCTCTCGGAAACATTCCTGAATCACCGGATATCAATGACATGACCTGGCTCGGTGTAGTCGGATTGCAAACGATAGATGATGAGGTTGCAGAACTGATGGGGCTTGGGGACCAGGCAGCAATTTCGATTAGTCAGATTCTAAAAGGAAGCCCGGCTGCGAAGGCCGGTTTAGTGGAGCGAGACATGGTGCTTTCGGTTGATGGAAAACCACTCAAACGCTACACGCCCCGTCGAGTTGTTGTAGCGGATTTCGAGCAGCAAATCGCTGGGAAGGGGATTGGAGATTCAATGTTGCTTGGTATTTCACGAGGTGGAAAACTAATTGAAATCGAAGTGCCGCTAGAACAATCCCCCAAACCTGTGCGGCAAGCTGACAGGAAGTATTTTGAAGATACAGGATTAACGATTCGCGAGTTTGTTGTCTACGATAACGTTTCCTTGAAGCTAGATCTTGAACTAGACGAAATCCCAGGAGTGATCGTCAGCTTCGTTAAACCTAACAGCAATGCCCAAACCGGTGGGTCACAAAACGGGGATTTGATAAAGGAGATTGATGGAGTGGCGATTCGTGACTTCGATCAAGCTGTCTCGATGATGGAAGAATTGGAGTCCAACGACAGCAAAAACGATTTTGTCATGCTCGTTGCGCGAGGGGCGGAAACCTCTGTGCTTAGAATCACTCTAGATTAGGGATCTATACGTATTCAAAATACAATTCTTTCTTGGCGATCGTTATTTCACGCCTCAACTCATCGTATGCTGACTCGTTCTCCTGGATCTGTTGGATGAGGTCAGCGTTTTCTTTACGTAGGTATTCCGGAGAGTTCTTAACCATTGATCGTTTGACCGATTCTTTCGCAGCTCGTTGTAGTTGCCATCCAGGGATAAGGAAAAGAGAGACCACGATAGATGCAAAGGCTCCCAGAAATCCAATAACGTTGAGAGGTGGCTCTTGGGAGGTCCCGTATATCGCTGCAATAAAGAAAAACGATATGAGCAAGCTCATATAGATACCGTTTTTCCCTTTCTCGAGACCCTTGGCGGGCGTGCTGGGAACCGGTGTCCCATTAGCCTGAAATCGTTTCAGCAAAATACTAACCTGGGAGTACCTTGTTTGAAGATCCTGCAAGCGTTCTTGCACTAACTTCAACGATTTCTCCAGGTCCTCAATCCTTTCACCGAGCGATTCCTGACGCTGCCTCCAGATAAACTCAACTCGGGGTTTGGTAACCTCAACACCCCTGTGTCTGAGGTTTTTTGCTGTCGCCAAGAGGTCACTTTGGATTCGTTTGGAGGTATGGGCGTATTTTTTCCGTTTCGCAAAAAGGTTGCCGTTTGCCTCAATAAAATTGGATATATCTTCAGCTCTTTCTTCGAAAAGATCTTTGTATCGATCGCCATCAATCCATTTCAATCCTGCAACGTAGTAGAGCTTCGACCGGTCGGACAAATTTGGTGCGTTTCTGAGCAGGCGGGCATAAGGAAGCCATCTGCTTTCGGCGGATCTGAATTCAGAACTTTCGCTTATGGAACTTATTGCCTTAAGTCGAAATTCGTCCGGAAGTGAATAGCTTTCCCCTTCCTCCATTACTTGTAGTGGAATATCACTTATGGAGGTGAGCCAGTGAATTGTCTCGCGAGAATTCGCTGGACCGACAATCGCGTCAAATTCTTCAGTATGAATAGTGTCAGGCAACGAACAGATAGCGAGCTTCGCTTTTTCATCTTCGGTCAATCGGGAGATTATTGCTTCAGCAGTATCTCGGCAGGAGACATCCCTATAATCGCTCTTCAACCGATCGATAGCCTGCACCGCAGCTGCAGGATATCCCAAGCTGCGAACGAATACGAATCGAGAATCTTCTTGCGATAGATTTTCGCGATGAGCGAACGAAATTACAGATTCAATGCTAGCGGGATGTAGTTCGAAATCGACGACGAATTCATCCCATTCTCCCCATGATTCCTCTGGGTCTTGAAGATAGAAGGGCTCTGAAGATTCTACGATTACCACGAGATTGCGCCGGTAGGGACCTTTCGTTGCGGCTGGGACGACGTAGTTTCTGAACCACTCTCGAACCGAACCGGATACCGTAGTGGGATCCGAAAGGTGGAGCACAATGAGATCTGTTCCCATTGATTGAAGGGGGAGTGCATCTAAAAATGCCTCTGCTTGATTACCTGCCCGGTTGTTTCCGAATCCGACAGAAACATCCATGTCCTCTTTCAAAAAAGAGGTGCGGCCAACGGATGCAGCGGCAGCGGCGTTTACGTAAGGCTGCTTTTTGGTGGCAATTGAAGACCGCGTTATTAAAAGAGAGTCGTCTGAAAGGATTGGGTCGACTTTCCCTTTCTGGGCATCCTCAAGTCTTTGAGCGAGGGATACCCCTCTTTGAGGGTTATTTGGAAATCGGACCTCTTGGCTGCAGGCGGATATGAATTCTTGAGGGTTGTCTATCGAGGTCTCGTATTTGGGCGAGATCCAGACAATTTTCTTCCGCTCCATGAAACTGGACTCGCGAAGGGCCATCAGGAAAGTTGATTTTCCAACTTGCTTCTCACCCCAAAGATTTATTATCCGGGTTGCGTACACTCCGAATTCCTCGAGGGGCAGCAAAGAGGCAAAGCGATCAAGCTCTTCGGATCTTGATATAAGGTTTTCAGGTGCGATAAAAGCAGATTCTTGAGTATTTTCAGCCATCTTGATGTGAGTCTAAACTACTCAAATTAGCGAATCGGACTTATTGGAGGATCGGTTTAGACAGGTGTTCGATAAGCGCTCTTTTTTTACAATGCTATTTCTTTTCTCTAGTGCGGAATCCTAATATCAAAAAAGTGGCTCTCCCCTTGGAAGAGCCACTGATGTAAATAAATTGACTTGCGGTTATTCGAGCAAAAGAAGAGCGATAGCACTCGAAGCGTTTGCCTGATCAAGCATGGCCGAACCTGCTTGTACGAGAATGTTGGCGCGAGCCAACTGAGTCGATTCGGTAGCAACGTCCACATCGATGATGCGGCTGTTTGCTGCTTCCAGATTCTGTTTATTGACGGTCAACATGTCAGAAGCGAATGACAGCTGACTTGATTGGGCACCATTTTGAGCGCGAAGCGTCGCAACGTTCTCAATGGCGGTTGTGATCTGTGCAAGTGAAACGTCTGCCAAGTCGGTAGCCGAAGAAGCGTTTGTCACCGCATTGCCCAATGCCGCTTGATTGATACTCACTGAAGTTCCGCCACTTTCAGTTGTTGCTACAGATAACGTATTAGCTGAAGAGCCTGAAGTGAAGAGAGATACTCCATTGAAGGTTTCACCTTCAATCGCAGTGAGCTGCGACTTTAGGGCGTCGAATTCAGTGTCGTAGTTGGCAACGTCCGTCGCGTTCTTGGTGACGTCCGCAGACAGTGTCTTCAGTTCTGACATGCGGTCGAGAACCTTGCCTGCGATCTGGAATGCACCGTCCTGAGTCTGCAGGAAGGACTGCGCATTCATGAGGTTGGTGTTGACCGCGTCGGTCCGCTTGATAGCGGCTGACAACTTCATAGATACAGCGAGTCCACCAGCGTCGTCAGACGGGGCGGTAATCCTCAAACCGCTAGACAAGCGGTTCAAGCTTTTCTGCAGCATAGTGTTGCTGTTATTGAGGTTGTTCTTCGCGATTGTAGCCGCGGAGTTTGTGTTTATTGTAACTGACATTTTTTACGTCCTTGATTTTGAATGCGGCATCCTTGCCGCCGGGAGTCTGAATAGAAGCGTCAGACAGCGCTTATCTTTCGTTGATGAAAGAAAGTGAGGTGCAGATCGTTAGGAGCTTTTCCTTTGACCGACAAAAATTTTCTATGAATTTACAACCAGGTTTCATCCTTAGACTCCAACTCGGGGTTTGCGATTTGGATTTACACTCTCGTCTATCGCTCTCGAGTCTTTTAGCGATTTGAAGGAGAGTACTTATTTGAACCTGAGTAGTGATCCCCAATCTGTTTCTGCCGCTTCGACGATTGGTTTTTGCGAAACGGATTTCAAAATCCTCAAGCTCTAATGGGTATTGTCTAGTCTCTATGGGGTAGATTACTCATGAATGGAGCATTAGGTGAGTTGGGCTACTGAGTCAATTTTGTGGAATGAAAGAAGACTTGTTGTATTCAGAGGTTCAGGTTGGAAGTTCTAACGCGCTTTGGTTGAATAACTGGACGGTTGAGTGAATGGACGGAATAGGTAATTCACTATCCGAGTCCCTTAGCGAGGTGCACGTAGCTGGGGGTTGCTTTTCGAATTGCGAGGACGCTTTGAGGCAGTTCTCCGATTCAAGCCAGAACTCTTAAAACAAAAAGTGGCTCCCCTGAATGAGGAGAGCCACTTGGTGAAGGGAGGATAACGAGTTATTGTCCGAGCAAACGAAGAGCGATGGCACTCGAAGCGTTTGCTTGACCAAGCATGGCCGAACCTGCCTGTACGAGGATGTTGGCACGAGCCAACTGAGTCGATTCGGTGGCAACGTCCACATCGATAATGCGGCTGTTTGCTGCTTCCAGATTCTGTTTATTGACGGTCAACATGTCAGAAGCGAATGACAACTGACTTGATTGGGCGCCATTTTGAGCGCGAAGCGTCGCAACGTTCTCAATGGCGGTTGTGATCTGTGCGAGTGAAACGTCTGCCAAGTCGGTAGCCGAAGTAGCATTTGTCACCGCATTGCCCAATGCCGCTTGATTGATAGTTACTGAAGATCCGCCACTTTCAGTTGTTGCTACAGATAACGTAGTAGCTGAAGAGCCTGAACTGAAGAGAGATACTCCATTGAAGGTTTCACCTCCAATCGCAGTGAGCTGCGACTTTAGGGCGTCGAATTCAGTGTCGTAGTTGGCAACGTCCGTCGCGTTCTTGGTGACGTCCGCAGCAAGTGTCTTCAGTTCTGACATGCGGTCGAGAACCTTACCTGCGATCTGGAATGCACCGTCCTGAGTCTGCAGGAAGGACTGCGCATTCATGAGGTTGGTGTTGACCGCGTCGGTCCGCTTGATAGCGGCTGACAACTTCATAGATACAGCGAGTCCACCGGCGTCGTCGGACGGGGCGGTAATCCTCAAACCGCTAGACAAGCGGTTCAAGCTTTTCTGCAGCATAGTGTTGCTGTTATTGAGGTTATTCTTCGCGATTGTAGCCGCGGAGTTTGTGTTTATTGTAACTGACATATTATATCATCCTTGACTAAAGCTGTGGCATCCTTGCTACAGCGTGCCTGATTAATAGCGCCAGACAACGCTCTCCTTCCGTTGGTGGAAGAAATTCTAGCCGATATTGTGAGGTTTGTTTTAAATCGGCATTAAAGTTTTACAATTGGTATCAATCATAGATACGCTTTAGGTTGTATTGTTAGTTTAATACGGGAAATAGGAATGGTTTCGTTTAGCGATTTTAAGTCCGGATGGAACTGTCTGAATCGGTATTTTCTACTATTTAATTGGTTGTTTCCTCTGTTTGGGTAGTTGGATACTCTAAGAATTACATGCGTGGGAATGCTCAGTGGTGTTTATCGAACGGTGCGATGTTGCGTTTAGTAATTTGAAGGATAGTACTCAGATGGCGGTGGGTAAAATACTCCATTTGATCCCTTTTTGCGTTCATCCTAATCAGTTTAGTTCGTCGGAAAGGCGGAAAAATAACGATCTTTTCTGAAGCGATTTCCACTAGTTCGCGACGGGCTATGTTAAATCGTGTCAGCCGCACGGGTAATGGCGGTAGGTTATGGCAACAAGTATCGGTCCTCCACAGATAACTTTAGTGTAAAGGGCGTAATTTCGGCAGAAGATTACTTAGTCATGTAGGACATCCTCTATTGAGCCCTAGATTGGCGACCTCTTCAAGCCGTCTGATTTACGGTATTCCCTACTCAGTTCAGATTCGAACCAACCGCTAAGATGCTTGCATCTGTCTCCAATTAGTTAGGCTGTTGGTTTATGAAAAGCAATATTCTGGGCTTAGCATTGGCTGGAGGAACAGGCAGTAGAATGGGTAGGGATAAGGCGGCACTCACGTTTCATGGAAATTTTAGCCAGCTTGACTATACTTTAGCCGTACTAAACACCTTTTGTTCCACGATTGCGATCTCGGGTCGGGCAGACCAACGCTATGAAAGAAGAAGTTCATGGGCCCCGCCATTTGTATCAGATGTCGACGGGGTGGAGGGGCCGATGTCTGGAGTTATCGCTGGATTGCGATTTGCCGGTAATCTTCCGGTTTTAGTATTCGCGTGCGACATGCCACTGGTCGATGCTTCTCTTGTATTGAAATTGCTCTGTCAAAGAAACCCTGAAAAGAGAGCGAGTTGCTTCATCGGGCAAGATGGGAGGCCAGAGCCGTTATTGGCGGTGTACGAGCCAGATTCATTGAAGGAACTCGAGCAGCTTTCGCACGATGGGATTTGCAGCTTAAGGCAGTATCTTGAAAGAGCAGAAGTTGAGCATATTTACTGTAAAAGTCCCCAGTTACTTGCGAGTGTAAATACGCCTGAAGACCTGGATTTAGCGAAGGAACAATTAGCGAAAGAGTCCGTGTAGATGTCGTCTTTTACGAAAACTAGTATACTAGGTATTTTCATTTCCCCGGGACACGACTTCAAGGGTAGGCATGGGAAGAGTCGCTTGAACCATGGCAGCGAATCAGTGAACTCGGTAGAATGTTTGGCAGGAAGGGGACTAGTGGGCGACCGGTTTCTTGATTATAAGGAGAACTTCAAGGGGCAAGTGACATTCTTTGACGTTAATGAAGCAAAGCAGCTTGAAGCCTCACTGGGTCTAAAAGATTTTGATATATCGCAATTGCGTCGCAATATTCTTATTGAGGGAGCCGAACTAATGCAATGGATTGGTAAGAGCTTTAAGATAGGGGAGGTAGTCTTCGAGGGAGTCGAAGAGTGTGCACCCTGCTATTGGATGAATGAAGTGCTTGGTCGGGGAGCGGAGACTCTTATGCAAGGTCGAGGCGGCCTTCGTTGCCGCATTTTGGAGCCAGGAACGTTGCGTGTAGGTCCTGTCGAATTGCAAGGAATCACAAATGGCTAATATGAATGCTAATGTGATACTTGATGGAGAGGCGGTTAACTTTGAAGGGCCGAGCCCGTCTACCCCTGGCGAAGTGTGGACCCTATTATAAGATAACTTGGGGCAGTCGGGTATTCTGATCGACCGGTTTCTAGTCGATGGAGTTTTGTGGTCGCCTGATCGCGAGCACAATCAGGCAGCTTGTTTTATAATAAAGGTTTTCGCGACAGGACTTCGGTTTCATAGATTGAAGTGCTCATTGTAGATAGAGTATTTTGGGTCAATCTTTGAAATCTTGCTAAAGTTACTCACTCCCCGGTCGAAGCAAAGATAGTCTTGGTAGGGTAACGAATGCAGTTTCAATTAGCAGGTTTAGCGAGCGGTTTTGATTGGCAATCCATGATTGAGCAATTGATGGCAGCTGAACGTATCCCTCAAGCTCGGCTGAGGACGGAGCAAACCGAAAATAATGACAAACGGGACGCTCTAGAGCTCTTGGGAACTAAGCTTGATGCCCTCAACGCGACGGTTGGGAAATTCAGCGATAACGCACTTTTCAATTCCAAAACGACTACCTATTCCGATGACGCGCTTGGTATTTCGGCGAGCGCCGGGACATCCGCATCCGAGGGAACCTATGAAGTTAGTGTCACTCAGCTCGCTTCGACCTCCAAAAGGACAGGGTTGTCTGACATTGGTGGAACGATCGGCGATGCCAACACGGTAATCTCCAACCTGAATCTCGCGACTGCTATTACGGAAGGCACTTTTTTCATAAACGGGCAGGAGATCACGATTCAGGAAACAGATACCCTCCAAGACGTGTTTGACGGTATTTCGATCGCCACGAGCGGTGTGGTCTCGGCTTCCTATAATAGCATCGTAGATAAGGTTACCCTAACTAGTTCGTCTGGGGAATTGGAACTGGGCGGCGATTCCGACTCTAGCAACTTTCTATCAGCCCTCAAACTGGATCAAATCGAGGTCGTCAATGCTGGAGGAGGTTCGACCTCACTCACCAGTACAGGATCTCTTGGTGTGGTAGACTTGAATAGTTCGGTCGCGACTAGCGGCATCAGTAGTGGATCTCCGATTACGGGTTCTGGCACGATTACCATAAATGGGGTCGCCATATCTTTTGACGCAGATTCCGAAAGCATGAGCACGTTGATGTCTCGAATAAACGAGTCCAGTGCTAACGTCACTATGACCTACGACTCGGCAGCTGATCAGTTTCGCATTGTGAACAGGGAAACTGGAGCCCTGGGAATACCGGTAATCGACAGCGGCAACGGAGTAATGGCGGCTTTAGGACTTGATGGCTCCGCCTCAGTAGGTCAAGACTTGCAATTCTCGATAGATGGCGGGGCGACAATCTCTAGCCGATCGAATACGATTTCTGAAAACGATCACGGTATCACGGGGCTTACAATCACAGCTTCGGAAACGGGAACCCGGACGATTGGAATCAGTCGCGATTCGGAAAAGCTGAGCGAGCAAATTAATACCTTCATCTCTGCCTACAACGACGTGCAGGACTATATTCTCGAGCAGACTAAAATTACAGTAGATGGAACGGAAGTCACGCGAGGTGACCTGGCGGGAAACCGTGAAGTTTATGGCCTCGACACGAAATTGCGCTCGTTGGCGTTTCGCCAGATTGAAGGTCTTGGTGGAGACGTATTTCGATTGGAGCATATGGGGATCGACTTTATTAGTGGCACTTCGAAGCTAGAAGTTAAAGATTCTGTTGACCTAGAAGCGGCGCTCTCCGCCAATATAGGGCAGCTGGAAAGCTTTTTTACTGGCGACATCGACAATGACGGAGATACGGAAGAGTCATTTTCGTCTCGAATGGTGTCGTTCATAGACAATTACACGATTGACAACGGAATTTTGGATACTCAGATCGCGACGTTTACGTATCAAAATAAGGAGATTGACGACAAAATCGAAGACATGGAGCGTCGTCTAGAGTTTACAAGAGCGGCATTGGAAGCCAGTTTTATTGCCATGGAAGAGGCACAAGCTAACATACAACAACAATCAAACGCCCTTTCGGGCTTATCGTTGTAATGAAATTGTTTCTTTCCCACAGGCATGAGGCTATCTTTTAGGACCCACATAGGTCTGTCCTTTATGGCGACCGTACTAATTGCATTGCTATCAGGTTGCGGAACGGTTCACAAAGTGAACTCGCAATACGATACGACAATCGGTAAAAAAAGGCAGACTACAAACGTCTATCAGAAGGCTCCGTTGCCCATGAGCCTGAATCGCGTTGCATTGCTACCCATGTACAAAGGACGCTATGAACACCACGACTTTGAAGGTATCGAGGAAAATTTCCGTCTCGAACTGGTCAAGCGTTCGCTTTTTGAAGTAGTCAGCCTGACTCCTGAAGAAATGAGCACGTTGTTCCCGGAACCCCGGTACTCCTCGATTGAGTATCTGCCTACAGACTTACTCACCAAACTGAGCGCGAAGTATGCCATCGACGGTTTGCTGCTCCTTGACGTGAGTTATTTCAAGCCTTATAAACCAGTAGGACTTGGTATTCGAGCGAAGTTGCTCGATGGACATACCGGCGAAATCGTTTGGGCGGCGGACGAGGTTTTCGACGCTTCCAATCCTGCGGTTTCCAACTCTGCCAGGAAATACTATAAGACAGAATCAATTATTCAATTCCCCCTTCACAACACTCAAACCATTCTACATAGCCCCAATCGATTTTCCAAATATGTCGCACATTCGCTATTCAGAACAATTTATTTACAAAAAGATTAAAGTTCATCAGGAAAGAGCCGTTTTTAAAAGTAATTAACAAATTAGCCTGAATAATCATTAATCTAACTAACGTATGAATATCAATAACCACCCACAGACTGACGAACTCTATACCCAGAACATAAAGGGAGCTGAGGCAAGAAAGCCGACGCCGTCTTCTACTGAAGTCGATGCGGAAGTTAAGCCCTCCGGAGAAAAATTGGATCTTTCGATATTAGGTGCTTTACGAAACCAGCCAGAAATCCGGCCGGAAGTGGTCGCTAGAGGTAAGGAATTGCTCAACGATCCTAATTATCCTTCCAAAGAAATTGTCGATTCGATTGCTAAACTCATCGTGCCCTTTGACGATGAAGAGTAAGTAGTATCCGTTAGGATTTGATCGCCTTGTGATCAGTAAAAATACCAGCTAGCCTATGAACCAAAATGTCGAGTCGTACAAGAAGGCCGCAATTTTATCGGCGAGTCCCGAGCGCTTGATATTGATGCTCTATGATGGGGCGCTGGATGCGATGCGACGGGCTAAGTCAGGTTTCAAGCTCGAAGAAGTTAAGTCGCGAAATGAAACGATTAGCAATAATCTGATAAAGGCGCAGAACATTTTTGGTGAGCTTCAGCGATCTTTGCGGCCTGAAAAAGGCAAGGATTTTACAGATCGGATGTTTGGCCTATATGCCTTCTACTCGATGAAGTTGAATGAAGCGAACTTCAAGAAGGAGGAAGCTCCAATCGATCTGGCTATTGAACTTTTTTCCGAGATTCGTGACGCCTGGGAGGAGATGCTCGCGAAGCAGAAAGTTAAGGCGGAATCCGTCCCCGTTGCCCCGGGAATGGGGGTTGGAGAAGGACTTTCACTCCGAGCCTAGCCTTCTGGTTACCAATAAAATCGAATTTCCTTTCCGTCAAACTAGCGGAGGTTGCTTGCTTGCTGGTGAGAAACCTTCACGCTAGTGCAAATAAGTAATGACTGATTTAAATACTGTCCGATAGTTTGTATGGAAAAACGGTTTGTTCTACTCACTGCTTATGAAGATCTCACAGCGAAGGAAACTTTCTGTATTAAGGAAGCGAACTTCGACGAGATCCAAAAAGTCCAATCAAAGAAGTCGAAACTCTTAGGGGAGCTTGGATCTCTGAGGGATAAGGATCGATTGAGAATCGAGGAGAAGGTGGAATTTAGTAGGCGCGTGGAAGCGTTACAGAAGCAAGAGCAAGAGAATGAAAAACGTCTCAGTTTGCTAATGGGTCAAAATAGAGCCGAATTGAGATCTCTTTCAAAGCACGCGACTTCCGTGTCACAAATCCGGAAGGCGTATGGGTCTGCATTAAGTCTGGATTCTCCCAATAGGTCTCTTACTGACAAAGCATAAGGTTCTTGAGGAAGAAATGTCAGCGGCGGACAAGAAGAGAAACGACTCTTGGATTCCCTGTATCATTTTAAAGGATCTAAATTCGCGCCAACCGTTGTGTCTGGTGACGGGAAGAATAGGACGCGAGTTGTGGAATCGCTTTCCCGATTTTCAAGTTTTGAATACAAATGCGGACCTAATAGTCATGAGCTTGCTGATTGCATCTAGGGCTGTCATTTTGGAATTATTGGTTGCGGTTCTTCAGCCTATGAATTGACTTCGATTAAGTGCCGGTTTAAAGGAATTTATGTAGCGGATAACTAGGAAAGCATGGTAAAAAGAGTTTAATCTAAATGGAACTTGCCAGTCGTGTATGGCGGTTCAGTGGGTGATCGGGGTTAGATTGAGTCTATTTTTACAAAAACCTCGTTCGATTTTGTTTCATTCTATCGCATTGTCGCTAAGTTAATGGTGTCGGTGCCCAATTCGGGTGGAGCCGAAGTAAAGTTACTTGTGATAGTTAAACCTACAAAATCCGGAACTTAAGCTAAGCTTTTATGACCGTTGAAAGAATACTCATCTTGGATGATGAGCTTGTGATTAGGAAAGCTCTCGAGGAGCAACTAAGAAGAAAAAGGCTCTCTGTTTGTAGCGTTTCGAACCTGAGTGAAGCGGAGAAGCACATTCAAAAAGACGAGTTTGATCTCTTGTTTGTGGATGTTCATCTGCCAGACGGGAACGGCACGGAGTTGCTAGATCGAATCGCAACAATGCAGGATCCGCCTCTTGTCGTGATCATCACAGGAAATGGGACCGTAGAATCTGCGGTCGAATGCATGCGGGCGGGTGCGTTTGACTACATCATTAAGCCATTTTCGTCATCGCAGATTGATGTCCTGATGAAAAAGGCCAAGGACTATCGCCAACTCGTTAAGGTGAATCAGTTCTTTGCGAAAGAAAGCGTAGAGGGGGCTGAACTAATCGGCAAAAGTGTGCCGATCGAGAATTTGCGATCTATGGTCGGCAAGGTAGCTCCAACGGAAGCCACCGTTCTGATCAATGGAGAGAACGGAACCGGAAAGGAGCTGGTTGCGAGTGAGCTTTACCGCAGAAGTAGTCGCCGAAAGGCTCCTTTTATCAAAGTCAATTGTGCAGCGATTTCCGAAAGCTTGATCGAAAGCGAATTCTTCGGTCATGAAAAGGGGGCTTTTACAGGTGCCATTCAGCGGCGCGAAGGGCGTTTTGAGCTGGCGGATGGCGGAACCATACTGTTGGACGAAATTAGTGAGATATCGCCAAAGGTTCAGGCCAAACTGCTCCGTGTCTTGCAAGAACGTGAGTTTGAACGAGTTGGAGGCAACAAGACGATCAAAGTTGATGTGCGAGTGGTTGCGACAACCAACCGCGATCTGATGAAATCGGTTGAAAGAGGGGACTTTCGACAAGACTTGTACTATCGATTGAATGTATTTCCGATTCACGTCCCACCATTGAGAGAGCGACAAGGAGATGTTCTGTTGCTCGCTAAAACGTTTGCACAAAAATTTGCTCGAAAGCATGGGATAACTTTGAGGGGCTTTGAGGAAGCAGCGTCTCGTTCTCTGTCTTCTCATCCTTGGCCTGGAAACGTCAGAGAGCTTCAAAATACGATTGAACGAGCGGTCATTTTATCCGAATCTGGATTAAAGATTTCCGCGGATTCCCTTGGACTGATGCCGGTGATGGCCAATGTTAACGTCCCTGCCTTTCGCGAAACAGTAGCTACTCCTGAGCCCGTTGGGGTGGGCGCCGGTTCGACAGGGTATGGAGGTTCGAATCAGGTAGGATTTCCTCCCTCGACTCCAACGTCCTCATCAACCTTTTCTTCAGAATCGAGCGTGCCTGATTTCGGTGATGAACCGCTTCCTTTGGAGCAGATTGAGAAGCAGCACATCTTGAGTACTTTGGAAACCACCAAAGGAAATCGGACTCATGCGGCTAAAATTCTCGGAATCAGTATCAGGACATTGAGAAACAAGCTCGCGATTTACCGTGAGGACGGAGAGTTCATTGCCGGAGAAGAGTAGGCAGGTTAAGGTTTGCAACTGAAAGGCGGGATTATATCCGCTTCTCAGTTTCCCAGACGGGTTAATTCGAGTCTATTGGGGTCTCGTGCATCGGGAAAGTTCCTTGGAGAATTACCTTCAGGGCGTCACCATGCGTTTTTTACGCATCCAAGGGCAATTCTACCTAAGCCTTTTGGCGTAGAGTATGATATACACAGGAGGGACCGAGAGGATTGTTACCATGGATCAAGTATTTGTAATTTCAACTTCCGAAAGGGACGCAATTTGAGGCTAACGCGAGTATTCTAGCTTTAGCGTTTCGGGCTACCCACATTCCAGGACCGATGGCCGGAGCATTTCTAGTTTTCGGATTGTTATGAAGAGTCTGATACGAAGATATCTTACTTCTTTTGCTTTTTCCCCCAGCTATCGCGTAATCCAACGGTACAATTTAATACCAGCTGATCTGATTGGGTGTCTGGATCAACGGCATAGTAGCCCTTGCGTTCAAACTGAAAGCGCTCGCCAATTGTGGCTTTTCCTAATTCCGGCTCTCCGAAGGCGGTGATGATGGACTCAGAATTCTGATTCAGATTGTCTATGAATGTCTGTCCTTCCTCTACGTCTTCTGGGTTGTTTTTCGTGAAAAGCTGCTCATAATTACGAACCTCTAGAGACCGATTTTCAGTGGCGCTAACCCAATGGATAGTTCCTTTGACCTTACGTCCGTCGGGTGTAGATCCTCCTCTCGATTCTGGATCGAAGGTGGCGTGGATTTCTTGTATTTCACCTTCTTCGTCCTTTGTGAATCCGGTGCAAGTAATGTAGCAGGCGTAGCGTAGTCGAACTTCGCGACCAGGACCGAGTCGAAAAAACTTTTTTGGAGGATCTTCCATGAAGTCCTCTCGCTCGATGTAGATCTCACGAGTTAGAGGAACTGAACGCATTCCAAGTTCAGGTTTCGCCGGGTGGTTGGGGCCGTCGAAGTATTCGGTATCATTCTCAGGAAAATTCTCTATGATTACTTTAACAGGATTGAGCACGGCCATTCTGCGATAGGCTCGTTCTTCCAAGTCTTGGCGAATGCAATACTCAAGTAGGGCGTATTCATTCACTCGTTCTCTCTTGGCAACGCCTGCTCGACGGCAAAATTCATTTAGCGACTCAGGAGTGTAACCACGTCTACGGAATCCGGATACAGTAGGCATTCTTGGGTCATCCCAGCCTCGTACATGGCCTTCACTGACAAGTTGCAAGAGCTTCCTTTTACTCGTGACAATATGCTCTACATTGAGACGGGCGAATTCAATTTGACGTGGCTTGCTGGGAACTGGAAGGTTCTTTAAAAACCAGTTATAGAGAGGTCGGTGAAATTCGAATTCGAGAGAACAGAGACTATGTGTGATTCCCTCGATTGCGTCGCTTTGTCCGTGAGTGAAGTCATAGGACGGGTAGATTTTCCATTTGTCTCCAGTCCGATGATGGTTGGCGTGTAGAATGCGGTAGAGAACAGGATCGCGCAAATTCAGATTTGGATTGCCCATGTCGATCTTAGCCCGGAGGACGCGGTTGCCTTCATCAAACTCGCCATCTTTCATTCGCTGAAAAAAATCGAAATTTTCCTCTACCGTTCGGTCACGAAAAGGAGAGTTTTCACCAGGTTCTATCAATGACCCTCTACCTTTCCGCATTTCCTCTGGGCTTTGGTCATCTACATAGGCGAGTCCCTCGCGAATCAGGTGAAGGGCCCAATCATAGAGTTGATCAAAGTAGTCGGACGCGAAAAACAAGTTATCCCCCCAGTCCGCACCCAGCCATTTGACGTCTTCCTTAATCGCATCAACGTATTCAGATTCTTCCTTCGCTGGATTCGTGTCATCGAAACGTAGATTGAATTGCCCATTGTAGTCTCGAGCAATTCCGTACGATACTTGAATCGCAAAGGCGTGTCCAATATGCAGGTAGCCGTTGGGCTCAGGAGGAAAACGAGTTACTATTTCTTGGTTAGGTTTGGCTGCTTTGTATTCGTCGATGATATCTCGAATGAAATTGGATGAGGTTTCTTCAGTCATATTGGAAATGCTTACGCTGGATGTATTAGTGGTATTTGTTGATAGCCAACTCTAGGCGATTCAGAACACGTTCTTTCCCTAGCACTTCAAGCATTGGTAGGAAGTCTGGCCCTGAATTTGTACCGCTTACGGAGAATCTAACGATGGGATACCAGGCAAAAGGTTTAAGCTGTTTTTCATCGGCCAATTGGTTAAACGCGGAATCAATCTCAGTTTGAGTCCAGTTTTGTAACGCTGCCAGACGGGGCAGCAACTCCTCCAATCGATCGATCGCTCCTTCCTTTTTCATTACTTTGTTCTCCGCGTTTTCGCTAATAGCGTATTGGTGGGAAAAGAAATAGGAGGCGAATCCGGGAAGATTTTCGAAACTATCAATTTTCTCCTGACAGAGTTTCATAACAGTGGTCAGATAAGTTTCATCAACTGGTTCTTCAATCAATCCAGATTTGACTAGCGACCGTTTCCCTATTTGCACATACGCTTGGATCGGCATCGCCTTCATGTACTCAAAGTTTAGGTGAGACATCTTTTGCTCATCAAATCGAGCACCTCCTTTTTGTACATCTTCGAGTCTAAACCTTGAAGTTAGTTCTTCGATTGTAAAAACCTCTCGCTCATCCTTTGGAGACCAACCCAGTAAAGCGATGAAATTGCGGACCGCTTCGGGGATAAAATTGCGTTCCCTGTATTCTGAAATCAAGGCTCCTTTGTCACGTTTCGACATCTTGCCTTTCCCTTCTTTCGGGTTTTTGAGGATCATCGGCAGGTGAGCGAACTTTGGGGGTTCTACTCCGAAAGCATTGAATAGCTCTATGTGCTTCGACGTATTTGAGAGATGGTCTTCACCTCGAATGACATGGGTGATTTTCATTGCTATATCGTCGACCACGTTAACGAAGTGAAAGCTCGGGTCGCCGTTTGAGCGTTGAATTACGAAGTCTCGATCTTCGCGTCGTGTTACTTTGCCTCGAATGATGTCCTCAATTACAACTGGCAGCGTTTTAACTTTCTCGACGTCGGCTTTCAAGTAGTCGTCGTATTCGGTAAAGCGATCGCCTTCCAGTTTGAAGTAGATGGCTCCGTCTTTTTCATAAACCCGGTCTTTGTCTTTCAGGATTTTTAGGTATTCGGCGTAGATATCGTTTCGCTTGCTTTGGAAATGGGGGCCGAAATCGCCTTCCTTACCTGGACCTTCATCCCAGTCCAGACCCAGCCACTTGAGCCCGTCGATGAGTTCTTCGAGTGCTTCCTGGGTATTTCGCTCCTTGTCGGTATCTTCTATTCTGAGAACGAAAGCCCCCCCCTCTTTGCGGGCAAAAAGCCAATTGAAGAGCGCGGTTCTCGCGGTTCCAATGTGGGTGGATCCCGTCGGGCTAGGAGCAAATCTGACTCGGACTTGGTTCATATTCAGGACACGTTGCGCTTAAGGTGAGGCGAATCAAGGCATCTCTTCGGAAGGGCGATAGAATGGTTGGATTCGGTTTGGTTCAACGTCTTGCAAGACGGCTAATTGGGAAAAGCAGCACGATTGAAAGGGCGACCAGCAGGGAGCCAATAGTTGCCCAACTTTGGATCGAGATCAAATTAAGCATGTAGAAACCGATAAAGGGAGCCACTAGACCCCGCACCCCAGTCATAAATGAATGAACCGTCATGTAGTCGGACTCCTGCCCTGGTGGCGCGAACTTAGTGACCCAGAGGCTCCAGTTGACGTTTCCTCCCGCCATTGCCAGGCCGTAGCCTACGGAACCGATATAAATCCCCGCCATCGTGTCCGAAAAAAAGAAGATCAAAATTGCAGCCAGCTGAATGGCACTCGTGAAGGCACGAACGAGGAAGAAATTAAAGGCGTCAAAAAGGTGCCCCCAGATTGAAGTCGCGAAAATGCGGACAGTGCTGGGAATAATGATGCCTGCGATGGCTATTTGAGTATTTGTAGCGTGAATACTGTATTCATCGCTTGTCATATACTCAATTTGAAGGGGCATGGTGCTTAAATTGCCAAATCCAAGGATCATCCACATTCCCAACATGCAGCCGAACACCTTGTCCTTCCATGCGAGTGATAGGTGGGTCAGTGGGTTTCCGCTAGGGCTTCGCTGAAGAATCTCAGACGGAACCTTGTAAATGCATATTCCGGAAAAAATGCAGGCTGCCGCCATTATCTGAAAGAGGATTGGGAATTGTGAAAGATCCTCCTCGAGGAGTTGTCCTCCAAACCAGCCAAAAACAGGGGCAATTGTGATACTAACGGAAATCGCATAGGCGACTCGCTTGCCCCGCAATCCAGAAGCATAGTTGGTGGAGTAAATGTGGATAAGCAGCGGCATTTGCTGGGCCAAGACAGCGGCTGCAGCGGTTCCCGCCCCTAAGAATAGCCAAAGTGAGTCTACCCCTAAAGAGGCCACCCAGAAAAGAATCCCTGAAATCATGTAGTTGATGCTGCATAACTTGGAGGTTTGTAGCCTCAGTCGGGGCAGGTAGAACAGCGCGATGGGCGTTGAAAGGAGTCCAATTGTGAATGCAGCTGGAACCAATGCCTTTGCAAAGGACGTTCCATCGAAGTAGCGAGTGACAACGAGAAGCGCGAAAATGCGCCACCCTGAATCCATGAGACCACTCAAACAACTTCGAATAATGTCCCAGCGAAAAGTTTGACGAGCGATTTCGACTTTGCTTGCTGAGACCTGAGGATCGGGAATTTTGGAGTTCCCGTCTTTCACAGGGATTGCCCGCACGCTTCGACAAGCGATTGGAATTCAGGATGGTTCTCGAGCGAGTTGAAGTCGGAGTCTTGCATAAGCCAATTTCGGTCATCGTACCCGAGCTCAATCGCTTTCCTGAGTGAATCGAGAGCTTCGCGTTTTCGCCCTAGCAAGCACAAGGTGCAGGCCAGATTGTACTGTACCCGCGGGTTTTGAGGGGAGATTCGGGCTAACCTTCGGTCAATGCGGAGAGCTTGATTTGCCATCTCATATTTTGAGTATAGACCGCCCAGCAGCTCTAGCGTCTCTGGGTTCTTGGAGTCCTTTTTGAGAAGGTTCTCAAAAAAATTTATCTCGAAGGCATCTTGGGCATCGATTTCCATTTCGAAATCTATGCTATGCTGAGGGTGCTTACCTGCAAGCGAAGGTTTTTCGGAGGTAAAGATATGCCGACGCTAGTGCTGAGAGCAGATTTCTGAATGGATGCCGAAGATTATTATAGATGGTTCGTTCCAGGCATTGAAACTGAATTGAGCCTGAGCGCTTTCACTCATGAAAGATCAGGTAGGTTCCGGTCGATTCGTAGAGCAGGCTAGGGGCGTAACGGCTAATGAGTCGATTGCTTTCGACTGGTATGGTAAAGCTGCGAAGCGCGGCCATCTGAAAGCAACGGCTGCTCTCGCTGAATGCTACTTTAATGGTCATGGGTTCAAGACCGACACAGAAGTCGCCTTCGGGCTGTTCAATCATGCGTTGGAACGTGGAAGCTTTGATGCGATGCGTAGGTTAGCATCCATCTGCTTGGATGGCGTCTTGGTGAAGAAGGACTACGACATCGCTGCCTCTTTCTAGCGTAAAGCGGCGGACAAGGGAGATCCGGCGGCTCAGTTTAGTATGGCTGTGATGCTGGACATTACCCGCAATCGCGACGCAGCCATCGCATGGTATCAAGACGCAGCCCGTCAGGGACACAATTCTTCGCAGAAGCGATTGCTCAAACTGCAGTTGGATTGGTAGTCCAACCTCGAATTTAGTAAGTGTGAGTTGCTTAGTTAGCAGCCCTATTTGCGTGAGTGAATAGTGGGCCGGTTGGTTACCGGCCTACTTCTTTTTTGCGGGGTTGTCTTCGAATAAGAAGGACTAGTTTGAAGTCTCGACTTTGCTCTTGGAGCAAAATCCCTTTTCCAGGAGTTCTTCGCAGGAAGCCGTAACTTGAAGACGCTGGCTAATGGGTGTCAGCCCAAGGTTGGCGGAAACCGTGTTTCCATACCATTCCATGAAGGGGGCTGGGATTTCGAAAATCTTCTGGCAGTCGTTGCAAATAACCTGGGCCTTCTGGGCGCCTTGTTCCCGGTTGGGCATGTAGTACTTTAGGTTCGTGCCAATATCGACCTCGCGCACCAGACTGCTCTCGACGAGTATGGGAAGGGTGCGATAGACGGTGGCTCGGGAAACCGTGCGATCGATCAGCCGTGCCTTGTCTAGAAGTTCCTCTGCTGTGAAATGACTCGACTCCTTGAATACGGCTTCGAAGATAGCCATACGTTGGCCAGTCATTCTCAGATTATGTTTTACCAAAAAGGCACGAAATCGTTCTCTGCAATCTTCGATTGTCACGAACTGCAGTCTCAATACGTTCTCAATAAGTGTCAATGTCGGATTACCGCTTGTGAATTTGAATGATGAAATCGTAGCGGTATGGCCATTGGCGGGGTTTGACAAAACCCTCCATTACAAAGTGGCCGAGGGGATGTCTCGGCAAATTGCTGTGGGGACACTCGTTCGTGTCCCTGTGGGCAGGCGGTTCACATTAGGGGTCGTTGTCAAAAAAAAAGCGGATCCGGATGTGGAGTATTCAAAGCTGAAGATGGTCTCGCAAGTTTGCTACGACCAACCTATATTGACGCCAAGGTTGCTAGAGCTCGCGGGATGGATGAGGTCCTACTACGGGGCGAAACGCGAAGCTGTATTGGAGACGATGATACCCGGTCCGATTCGTCAGGGAATGTCGCCTAAAAGAGACAAATATGTGTCAATCGGAAAAAAACTTGGCCAGGAGGAACTGGAGACGTTGGGTAGAAGGGCACCCAAACAGCGGGATTTGTATGATTTTGTCCTTCAGCAAATAAAGCCTCAAAAAAAGAGCCTGATACTCAATCGATTGAAGCTATCGGCGGCCACATACAACGGACTTCTGGAGAAGGGATTCATTCACGAGGAGTCACGTGTAGCGGAGCGAGTAGCCTATGAGGACGAGATTGGGGAAATAGAGTTCGCGGTAGAAGAAAAATTCACACTGAACGATGAGCAAGTCGCAGTGACCGAGAGCTTGAGGGCAACCTTGTCAAAGGGGGGATTTGCAACCCACTTAGTCCAAGGAGTAACGGGCTCCGGAAAGACCGAAGTTTACCTCGATGCGATGGAGGCAGTCCTGGAAAAGGGGCAGGGGGTGCTTTTTCTCGTGCCTGAAGTGGCACTGACTCCGCAGACCGTGGGAAGAATTCGGTCCCGGCTCGCTCAATATGCTCATGTACAAACGGTCGTGTGGCACAGTCATCTTTCGGACGGAGAACGTTTGGACGCCTGGATGGCTCTGGCATCGGGCAGGGCACAGGTTGTCGTTGGAGCTCGTTCAGCTGTTTTTGCTCCGATTAAAAAGCTTGGACTCATAGTCGTGGATGAAGAGCACGAACCTGCTTTTAAGCAGGATGAGACCCCCCGCTATCATGGTCGAGATGTCGCTGTGTATCGGGCGTATTTGGAGAATACGCTTTGCGTGTTGGGTTCCGCGACCCCTTCACTCGAGTCTTATCGTAATGTCACCCTAGGAAAATACGCTCTCGATCGACTTACGCAAAGAGTAGACGATCGGGCACTGCCGATGATGCATGTGGTGGACATGAGACAGGAGATCGCCCGCACTCGCAAGTCGACTCAACTATCAACCACGTTGGTTGAGAAACTCCGGGACCGTTTTGAGAAGAAAGAGCAGAGCATACTGTTCATCAACCGAAGGGGATTTTCGTCGAGCATGCTTTGCCAGGACTGTGGTCATGTTGAGATCTGCAACCATTGTAGCGTCCCCATGACCTATCACCGTAGTGATGAGACTTTGAAATGCCATTTATGCGGGGAGGAAGTCAATGCCCCCACGCAATGCCCGTCGTGTAAGAGCCCTAAGATTCGCTGGAAGGGGATGGGGACCCAACGTATTGAAGATTCGGTGACACGAGTGATGCCGAAAGCGAAAGTAGTGCGTATCGATGCGGACACGATGAGTCGAAAACACTTGTTCCGACAGATTCTTGGAGAGTTCCGATCCGGTAAAATTGACGTACTTGTCGGGACCCAAATGATCGCTAAGGGGCTTGATTTTCCGAATGTAACACTGGTTGGAATGGTGGATGCCGACTTGTCTCTTCACATTCCAGATTTCAGAGCGAATGAAAGAACGTTCCAGCTTTTGGTTCAGGTATCAGGTCGTGCGGGTCGAGGGGATTTGGCGGGTGAAGTGGTGGTGCAGACTTTTACCCCTCATGCGGATCCTATCCAGTTCGCCCGAAGAGGCGAGGTGGATGCATTCTTGGAAATCGAGGCGGAGTCGCGGAAGCGTTTTCAGTACCCCCCGTACCGTCATCTGATCCGGCAAGTTTTTAGAGGGCCTAATCCAGATAAAGTATCGTTCTTTGCTGAGCAATTTGCCAAGCGGGCAAACGAAAGGTTGGGGGGCAGAATTGAAACGCGAGGACCAGCTCCTTGTTCGATCGAAAAGATGAAGGACCATTATCGATTCCAAATATGGTATTTCGCTTCGAGTATAACGAATACCATGGCTGAGCTGTCAGGGGTCGCTAGTGAAATCGGCTGGCCCCCGGATGTTATACAAATTCTGGATGTAGATCCGATGTCGTTGAGTTGATTAGGGCTCGTATTCTCGAAGTGCCGAATTGATCGGCTATTCAATTATACCCACGAGGCTAGGGACAAACGCTAGCCTGACGATTTCATCAAATCGAAGATGCCCGTTTCCCGTATTGGTGAGTTCTACCTATTTCAGCCCCTAGCGAAAGTTACTCAGCTTTATGCCGTAAGAATAGACAGGAAAAAGAGGGCGTGGAGAATACGTGGGAATGGACTTACTCTCGATTGAAGAGGTCCAGTCAATTGTTTCTTGGATTGTCGGTCCTTGAGTGGCCAAGAACTAATCAAAAATTGATCGAAGAAGTTGGTTGATGAAAATTACTGGGCTCCTATGTTGCCGAGATGCGAATATATTTCCTGGGAATTGCAGGGACCGCGATGGGGAACGCGGCATTATTGCTACGTGATTTAGGACACGAGGTAACTGGGTCGGACCAGGCGGTGTATCCGCCAATGAGCGACATGCTCCTTCAGGCTGGGGTTGAGGTGCTAGAGGGCTATAGTGTGGATCGCTTGCAGAAACTTGAGCCTGATCTTGTGGTGATTGGAAATGCGTTCTCTCGAGGTAACGAAGAGGTCGAGTTTCTTTTGGAATCGAGATCGATTCCCTTTGTTTCCCTCCCAGGTGTTCTCAACCAGTTTGTGCTTTCGAAGCGCCAAAATATTGTTGTGACGGGCACGCACGGAAAGACGACGACGACTTCCTTGACCGCATACTTGCTTGAGCAGTCGGGAGCGAATCCGGGTTACTTGATCGGAGGGGCCCCGTTAGACCCAGGCCGAGGTTGGAACAATGGGTCTGCAGATGCCCCATTTGTGATTGAGGGTGACGAATATGACAGTGCGTTTTTCGATAAGCGGAGCAAGTTCATCCATTACGCGCCCCACATCGTAATTTTAAACAATCTTGAATTTGATCATGCGGACATTTTTAGGGATCTCGAAGATGTTAAGCGAAGTTTCGATCATTTGATCCGATTGATCCCACGGAGCGGCTTTTTATTGATCAATGAAGATGATTCGAATGTATTGTCTCTTCTGCCGATCAACTGGACGCGCGTTATCCGAGTAGGAGTTTCTGAGTCCTGTGAGCTGCGTATCACAAAATATGAGACGAATTCGAAGGGCTCTAAATTCGATCTAGAGTGGAAGAACAGAAGGTGGTTGTCCGTGGAATGGGCCATGTTGGGTCTATTCAATGCCAGAAATGCAGCCATGGCGTGTCTGGCGTCAGCGTTGTCCCTCTTGGGTGAAGACAGGATCACGGATTTTCAGGCATCCGGAATCGAACAATTTAGGGGGGTTCAACGAAGGCAGCAGATCCGCTTGGAGACCGATAGGCTAATCGCGATTGAGGATTTCGCCCATCACCCAACTGCGATCAAGGAAATACTGGAGTCGGTGCGAACTCGGTATCCTAATAGCAGGCTCATTGCTGCCTTTGAACCGCGAAGCAATACCTCACGTTTAGAAATTATGCGAGCGCCTTTGTGTGAGGCGTTGTCGCTGGCGGATGCGGTCGTGATTGGAGCGGTAAAGAAGAGCCCTGATGAATATAATGAAATTATGAATACGGAAGCACTCGCTTCGGATTTGAATGCTGCGGGCATAGTCGCGATTGCGAATCTGTCGAACGAAGCGAGCCTAAAAGCCTTGATCGAGCTTTGTGCAGATGACTCAGGGCAACAGTTAGTCGTTTTCTTAACAAATGGGTCATTTGACGGAATTATCGGCCAGTTCGTTGACCATTGTTTGAGAGGAAATTTCTAAGTTAGCTTGCGGACTTTTCCGAATTCGCTCAAATTTTTAGATTATGGCAACGCCTCCTTTTCACTTTCAAAAGCTTTTTGAACTGGACCAAGACGATACTGAGTACCGGCTTCTTACCAAAGAGTTCGTATCCACAGATTCGTTCAACGGACAAGAAATTCTCAAAGTCGAACCTGAAGGACTGTCCTGTCTTGTGAGACAGGCGATGCACGATCTTTCTTTTATGCTTCGCCCGGCCCACCTCGAGCAAGTGGCCTCTATTTTGGAAGATCCGGAAGCCTCCGAAAATGATCGCCATGTAGCCCTGACCCTCTTGCGTAATGCAGAAGTGGCTGCTCAAGGAGTGCTCCCATTTTGCCAAGACACGGGAACTGCAATTGTCATGGCGAAAAAGGGTCAACAGGTCTGGACCGATGGTGACGATGAGGTGGCTATCGCGAAAGGCATATACGACGTCTACACAGGCGAAAACCTCAGGTATTCGCAGGTTGCTCCTACGACTATGTACGAGGAAACGAACACTCGGACCAATTTGCCTGCTCAGATCGACATCTATGCCAATGAGGGAGAAGAATACTCATTTCTGTGTATTGCCAAAGGAGGAGGTTCGGCCAACAAGACCTTTCTTTATCAGGAAACCAAAGCCCTCCTGAACCCGGATTCTTTAGAGGCATTCATGTTGGACAAAATGGTCTCCCTCGGAACTTCGGGCTGTCCGCCTTACCATCTCGTTTTTGTGATTGGAGGGACCTCGGCTGAAGCTTGCTTAAAGACGGTGAAAGTGGCGTCGACCAAGTACCTAGATGGCTTGCCCACAAGCGGAAACGAGCAAGGACGGGCCTTTCGCGATGTTGAGCTCGAGGAAAAGATGCTCAAGCGGGCGCAAGAGTGTGGGGTCGGAGCCCAGTTTGGAGGGAAGTACTTTGCGCTCGATGTCAGAATCGTCCGCCTTCCGAGGCACGGAGCGAGTTGCCCTGTTGGGATTGGAGTTTCCTGCTCTGCGGACAGGAATATCAAGGCCAAAATAAACCGGGAAGGAATCTGGCTAGAGAAACTAGAGGGCGACCCAGGAAGATTGATCCCCATAGCGGTTGGCGGGCAAAAAGAGGCCGATGCGGTGCAGCTCGATCTCAATCGTCCCATGAAAGACATTTTGGCCGAGCTAACCAAATATCCGGTTCAAACGCGGCTTTCACTATCGGGAACGATTATCGTGGCTCGTGATATCGCGCACGCGAAACTAAAAGAACGCCTCAATGCCGGGGAAGGGTTGCCGCATTACTTCAAAGACCATCCCGTTTATTATGCAGGTCCAGCGAAGACACCGAAAGGGCTTCCCTCTGGCTCGTTTGGACCAACAACCGCGGGAAGAATGGATGCCTATGTGGAGCTGTTCCAGAAGAACGGCGGGACGATGATAATGTTAGCGAAGGGGAATCGAAGCCAGGAAGTAACGGATGCTTGCCACAAATACGGCGGATTTTATCTGGGTTCCATAGGTGGTCCGGCCGCAATCTTAGCGAAGGAAAATATCAAGAAAGTTGAAGTGGTTGAGTACGAAGAGCTCGGTATGGAAGCCATTTGGAAGATCGACGTGGTGGATTTCCCTGCGTTTATCTTAATAGACGACAAGGGAAACGACTTTTTCCAAATGATCCGAAAGCAAAAACTGGCTTAATTCCCCTTTTGAATTTGGCACCTGGTCTCAGTTACTGAGAAGGTAGGATTTAAGGTTCTCAGATAGAACAACCCAAATCGTAAATCATTATGAACTCTCGCCGCCACTTTGTTAAATCTACTCTTGGACTTTCCGCTCTTGCCGCTACCTCGCAGTCTAAACTGCTCGGTGCCCATCACGCAAAGGGCGAAAAGTGGTTTGATATCTCGCTTGCTCAATGGTCGCTTCACCGAGCGTTCAAGGGCGGTGATTTGGATGCGATGGATTTCGCGAAGATTTCAAAGCACTATTTTGGCGTAAATGCGATCGAGTATGTGAACCAGTTCTACATGGACAACTTTACTCCCAAAGTGGTCCGTGAGCTGAAGAAGCGTTCAGCAGACGAAGGTGTCCGAAACGTGTTGATCATGTGCGATCGGCTTGGGAACCTTGGGGACCCCAGTAAGGCCGCTCGAGTCAAGACGGTTGACAACCACGAAATCTGGGCCGACGCCGCTAAAGAGTTAGGTTGCCACTCGATTCGGGTAAATGCGGGGTCTTCCGGTAGCTATAACGAACAGATGAAGTTAGCGGCGGATGGTCTGAGCAGGCTAGGAGATTATGGCGAATCGATTGGAATCAACGTAATTGTAGAAAACCATGGCGGACTCTCTAGCAATGGGGCATGGCTAGCGAGTGTAATGAAAAAAGCCAATCACCCGCGCGTGGGTACCCTGCCGGACTTTGGCAATTTCATAATCGATCGAAAGACAGGCGAGAGCTATGATCGATATAAGGGTACCGCAGAACTCATGCCCTATGCAAAAGGAGTCAGTGCCAAGACTCACGATTTCAACGATGCCGGTAACGAGGTAAATACCGACTTCGAGCGGATGCTGAAAATCGTGAAGGACGCGGGATATCGGGGTTATATTGGTATTGAGTACGAGGGTCGTGAGACCGGTGAAGTTGAGGGTATCAAGCTGACTAAGAAACTGCTTCAACGACTGGGCGGTCGCTCCAACGAAGCCTAGTAAGCAAAAAATACGCCATTATCGAAGAGGATTTATCCGTTCCAAGCGATCGGGTTTCAGTCCCCGTAAACGACGTAGTCTTACTGAGAAAACACATTGCTCTCTGAGGGATCTTTTAGTTCTCATTGGGTTATGGCTTCTCTCGAAAGCGCACTGAAGCTTAGCGGTCTTCTTTAGTCTGATAGCGTTCTTTGCCTTCCATCCATCGGAGCGATTTTCGGCAATTGCCCAATGTAGGGTATATTGGATCTAAGTCCTTTTGTATGGGGCGAATCCGCTTGTCTTCGAATTAGGGGATACTTATCGCTAGCCCCTTTTCAAATTGAAGCGAGCAATGTCTGCGGAACTAAATCAAAACTACGATCCTAAAGAAGTGGAATCCAAGTGGTACAAGGCTTGGGAGAAAAAGGGCAGTTTCGAGGGAAACGTCCAAAATGGTAAGGATTCCTTTGCCATTATGATTCCGCCTCCGAATGTGACAGGCATTCTCCACATGGGTCACGTATTGGATAATACGCTTCAGGACATATTCATTCGACGGGCCCGAGTGGAAGGGAAGTCGTCACTTTGGTTTCCAGGGACCGATCACGCATCCATAGCCACTCAGCATAAAGTCGAGAAAGCGCTTCGAGATGAAGGAACTTCCCGATACGAGCTTGGCCGGGAGAAATTTTTGGAAAGAGCCTGGGAATGGTCGGATGAGCATGGGGGCATTATTTTTAATCAGCTCAGAAAGTTGGGAGCTTCTTGTGATTGGCGCCGCTCTCGCTTTACCATGGATACCGCGTATCAACGTTCAGTACAGGCTTCCTTTGTTGAGTTTTATAATCGCGGATATATCTATCGAGGAAAGCGCTTGGTAAACTGGTGTCCAGCATCTCAAACGGCTCTGAGTAATGAGGAAGTTGAGATGAGACCTCAAAGGGGGAAGCTATACAAAATGCGATACGAGATTGTGGAGGAGCCCGGCCGATTCGTAGAAATTTCAACTACACGTCCTGAAACGATTATGGGCGATACTGGGGTGGCGGTGCATCCCAATGACGAACGATACGCAGATCTTGTCGGCAAGCATTGCTGGCGACCGTTTCCCAGAGCGGAGATCCCCGTTGTTGCGGATCGCTCTGTGGAAAAGGAGTTTGGCACCGGTGTTCTCAAAGTAACTCCAGCTCATGACCAAGTCGACTTTGATATTGGAAAGCGGCACGATCTACCTTTGATCGATGTTATGAATCCGGACGGAACTCTCAATGAACTGGCAGGTGAAGAGTTCGACGGAATGGAGCGTTTCAAAGCCCGTAAATTTGCGGTACAGAAACTCGAAGAACTCGGGCTTCTTATCGATGCCGAGGACTATGACAATAGTGTGGGTTTCTCTGAAAGAGGGGGAGTTCCCATTGAACCGAGACTCTCGGAGCAGTGGTACCTGAAGTATCCAAAAGTTGAGGAAGCTAAGCGAGCGGTTGAAAAGGGAATTATTAGGTTCCATCCCAAGCGCTGGGAAAAAGTCTATTTACATTGGCTCAATAATATACAGGATTGGTGCATCAGCCGGCAACTCTGGTGGGGTCAACGTATTCCAGTCTGGTATGCAAAAGGCGCTGACCGAAGCGATTCGGCCAATTGGCATGTTTCTGTCGACGGTCCCAGCGATCCTGAAAATTGGGAGCAGGATGAGGACGTTTTGGATACATGGGCTTCATCAAACCTTTGGCCGTTTGCGACCTTTGGGTGGCCAATCGAAGATCAGAAAGTAAAAGCTGAGCTCGATTACTTTTATCCTACTAGCATGTTGGTGACGGGGTTCGATATCATCTTTTTTTGGGTAGCCCGAATGATTATGTCAGGGCTCGAGCTGATGGGAGAATCCAAAGAGGGTTTGACTGACGAGGAGATCGCCCAGCGCATCCCCTTCAAAGACATTTTCATTCATGGGCTTATTCGAGATGCCAAAGGCCGTAAGATGTCTAAGTCACTTGGGAACTCGCCGGATCCACTGGATTTGATTGCCAAATTTGGAGCGGACGGTTTGCGTTTTGGAATAATAAATATAGCCCCAAGCGGTTCGGATATTCTATTCGCCGAGGAGCGAATCGAGATTGGGCGCAACTTCTGCACGAAGCTTTGGAATGCCTGTCGCTTTAGACAAATGGCGGGTGGCGCTGCCGAGGGACAAAGCTTGGAAGCGATCATAGATCGACTGGCAGGATCGCAGCTGGAGGGATACGGAAACTGGATTCTATTTCGGTTGTTGCAGACGATGGAGGAGATTGAGGGACAATTCGCTCGTTTTGAGATGCATCAGTTGACACACTCCTTGCACAACTTTCTTTGGGGTGATTTCTGTGACTGGTACGTGGAGGCAGCGAAGGCGATGTTGCAGTCAAAAGACGATCCAAGACATGATGCGGCTTTAGCTGTATCGGATCTTGTGATACGGCAATCGCTGCTTTTGTTGCATCCGATAATGCCCCACATTACGGAAGAACTTTGGCAGGCTATGGGCTATTCGGTAGACGGGGAATTCTTGCAAGACGCAGGGCTTTTGCCAGCTGCCCAACTGCGAGAATTGCTGAATGCGAAGAGTGTTTCAATTGACGCAGAAGGTGCGAGGCAGATCGAACTGATCAAGGAGCTTATCACTCAGGCGAGAGCGACAAAGGCAGAGTACAATGTAGCCTCTAAGCGCGACGTAACCCTTTTCGTAACACCGACCGACGATTCATGCGCGACGTTGATCGAGGCCAACCTGGATACGATCAAGCGACTTGCGGGTGCCGCAAGCATCGAACTCGTAGAAGCGGTTGAGAATTTGCCCGGTTCTGTGTCCGCCCTGGGCACTGTTTACCTTGATCTGTCAAGTGCGGTAGACGTTGAGGCAGAAAAAGAACGTCTCAGCAAGGAACTCGAGAAGCTGACCAAGGCCATCCAAGCGGGTGAAGGAAAACTGAATAACCCAAGCTTTGTTGATAAAGCCCCTCCCCAGGTAGTTGAAGGTGTAAGAAAACAGCTTTTAGAAACGAAAGCGAGGAGAGACGAGATCGCCCGACTACTCAAGAGCTTGTAGCCTGACCCATCAGTGAGTCTTTGAATCACGTTTTCCTGTGTATCATAGGAATCGCGGTTTATGGGAATTGGAATGCTTTCTTCTCAATCAACCCCTTGACACGGTCGTCGATTAAGGTAGCCAACATCTATAACTAGATAGATTTACTAGAGATTAAGCGAATGTCGGTGCAAATGGACGAAAAATCTGTACAATTGCCAGATTTGGAGGCGGCAACGCCACAGGAGCGGGTACAGTGGGCAGCGGATATATTTGGCGATGAGCTGATCATGACGACCAGTTTTGGTACGCATTCAGCAGTGATGCTGCATTTGGTAACTTCCGTGATCCCGGATATCCCGGTCGTTTTCATTGATACTGGATATCTGTTCCCTGAAACCTACCGGTTCGCAGTTGAATTGATGGAAAAGCTGAACCTCAATCTCAAGAAGTACCGGGCTCATATTTCAGCAGCGGAACAAGAAGCCCTCCACGGACGTTTGTGGGAAAAAGGTCATGAAGGGCTTAAGCAGTACAATTTGATGAATAAGGTGGAGCCGATGGACAGGGCCGTCCAGGAATTGGGGGCGAAGGCTTGGCTCGCGGGTTTACGTCGATCCCAAGGTGAGACGCGGGCGAGCCGAAAAGTGGTAGAGAGCCAGAACAAGATGACGAAGATCTATCCTATTCTCGATTTGAGCGCCCGCGAGATGCATGAGTATATCGAGACTAACGGACTTTCCTTTCATCCGCTTTGGGATTTAGGGTACGTTTCGTTAGGCGACTGGCACAGCACTTCAAAACTCGAAGCAGGCATGAGTGAGTCGGATACGCGTTTTGGTGGAGCGAGTCGCGAATGTGGATTGCACGAGCCCTCGAGTGACGTGGATTTCCAGATCTAATATCCTTTCCAGCTGGGCAAAAAAAAGCCGCTATGTCTTCAGACAACGGCTCATGGAAAGTTTTTTGGGATTGATCAGCGCTCAGGCTTTCTCAACTAGACCTGCTTTGATCGCTTTAACGCTGACCCACAGGCGTTTTACTTGACCGGAAGGGAGGCGAACTTTGATACGTTGCAGATTAGGACGGAACTTGCGTCTAGTTGCCTTGGTTACGTGCGTACCTATACCGCCGCTTTTCTTGCTTTGACCCTTGCGGTGGATTATGCTGCCGGTTGTGGGTCGTTTACCTGTGATTGCGCAAATTCTAGCCATGACTGAAATTGTTTAAGAGTGGAGGAAAAAAGGGTAGGCATGCTATCTTGGCAAGCAGTTTCTTGGGAAATGTTAGGCTGATTGGGATCTGCTTACAGGTTCCGTTCGAATGGCACTTAGGGACTGAAATTTCTGGCCCATCAAAGAAGGATGTATCAATTGGCGTAGCGTTCCTTTCAGAGGATCGCTGATACCTGAATCGGATTCGAATACGCTTCGCACGAAATCGGGCGCCTTTTTGAGAACGAAGGACTCCTGGCTTTCCAGATCAATGGACTGAAACCGATTTTGGCAAAGGGCTTCTTCCATCCAATCCCAGCAGATATGACACGTTAGGTCCTGCTGACCGATGTTCTCTAGCAGATTGGGGCTTTGCCGGTGATGCTGGTAGGCGCGAGCGGTTCCCTGAGGACTGTCGTGGGTGATCGCCTGCCAGGTTTTTCCATAGTCGAGTGCAATGAAAATTCCTTTCCATGGCTGTTGGATGATCTGGTCTATCAATACCCTTGAACCAGTTGGTAAATCCACGATGTAGCCTTCTGGCGCGGGAGAAGGCAAGGAGTCCAACAGGGAAGTGACTTTAGGTGAAATTGGCGGCCTCTCAACGATGCGTAAGCCAGAATCGCTCACTTCAATCATCCGCTCCAGCCAGGTTCTCTCCCGATAGATGACGCTGTTAAAAGGCTGCGCGTCAAAGAGTTCGTTGGAAAATACGACGAGATCTCCCTCCAGCGTAATCGGTTCGCCTAAACGAATCGCTTGAGCGGAGGCGAACGGATTGGCAACCCCCGTGAGAAGAGCGGAACCGGGTTCGGCTCCGATTTCAACCCAATCTGTTTTCGCTGGATCCAGTCCGGACTTTTTGAGGAGACCGATGGATGCTTCTAGAAGAACTGGCCTGAGAGACTCTTTCAGGCTGTTTGCGGTGAAGAAGTCAGTTTCAGAGCTGCGTCCGACGCGCTCACGCTGGGATCGGTAATACCCAAATTCGGTGTGATAGAGGGCGATTTCCACAAATTGGTTGAAACCCAGAAGGTGATTTGAGCCAGAGGCTAATTCTAGGGCTTGCCGTATGCCTTGGGATGCTATTTCTGTGAAATCCATAAATTAGATGCTGACTCTTGCGGTCTGGTGGATCGGTTCAATCACCAACTATTGAACCGGGTTTGATTATCGTATCCGTCGAAATGCCAATTCATGAATTTCTTTAAGCGGTTTCTTTTTGCTCTTGTCGCCGGCCTTTCGCTGACGGTTGGGTACCAGTTTGTCTCAGATGTCTCTTTGCAAGGAGGATTCAGCAATTACTGGGAGTCTCGAAAAAGAGCGTCGGAGTTGGAAGAGGCGTTGAGACTGGTAAACGCGTTCTATGTCGAGAGTGAGTCGGCCACTCTAGACGCCCTGACAGAGTCTGCCCTTGCCGGAATGATCTCCGACTTGGATCCGTACTCGGAATATCTGGATTTCGAGAAGCGAAAGCAATTGGAGGAAGAGACTAGCCAGGAATTTGGTGGAATAGGCGTGGAGGTTGAGATGCGTGACAGAGTATTGACGGTATTGGCTCCTCTAGTGGATTCTCCGGGTGAGCGCGCCGGGCTTTTGCGAGGGGACCGAATTGTCGAGGTTGATGGAGAGAGCATCAAAGGTCTGAGTATCAATCAGTCTGTTTCCAAACTGAAAGGAAGGCCGGGAACCAGTGTTGTAATAATCGTGGAGCGAGGTGCTGAAAATGAGGGTATCGAGCTTGAGGTGAAACGCGAACTTATAGAAGTCGATAACGTGCGAGGAGCGGAAATTCTGGACGGAGATCTTGGGTACCTGAGGATTTCCCAGTTTGGCAAGCGGACCGGTGCCGAACTTAAGTCTTCGATCGACCTGTTAATCGATCAAGGCATGCGTGGCCTCGTGCTCGACTTGAGAAACAATCCGGGTGGACTGCTTGATGTTGCGGTGAATGTGGTAGAGCTGTTCGTGCCCGACGGAGAGCTCGTTGTTTACACTAAGGGAAGACACGAAGCGATGAGTGAGGAGTGGTATGCGGAGAATTCGGGTCAGTCGTACAACTTCCCTTTGGCCCTACTTGTTAATCCAGGTTCGGCCAGTGCTTCAGAAATTGTGGCTGGTGCGCTCAAAGACTCGGGACGAGCTAAGCTGGTTGGAGAAAAGACATTTGGAAAAGGCTCCGTCCAGAGTGTCCTTCCTTTAAGCTCGAAAACCGGGCTCAAGCTGACGACCGCGAAATACTACACACCCGGTGGGTATGTGATCCATGAAAATGGGATTGAGCCTGATGTCATCGTCGAACTTTCCCCCAAAGAGGAAGAGAGCCTTTATATTCAACGAAGCCGATTGAAGACAATGCCCCTTGAGGAATTTGTTGAGAGGTATGCGTTCGAGCCGATCGAAGATAAGCAGCTTGAAATGGCAAAGCAGCTATTGTGGGAAGAGCTTGGCGAGACGAGATCATGATCCTGGGAATCGAAAGTTCCTGCGACGAGTCAGCCCTTGCCCTTTTGGACGTGTCGAACGGGATCCTAGGTGAATGGATTAGTAGTCAGGTGTCGTTGCACGCCGAATACGGCGGGGTCGTGCCGGATCTTGCTAGTCGCGAACACCTCAGGAATTTTGGCCCACTAATCGGGGAATTGGAGCGTGAAAACGATCTGGCTCAAATCACTGAGATTGTTGTGACTTCAGGCCCCGGGTTGGCTGGTTGCCTTGCGATGGGACTATCGGTGGCGAATGCTTTGTCTGCCGCGTTGAGGGTTCCGGTTTTTCCTGCGAACCATTTGCGTGCCCATGCTCAGTCAGTGTTTATTTCATTGTATGAAGAAAATGTGGACGCATTTGAAGAGAAAGTGTCTCATCTGTTACCCCATTTGAGTTTGGTGGTGTCTGGAGGGAACACGATCCTAGCTCAGATAAATGAAGATCGGTCAATTGAGATATTGGGCCAAACGATTGATGACGCAGCGGGTGAAGCTTTGGACAAGGGGGCCAAGCTGCTTGGGCTTGGCTACCCGGGAGGTCCAAAACTCGAGTTGATTGCGAAAACTGGAAAGCCGGACCGGTACGATTTTCCCCGAGCGCTACTACGGAAGGACAACCTTGATTTCAGCTTTTCAGGTCTGAAGACGAGCCTTAGATATCTCATTGAAAAATTTTCAGATAAGGACTTGGAAGCGAAGCTGCCCGATCTTTGTGCTTCTTATCAGGAGGCAGTCGTAGACGTGTTGATCCAAAAAACGAAGTGGGGCTTGAACAAGGGGGGTATTAGGAGCTTGGGCCTCTCCGGGGGAGTATCCAATAATGGGTTATTGCGAGAGTGCTTTATGCATCTTGGCGACCGAATGGATTTGCCCACATTTCTAGCCCGCCGCGAACATACGGGAGACAATGCCGGAATGATCGCGTTCAGTCGCGTGTTTGAACCAATGGACATTCCAAATTCGAAAGTCGATATCGTTCCGAATGCAGCGATCGACGGAGCGTTTTGAAACTCTAGGGGACCGAAGGAATCAAGGCAACTCCTGCTTGCCGGGTTTCGGTTTATGGGAGACAGCTTTTTTAGCGACCCGTTTTCGAGGCACTTTTTTGGCCTGTTTCTTAGGTCTTTCGATAGTCTTATTAGGTTTTGGGGAGTCTTTCTCGATCAATATTGGGGCTGGTTTGGGCGAGGATTTGATTTCTTTTTCTTCAAGCTTCTCGCTCGTCTGGCCCGAAGAAGTGATTCTTTGGTCTTTCCTGTTTCGGTTTCTATCCTGCCAGGAAGGGCGACTCCCCTGTTTGTAGGGCTTCTTTTTTTTAGGTTGGTCCACTTCTGATTTGGCAGGTTTGGGATTGCTTTGCAGGTATTCGTGTATCGAGAAATGTTGGTCTGAATAGGTCTTTACCAAATTGCTAAACTCTCTGAACCGGGGATGGAGGGCATCGCTGAGAAGGCTATAGAAAACTGTTTCAGTGGGCAGTGCTTGGCAACCTAGGCCGATGATGGCGTTGAGAGCGACGTTTCCATCCTCGATTCTGCGGCATCCCAAGGCGTCCGACAGAAAGGTGGCGTCAATATCTTTGTCGATCGCTTGTAGCGCTGTCTGGTAAACGCAAATGGGTGTTTCCAGTCCGCACACCAGCAAGTGATAGACTTCGTTGTCTCTGAGGAAATTTTCGATTCCTGGGGCGTTCAGTGCTGAAAAGCTGGTTTTATGAAAGATCTTGGGGCGGGTCGCTCTTCGAAGTAGCTCCTTGTTGGTATGGCCCAGCTTGTCAGGTACTTGTTCAGTAAATAGAGTATGTATGCCGAGCGTTCTAGCTGCTTCGATGGCAAATGAGCAGCGTTTTAGGAAGGTCGAGCTATCCGTAAGCGACGATATGAAAGTATCTTGCGCGTCTATGACGAGAAGAGCAACAGAGCTGATTAGGTCGTGTGAATCCTTCTTTTTATTGGGCATGTAGCACGGTAATATGACGTTGCAATTTGTTAAATCAACTAGAAGAGAGAAGATTTTACTAGCCAGAGGCGAATCGGCTGGGATAGTGGGGACAATATGGAATGGCATATTGGCCCGATCTCCCGAAAGTCTGCAATGAGTGACACGGCATTTGAAAAGGATGACCGAATCGCCAGTATATTGGTTCGCTTGGAAGACGATGTTGTGCGAGCGGACGTACTGGAAAGCGAAGAGCCTTTGTATGAGCCGCCCGGTGATCTGGTTTGTCGCTGGACGTATATTTTCAAGCCTCGCTCCACTGATGAAAAGGAAGCTCAGGAAGCGATGAAGCTAACTGCGGACAATTTATTTATCAGTCTATTCGAAGGCGAGGATGGACCTACCCAAGAGAACGCTAAGCTCAAGCATTTGCTCGGGCTTATGCTGGAAAGGCGACGTTTGTTGAGGGTGAAAAGTAAGGATAGTACATTCACGCATTATATTCACCGTCCTACGAAGAACGAGTATTCCGTTCCAAATGTAGAACTCGATCCTCAATTCTTTATCGAAAATCAGGAAAAGCTTGAATTTCTGGGTTCGACGGGACGAGAGGGATCGAGTGAAACGGGAAAAGAGAAGTCAAATAAGAGCTAGAAGATTCTTGGGACGGTTCGTCTCGTTAGACGGGTTGTAAAACCAGCGAGGAGAGGCCTCTTTTCGAATAGGGGTTCCTAGTCGGATAAAACGAGGGCGTTTCTCGCGATAAGGAATCTGGAAAGCCTGTGCGCACCTTGATTGATACTCGAGGTGTATTTGAATTGTCGATTCAGCTTCAGTTAATCGCTTGGCGATGATCCCAGCGGATGAATACCGATTCTGGCGGATTCTGATGAGTAAACTCTCCTCTAGGTGCAGCGTCGAAAAAATAGGGCAAGAATGCCAGTTCGGAACGTTAATGAACTCAATCTTTCCCAAGCGAGTTGTCCCCGCCGCTAGTATAGTGTGATTGCGATCGGTCTCAATCAAAGTCTTGAATCGGGATATGAGAGCTTCCGTTAGTAAGTTCATTTCCAGATCTGGCTTCTTAGACATGGAATACGTTCTTGCCTCAGATGAATGGAAGAGGCAAAACTTTTTTCGATCTCGCAATTTGATTTCTATCCAATTGCAACTGCTTTAGCTGACTAGGACGAGATAGGCATGCAGCCTGTGAAAACCTAGTATAACCCCCATGCGTTAGACGTCGATGACTCTCCTCCGTTTGAGCAAATGAGCTTATCTTATCCTAGGGGCTAACATGTGATCTGCTATCCTCTTCCACCTTATGCTTGGATTTGTTTCTTCTCTATGTCATTGAAAATAGGGGTTTTACTGAAACTGAAGTCAGAAATGAAATACAGGCTTTGCCCTTGACCTAAGGGAAGAATCGGTCACTTTTTACATTTCGATTTGCAGCTACAAGTACAATGCAGTCCCACTTGATCGCTCTTTTTCTAGTTCCGTTCCTTTTTGGATCGATTCCAATCTATGGGCAGAATGATTCGAAAGAGCTTAGCATTGCGGTCGTTCCAAAGGGGACCGACAAGGAGCGATGGAAGGCGATTCACGCAGGGGCGCTGAAAGCAAGCGAGGAACTGTCTGCCGAGGGTGTGAGCGTCAGGATTCTCTGGAAAGGAGACAACGCGGCAGCACGTGACAAGCAAATCCAAGTAGTGGATACGTTTACGGGTCAGCGATTGAGTGGCATTCTGGTTGCATCTCTGGATGAGAGTCAGTTTGCAGGTAATATCCGGTTTGATAGGGAATCGGATTTGCCGATGGTTTACATCGAGTCTGGATTGGATGCGGATCGACCTATAAGCTACGTAGCCACAGATAATTTTCAAGGTGGCAGTATAGGCGCCGAACGGATCGGTCAGCTTACGGAAGGCGTGGGCAATGTGATTTTGCTAAGGCATCGTCAAGGCGACTCCAACGCTGAGGCTCGAGAAGCAGGGTTCATCGAGAAAATCAAGACGAGCTATCCCTCGATTCGACTGATCTCGATTGATCAGTATTCTGGGGACTCGATGAGCCAGGCGGATGAAGCTTCTGAGTATTTGCTAAACCGCTACGGTAGAAGGGTGAACGCCGTTTTTGCGTCGAGTGTCACAGGCACGAACTCTATGTTGAATGCGCTGCGAAACTTCAATTTGGCAGGACAGGTATTTCTTGTGGGGTACGATGCTTCCAATGCTTCCCTTGACGCTATCAAGACTGGGGAGATTCAGGGACTGGTAATCACAAATCCCTTTCGTATGGGTTATCTCGGAGTGTCTACATTAGTAGACTATATCCAGGGGGGCAATATGCCAACCATGGTCGATGCGGGTGTCACACTGGTTACGATGGCAAACATCGAAAGCACAGAGGTGCAGGAAGTATTAGGTCTGAACAAGACTGAAGCGGTACGTTAGGGTTTCGAATCCAGGAGCCTTCAAGTTAGTACGCTCTGATGAAGTCTCGATTGCCCAAGCAGATCTACATCCTGATGGGAGCGGTGCTTTTATTGGGTGTTCTGTTGATGACGGTGAATCAGCAGGTTCCCGATTCAGAAAGCGAAAGGATCCAAGACGCACTCGACGAAGCGACCCTGATAGCAGGGATTCCTTCTGTCCCGAACCTTGCGGGCTGGCCCAAGGATCTGTTCACCGAACTGAAGCAAACTCATGCGGCTTTGAACGAAGCGAGTGAGAGGGTTGCGGCATTGGGTAGACTAGGGGAAATCTATTTTGCAAATGGATTTTATGGAGAAGCGACTCAGTGTTTCGCGGCATTGATAAAGATAGCGCCGAAGGAGCCCCGCTGGCCGTACTTCATGGGATTGGCGTCAAGTGACTATCAAGACAAGAGTGTTGCGATCCGATCGTTTGAAAAAGCTCTCCTACTGGATACCACGTATCCCAGTATCAGGTACGAGTTGGGACTGGCCTTTTTGGATGCGGGTCACATTTTAGATTCGATTGTCCATTTCGAATCATTGACCCAATTAAAAAAATGGGAGCCCTGGGCGTATTATGGGCTCGCGAGAGGGCTAGCGATTGAAGAGAGATACGAGAAGGCTCTCGAGTTTATCGAGCGAGCAATCGAACTCGATCAGGATGTAAAGGAATTCTATTCCTTTGCTGCGGAGCTGATGCTCTATCGGGGTGATCGCGCTAAAGTAGAGGAGGTGGAGGCGATTAAGAACGCGCTTTCTTACGAAAAGAGACCTTTCGACCTTTGGTTTCAAGGATTGTGGGAATTTTGTTACGATACGTTTAGACTGCTTAGACTGGGAGAGGCCGAAGCCCTGGCAGGCAATCGTGACCGGAGTCTAGAAATTCTCGCTAAAGCCAAATTGGTGTCTGGATCTCTCGAATACGACCCATCCTCATTTGAGGCGATCGAAGCGTTGATTGAGGTCTTAAAATAGACCCGCTGGAAAGGGTCATTTTCAAATTTTTAGCAGCGTCGAAAGTGCGTGTAATTCCCAAAATGTTACGATTAGATTACGAATGTGTTACGGAAAGGTAGCATTTTTGCTCTTTGTTAATTTTCACTCGCTACTGTCGGCGGTGGATCCTAACCCGTTGAGATGAAAAAGGTTCCCTTTCTCAATCCCGTAAACAACAAAGCTATTATGACCACACGCACGCTAGCGCGATCGTTACGAGTACTTGGGGTGCTGTTCCTTAGTTCCCCAATATCTCATTCGCAGGATGACACGACAGATGTACTGATAGAAGTACTCGTTCGAAAAGGAATCCTTACACAGGTGGAAGCTCCTGAGATCAAGGCCGAAGTATCGTCCGTGATGGAGGCCCAGAAAACGGAAATTGTAAACGCCGCCGTCGCACAGGTTGAAAGCAAGTACGTGAGTGAAGCACCACCTAGTGTGCCCATGCCGAGTGCTCTTTCAGGATTGCAGCTCTATGGAAATGCGCGATTCCGCTACCATTACGAAAACCGGGAAAGTCGATCGGGTGAAAATAATGACCGGTCTCGCTGGCGCTACCGGTTGCGGCTCGGTTCCATTTACAGCTTTAAGGAAAGTCCCTTTTCTCTTGGAGTGCAATTTGAGACCGCCACGTCGAACGACTCGAACAACACCAACTTTGGAGGATTTTTTGACAAGTCAGGTGGTGGAATCAACGTGGGTCGCACATACCTCGCATACAAAGGAGAGGACTGGCGAATCACGTTCGGCAAGCATGAAAGCCCGTTCTATTTACCCAAGATGCTTTGGGACGGCGACTTGAATGTGGAGGGATTATCTGAATCGACAACCTTGGGTAATTGGACGTTCACGGCGGGTCAGTATATAATTGATGAGGAAAACGAATCTCGAGAGGTCGTGGTTGGTCCATCAGTCGCTGACGACGCTTTGCTCATGGCCCAAGCGGCGTGGAGCAATGGAGAAGGACTCAAGTTCGCTCCCATATTCATGGCGACAACCGGCGGCACGTCTAATTTCTCTGAGAGCGGTACTTTTGCAGGGGCAAACTCGGTACGATATTTCCACGATTTTGTAGTTGCGGCAGTACCATTTGAATACGGTTTCAAAACTGATAATGGAGCGAGTCACAAAATCTACGGAGTCTGGGGAACCAACTTCAAGGGAGATGAGCTCATCAATGATCCGGACTCGCCTTTCTTCGATGGTGCGGGTCAAAGCTCTAAAAACCAATTTGCCAATCTAGGATACCAGTTTGGTTCCGCCAAGAAGGCCGGCTAAAAGCAGTGGAGCGCCGAATACCGGTTTATGGAAGCGGCGGGATACACGCCGAATCTTTCGGACTCCGACTGGGCCGGTGGGGAGGTCAACTAAGCTGGATACGTAATCAATTACAAGCAGATGTTCACGGACTTCTTTGGCCTTAGCGTCACGTATTTTGCTGGTGACAGCATTGACGACGAATATCTGGCATCACCGGGGAACCTAGGAAACACGCAGGTGCTTTTGGTTGATGGCGAGATCAAATTTTAGCCTTAATCGAACTCCTTGAAGCGAGCTGACCGAGGAGACGAACTCCGCTCTGCAAAACCAGTGTCACCTGATCGTCACAGTGAAAGCCTTGTTGTAACAGATTAATACATCAAACTTCGCTGGGGACAATTCAACTAGAAATAGAAAACCCATCCAAAATGAAAATATTACGTATCACAAAACTATCGTGCATAACTGCTTTACTAAGTTTTTTCACTGCTCTTTCAGTCGCTAATGCAGCCGAAAAGATAGTAATCAAAGGGTCTGATACTTTGGGGGCAAAAATGGTTCCCCAACTGGCCGAGGAATTTAAGGCGATCAAAGCTAAACAAGGAATCGACGTAACCTTTGAAATTGCGGCTGAAGGCTCATCGACGGGTATCGCTGCAGTGATCGACAAAACGGCAGACTTGGGAATGTCTAGCCGAGACGCCAAAGGGACCGAGATATCCAAAGGACTTCTGGCTGGAATCAAAATGGAACCCATCACTGTGGCCAAGGACGGAATCGCGATCATCGTTCAAGACAATAATCCGATGGACGAGATCAGCCCTAGAGAAGTGGAGAAGATATTCACAGGCGATGTGGAAAACTGGTCAGCGATAAACGGGAAGTCCGGGTCGATTTCCATATATACCCGCAATACCTCTTCGGGAACCTATGCGGTGTTTCAGGATATGGCCCTTCGGAAGCGTGACTACGCATCTTCCTCACAAAAGATGGCGGGTAACGAGCAAATCGCATCAGAAGTGGCGAAAAATACGAATGGTATTGGCTATGTAGGTCTGGCTTATATCGGAACACCCGGAATGAAGCCCCTTCCGGTGGATGGCATTTCGCCTGACAATCCAGACTACTCGTTTGCACGCCCTCTGTACTATTTTTACGACGCGAAGTCTGAAATGAGACCGATTGTGAAAGAATTCGTGGATTTCTGTTTAAGTCCTAAGGGACAGGAGATTGTTCAGTCGGTGCACTTCATCTCCATCCTCTGAGGTTGTCACTGCAATCTAGTTACGTTTTGAAAGATACCGGATGGACGCAAAACCACAAACGCAATGAGCGTTCAAGATCCCGATAGTCGATACGATTTAGGTAGCCGTCAAAGGTCATTTCTTGGCCTTAACAAAGAGTCCGCCTTGAAGGGGCTATTTGGTGGAAATGCGTTCGTGTCGATCTTGGTTCTGGGCTTGATTACGTTTTTCCTATTCAAGGAAGGGGCTGGCTTTTTTGGCCAGTACCGGGAGGATCTCACAACCTATCGCAGTTCCGGTCTCGAATATGTCGAGTTGATGCGGGAAGAGCAGGACGCACTTTCCGCGCTTAATCGTTATTTGAATTCCATTCGAACGCTGCAGAGCGAGCAGCTCTCCGCAAGCGGTCTCGAATTTAGGGACGTCAAAGCGATCCTTCGGAAAGACGAAGACTTTTTCAATGATTTCGAGGATCTCGCGTATCCGTTGCGAGAGCACATTCTCGAGGCGAACGAAATCGTTGCGACGGCTCGGGATAGTTACAATGAGATGCTCGATCTGCAAGAACATCAGCAGAACCTCTTGAAAGCAGGAAGGGAGGACGAGGCACAGAACTTGACAATTCCAGAGGTCGATTTGGAGATGATGTTTAGCCTAGTCAAAGATACGGAAGCTGAGTTTCTCGCGATTAATCGCCAGTTGGAGTCGGAAGTTCCGAAATTACTAGATAGAGCTCCAGAATACGACGATTCCGAATTGAGTCTAAAATTGGGCCGTTTCAAAGAGCTTGCTTCGATGTTCATCTTGGAAATCCCAGACTATGAGTCAAAAGTCGTTTCGTGGAATCGTGCGGAATCTGTTAGTCTGGGAGACGCGTTTACGTCCTTTGTTTTCGGAAAGGAGTGGGTCACCAATAGTTCTATTCAAGATTGGTACGGAATTGTACCGCTGTTTTCAGGATCGCTTTTGGTGGCTCTCATTGCGATGTGCTTTGCGATTCCACTTGGCGTGGGAGCTGCCGTGTATGTGAACCAAGTTGCTAGTCCCATTGAGCAGAACTTGATAAAACCCTATATAGAGTTCATTTCCGCGATCCCATCGGTTGTCATCGGATTTTTCGGGATTGCCGTATTTGGAACGCTGCTACGAACCGTTTCCGGTTGGGATTCACTAGGCTGGATTGAGTTCTTTCCCCTCAGTGAGCGGCTAACCGGTTTCACAGCGGGCTGCTTGCTCGCTTTGATGGCCATTCCTACGATCTTCACGCTTGCAGAGGACGCTCTCAACAATGTTCCATTAGCGTTCAGGGAGGCATCGATGGCGATGGGATCGACTAAATTGCAAACGATTGTCCGCATCATCATTCCGACCGCTTTGTCAGGAATTATATCTGCAACCCTACTCGGTTTTGGTAGAGTAATTGGCGAAACCATGGTGGTACTTTTGTGTGCCGGGAACCGGATCGAGATACCTCAAATATCGAAGGGAGTCGGAGTCTTCTTCGAACCGGTTCACACTATGACGGGTATCATTGCTCAGGAGCTGGGTGAAGTCGTTAATGGCAGTCTTCATTACCGAGCCCTGTTCGTAGTGGGGCTAACCCTATTTTTGATTTCCCTGATGATCAATTACTTCGCTCAGAAGATTGTCACCAAGTTCCAAATTTCACGAGGCTAATCGATGAACATGACCACGGTAGCAGCCAGTTCAAGTAAGTCGATGGAGCAAGCGCTCTTTGGAAAGCCGACTAAGGCGAAGTCAATCGAGCGAGTTGTTTTTTGGATGTTTCGCTTGGCGACTTATTTCGTATTGCTTTGTGCCGCGGTGATCTTCGTAGACATATTTTACAAAGGAGGAAAAACCTTGTTCGAAAGTGAATTCCCGTTTGTGAACCTAGAGTTCCTTTCCGAGTCGCCGCAGACGCTCCACGTATTCGAATATGATGGACAGCAGTACGAATTAAGCGATACGAAGTTTCGAGAGTTTAAAGAGACGATTGACGAGACGATTGTAACGGAAACCTACGCTTATTCTGGCGGAGGAATTTGGCCGTGTATCGTGGGTACGCTTCTGCTTGTTCTGGGGGCGATGCTAATCGCACTTACGCTCGGAGTATTGAGCGCCATCTTTCTAAGTGAGTATTCCCGTCCTGGAAAAATATTGAATTCGGTCAGGCTCTCTATCCTTAATTTGGCAGGAGTGCCGTCGATCGTGTTTGGGATTTTCGGTATGGGCATGTTCGTGTTGGCGTTTGGGTGGAACGTTTCACTCATTGCAGGTTGGTTCACGCTGGCTTTGATGGTTCTGCCGATCGTCATATCGGCCAGTGAAGAGTCGATGCGCGCGATCCCCCAAGGACTGCGTGACGCGTCGCTTGCTCTGGGAGCTACAAAGTGGACAACAATCCGAACCAATGTCCTCCCTTATGCGATGCCAGGGATATTGACCTCCTCTATTATCGGTGTTGCTCGGGTCGCGGGAGAAACCGCGCCGATCATGTTCACGGCGGCTTACGCATTAAGAGACCAGTTGCCGTGGCAAGGCCTCGAACATTGGTACGACTTCTTCTTTCAAGGAGTTATGGCGTTGCCCTATCACATTTATGTGGTGAGCGCTAAAATACCCCAAAACGAATTCACTTCGCGGATGCAGTACGGAACGGCGTTCGTGTTTCTATTCATCGTGGCCGGTATCGCTTTAGCTTCAATTTTGATGAGAATCCGCATGCGGAAAAAATATCGCTGGTAATACCCGTAATGGAAGATAGACTCGAAAAAAAGACAAGAATGGACGCGACGAATGTGGAATCCCCCCCTGACGAGAAAAACCGGTCTCTCATCAAAATTTCCGACTTCGACTTCTTCTACGGAGACAAGCAAGCGTTGTTCAATATCAATATGGACATTGCTGAGAAGGAGGTGACCGCATTCATCGGACCTTCGGGCTGTGGAAAGAGCACGCTTTTGCGCTGTATCAACCGAATGAACGATTTGATCGAGATCGCCCGAATCGGCAGGGGGGATGTTCGGGTGAACGGAGTGGATATCTATGACCCCCGCGTAGATGCCACTGTATTGCGTAAGCGAGTGGGCATGGTTTTCCAGAAGTCGAACCCCTTTCCCAAGAGTATTTACGAAAACGTTGTTTACGGATTGAGGATTCAGGGGATCAGCAAGAAATCCGTTTTGGATGACGCTGTAGAGAAGTGTCTGAAAGGGGCCGCTCTTTGGGAAGAAGTGAGTGATCGTTTGGATACGAGTGGCTTGAGCCTATCGGGTGGTCAGCAACAGCGCCTGTGTATTGCTCGTGCCCTTGCGGTGGAGCCCGACATTCTTCTAATGGACGAGCCTTGTTCTGCGTTGGATCCAGTGGCTACGGCGAAAGTGGAAGAACTCATTCATAGTCTAAAAAACGATTACACGATTGTAATAGTCACGCACAATATGCAGCAAGCGGCGCGAGTATCGGACAGGACGGCGTTCTTTTATTTGGGTAAGCTGATAGAGATGAATGGAACGGATCAAATGTTTATGAGCCCGAATAACGAGCAAACCGAAGCCTACATTTCCGGAAGATTCGGCTAATAGTATAGGTAGTTAAAGCAAGTAGATTATAAGCATGAAAAGATATTTCCACGAAGAGCTTGAAGACGTTCGATCAAATTTAATGCTGATGGGCGAAAAGTCGGTTGAGATCACGAATTCCGCCATGAAAGCAATGCTGGAGGGTGATCAAGCACTGGCTGAGAAGATCATCAAATCCGACGAAGTAATAAATGACATTGAGACGCAAATCGATGATGAGGTCGAAAGATATATTAGCCTAAGGGGACCGGTAGCTAGAGATCTTAGACTTTTGTTTGTAGCGGTCAAAGCGAGTCACGATTTGGAAAGGGTTGGGGACGAGGCATCAAGCGTTGCGAAAAGAACGATTAAAATCCTGACCGAAGGCCCCATTGGGCCTAGCTTGGGTCAGGTTCCCAAAATGGGTGAGCTCGCGGTTAGCATGTTGAAAGAGGCTTTACAGAGTTTTATCCAGGAGGACGAGAATATCGCTTACTCCATTATCAATCGGGACAAAGAAGTTGACTCACTGAATCGGGAAAATTTTAGCCAGTTTGTAGAGCTGATGAAGCAGGATCCGTCAACTGTCGCGACTTTTACAGAGATGGTCTTTGTTTCCAAGTCATTCGAGCGGATTGCAGACCATGCCAAGAATATCGCGGAAGAAGTCTATTATCTCCTGACTTCTCAGTCACTCAAAGAAGTGATCCGAGCGGAAAAGCAGGGTCAATAGGGTTATCGTGTATTCTGACATCCTCCCGGGTCTGGGTTTGATTGGGTGATGCCCGGCAAATTGAGGATGCGATAGATTTTCGGAACTTGGCTGCTCTCAGTTCTGTCTTGCTAGGATTCCCTGTGACCGTTCGAATGCCGCGATTAGTGAGCTAACTTTTTAGGGTCATTAGAATAAAGCATGGCAAAATATCCCAAAATAATGAAAAAGGGCATGGGTGTAGTCATCCTGTTTTTGGGCGGCTCTTTAAATGCGCAAGATGCAGAGACGCGAATCGACCTGAAGCGGAAGGCCCTGGACGAAACGGTTTGGGTGAACGAAGTCCGAGCAGAGCGTTATGGGGATACCATTGCGAAGTTCTGGGATGAGATTCGCGAGGCAGAAAACCCGCTCGACGTTTTCCGAACTTTTTCTTTAGGGGCCATCGAAACGCCACAATGGACGCTAAACCGTCGATTGCCCGAAAAGATTTTTGAGTTTATCCACCGAGCTCCATCGTCGGGGATAAAGTATCTCAAAAGTTACCAGTTCGAAACGATGCTCAATCAGTTCGAGAAAGAGGGATATAGCGTCGATCAGGTGGACTTTAGGCATTCGGGGTTTGAAGTTAACCCGGATGGTGTGGGGATCTCGAGGGTTGAGTTCGAAATGAATGTGAGCGGTCCGACCCACACGCTTTACCGGAGGTCGTTTCAAGGCACGGCGAGGATCGTTTGGAGTGAGGAGCTCGGAGAGGACGACCTCTACTACCCTCAGTCGATCTCGTTTGAGAACTTTCGGCAGTATAGACGAACAGGTAAGTCTGGGTTTGAGTCTTCGGACTGGCTGGACGGAGAGGACTCGGGGTCTGCGTACAGCGTCATTCTAGTAGAGGATTTTGATCTCGATGGTCGGCCGGATATTCTTTTTCCCAGAGCGAACATGCTCTATCGAAACGTGGGTGACTTTCGCTTCGACCCCCGTCCATTTGTAAAGAACCAGGTTCCTGCGGCAATTGACGCGGCACTGCTGATCGATGTCGATCTGGATGGTGAACGCGAGTACATTGTAACGACCCGTGGACTGGGAGTGCTTCTCTTCGAGCCTAATCGAAAGTCTGGGCAATTCGATCAGAAGCCGAAAACTTTAGTTAAGCCCAAAAGGCTCTTCAGCGGGTCTTCTATGACGGCTGGAGATTTGAATGAGGATGGATTCCCGGACTTGTTCATAGGACAGAATGTTGAGGCTTACGTGCGAGGATTGCTGCCAGAGCCCATCTTCGATTCCAATGACAGTTTGCCTTCCTTTTTGTTGATCAATCAGGGAGGTGGAAAATTTCGAGAAGTGACAGACAAGTCAGGCGTATCCGAAAAATCGAAACGCAGGATCCGAGCGAGCTCAATTGTGGACTTGAATCTAGATGGTCGAATGGACCTAGTGATGACGAGTAATTTTGCTGGAGTGGATGTTTTTGCCGGGAGCGACGTCTCGCTTCTTGAAGATCGTACCTCGGAATGGCTTGAAGAGCCGGAACTCTTTGGCTCAAGTCATGTGATTGCGGATTTTAACCGCGATGGGAAATTGGATCTGTTTGCAGCGGCTTCGAGCTCCGAGGTGGGTCGCAGAATGAGCAAAGCAGGATCCCACAGAGAGGGATTCGAAGGCATTGAAGCAAAGCGTGCGGTCATTTCGAAAGGGAGTCGTTTATGGCTTGGCAAGAACGGAGGCGGGTTCTTGCTGTTTGAGGATGAGGATGTCTTCACGCGTGCAGGATCGGTTTGGGGAAGTACGGACATTGATTTCAATAACGATGGATATCCAGATTTGTATTTGAACAATGGTTATATAAGCAAAACGACCTCTAAGAATTACGACGAAATTTTCTGGAGACATGACGTTTATGACAGCAAAGTCGAAGACAAAAAAGAGCTGTCTCTATTTCTTCTCCTCGAGGGTCCTGGAAGCTATTTGTCAAAAGATGAAATGAGCTGGTCACCATTTCAGAAAAACCGTCTTGCAGCAAATTTTGGAGAAGAGGGTTTCGTAGATATCGCTTATCTCATGGGTCTGTCTTCAGAAAGGGATGGTAAGGCGACAATTTCTGAAGATTTTAATATGGACGGTAAACCTGATTTACTAGTGGTGGAGTCCGACTCGGTCGAAAGCCAGATTTTCCTGAGGTTTTTGGAGAATAAGATGCTGCAGACAGGGAACTGGGTAGGGGTTCAACTGCGCCCTGCGAAGAAGCGCTCTACAGTGGGAGCGACAGTCCGGATAATTGGGAATGACTTTACAGCGGTTAAGGCAAAAGTATTTGGACAGTCGCGAAATGCTCAAACCTCATCCACGTTGCATTTTGGCATCGGAGAGGCGGATGCGATAGAAGCGATTGAAGTGCAGTGGTCAGACGGCGAGAAGACTAGGATGGAATCGCCCGCGATCAACCAGTACCACGTCGTGGTTCCTGGCAGTTAAAATTTGATTTTGCCAGGAACCAGACTGTTTTAATGTTCAACCGGTCAGGGTTGTCCTTGAACTTCTACCAAGAGTATTGCCATCCCAATATGGTTGTGAGCTTCGTCTCCAATTGGAGCCCGTTGAGGTCCTGAAAGATTGGCGACACGACTTCCAAGGCAATTCGGTTACCTGCAGCGGATCCTTTATTGAAGAAATAATTCAACCCGATTGCGGCGTCGACGTGCTGCCCGCCATAATTTTCAGAAAAGGCTGCCGTTACCGTTCTGCGAGAGGGAGCGAATGAAGGATTGAATGAGAGATCGGACTGGGGTCCGCTCATTTTTTCGAAATACTTATAAGCGATTCTTCCCGAAATGCTCAGTTGATCCATAAGCTTCGACGCGATCCAGCCCGAAGTTTCGAGGGAGTTGCCCAGTCGGTAGTCCTGGTGATTTGTGTTTAGGCGGATGTCTGCTTTGACTTGAGCACCATAGGACCATGACTCTTTTTGACTGATGTAGGTGATCGACGAATTGAATTCCATGCTACCGCTTCCCATTTGCATCGGCGCAGGAAGCTGACGCTGAACGCGTCCACCGGGTCCCGGTACCAAATCGGTTTCCGCGATCGAACCGCTCGGAAGGCTGAAACCGAGACCGAAGTGGGCCTTGTCTCCAGTGGATTTATAGAATGGGAATAGAGTGCCCATTTTTAGGTCGCCCCAACCACTGCTTCTGGTGGTGAAGGCGCTAGAGCCGTCGTTTAGTGAAATTAGCGGTGCCGCCATCCCAAAGATTTCGTGGTCCATGCTAGAGTCTAGGTAGGGTAGCATGGCAAATAGAGTCATCTTGTCAGAGGGGGCGTACATAACACCCAGCATCGTCATATCCATGGTCACACGAGTGGGCGTGACGGTGTAGTTTGCGTTGAATACATCCTGCGAAGCTCATCGAAGGGGAAAACCCGATGCGAACCATCACCTAGTCCTTGGGCTTGCCAAGAAGGCTCGCTATCTGGGTCGATAGATTCTTGAGGATAGATTCGCTTTTTGATGGGGCTAGCGAACCGTTCGTTTCAATTTTTTAAATAGGGCATTGGAAATTGAGCTTATCGAGCTTTTCCCGTCACCTTAAATCCCGTTATGGAACGGTTCGGATTTTGAAGAGACCCGGTAAAATGTAACTGAAACTGGCCAGCTTTCTTTCCGCTTTCGGGATCGTGGAAATTGAACTCGTACTCGCATCGGGCCCCTGAGTGGGATTGCGGTTTTGCTATTCTGCTCGGTCTTCCCATGACATCGAAAATTTCGTTGAGCGAAGGGAGGGAAGCGGTGAGCACGGAGGTTTTGTCCAGCTCAATGCTCATGGATCGTCTCAATTTGTTGATTTTGGCTTCTCCGATATTCTTGAACATCGACAGAATAGGGTCTGAGCCGATCAGCTCAACAAACGTTTCGTCGATCTCCATGTGCGTCAACAGGCGATCTTTGAAGCGTGTTTTGAACGCCATTGAAAAGGGCTGGTCTTCGGGGGAGCCTAGCTTTTTATTAAAGGTCCATGTCCAGACCTCTTCGCGGTGACCCTGGTGGAGTTTCTCGATATCTTCAGGACTCGCGCCGCTTAGGAAAACGAAGTCGGCGTCCCTGACGATTGGATCACGAAATCCGAAAACGAGTTTCTGGGAGGATTGGACCGTTACGTTTTGGTCGAAATTCTTTAGCTGGTTCTTGAAATAAAGAAGCCGGAGATAGACACACCCGGACAGCGTAAGCGATAAGGTTATCAGGCAAATCGCAGTGAGCAGTCGCTTCGATTGGAATCTCTGGCTCATAAAGGTTCGGGCGTTTTAAAGAATTCGAGAAACTCGAAACAGAAAAAGGTTCAAACTTTGAAAGGGCGAGGACTAAAGGGAATTCGATTGGCCCTCTGCGAGGGTGATTGAATCTACTAGACCGTGAATGTGCCGGGACTTCGTCTTTCGGTACCCCAGCCTAGTTGTTGTTCGCTGCGTTGTCGCCCTGAATGGGATTCGGTGTTGCCACAGGGAGTAGGGCAGTTTGAGCGAAGCGATATCAAATCATTTTAACGGAAGTGCTTAGGCTTCCTTAGCTGGACAAATTGGAATCCATCCATTGACTTATTTACGAAAAAGGCGTCGAAGATGCTTTGGATTGGCCAGACCTCAAATTCTATGTGTCCTAGATTGACTATCCGATTTGTGACCGGGATCGTTGCTGTTTTAGCGGCGCCCGCGTTTCAGGGCTCGCTTTGGGGGGCAGGCGATTGGGAGGAGGAAGCCCTGCTGCTCTACAATTCTGGGTCTCCCGAGATCAACGAGCTTAGAGCAAGGAGTACAGGTAACGAGCGGCTAAAGTTGTACGCGAGAGCGTTGGGGCAATTGCACGTCCAACCCATGAGGGAGGAAAATGCGCTCTTGGCGAAGGAGACGTTCGATATCCTTTTTGAGTCGAACCCGAACGATCAAGTGGGAATGGCGTCAGCCTATTACCTAGCAAGAATCAACCATAAGCATCTTGACCAGCCTGACTTGGAGGCAGCGCGTTCTGCTTACCGATACATTTTTGAGTCCTATCCATCGAGGTTTTTTGGGGAGCTGGCCTTTCTGAAGTACCTTCTTATCGAGCTATACAATGAGGAAAGCACGCAAAGCGTATCCAATCGAATTGCGAGTTTAGAGATGCTGGGTGATCAGCTAACGATTCCAGATATGATACGGGGTTATCACCGTGCGGTTGGAGATGCCTATTTAGGCTACGAATTGTCTTATGAAAAGGCCTACGAGCATTTGAAAGCGTCTTATGAGATTAAGTCCTCGGTTCCGGAAACTCAAGTTGAGCTGATGCTTACGGTCGCCGAGCTAGCGGAATTATTCGGCGAAAAAGACGTCGCAATCGCGGCGCTCCAGGATTTTCTTAAGGCCGCCAATGGGGATGATCGCAGGGGCGAAGTTGCTCTCCGAATCGCAGCTCTCAATTCGAAATAGAAACCCACCTGTGCGTCGATTGAGCCTGAGACATTAGTAGGTAAGGTTTCGATACACTTATGCCCTTTGAGAAAGGAAGCCACTAGCCCGCTTCAGCCGGGTCTGGACAAATGGGAATCATCTGGTTTTGTTGCTTTTCCTGATGCCTGAGGCCGAACTACCAAACGAACCTGCCTTCATAATCGTCTCGAGTTTTGTCAGAGAGCGAAACGTTCTTTTAGCAATGGCGAATTTCAGCGATCTGTATGTGGACTACTATCTCCACCTAAAGGACAACAAGATCGGTATGGATCCTCGAGCGGATGATCTGCTCAAAACCACTTTGGCCGCATTTTCTCTCCATTGTGTTTCGCGTCCCAGAAATGAAGTCTTGGCCTGGACCATCAATTTTCAGGACCCGCTGCTCAACCTTTTTCTAGGAGGGGATACGGAAATTGGGTCGGTGGTAGGGCGTGCTTTCACCGAAAATGTCAAGGAGGCGGAAGAGAACGTGTTTTATCAGGAAGTCGCCAAGGGAAATAAGCCGATCCATCGCAGTGTGGTCCCTTTTGAAGGGAGCGATCCGTTGGCGGCCGTGGAGGCCTTTTACGCGATGAGTGAGCAGCGCCCAGCCCGTTTTTTCAGGCTCGATACGGAGACCTTTGCCATCGTCTCTGCCCATCCAGATTATGATGAAGAATGGTTCAGGGATCTGACGGTAGACGATTTGCGTGTCTTATCGGTAACTGAGCAAGTGAACCCCCTGGAGACTCGAATTGTTAAATGGGAATGTGGCTGTAATCAAAAGCGGATTCTCCAGGCGTTGGAACCAGTATGGCGCCAAAGCCCCGATGAGCTGTTTCTCGGAGAGGAGCTGATTGAAGTGAATTGCCCAAGGTGCGCCGGCAAATATCGAATCAGCAAAGAGATGATGGAAGCCTACGATGAGAGTTTGAAAGACAAAGGGGAGTAGTTAGGAGCTGGTTTTTGGTTGATGAATGAAGTAGGCCTCGATATCCGGACCGAGGCCAAGTTTGTACGAGCGTGTGATTGATGAAATGGCGGAAATGCTGGGGTTGGCATTAGCGTTGGTGGGTTGTCTTTTTCGGTTGGCCTTGCTGGTTCCGTGGGCGATTGAACGTTTGAAGGAATCGGACCAGTCGTCTTGCGAGAAGTAGGCCCTGTTGTGTGGGGTTAGCGGGCTTTACATTTTTCGGAGAGAGATATTGGCTGAACATGTGAGTAAATCTAGTCCTTCGCGAAAGCGTAAACTGCCTCTCCCGATTTTAATGTATGCGGATACGCGTACCTCAGCGGATCAGCTTTATCTGGCAAAGTTTGGCGTTCCGGATGCCTTCATATCCATGAAAATGGGGGCTAAATCAATCGCGGTGCTAAACCAGCTCGAACTTTCGAGAGGATTTAAGGAATCGGCTTTCAGTACCATTCTGGCTCTGGAGGAATGGATCGAGAAGGCTCGTACCAAATTTAGGCGGAAGGATGTTGGCGTTGCTGAAATTGTTGCGACCTTGGCAGCGGCGTATCGGATTAATGGATTTAGAGTTTCGTCGGACTTTCCCGCGTGGCTGGCGTTTCAACTGCAAGGGTTTGGGATAAAAATTGATGCAATGAAAACGTCGATATTTCCAGCCCGAGAAACGAAGACGGAGGAAGAAATGCGATTTCTTCGACAGGGTAATCGGTGTAGCGCGGCGGGAATACGGGCGGCAGAAGAAACTCTGAAAAAGTCCACCATTAAGAAGGGCTACCTTTACCTCGAGGGTAAACGGCTGACCTCGGAAAAGCTTAGGGAAGCAATAGAGGTTGCTTGTTTGACCGCGGGTTCGATTCCGATGGATACAATTGCAGCGGGTGGAGACCAGGCTTGTGACCCGCACTGCGCGGGTTCGGGACCGCTCAAAGCGAATGAATTGATCATTGTGGATGTGTTTCCGCGGGTCGCGAATACGGGATACTTTGGTGACATGACGCGAACTTTCTTAAAAGGAAAGCCTTCTGATGTTCAGAGAGCGCTGGTTGCGACAGTAAAGGGAGCTCAAAGTCAGGCCATCAAACAAGTTCGGACAGGAGTCGACGGAAAGACTATCCATTCCTCGGTGCAGAAGTACTTCAAGGACCGCAATTACCTAACCACGCACAATGAGAGTGGAGCTCAAGGATTCTTTCATGGGACAGGCCATGGTTTGGGGTTAGAAGTGCATGAGGCGCCGCGAGTCTCAATCGTAAACTTTCGCTTGAAAAGGAACTCGGTTATTACCATCGAACCCGGTTTGTATTATCCCGGATTAGGTGGCTGTAGGCTAGAAGACGTGGTTGCAGTGACAGATACGGGGCCCAAGAAATTAAGCTCCTATCACTATAATTGGATTGTGGAATAGATGTTCTTTCAAGATGCCTGAATTCGCTGAGGTCGCGTTTTTCTGCCGCCAATGGGATCCCGGAAAACGGAGATTGGTCCAATCGGTGCAGCTGAATGAAAAAGTTCGTTGCTTTCGTGATGTTGATCCAGCGCGATTGGCCCGAAAGCTCAAAGGCAACCGCCTCATTGGGTCGAGAACCCACGGGAAACGGATGCTTTTTCAATTGGAAAGGGAAACCTGGCTAGGGGTTCACCTCGGGATGACGGGAAATCTCCGAATTCGAAGTCATGATCAGTTTCTCGAGAAACATGATCATCTTGCCCTGAAGACGTACATTGGGTGGCTTGTGTTCAATGATCAAAGGCAGTTCGGCAAAATAGAGCTTTTCGAGTCGTCAGGTCTCCCCAAGTTTTGGGATGAGTTACCGCTGGAAGTGGGATCACCAAAATATGACTACGACTATTTCAATTCGATCATAGAGAAACGAAAGCGAGGGCCGCTGAAAAGTCTTTTACTCATGCAGGAGTTTTTTCCTGGCGTGGGCAATTGGATGGCGGATGAGATATTATGGAAGGCGAGGGTTAGGCCCGACCGAGCTGCGGTATCACTGAGTGGCCCTGAGAAGAAATCGCTTTTCCGTGCCGTCAAATTTGTTTGGGACGGCGCTTTGAAGTACGTTGCCCCAGATTATTCCGATCCCCCGAAGACCTGGCTGTTTCAGCATCGCTGGAAAGCGGGTGGAATTTGTCCTAAGACGGGTGAAGCACTAAGTCGAAGAACGATTGGAGGACGGACAACCTGTTGGTCCGCCAAATGGCAGTCGTGAGCTTTCGTTTTTGCTTTAGGGAGCGAGACGATTCAAGTTCCAGCCAATGTCATCGGACTTAGAATACAGGAAGCGGTCGTGAATACGATTTTGGCCCCCTTGCCAAAACTCGACCGTCTCAGGAGTAATCCGGAAGCCTCCCCAAAAGGAGGGTAGTGGGACACCTCCTTTTTTGAATTTCCGTTTCATTTCATCCAACTTGGTTTCGAGGATAGACCGAGAAGAAATGATGCTGCTTTGGGGTGAAGACCAGGCCCCAATCTGGCTGCCAAAAGGACGGGTGACGAAGTATTTCAGGGACTCGGTTGCTGGAATCTTTGTCGCAGAACCGGTGATCGCTACTTGTCGATGGATGGAGATCCACGGAAAGAGCAGGGAGACTTTTGCGTTTCCTGCTATTTGCTGGGATTTGCGACTGCCAAAATTTGTGAAGAAGACGAAGCCTCGTTTATCCAATCCCTTCAGCAACACAGAGCGTTGCCACGGTTGCCCCTTTTCGTCGACTGTGGCTAGCGACATGGCATTAGGCTCCACCACCCCCAGATCTTGAGCTTGGGAAAACCAGGCCTGGAATTGGTCGATGGGATCCCGAGACAGATCCTTTCGGCGCAAACTCTCTCCCGTATAATCCTCTCTAAGCTGGCTGAGGTCTTTGGACACGAGGATATTTAAGACTAGGGAGGGATTTTGTGTAACGTTTGCGCCTCTACTTCTTGAGCCGCTCGAGTGCTTTGTTTGCTAGTTCTGAGACCGACTGAAGATTGTTCTGCAAACGTTCCAATTCGCAGTCGTCAAATATGTCCGAGTAAGCGGATTTTTTTTGGGAATCCTCCCTAGGGGGCGAGATTTTTTCGGCTCGTTTGGTATCCCTGTTTTGCTGCGGATTGTTGGGATCGACTGGGCGTGGGATGGAATTCGGTTCGATGCGGTCCATTTGTGTGGTTATCGATGAGTGTTTGTTAGCGCGTCTTCAGGTGTATAACCTCATCTCATCGAGAAATGCCTCTATCCGCACGGACTGGGTTCCTCTGAGATGAAATTGTTCAAGACTAAAAGGAACGCTTTTACCTCCTGTGGCAACCGATTTTGAGCAAAATGGAAGATATCTTCGATATACTTAAAGATCTTTGAGTTCAAGCGCCTGCTCTTTTCGGACGATGCTTTTAGCAGAGCGAATCTGCTTTCACAAAATAAGCCGACTAGTCTGATCCTATGAACCAAGAGCTGTTGGCAATCCCGGTTGGCCCCGAATTAGACGCCACTCATGGAAAGCTCGCTCAAATGTTGGAAAAGTCTTGGGAGGAAATAGTGAAGCTTTTGCTTGAGGAAGCAGCGTTTGCCGTCGAAGACACTTACGAAAAGAGCGGCCAAATTTGGGATTCAGTCCGTTTCGAGTATGTTCATGGGGGACGCAGTTCTCTGAGGAGCTTGGCTCCTGAAGCGGAGATCGATACGATTTTGAATTGCGCGCAGGAAATGAGCAGTGATTCGGATCGCCAGAAGTGGGTTTAGGGCTTTAAAGGATCTAAATCTCGTTGCCAGACAGATCTTGCATCTTTGCACTGGGATAGTGCTGGTTATTAGGAGAAAGGTAACGCGGAAGAAATCATATACGGTTTTTATGCTGCCCGGCTACAATGAAGAGTGGCCAACCTCTGAATATGAGCACCAGGAAATTCTAAGGCTGTTCAAACAGGATCAGCCTTATGACGGAATCCATAACGATTTCTCAGACTACCGAATCGGACCGAAAAAGTCCGCTCGATCCTAGTTGGGTTCTCGAAGCGAATTTGATATGATATCACGCAAGCCTTTATAGCGTCTTTGATGTCCCGCTTTTCGAAGATCTCGTCCGGTAGGACATCTAGTGTTACGCGACTAGGGTTTTTGGAATAATGCTCGCGGATCGTTGAGGGATCGACTAGATTAACGTGGTTCTAGGTTGGGGGATTTAAGAGCAGGTCTAACCGTATTTTATGGCGGGTTCCCTTTGAAGCGTCTGAAACGCATACTCGCTACTCATTCGAGATCAAGACGCATATCCACGTGGTCGATTCCGGCCTCAATGTAAACGTCGCCTAGACGTTGAAATCCGAACCTCTCGTAAAAGTTGACTGCCTGAATTTGCGATGACAGTTCAACCTGTTTCCATCCTCTCTCGCGGGCGGCCTCGACCAGCTTCAGGAGTACCTTCTGTCCAACTCCTGTTGATCGGTACTCTTTGAGGACCGCCATTCTACCGATATGTCCGTCTGGCAAGAGGCGACCGGTACCGATCGGGAGGCCTCCGTCATACGCGATCGCGTGAACGCACTCCGGGTCCCTACCATCAACCTCTAGGCTTGGTTCGACACCTTGCTCAGCTACGAAGACATCGAATCGTATTTGGAGGATACTGGATTCAAGTGGGCTGAATTGGGTAAGTTCTATGCGGATCATGGATATAAAAGTCTGGGTTTTGATGACTGCCAAAAGGATCCATGAAAAGTAAAAATTAGAGGTAGATTAAATCCCGATTCCGCTTTAATATCGCCAAATCTCAAGTTTACGTTCTCATTAAGTTATCCCTCTATTCCCAATTTTGCGAATCCTTCGGTATATTGATTTAAGAATGTCGAAAAGGAACGTATAGTCCCAAGACGGTTTCTTACAAATTAAATGTTTCCCACCTGGCTACGAATCTTTGCGATCACTTCAATTGGCTCATTGACTTCCTATTCGGTGGACTCGGAACCGATTGAGGGGCCACCGCTTGTCTTTGCCCATGACCTGGTGGGAGAAGAGCTTCGAGAGGGAGAGCGTTTCAAGCTAGCCCCAATTGCATATGTGGTAAATTTTGGATACGAGTTCGATTTGGATAGCGATTTCGGCGACTTTCATGCTCGAGGCATCAAGATGCTGGAAGTGACTGCCCATGAAATAGACGCGCTCGAGAAGTTGGAGGAAATCACCAAAACCAAGGCCTTTACGACGTCTTTTTCGGAGGCCCTGAAGAACCCAATTGTCCGCTCATGGGCGGTAGCGCGAAGACCGGTCACTACGGTTGCTCGAATTCCTGGTGGTATTGTCCGTTATCTGCAGGGAAAGTTTTTTGAGGTAAAACGGGGGTCAGAAAAGTTAGCGGCGAAAACTAAGGAGCATCGATACAGAGGTGAGAGTAATGAGAAAGAGCCAGTCGCGGAAAAGGTTACGGACGCAGCAAAAAAAGTAGGCAGCACGACAAAGAAATTGAGTCGCCGGCACTTGGGGTTCGACAAGGCGAAACGGGATTGGTCGAGGCGTTTGAAGGTTGATCCCTACACAACCAACGACTACCTGCAATTTGAGTTGGAGCGGATAGCGTGGGCTTCCTCGGTTGGTTCCTTCGCAGGTGAATTTGCCATTCCTTCCAGTTCGGTGCTCTCGTACACGCTCCAAGCCCAGGAAATGGTTTGGAGCAAGTCTGAAAAGGAGCTAGAAAGGTTAAACTCAAAATCCCTGAAGACGATGGGTGTCGACACAAGTGTTCTCGTCCAGTTTGACGAACTAGACCAATATACGCTGACGGAAAAGACAGAGCTAGTGATCACACTAGAGGAGATCGAAGTGGATGGCAGGCTAGACCTCATTCAACTAATGCTAGAAGTAGAAACGCGGGAGGAAGCGATGCTGATGGTTAAGATCATCTCTGCGATTGGAAATTATCACCAACTGGTGAAGCCGATCGAGGAGGTTGCGATTCGCAGAGGCCTTGCGGTCTGCTACGACGAAGAGGGAACGATGGTACTCCCTCTGGCTTTAGATTATTTGCACTGGTCACAGGAGATCTCAGAAGTGTTGCTTTCGAATGATCTCTATGACGAATCGCGGTCTTTATGGATTAGTGGAACCGCTTCTGCGATCGCTAAAAGAAGGCTGGCGACCCACGATTGGAAGCTGAAAGAAAATTGTTTTGATAGCTTTGCTGCCCTGCAACCGAATCCCTAATAAGATTTGCCGTGTTTTAAGACCCTCTATGAGGCAGTCGTTGCCGAAGCCGTGACTTCAGAAAATTCCCAGTGAAAGGATAATTTTCAATTGCCTCGTTAGAGAAAGCGTGTAATGGTTAAGGTCAGAATCCTAATCCCCCTATAGAATTATGTTATCTCGTCGCAAATTTATTAAATCGTCTGCTTTGGCAGCGAGCACCTTCGCGATCACGCCCTCATGGGCAAAAGCGGCAAATGGTGATGTCCGAGTAGCCGTGGTCGGCGTTCGCGGACGTGGAAAGAGCTTAATTGCCGATGTATTCCGTACCGAAGGGTCTCGGTTGGTCGCACTTTGTGACGTGGATACAGCGGAACTCGCAAAACGGGCTGCCGCGGTTGACGAAGAATATGGCGTCATTGTTAGCCAGGAAACCGATTACCGCAAGCTGCTCGAGAGAAAAGATGTCGATGCGGTCGTCCTGACGACACCGAATCACTGGCATGCCCTGCAGACAATCTGGGGTTGCGAGGCGGGAAAAGATGTTTATGTCGAGAAACCCGTGTGCCACACGGTTTGGGAAGGTCGCCAGATGGTGGCTGCAGCAAAGAAATACAATCGTATCGTACAGGCTGGTTTCCAAAATCGTTCTGATGTTGGGCTGCAAGAGGCGTTTCCCTGGATTCATGCGGGTAACATAGGTGAAATCAAGATGGTGCGTGGTTTGTGCTACCGAAATCGAGCGAGCATAGGGAAGATCGATACTTCTCTGGTGCCGCCAAAATCGGTCGATTACGATAAGTGGCTTGGCCCTGCTGAACACCAAGACCTCTACCGTCCGGAATTACACTATGATTGGCACTGGGATTTCAATACCGGCAATGGCGACTTGGGAAATCAAGGTCCCCATGAGCTCGATTTAATGCGCTGGATTCTTGGTGATCCGGATCATCCGGTTAAAATCCAGTCGTTGGGAGGTCGATTCGGATGGGACGATGCCGGCGATACGCCGAATATGGGTGTCACTACATTCGATTGGGGAGGAATTCCGGCCCTGTTCGAGGTGCGCAATCTATGGGTGAAGCCTGAACTGAACAATGCCCCAAACTTCAAAGGCTCCCGTGTTGGCGTTATTGTAACTTGTGAAGGCGGAGAATTCCGAGGAGGTCGAGGCGGAGGATTCGTCTATGACAATGACGGTAAGCGGGCGAAGGCATTCAAGGGTGATCGTGGTTCTAATCATTTCCCTGCGTTCGTGAAAGCTGTGAATAGCCGCAAGGAAAGCGATGTGGCGGCTCATTTGGAGAGCGCTTACAAATCCAGTTGCCTGGCGCATCTCGGAAACATTTCTTACTTGAAAGGTAAAGATGCTGAAGGGAAGTCAGTCGGGAAGTTTGCGTCGAAGGATGGAGTACTCGAGGAAACACTAGGGCGCTATAATGAGCAAATGGCTGAGTGGAGCATCGATCAGTCGAAAGAGCTGTGGAAGCTAGGCCCTGAGCTTGAATTCGATGCGCGATCTGAGAAATTCACTGGAGGAGATTCATACAAGCAGGCCAACAAGCTCCTCAAGAAGAACTACCGACCTAGCTACGCGGTACCCTCTATCGTCTAGAAAGGTTCGCTGGAAAAACTTTGAACCGAGCTTTGGGATTCTCTTGAGGCTCGGTTTTTTTTGTTCTTGGTATAAATCCGTTGCACTTGGACTTTGAATTCGGATTAATTCTGGGAAATGTTTACAGGTCTTGTTGAAGAAAAGGGCGAGGTGCTGAGCTTTCACGAGCAACCGGAGGCTTGGCGGATGAGAGTACGGGCAAACTTGGTGGCTCAGGAATTGGAGTTGGGTGACAGTGTGGCGATCAATGGGTGCTGCCTATCAGTTGTCGAAATCAGCAAGACGATTTTAACCTTTGATGTGCTTGAAGAGACGCGGCGGCTGACAAATCTCAAAAATATCGATCCCGGATCTAAGGTGAATTTGGAGAGGAGCCTGCGCTTCAACGGCCGTGTAGGTGGACATTTTCTGACGGGGCACGTAGATGGTTCAGGCAAAATCGTGGAGCTCGGAATTAGAGCTAAGGATGTCATCCTGAAGATTGAAGTCCCAAGAGAATTTGAACACTATCTGGTGTACAAAGGCTGCATCGGAATCGATGGAATTTCTCTGACGGTTGCTGAAGTTGAGGAAAATGTCCTTACGGTTTGGCTGATTCCTCACACGCTCCAAGTGACGGGGTTGGGTGATTTGAAGCGAGGGGATAAAGTGAATCTAGAGTTTGATCTACTTGCCAAATATACCGAAAAAATCCTGTCCAAACAGGAACGCTAGATGAGATCTCAAATAAATAGCGTCGTTGATGAGCTGAAACGTTTGCGAAAAGAGGGACAGGATCGCATTTATGTATCGGAAGAGTCCCTACGCGACTTGAAATTGGCGTTAGGGAAGATTGTAGCGGAAGATTCTGAAAAGGAAATGGAGAGTGCGGTTGCTTTGATACCCGATAGAATACGTTCGGCAACAGCGGAAGATTTTAACCGGGTTCTCAAGGAAGAACCAAAAACGGCTAGTAAAACCTCTGGTGATAGAAAAGCTACCCTTGGAATACCACCTGCATTTGAATTGCCGGAAGGCAACAAGCAAAAGCGTTGGGACGCGTTGCGGGAGATCGTACTAAATTGTCCGAAATGCAACGAGAATAAGCGAGAGGGCTATCAGCTAGTGTTTGGAGTAGGTAGTTTGGATGCTGATATCTTTTTTTGTGGCGAAGCTCCCGGAGCAGACGAAGAAGAGCAGGGGGAGCCTTTCGTCGGTAAAGCCGGACAGTTGCTCGATAAGATGATTGGCGCCATGGGGCTTGCTCGTGAGGAAGTCTATATTGGAAATATCATGAATTGGCGTCCGCAGCTTCCTACCCGAGTGGGCAATCGACCGCCAACAATCGGTGAGATTGAATTTTGCCTCCCATATTTAAGGGCTCAGATTGAGGTCGTTAAGCCAAAGCTGATCGTGGCGCTAGGTGCGACTGCAGCGAAGGGCTTGCTTGGGTCGAAATCGTTTCGTAGTTTGAGGGAAGTAAAAGGGGAGTGGAGGGAATTTGAAAAAACACCTTTGCTCGCCACTTATCATCCTTCGTATTTGCTCCGAAACGACAGCAAGCGAGATAAGCGATCTGCGTGGGAAGATCTGCTGAAGGTGATGGAGCGTTGCGGCCTACCGATTAGTGACCGGCAGCGAGGGTATTTTCTCTGAATCTCAAGCGCTTTCCTCAAAGAGTGTCCAACAAGTCAGAATGTGTATCGTTGCCTGCCAGATAAGCCTACCGCAAGGCGGGCACGGGGTGGGTATCCACTGAATGGCTGTTCCCCGCACTCTCAACACAGCGCCAGGCATGTCTGGCGGGCAACCCAACTGGCAACGCACTTTTTCCCTTTTGGCGGCGTTGCGATTGAGGGCCAAGGCCGTTCGGCTGAGTTCAGGCCTAAGCCCTACTGGCATTTGCACCTCACCCACGCCTTGCCAGAGAAGAAAAATGACTGCTACGATGCCTATTCTGATTTGTTGGACGATCTCTTAGTTTAAATCGGAGGAAGTCAGTTCAGATAGCTTTTCATTAAGGAGGTCCAATGTGACGGGCTTCGCCAGTACAAGATCAACGTTTTTGGAGGTCTCATTGTCGTCGCTGATCATGTCGCCAAATCCCGTCGCCATGATAATCGGGGTGCGTGAATTAATTGCTTTGATTTTCGCTGCGAGCTGCTCGCCGCTCATATTCGGCATTGCTCGGTCGGTGATAACAAGGTCGAAAGATTCCTTCTTGAATGCATTTAGAGCAGCTTCGCCATTCTCAAATTTCCTAACTTCATGTCCACCACTGTCCAGAAGCTCCGAAAGAACTTCGAGTAGAACTGCCTCATCGTCGACCAGCATTATGCGGAGAGAATTGGACGATTCGGAGGAAATCTTTTTGTCGATTTTTGCTGGGGTCGCATCAACCGCAGGAAGTTGTATTGTGACGGTGGATCCACTCCCTTTGATGGACTCAATCTCGATCTCTCCTTTGTGACATTTGACAATTCCTGCCACGATCGATAGCCCGAGCCCGGTGCCCCGTTTTCCTTTGGTGGAGTAAAACGGGTCCAAGCACTTGACCTGGATTCTCTCGGGCATTCCGCATCCGGTATCTTTAATCTTGATACAAACATTTTTTTTGTAATCAATAATTGAGAGTGTAATGACTCCGTCTCCTTCTATCGCATCTGCTGCATTAATAACTAGATTTGATAAAGCCTGCCTGAGCTCAGGTTCGTTCCCGTGAACGCATTGACGTGATTCAACCATAGATCTGAACTCGATATTGGCCCCCCTTGCCTCGGCCTGGCTTTTCCAACGATGTTGGGTGAGGTCTTTGACTTGTTGGGCCAGTTTTTTGAGGTCAATGTCTGAAGTTGCTTCTTCTACGGAGGGTTGATTTCCATAAAAGTCTCGAAGCCGCGAGACAACAGCAGCCCCATCTTGTGCGGCAACCTTTATATTTTCGAGAAAGGAAATCAGTTTCTTGTCATCTCGCCCTCCATTTGGCATGTTCAGGAGTAGTTCCGAGAATCCGAGAATAGGGGCCAACAGGTTGTTGAAATCATGAGCGATTCCGCTCGCCATTTGGCCTATCGATCTGAGATTTTCTTGATGGACGGAGGTTTTTCGGGAATTTTTTTCGTTCGTGATGTCGGAGATCGTGAAGGCTGTGTAAAGTAAGTTCCCCTCCTGGTCTTTTAAAGGAAAAGTTTTTAGAGAGACCCAAATGCTGTCACCATTTTTTCGATGTAGTCGCAGTTCGAATGAATCCTCAATTCCTTCTCGGATGGATGAGGTTGCCTTTGATGTAGCGTTGTTTTCGATACATTCGCCAAAGAGGTCTTCAAACGTCGGTACCTCTGTTTTTCGATATCCGGTAACTTGCTTGAAAGCGTTATTCACCTCGATAATTCGACAGTTGTCTTCCGATAATTGTACCCAAGCGAGGGCGGCACTTGAGAGTTTCGCGGAAATGGTCTTCAGATTCTTGGCAGGCTCGACAAGGTCGAGGGTAAGGTCTTGGGCCAGAAGATCGAATTGCTCTTGAGAGTGTTCCCCAGACAAAAGGAGCGTTCTTACTTTTCCGTGGGAGCTTTTAAAACGTAATGATTTCGTTTCGGATCTCCCGCTTTTCTTTAAAGTCTCCAGATAGGTTATTAGATAAGTCCGATCTTCGGGATCGATTATATCAGACAGATTTTGAATTGCCGATTGGTCCTTTGGGATGCCAAAATAGTTCGACCATTCCTCGGGTCCACCAATGAAATTGCCACTCGAATCGCAACTAAAGAAAAGAGACGGATGAATCTCTTGTTTCGTTTTGGTACTTACGGTAACCGCTTTTAGAACGATGCGTGAAAGGGAGGGCTGCGACCCGATGAAAATTGGTACTCGTTTGAGGGAAACGGGTGCGGGCTCTGAATCTCCATCTATTCTATTGGTAGAGAATACTTCATTTTGGGCATCATGTTTCAGGCTCAAAAACCAATTCGAAAACGCTTTACTGGGCTCGATGAAATCGCTGATTCGGGAGCCAAGGATCTCTTCCTCTGACCGATTCCAAAGATTTTCACAACCACCCGTTATTTTTATGAAAAGGCCATTTCCGTCATGAAGAGACAGCGAGGCGTTTTCTCCGGGTAGGGAAAGTTGTGACAAAAGATTCCAATCCAACTCGGGAATATGTTCATCGAAATGGCTCTTGCCATTCTCCAAAGACTCAAGAACCCTATGGGGATAGGGTAGTGGCTGTTCCCGATACTCAGTACTTGAATCTACAGGCAGCGAGATGCTAGTAATCTCTGGTCGTTTACCATCCATGGAATGAATTGTGAGAAGAGCTGAGTCCTTTCAGCTCGGAGTCGCGTCGCAGGAAATCCCGCGGGGCGACTTGAAGTAAAACTCTATCTAAGAGTTTTCAGGCGGAAGATAGTCAAAATAGGCTGTGTAAAATGTGGAGTAGGTTTGTCGCTTCAGGCGAGGGAGATGAGATCGTTCTTGATCGCATACCGCGTCAAAGCCGCGACATCATGGAGATTGAGTTTTCTCATTATATTCGTACGGTGGTTGTCGACGGTTCGTACGGAAATATAGAGGCGAGCTGCAATTTCCTTAGTTGAATAACTCTCGGCAACGAGTTGGAGAATTTGTTTCTCCCTGTCAGAAAGGGGGATTTCGCTAGAGCTAGAATCTGGGTTGAGAATTAGAGAGCGCATGAGACTTGCCATCTTGGGGCCGATGAATGTTCCGCCTCCTGAGATGATCTCGAGCGCTTTCTTAAACTCGTCGAATCCGTCCATTTTGTCGACGTATCCTTGTGCCCCAGCAGAAAGCAGTTCACGGATGTTCGCAGAGCTCGCTTTACCTGAGAAAATGAGAACTTTGACTCCGGGCACATGCAACGTTAGTCCTTTAAGGACATCGGTTCCACTGAGTTTGGGGAGACCAACATCTAGGATGACAGTTTCCGGTCTAAGTTTTATGCATCCCTGCAGTCCTTCCTCGCCGTTGCCGAACGAACCTACAATCTCGTATCCTGGTGAGAGGGAGATGAACTCGGAAACCATTTCCCTGACTGCAGTTTGATCTTCTATAATTACGACGCTTTTCATGTATTTGAACTTGCTGTTGCTCTTTATACTTACGGACTCAGAGTGTTTTTCTTAAGTAGCAATTATTCAGTAAATCATTGTATTGGGCGATTTTGCTCCTTTTCCCCTAGAGTCTCTTTACGATGTTATTTCGGATCTATGGCGAAAATGTCATGAATCAGACTCCACTTTTGACGGTTGCCCCATTGCTTCAACTCGATGGGTTAGGCAAAAAAGACGAGCCCCAGTAAAAACTGGAGCCCGCCATCCTATTCCTGCACCACAAAGTGGTTGATTTATCAAACCTACCCCCGGGTTTATATTATCTACAAACTACACTAACGTAAAAGATTTTGCCATTGGCGTTCGTCCGCTTGGTGAGCCGTGATCAAGGCTCCCGCTGCGACTTTCGATTTGTACGAATCGCCTGCACAAATAACTTGGCATCCCTCGAAGCCCTCTTCCAATAGGAGCGATTCGAGTGCTTCATCAAGCCCGGGGATCATGCTTCCTCCCCCGGTGATGATGATGTTTTCCAAAAGAGAAGGGATGCTTTCAGGTTCGGCATGCATCACTAGGGTGCGGACTGCCTGGTAAATTTTTTCTAGAAGGGCGTTGCAGGCGGTACCGATTGCATCGGCTACTTCGAGGCGTCGCACCTTTCCACGTATCATTACCGGAGCGAGGACCGAATTCTTGGATCCGTTGACGAAACTATAGGTTTCCTTGATCTCGCGGCATTTGGCGACCGAGATTCCGCAATCTGGGTACTTTGCGAGAATGGCTTTTTGGATGATCCGGTCGACCGTGTCCCCTGCGAATGGGAGGCTGATTTGGTCGTCACTGGATGGATAGTATCCTTGAATGAGGCAGACGTCCGAAGATCCGGCTCCAATATCTACGAAAATCGAATTTGTGACGGGATCTATGCCGGTTGATTCCTTGCGACTGCCGAGAGCAGCTAGGAAAGGCTCCGGGATAAGTATGACTTTGTCAAAAAGCTGGGTTACGGCTAAGCGAATGTTCTCCTTCGCCTGGGAACTGGCATTAGCTGGAGTGCCTATGACCGCCCGGTATTCCGTGTCTTTGGAGTCGCCGATACGTTCTTTCACATGGGCAAGAAAGTCACGGGCTGCTTCCAAGTCTTCTATTGCGCCGTCTTTCAGTGGCGGAACCAAATCGAGGTGGAGTTTATGGGCGATTGCTTCGTCGCCGAAAAAGGTGGTTTGGTTGCCAGGCAAGACGTCTGGCAGTATTCCCGGACGGGAGTAGCCGACTACGGTAGGGATTAAGGCTGAAGCTTCTATAGCCTGTGCTCCGGGTTCTGCGATCTGGACATAGGTCGAGTTCGTTCCGAGATCGAGTCCCACCAAGAGCGTCTCGATGTTCGAGCGTTTAGGCTGAAATTTCCGAGTGCTCTTATCCGTCGCCTTCTTGGAGGGTGAAACCTTGGCTGCGGATTCCGGATTTTCCTCAAAATCAGGATCAGCTGTAGAAATGAGAGATGGTGAGTACGGATAGCCTAGAAATGCGTTGTCCTCAGATTCAGCATAGAGGCTATCCGCATTTTGAGTGTCAGTCTTTTGTTGCATGGCTTTGGCAGAAAAAGGTTAGATTGCGTGGCGGTTCAGGGAACGATCAGGATTCGGAAAGAATAGTGTCTACTCTCGCTCGGTCCAGGGTTCCCACGATTTGTTCGAGAGGAAGCATAGAGTTTGCTACTAGTTCAGAGTCATTTTTTTGCACGGCGTCGATCATGCTCCTAACATCGTTGATCGAGACGCGCCTTGCCTGTGAAGATTCCAAGGAAGTGGCTTCGGGCGAAGATAGCTTAACCCATGTCCGCTTGCGTACTGCTTCGAGGTCGTGAGCTCGCTTTTGTTGCTCTTTCAAATAGATCGCCCGGTATTTTGCCGCAACTTGTTCCTCTACTCGAGGAATGATCTGCTGGACGAGTGTTTCTCGAAAAACGTTTTGCAGACGCATTCCCTGGTCAACGAGGGACTGCTCCTTCGTAAACATGTCTCTTAGATCTGCTTTGGCGTCTTCCTTCAGCGAGGTCGGCAAAAGTTTGATCCACGATTTGATCAGGACGGGAAGTTCCCCTTTGATTATCTGGCGCGATTCGGCATCCCGGTTCTCCCGGTGGAGTATACAGGCGGCACGAAAACGTTCGACTATGAGTGTCCAACGACTTTCCGCTTGCTCTGTAACTTTGCTCGATGCGATCATGGACTGGTGATAGCTTGCAGAGCTAACTGCGTGCCAAATCCGTAAGTGTTTGATAAACAATATAAAACCTAAAGGATTAGCGAAGAATTCCGTGATTGAAGCGTTTTTTGCCTAGTTGTTGCGACAAAAATTGGCCGGTATTCAGACTCAAAACCGGATGGATTTCAGACAACTGATGTCTATGCGGACGTTGACTCTTGGCAAAAGCGGCAACAGAAATCCAAAGTTGAAACCTGAGGATTGCATCAGTCGTCCAATGTAAAGTAGCATTTCCTACAATAAACCTAAAGCTTGCAGAGCCTTTTTTGACAGTATGATTACAGAGCAAATGAAAAGAAGACGGTCACTTTCGAATAAACGTGGTTTTACCCTAATAGAGATAATGCTCGTGATAGGGTTGATGGTTCTCCTGGTCGGACTTGTCGTAACGAATGTCGACAATCTCTTCGGGACAAACCAGGCGGAGTTGGTTCGCTTTAAGGTTAAAGAGTCCTTCAAGACACCTTTGACTAGCTATCGAATTCACATGGGCAGTTTCCCCTCGACCCAGCAAGGCTTGAAGGCGTTGGCGGTTCGCCCGGAAGGTGACGGCGGCAGATGGAGAGGCCCGTACATCGAGGGTGAAGAAAATCTGAAGGATCCCTGGGGCCACGATCTTCAATACCGGTATCCTGGCACGCACAATACTTCATCGTACGACCTTTACTCCCTCGGACCGGACGGCACTGAGTCGGGCGACGATATTACCAACTGGTAATCGTTTTTGAGGAGGGTTTAAGTTGCGAGCTTAGTCCGGTTGGCATTCTGCCGGGCAGTACTAGGGTATGAGCAATCAAGCGATGAAAGTTAGAGTTGGCGATTGTGATTGGCGTCGAGCGTTCACTTTGATTGAGCTGATGCTCACGATGGCCTTGATCGCCCTTTTGTCGTCGTTGTTTATTTGGAATATTAATGCGCTTTTGAAGCAAGGAGAACTGGAAGCCCTGCAGAACGAGTTGTGGGGAGCAGTAGAAAAGGCGAAGCAGGCGGCGGTGTTTAGCCGTCAGCCTCACAAGGTCCGCTTTGACGAAAAGCTTAAGTCGTTCATGGTTTCGTCGGGCGGCGAAGAGATCGCCTTTAAAGTGGACGCCAGTGGATTTGGCGAAGAAGTCGAAATCGAGGTCTTGTTTAAAATGATTCTTCCCATAGATGGTTATCGTCTTGTACGGGGCGAATTGGTCACCCATCGCGAAATCGAATCGGTTACGTTTTTTCCTGACGGGACTTGCACGCCATTCTCTGTAGATTTGAAAATTGGTGAATATGAAAGTGGATACCAAATTGATCCATGGACGGGGTCCCAATTGACGGCTCCCGAGGAAGACGCATGAGGGTTAGGGCGAAAAGGAAGAGGAGGCGGGGTTTTACTATTATAGAGGTGATGCTCGCCCTCGCTTTGTTTGGGGTGGCCGTAACGACCTTTACTGCGGCCTATCTAAATATTATCAATGCCATCGCTGCGATACAGGTCGACCAGGCTTATGAGCAAGACATGTCCATGATCCGGTTAGACGCGTTTTCGAGCGTTTTAGTCGAAGACTTGGAAGAGGGTGGGAAGGTTTTCACTGGAAGCCATGGTGAGGCGTCTTGGAGAGTTGAGTACGAGCCCACTTTGGTTGCTGACCTTTTTCGGGTTAGTCTTCTCATGGAAATCTTGGACAAGGAAAAAGACGAGATGAAGGAAGTGGAAGAAGTTCATTATCTGACACGACCGACTTGGTCGGACCCGGTGGAGAGGGCGGAGCTGCGGGCAGAAACAAGGGACCGGCTGCTTGCAAAGCAAAGCGGCTTGGAATAAGCATGAGTCCAACAAAACAGCGAAACCGATCTCTCCGTTCGAGCAAAGGATTCACTTTGCTTGAGGTGATGTTTGCGGTGTTCATGGGTTCCGCCTTGCTGGTCGCGGCGACCGCATTTGTGTTCGCCCTAGGAGAGCTGTGGGGTAAAGGGGCAAACGTTTGGCTATTTCAGAAACACGTGCGAGGCGTATCCAGATTTTTGGAACAGTCCATACAAAAATCCGGCTGGAAGACGCCTGCGGGCGGAGCGCAGACCCCTGTCTATTGGTCAAGTCGTGGAGGTCGGGCCTATGAGAATGAGCAATTTCTAACGTTCGAACTAGACAAAAGCCCGGGTGTGCTGGTTTGGCCGGAAATGCCCTTGCCGCATGTTGTCTGCTCGCTAGAGCTGGACGGGGAGGATGGGCTCTATTTGCTTTGGCGGTCGCGGCTTGAAACAGGCTTTGAAGAGGAAGAACCGCGCAAAACGCTCATCTCACCTTTCGTCACGGAAATAAAATACTTTTATCTAGACGCTGAGGATGAGGAAGCGGAATGGGAAATTGAAGACGATCCCAATAAGGAAGCAGATGGCCAGTTTCTCTTGCCGCAGCGAATTGAAATAACCTTCGAATACGAAGGCAGAGAAGAAAAGCGACAGATCGTGCTGCCTGTCTTTTTCGACGGGGTTCCCTTTTTCTGATGATGCGCCGTCTGGATTCAAACCGATGCCATTCTAAAAAGGGCTCCATTTTGCTGATGGTGTTGGTGCTAATCATTGTCTTGAGCTACGTGTTGACAAAATTCGTCGAGCGAGCCCAGGTCGAGGTCCAAGGCGAGGGCTACTATGTCGAGCGAACACGTTTAAGGCTCCAAGCTTGGTCGATGCTCGAAGTTGCGGTTGCGGTACTGGCGGATGTGAAAGTGATAGACGAAGCCATTTACGCTCCGGCCCAAGGATGGGGTGATCCGATTGACTACTCGAAGATTGAGATTCCGGAAGGAATGAATGTGACCTTCGAGTTCATAGACGAGTCTTCGAAACTCAGTATCAACGAGCTGGATGAAGGGTCGCTCTTTCTGCTGTTTGACGAAATGGACTTTGATTTGGATGTGAGCCAGACTTTGACGAACATGCTACTCGATTGGATCGACGAGGACGACGACGCCCGAATAGATGGAGCGGAGTCGAGAGAGTACAGCACGACCGAATTAGAGATGCACCCGGCCAATGGACCGCTCCGCTCTTTGGATGAACTTTCCTCGGTGATCGGATTTAAGGACCATTTCTTCGACGAGAATGGATTTCCCAATGACAATTTTAAACGATTGTCCGAAGTGGTAACGTACCATCCCGTGCTGCAATTGAACGTAAACTCCGCATCTCCGCTTGCTCTCCAGTCCTTGGCGGGATTGAACGAAATCCAGGTTGAGACTATCCAGGACTATTTGGCAGGTCTTGATGGGGAGTCGGGGACATCGGATGACAACTACTTCGCCAATGCGGGTGAAATGACTGATGTCATTGGCGAAATCGAGCGGGGTGTTCCGATTACGCAACAAATCAGTGTCTTAACAGTGAAAGTGACAGTGCAGGAAAAAGGAAGTTCGTACAGTTTGATTGGAACATTCAGTACGGATACTGAAACCACAGAAAATGGTGAAACCGGGGATCTCGAATATCCGTTCGTTTTCCTTGAGCTTAGGGAAGAGCCCGGTATAAATAACGCCAATCCCACTTGACCGACAAGTTTACAGTTGTGCCAGATACACCGACCAATCCAGAAAACGATAGATTGATGACGATGCAGGTCTCTGCTGCGCCAGGGCATGTTTTTTTCTGTCGTAGAGTGGGAATCCCCGAGGATGTTGAAGATAGTGAACGGGAGAGCTATTTGCAGCTTCAGTTGGAAGGCATGTCGCCCTTTCCCTTGGAGCATCTTCAGTTTGGGTTTTGCGTTGATAACGCCACGCGATATGCCTATATATATTCTGGATACAGGCGGTCGTTCGACAGTACTGAGATGTCTGAATGGTCCAAGCAGGAAGTGGTGATTCCGGAATTTAGTGTAGGGGTTCTGGCTGGAAAAGGCGAAGAAGGGTCTCCTCTGTTGCTGGTTTCTGATTCGTCAATCAGCTACTTCGAGTTCGACGACCTGTCGGAGATACCGTGCTACTTTGAGTCCTTTCCCAGGAATTTAGATGGAGATGGAGCCGTTCGGCCCGCCAGCGGGGATTTGGAGGTTGTCACAGAGCGTTTAAAAGATCGCATAGGTGAAGAGAGCCCGCGTATCTGGAATACAATTACGAATATCACGATTGAACAGAAAAAATTTGAGTTTCAAGCTACGGAAGCGGGGAAGTCGATTGCGGTTCAGGTAGAACGTAAAGTTCTGTGGAATATGGATCTGCGAGATCCAGAGAGCGTTGAACAGGCGAAACAGGAGGAGCAGCGCAATGTTCTCGTATGGAGAGTGGTTCTCGCAGTCGCGGCCGCTCTCGCACTTTTAGTATTTGGAGAGCTGTTGTGGTTTGGAGAGCGTGGCTATCTGAACTTGCGCGAAGACTGGAATGCTGAGCAGGCTCCGATTGTGGAGCGCATCATCTCCCAGCAAACAACGATCAACGAACTTTTGAGTTTTCAGGACTCGGACTTGGTGCCTTTCGACATGCTAGTGGCTATACAACCATTTTTGACGGATGCGGTCTGGTTTACGAAAGTCGAAACCAACGGAACCAATAGCCTCAAAGTCTTTGCGAATGCGACGAGCAATGGTCAGGTTAATCAGTTTAAGGCAAGGTTGGAGCGTTTTGTTAAAATTGATACCGTGGAGCTGGAAAATATCCAGAGCGGTCCTGGTGGAACAACGTTTACGGCGTTTTTCTATTTTAAGACCGGTTCTTTTGCAAGTAGAAGCGTGATTGAGGAGGTCGCGAACAATGGTTAGTTCAAGTATCAAAAACGACTTCCAGTATTGGGTCGCTTTTTTGCGCGTCCGTTTCTTTCGACTATCGATGCGGGAGAAAGCGCTGACTGTTTTATTCGTCGGGGCTTTGCTAGGAGTGTGGTTTTCGTTCCAAATCGAAAGGCATGGCACCGCTCGTTTTGAGATTAGGGTCGCTAACAGTGCCGCTAAAAACCAGGGGGATTACCTGGAGCAGCAAGCGATTACGGAAGAGGATTACAATAGTTTAATCCAGGATATCAATTTAGGCGAACTTCCCTCAGTGAATGAGGTCAATGCTCGTATAGACGATCTGATTCGAAAGTACGGTTTTGGAGACTTCAAAATCAATTCTCCTAAATCAAGTGCAGGCAATCCGCTGACCTTTCACACCTTCACCATAGATCTTGGGAAAGCGAACTACAACCGGCTCATCGAATTTACGAATGAGATTAAAACGAATTTACCTTATGTCAGTCTGCGTCAAATTACGATTCAAGCCCAGCGGCGGACACCGGAATTTCTCGATGTGAAGCTAGAATTGAAATCCATCGAATATACACCATGAATTATTGGATACGAAAAGCGAATTTTGTCACCTTGGCTCTCATGTTTACCTGGGAAACGCTGTCCCCTCTCGGACTGGCCCAGGACGCGAATGCCCCTGTGGTGAATGCGGCGGAAGACGATCCCGTTAGAATCCTCTGGCGAGGAGAGCCGCTAGTGAGCGTTCTCCATTCTCTGGAGACCTTGACGGGTAGGTCTGTTATCCGCCCTCAAGCATTGCCTACTCCGGAGTTCACGTTCGACAGTCGCGGAGATATGACCCTTGGTGAAGCGATTCTGGCAATTGAAAGCTTGCTGAGTATCAATGGCATTGGGGTGACTCCTCTTGGGGACAAATTTCTCAAAGTAGTATCGATCAACACAATTCGGACCGAAGCCCCTGAGTTGGAAGTGGAAACGCTTTTAGATCGTCAACCGAGCGGGAAGGTAGTGAGTAAGCTGTTTCGCTTGCAGTATCTGGATTCCCAGACTTTCCAGTCCCAAATACAGCAATTCCTGAGCCCTGGATTTAGCACGATTATTCCGTTTCAGAATTCAAATGCGGTGCTGGTGACGGATACGATTAGCAATCTGCAGCGGCTGGAATATGTGGTCTCTGAAGTAGATAAGCCGAGTCGTCTCAATGTGAAGACAGAGTTCTACACTTTGCAATACGCTCAAGCCAGTGAAGTGGCGGAGCAAATACAGAGCCTCATTGATGCTGCGAGGGCAAATTTCGGGGAACAGTCTAATTCTGAATCGAACGCTAACAACCGAAACCAAACTAGGGGAGGTCAAAACGGTGGGGCCCAACCTGCTCGCCCCACGGTAAATGCGGCACCGGCGGGAGAGGGCGCCATTCCTAGCCAAATCCTGTTTGGATCAAATACGGCGATCGCCTCTGATGATCGCACGAATCAGATCATTATAATGACGGAACCGTCGAATATCGTGTTTTTCGACGAGATAATCGAAAAGCTGGATATCAAGTCTGACCCTGCCACGCGTATCGAGGTTATCATCCTAAACCATGCTCAAGCAACGGAAGTCGCGGGACTGTTAAGCAGTTTTGTCAGTGGCTCCACTTCCGCAGAAACAGGTGACCGGTCTCAGGCTAATGCCAACCAGAACACGCAGCAACAAAATCAGAGAGGCAACCAGAGCGTAAGTCAGAATGGTCGTCAACTGTTGCAGCAAAATCAGCCTTTGCAGCAGCAGGTAAGGAATGCCGTCAATACGACTTTGGAAGAGCGGGACAGCCAATTCAGCGAATTCATGACGATCGAGGCAGACGAGCGAAGCAACTCACTGATAATTTCAGGTACTCGAAGTGATTTGGACTTGATGACAGAGCTGATTGCGAAAATCGATGTATTGCTCCCACAGGTACGGATTGAAGTGATCATTGCTGAGGTGAACTTAGATAAAGATTCGAATCGAGGAATGGATCAAATCACAGGCTCATATGTTCAAAACGAAGTGGCGGGTGAGCCCAATATAACGAACCTGCAAGGCCTGGACATTTTGGGGATCGGTGCGAACAACGTGTCATTTAATTTGGATGCAACGACCGGTATAATTTCTAACCTGAGTTTCGATGCAATTCTGTCTGCTGCTCAAACGAATAGCAACGTCCGTATCCTCTCAATACCGACATTGCTGACCACGCATAATCAGGAAGCGACCTTCACTGTCGGCCAGCAACGTCCGATTGTAACGGGCACGACAACCGACAATACGCTGAGTACGTCGGTTCGGGAGACGGTTCAGTACCAGGATATCGCCATTGAGCTGAAAGTGAAACCGCTAATCGGACCGAATGACATCATTCAGCTGGAAATCGATCAATCGGTGAATGACATTGATGGATCTGTCGAAATTAATGGAAACCAGCAGCCCATTATCGGTCGACGTCAGATGGTTTCGTTTGTGAGCGTTAAAAGCAATGGTTTGGTGGTGCTTGGCGGTATGCAGCGAAGCAAGGAAACGAAAACACTCAACAAGATGGCAGTACTCGGCGATATTCCCATTTTTGGAAATGTTTTTCGCAGCCGGGGAACCGATTATGAGAAAAGAGAGCTACTTGTCTTTATCCGTCCCAAAGTCATCCGCGATTCCGATGAGGCGGATTTAGACGCACGGGAAAAGATGCTGGGCCATCCAATGGACAGTAAGCTCGGAGAGTTTTTAGATAAAGGCCGATTTGACCTCACTAAAGACACAACGAAGGATTCGAATTCCAAAAAGAAAGAGTCGAAAGATTCCGTTGCCAGAAAACCTTACAAACGGTAAGGAATTGATAATGAACATGGCGGTAAAAGTAGGGGTCTTGCTAGCTTTCCTTTTTTTTGGGGGGTTGGTTCACGCTCAGGATAGCGAACCTCGGTCACCCTTTGCTCCGCCTTCGGCTAAAAAGCCCGTAGCAGCTCCCCCGAAAGCAGCTCCGGCGACCGCCTTGGATTCTATCGAATTTCGAGGCATTATCGAAATTGGTGGGACTGCATGGGTAAGTGTTTACGCTCCCAAAACCAAGAAGAGTTATCGGCTCACCAAGGACGAATTGGGAGAGGACGGGTTTAGCCTGGTTAATTACGATACCGGTGGAAAACCGGGAGAAGAAACGATCTGGATTCGGCAGAATGGTTTAACCAAGCAGTTGAGTCTTAAAGACGCCGACATTATCACTCTCAAGGAAACGCCTCGGCAGTCTCCGCAGCGGGCGGCAGAGAATGTGCAGCCAACTCCTGCCGTTCCGGTGAGGAGACCGACGCCGAATGGAAATCAGAACATGGAAGCTGCTAGTGATGAAGAGGTTCGCGAACGAATGCAGCGAGTCGCTGAAGAAATCCGCCGTCGCCGGGCACTCCGCAGCAATATTATAAATGACGGAAACCAGTAATGACGGTTGCTGAGCTAAATTTTTTGGATACACTCAAACTGAGCCAGGATCAACTGACCGAGTTGGAAGGATTGAGACGCTCGGAACGGCTCGAGCAACTCGCCGATTGGCAGAATAATAACCTGAGCGAAATGGTTGATCGGCTGGGAGATGAGACTGGAATGGCGGTTGTTTCCCATGAGCATTTTGATCTCGATCGATTGAGCGCGATTCCACTTCGCATTCTGCACGAGTTTCATTGCGTTCCTATCAAGCTATTGGATGGGGACTGGGAGGAGGACCAATTAGCCCTCGCGACCGGTTGGCCGGTTGAAGGTATTATGGATGACTGGGTGTACGCGACCTGCGGTCAGCGCCCCATTTGGAGATTGGCAAATCCGGACCGTATTTCTAAATTTATTACGCAAAATTTAGGGGTAGGCGCTGAAAGTTTAGACGAGTCGTTTGATATAGATGATGATCTAGTCTCCGCTGAAGTCGCGGAAGAAGAGGATGAGGACGCTGCGATCATTCGCTTTGTCAACGAGGTGTTCCACCAAGCCGTTGAAGATGGAGCGACTGACATCCATTTCGAGCCCATGGAAGACGAGCTTCGCATTCGCTATCGGATTGATGGGCTGCTAGTCTCCGTTCCGGTTCCTGACAATCTCAGAAAGTTCCAGGACGCGATCGTCTCCCGACTGAAGATTATGGCGAAGCTCAATATTTCTGAGCGTCGCCTCCCTCAGGATGGAAGAATCAATCTGAAAACGGCGGATACTACTTTGGACATCCGCCTATCAACCATGCCGGTGATGTATGGCGAGAGCATCAGTTTGCGTTTGCTGAACAAAAAGAGCTCTCCTCTGAGCCTTCAGCAACTCGGCATGTCGGATGCGGATCAGCAGAAAGTGGACCGCGTGCTTGGACTACCCCACGGCATTATTTTGGTGACGGGTCCGACGGGCTCTGGTAAGTCGACATCGCTCAACGCGTTTATTCGGAAAATCAATTCCGAAGACCGTCGCATCATCACGGTTGAGGATCCCATCGAGTATGAGGTTCCGGGGGTGAATCAGATTCAAGTCAAACAAGAGATTGGCTTTGGGTTTGCCGAGGCACTAAGGCACGTCTTGAGACAAGACCCGAACGTCATTATGGTGGGGGAAATTCGCGACCGGGAAACGGCAGACATCGCGATTCGAGCCTCCCTTACGGGGCACCTTGTTTTCAGCACGCTCCATACGAATGACTCAGCAGGGGCGATCACGCGATTGACGGATATGGGTATTGAGCCTTTTCTCATCGCATCCGGTGTGGAGCTTGTTATAGGGCAGCGACTCTTGCGGAGGCTTTGTCAGGATTGCTACGAATTGAAACCGTTTGAACGAACGGTTGTATTGGATTCCCTCCGTGTATTGGATATGCCAGATTCAGCGATGGATGGTGTTGTCGAATTGCCCGTGTCAAAGGGTTGTGAACGGTGCCGGAATATTGGTTACAAAGGGAGAATTGGGATTTACGAGATCTTAAGAGTTACGGAGGCTTTGCATGATCCTATCGTGAATCGTGAGGCGGCACCGCTAATGCGTGAGATCGGCCGCAAAGGCGGTTTGGTCACACTGGGAGAGTCCGGATGGAATCTCGCCCTGAAAAATCTGACTACTTTGGACGAAGTCGTACGTACGATTTCCGTTAAAGAAGGATAGTTTGCTTTAAAAAATGTCTATCTTCCTTCTGCATTTATGATTTAGTCCATGCCAAGTTTCACCTACAGTGCAAAAGATCTAAACGGCGAGTCTGTAAGAGGGTCAATTGATGCCGTGAATCGAAAAGTGGCGCTGCAGAAGTTGACTGCACAGAAGCTTAGGCCGTTGTCGGTAAATGAGACTAATGAGTTGCGGGTGGGGAAAGTGGGCTTATCTGGGTTTAGCTCCCTGTTTAGATCGAATAGCTCTAAGCCAAAGGTGAAGGCTCTGAACCGAAGTGTGGCACTCCCGTTTTTGACTGGCATTCGTGAATTGCTTAATTGCGGTATTCAGTCTGCGGATGCGTTAAGGATGATGAGTACCCGTTTGAGTGATCCTCAACAGAAACTATTGGCTACCAATCTGTGGGATGAACTGAGTCAGGGTCGTTCCTTGTCGGAGGCCTTTAGGAAGCAGCCAAAAGTCTTTCATGAAAGCGTTGTTAGTCTAGTTGAGGCAGGCGAGGCGACCGGAAACCTGAAGAACGTGCTTACGCGAATTGTGGAAAGCATGGAGGAGCAAAAAGCGATTCGAGGCAAGCTCGTCGCTGCTTTGTCCTATCCTTGCTTTCTGATACTTGTTGCTATTGGTCTAGTGTTTCTTTTCCTGTTTAGTTTGCTTCCTCGTATTGAAGGATTGCTGGCGTCTTTGGGGGGTAATTTACCTGCATCGACGAAGATTCTGATAGCAACTGCTGATGGACTTCTCAACTACGGCTGGATCGCGGCAATAGGGATTGCCCTTGTCGTTACGATGCTGGTTTCCTGGCGCAAATCCCCTGCCGGCCGTTTCAAGTTCGACGCCTTACTTCTCCGCATTCCTGGAGCAGGGCGAATCGTGAGGGATACTCAAATCCTGCAATTCACGCAAACGCTTTCCCTTTTGTTGGAAAACGGAATCATCATGGTCCAAGGTCTGGCCATGGCGGAGCGGTCGCTTTCGAATTATTCCATGCGTAGCACCTTTTCTGAAGCGCGCACGAAGGTGGTCGAAGGGGTTGCCCTTTCGACCGCGTTTAAGTCGACCGGGTATTTCGAAGATATGGCTCTGGACGTATTTACCGTGGGAGAAAATACAGGGGATGTCGTACCCGGGCTTAGGCAGATGTCTCGCCAGTATTCAGAGATGATAGACAAGTTTGTTAAGACGCTTCTTGGATTTATCTCAACGGGCGTATTGCTTGGCGTATTTGCGATGGTTGGGATGATCGCGTTTGGGATCATCTCTGCAGTGTTCCAGCTTTCCAGTTCGCTTTCAGCAGGGTAGTCGAAGGTGGGCGAATCAAGTTGGCGTTAGTTGGAGCGCTTTTTGGTGAGTACTACAGCGTCATGGTGATCGACGATGCCTCTTTCGACATAGTCAATGATGGTGAAAAATCGTGACCAGTTTTCCAGGACGTACTGCTTTGTATGGTGAGCGTCTTGATAGAACTGAGGCAAACCGTCCTTCTTGAAGAATCGTCGCTTGGAGTCATTGAAAACAAATCCACTCATCATGTCGAGCTCCCGGGAATGGAGCTCTCGATGGTGTTCACCATGGACCGAAGCAATGAGGATCCCGCCAGGCTGAAGCAGGCGGCTCATTTCTTCCAGCCATTGGTTTTGGCGACGTTCATCGAGATGGGTGAAAACAGAAATTGAGAATATCAGATCGAACGATTCCCTATTGAAACATGTAGGAGGATTGGGATCTATATGCCCAAATCGAGCACCGTGAAGACGCTTCTGACACCAGCGTATCGCAGCGGAGTCGATATCAATGCCCCATAGGTTTGTTTTATCGCTGTTTGTTATATTGCGTAGGACGCGGCCGGTTCCACATCCAAAATCGAGTATGTTTTCAAATCCATCGATCGGACGATTGAGGTTGGCCAGAATTTTCTCGATACTTCCCCATGACAGTCTTCCCACTTCAATATAGCCATGAGGCTCTGTCGATCCGTGTACTCGATATCTGAGTCTTGGAGATGGAACTGCTGGAACCTTTTCTTTTTTCGGCCCTAGTCTCTCAGCTAGACCTAGAAAAAGAAATCTTAATTGGAGAACCAAATAGCTAATCATTTGTTTAGTTGGGTTCCTTCTGCTCTTGGATCAAAATTATCTTGTGGTTAAAGGAATCGCGCAATGGCTTCTTATCCGTCTTTTCAGTATTTTGGAAATACACCGTAATGTCACCCACAATCAGAATAGCTATCCGGTTCTTGCTCGCTAAAAAACGCTCGATGTTGATGAGCTTGGCAGGAATTGTTTTTGGAGTAGGCTTTTTCATTTCGACCCAAGCTCAACTGAGCGGTTATCAGGAGCTGTTTATCGAAACTATCCTTGGAACCGATGGAGCGATAAGAATTGAAGATCGCATCCAAGACGCGAATGTCTTTGTGGCTGCTTCAACAACGAAAAACACCAGCACGAATTTCTTCATCACCGACAAGAACAACCGGCGTTTTGTCGAGGGTATCGAGCATCCTGATAGCGTAATTGAAGCCATCAGTGAATTGGAAAATTTCGAAGCGGCGTCTCCGGTGATCAAGGGGAGTATCCAACTGCAGAGTCCTCTTCGAAAAGACAATGGTCAAATTTACGGTATAATGGTTGACGAGCATATTGCGGTTTCCGCCCTTGAGGACCAGATTCAGTTGGGGTCAATAGAGGATTTCAGGGGCTCCCCCACGGGAATCATTATGGGGCACAAGATGGCGGCACGCCTGGATGTGACGGTGGGTGACTCGATTATCATTCGGGCAGTGGATCAGCAGCGAAGGTATAGAATCACTGCGATTTTCGAGACAGGGGTATCGGACATCGATAAGACCCGTGTATTTATGCACCTGAGCGCGGCCCGATCGCTATTAAAGAAGCCGCACGGGGTCAGCTTCATTCAGGTTAGCATCTATGACAGGGATCACGCCATGGTGGATGCGGAGGTGATCGAGCGGGTTGCCAAGCATTTCTCGGCTCCTTGGCAGGAGAGGGAAAAGTCATGGATGCAGCTGTTTAAAACCCTACAGATTTCGGCAGCGATTACTGTTTCGACGATAATTATCATTTCAGGACTGGGTATGTTCAGCACGTTGTTCATGATCGTCATGGATAAGACTCGAGAGATCGCGATTCTCCGCTCTATGGGCTACACCCGTAATGACATTTCGAATATTTTTCTTTGGCAGGGGGTGATCGTTCTAATCTGTGGCACGATTCTTGGTTGTGGAATGGGTTACCTTATTACCTTTGCTATTTCCTATCTGCCGATGCCCCTTTCAGGAATTTTCGCCACTGAGTACTTTGTGGTCAATTCGACGGCATGGCACTATGTCCAAGCGGTGATCGCGGCGATTATTATTGTGATGATTGCCTGTTTCGCTCCTTCCCGCAAAGCGGGGAAACTTGTGCCGGGAGACGTTATTAGGGGAACGGCGGCATGAGTGAGATTGAAGTGGGAGGGCAAAAGGAAGTCGCTCTGGAATGTCGCGAGCTCCACAAGCACCTTGGGGAGGGCGAGACTCAAGTGCATGTGCTGCGGGGGGTGAACTTGAAGCTCTATCGCGGCGAGGTCTCAGCGATTGTCGGGCCCTCGGGTTGTGGAAAGAGCACTTTGCTTTATCTTCTTGGGCTGTTGGATTTGCAGGACTCGGGCTCTATTTTGATCCAAGGGGAGGAAGTGCCGCCAAACAATGATGGAGAGCACACGCGGATCCGTGGAGAAAATGTCGGGTTTGTATTCCAGTTTCACTTCCTGTTGCCTGAGTTTAGTGCATTGGAAAACGTGATGTTGCCGATGCGGAAGCTAGGGCGGCTCAATCCGAAAGAGATGAAATCGCGGGCCCATGCTTTGTTAAATGAAGTCGGGCTTGGCGATAAGACACATCGCTTGCCTTCCCAGCTTTCTGGAGGCGAGCAGCAGAGAGTTGCGATCGCCCGGTCATTGGCAAATACGCCAGGTGTGTTACTCGCGGATGAGCCGACCGGCAACTTGGATGTTAAAAACTCGCTAATGGTGTTCGAGTCGCTAACTCGTCTTGCAAAAGAGAAAGGTCAAGCTGTTTTGATAGTCACTCATAATCCCGACCTGGCCGAGAAGTGTGATCGGATTCTGAGGATGCAGGACGGACAGTTTATCTGATCAATCGATCCCGATGCGGTGGGCTGTAGCATCCGAGAGACCCGTTCCAACTAATGGCTTTTTATTAGATTCTCAATTCCGATTCAAAGGCCGTTCTAATAACTTTCAAAACTGAAGCCGCAACTCGCTAATTTTATTTGCTATTTGAACAGGCTTTCCTTCACTCCCGATGCTTAAATTGACCATCCTCCAAACAGTGAGTTCCGAAAATTACCGCAAATCATTTATTTTAAGATCGCTGGCTGCTATTTCAGGATTAGTGGCACTGCCAACACAGCTAAGTCGAAAGCGGTCAAAACCATCGAATCCAGATAAAATCGCGACCGCCTTCAATCTGCAAAGCGATCCTAACGCAATTTCGAGAAGCGAATCGGGATCAGTCTAGACCGCCTCTCTTAAAAAATAGAGCGACAAAGAATATCACGTCATGTCAAGAGTGTTTCCAAAGTGGTCTAACGCGCTTCCTTTAAAGATAATTGTCTTTGTATTTATATTAGCGGCGGCCGTTGTTTCTGGAGTAACATACTACGCAACTCCAAACTACACGCGTGTTGGCTACCAGCCAGCGCAACCCGTACCCTACGATCACAGTTTTCATGTGGGTCAACTTGGGTTGGATTGCCGGTATTGCCATAGCAAAGTTGAGGAGTCCGGTCACGCTAACGTCCCGTCTGCGGGCACCTGTATGTCCTGTCATAGTCAGATAAAAACCGATAGCGAGTTGCTGGAGCCAATTAGGGCGAGCTACGCATCGGGGGACCCGATTCCTTGGGTTCGCGTCCATGAAGCACCGGACTATGTTTATTTTAATCACGCGGTACACGTAAACCGTGGTGTTTCTTGTGTGGAATGCCACGGTAAGGTGAACGAGATGGAAGTCGTGACCCATGACCAGCCCCTCAGCATGGGTTGGTGCTTGGATTGTCACCGCAATCCAGAAGAGCATATTCGTCCTGTCGACCTGGTTACCAATCTCGATTGGGTGCACCCGGGCGGCAAGAAAGGCCAGATCGAAGATGGCTTGAAGTTTGTCGAAGAGTGGAACATTAACCCGCCTCAAAGTTGCTCAGGCTGCCACCGATGAAACCGATTAATTCCACACCTTCTACTATGGCAGAGCAAACGGGGCCTCGCTACTGGCGAAGCCTTGACGAGTTGTCCCAGTCTCCTGAATTCATCGAGCAAGTACACCGTGAATTCGGCCCCGAGGCATCGGAGATGAACGAGGTCGACCGCCGTCATTTCTTCAAGATAATGGCCGCATCTTTCGCCTTGGGCGGAGTAGGCTTTACCGGCTGTCGTCGTCCGGAGTCCTATATTTTGCCGCATTCGAAGGCTCCCGAGTACCAGGTGCCGGGCCAGCCGCTTTACTATGCGTCCCAATTTTCTCTGCGGGGTGAAGGGATCCCTTTGCTCGTCGAGACTCACGCGGGTCGCCCCACAAAAATCGAGGGAAACTCCGATTACAGGGGCTACAGCGGCGGAACCAGTCTCAAAGCCCAGGCCTCATTGCTCGAGCTCTACGATCCTGATCGCTCGACCCGCTACACCAAAGACGGTGCGAACCTTTCAAAAGAGGAAGCACTCGATACCCTCAAGAATTTAAATGGAGCGTTTAACACTTCCAAAGGAAAAGGCGTCGGCGTTTTAACCGAAAAGTCCTCGTCACCCACTCGCCTCCGCCTGAAGAAGGCCTTTTTAAAGGCCTATCCTAATGCGATTTGGTCTGAGTATGAGCCGGTTGTGACAGAAAACTCGAAGGAAGCAGCAGCTTTAATTGCCGGCGCCAATCTCGAGCCGAAGTATGACCTTACGGACGCAGAGCGCATTCTCAGCGTTGAGGGTGATTTTCTAGGAGACAATCCAGGGAGCCTTAGTCTGAGCAAGCAGTTTGCCGATGGCCGACGGGTGCGTTCAGCGGAAGATCAAATGAATCGGTTGTATGTTGCAGAAAGCGGTTTCAGCATGACCGGAGCGATGGCGGATCACCGCAAGCGTCTTGCAAGCAGCCATATGACGGCTTTACTCGCGGCGGCGGCGCTCGAAATCAATCTTGGAGTGGAAGGCGAAGCCTTGCAGCCGATCTTTGAGAAACTTGCTAGTGGCCTCGATTCGGAAACGAGAGAATGGATCAGCGGGGCCATGGTCGACTTAGACCACTTCAAAGGCAAAAGTGTGGTCTACGCTGGACCGCAATTGAGCAAGGAAGCTCAGGGGATCGCGTTGCTGATCAACGAGAAACTTGGAAATCTGGGCAAGACGCTCAAGTTGGTTGAAGTTGAAGAGGATAATTCAGCAAGCATCCAGAAACTGAGCGAGGCAATTGACTCCGGTTCGATTGAAACGTTGATTATCGCTGGCGGTAATCCGGTCTACAACGCGCCCGCTGATCTTGATTTTGGTCCTAAGCTAGGGAAGGTTGAATCGGTTCTTCGACTGGGTTACTACGACGATGAAACGTCCGAGAAATCCAATTACCACTTTGTTCAGTCCCACTACCTAGAGGCTTGGGGGGATGGCCGTACTTACAATGGTGATATCCTCACCCAGCAGCCAATGATCTTGCCTCTGTTCGATGGCATCTCGGAGATTGAGATGCTGGGACGATTAGTTGGTGAAGAGAACGTAGATGGGCATAGTCTTGTTTACGGAACTTTTCAGAATATTGGTTCCAGTGGGAAACGGGCATTCGACAAGTTCCTCCACGACGGCTTCCTGAGCGATTCGGGTTTCAAAGTGAACCGGTCCCTAATTTCAGGAATGAAACTGGCGAATGTACTTGCAGATGCGGAAGCTCCGGTTTCGCCGACTGGTAAAGATAATTTAGAAGTCGTATTCACGGTAGACTCTTGCGTTGATGATGGGCGTTATTTGAACAACGGATGGCTTCAAGAGTGTCCGGATCCCATGACGAAGATGACGTGGGATAACGCTATTTACGTAAGCCCGCGACTAGCCAATGAGCTGGACATCGTGGCAGCGGATTCATTGCTGCAAATCACCCGCAAGAATCCAAACGTAGTCAAAGACGGACGGTCTTACTCTCCTGCTGGCAAGGTTTCGGTGGGAGGGCGCGAGGTTACAGGAGGCATTCAGATCCTTCCAGGCCTAGATAATTATTCGATCATTCTTCCTCTTGGCTACGGTCGTGCCCGTACGGGTAGAGTGGGTACCAATTCTGGCTACAGTTCCTACTCAGTAAGGACATCGGATACCGCTCATTTCGCTTCCGGTGCTTCGATCGAGCTGACCGGTGAAGTCATCCAGCTCGCGAATACACAAGAACACTGGTCGATGGAAGGTCGGGCGATCATTCGCGAGTCCAATATCGACGACTACGCGTCGGATCCGCATTGGGTGGACAAGATGGGTATGGAAAGCCACTCGCCTCCCGTACTCGGGAAGGACAAGGGGATGTCTGTACAGGAGCGTTCGATGTCCACTCCTCGTGGAGGATCCGCTTACGAGCATCCCAACCACACCGGTATCCATCAGTGGGGAATGTCGATCGACTTGAACGTCTGCTCGGGTTGTAATGCCTGCGTCGTTGCCTGCCAAAGTGAAAATAATATTCCAATCGTAGGGAGAGACCAAGTACGTCGCGGTCGGGAAATGCACTGGATCCGGTTGGATCGCTACTTCTCTTCGAGCGATGTCAAGCGCGACAAAGACGGAAATCCGATTTTAGATAGCCATGGAGAAAGGCAGCTCGATCTAGCAGCGATTCCGGAGGATCCGCAAGTTTCACTCCAGCCGATTGGCTGCATGCATTGTGAAACCGCGCCTTGCGAAACGGTTTGTCCGGTCAATGCGACGGTACACGATGAAGACGGCCTCAACACGATGGCTTACAATCGCTGTATTGGAACTCGCTACTGTGCGAACAACTGTCCGTACAAAGTGCGTCGCTTCAATTTTATGGATTACCAGCAGCGTCCTTTGGACCGACTGTACGAAGGACCGTTAGCACCAAAGGGGATGCCGGAATTGGTCCAGATGGCCCAGAATCCAGATGTTTCGGTTCGCATGCGTGGTGTGATGGAAAAGTGCACCTATTGCGTACAGCGTATCCAGCAAGCGAAGATCGCCCAGAAAGTAAAAGCTAGTGATAGCAACGACATTCGGATTCCTGACGGAACGATCAAGGTAGCCTGTCAGCAGGTTTGTCCGATGGATGCGATCGAATTTGGGGATGTTAGTGATCCTAACAGCAAGGTTTCAGAGCTACAGGCTAACGAGCGTAACTACGCGGTTCTTGGATACACCAATGCTCGTCCACGTACGACCTATCTCGCAAAACTGCGAAACCCGAACCCAGACATGCCGGATTACTATGATCAACCGTTGGCTAAGGCGGAATACAAGGCGACGAAGCCAAAGAAAAAGGGCGGGTATGATTCACACAACGACCACGGTTACGAGGATGCCCATTCAGAGACAGGAGGGTCGCACTAATGGCTAGCTCACATCCTATTTCCGACGAAGTTAAGCCGGCTATTCTCCAAGAAGTTGATCCGGTCGATATCCCGCGTCCCGCTCTTGTCGACAACAACCGGGGCTTTAATTGGATAACCGACAAGATCTGTGGAATCGTTGAAGAGAAAACGCCTACCTGGTGGTGGGTTTGTTTCATTATGGCTTGTGCGACGGCTTCGTTCACAGTGATCGGGCTCGTCTACTTGGTCGCCACTGGAACAGGTGTTTGGGGACTGGCAAATCCCGCAAACTGGGGATGGGCGATTGTAAACTTTGTTTTCTGGATCGGTATTGGTCACGCGGGTACTCTTATTTCCGCGATCCTCTGCCTCCTTCGCCAAAAGTGGCGGACTTCTATTAATCGAGCGGCCGAGGCGATGACGATTTTCGCGGTGGTTTGCGCGGGCATCTTCCCGGTATTCCACGTAGGACGTGTGTGGATGGCTTGGTTCCTTTTCCCTATACCGAATGCAAACGCAATCTGGCCTAACTTTCGGTCGGCACTTCTGTGGGACGTTTTTGCGGTGTCAACTTATGGTACGGTATCGGTCCTTTTCTGGTACGTTGGATTGATTCCTGATTTGGCGAGTGTGCGCGACCGCGCGAAGAACAAGATCCGTCAGGTTCTCTACGGAATCTTTGCGATGGGGTGGCGGGGATCAAATCGCCAGTGGAGCAACTATGAAATGTGCTATTTGATTTTGGCGGGACTATCGACGCCACTGGTACTTTCGGTTCACACGATCGTATCGTTTGACTTTGCGATTTCTCTTTTGCCCGGATGGCACACGACTATCTTTCCGCCGTACTTCGTTGCTGGTGCTATTTTCTCGGGCTTTGGCATGGTATTGACGCTTATGCTGCCTTTGCGAGCGATCTACCGTCTGGAGGATCTGATTACACAGTATCATATCGACTGTATGACCAAGATCATCTTGGCCACCGGTACGATGGTGGGATACGCCTACGGTATGGAGTTCTTCATAGCGGCATACGGAGCGAATGACTTCGAGATTTTCGCCTTCGTCAACCGTGCCTTTGGAAACTACGCCTGGGCTTATTGGATAATGATCTCCTGCAATGTGCTTTCGCCTCAATTCTTCTGGTTTAAGAAGATTCGCGAAAATACGGCCTTGGTTTGGATCATTACGATTTTTGTCAACATCGGCATGTGGTTTGAGCGGTTCGTGATTGCCGTCACGACATTGACTCGCGACTTCTTGCCATCGAGCTGGGGTTACTATTCGCCCACAATCATCGACATTTTCACTTACGTGGGGACGTTCGGAGTGTTCTCTGTTCTCTTCCTCCTATTCCTTCGCTTCCTGCCACTTATGGCGATGGCGGAAATAAAGGCCGTCACTCCACAGGCGGACCCTCACAAACATTAGTTGAAAGCGAATTCCTCCGACAATGGTTAATCAACACGGACTTATCGCTAAATTCGATACCCCTGCCGACATCATGCATGCGGCAGAGAAGGTGAGAGATGCTGGCTACAAAAACTGGGACGTTATCACGCCGTTTCCGATCCACGGGATGGATCCAGCTATGGGAATCAAGAGGTCTCTAGTAGGACGATTCACCATCGTTGGTGGCACCATTGGACTTACAACGGGAATGTTGATGATTTGGTTCACGGGAGCATCAGAACTCAGTCTTCCTTATATGGAAGGCTACAAGCTCATCGTTGGCGGCAAACCGTATTTCAGCCCGCAGTTTGCATTTCCTGTCTCTTACGAGCTAACCATTCTGTTTTCTGCCTTTGCTTCCATTGGAGGCATGTTCATTTTGAATAAGCTGCCGAGGCACCATCATCCGGTTTTAAAGTACAAGGACGTTGCCGCCAGCTCGGACGACAAGTTCTTTCTATACATCGAAAATGAAGATCCGCAATTCGACGGGGAGAAGACACGCTCTTTCCTTAACGATCTCGGACCAGTTGAAGTCGGGGAGTTGGAGGAATAATTTCGATGCGATACGTTTTTCTAGTATTTATTCTTGGTGTCATCGGGGTGTTAGCGATTCTCGGTCCACGAGGTGAGGTTTCAACTCGACCACCACTGGAAGTATTTTCAGACATGGATCGGATGCCAAAGTACCAACCCCAAGCGAAAAGCGCTTTCTTCGCGGATGGCCGTACCGATCGGCTCCCAGTTGACGGAACAGTTGCTCGAGGTACATACTACGAAAACGAATACTATAGCACGGGGGAAAGCGGTGAAGAATTCGGCAGTGGGTTTCCTATTGGGGTCGACTATGACTCGATTTCACGCGGTGAGGATCGATTTAATATATACTGTTCGATTTGTCATGGTGCGGCAGGGGATGGAGACAGTATGACTAAAAAATATGGCATGCTGACGGTAGCGAACCTCACAGAACAGCGATTGGTAGACTACACGGATGGGCAGCTTTACGACGTGGTTAAGAACGGTAAAGGGCTTATGCTTGGATACGCGGACCGTCTCACGGTCGAAGATCGCTGGAACGTTGTCCTTTACGTCCGTGCTTTACAGCGGGCCGCAAACGGCACTGTTGATGATTTGACGCCTGCTAAGCGAGAGGAGCTCGGACTATGAGCGAAGATTTTTCACCTAAGCCAAAAAAGTGGCTGGCGATCGGAGTCGTTGGACTGACCATTTCGTTTGTCGGCTTCTTTGTTGATACGCAACTAGCGGTATGGTCGTATCTCATCGGGTTGATTTTCATCACATCCATCGCTGTCGGGATGCTGTTCCTGGTGATGATCCACCATATTTTCGATGCAGAGTGGTCCGTTATCGTGAGACGGCAGGCGGAGCACTACATTTCTGCCCTACCATACATGGGATTTCTCTTTATCCCCCTTTTCATTATTACCTATATGGGCAAGGATCAAGGGGTGCTTTGGTTATGGATGAATCAGGATGCGCCTCTTCATGGTCATGGTACCGTGAGCACAGATATACTTTACCAAAAGAAGACTTGGTGGCTGTCGGAGACTTTTTTCTGGTTTCGAGCTGTTTTCTGTTTTGCGGTCTGGACCTATTTTGCTCGAGCGTTTCGGAAAAACTCGTTCACGCAGGATGAGGACGGTTCCCCTAATCACACCTTTTCGAGCCGCAAACACGCTGCCGCGGGACTCATTCTGGTTGCCCTAACTTGGACCTCCGCGGCTTTCGATTGGATTATGGGCCTTGAGTACCACTGGTTTTCCACTATGTTCGGTGTATGGATTTTCGCGAGTGCTATGCGTGCGGCGTTAGCGGTGATGCTTCTAACATGCGCGTTCTTGGTCGCGAAGGGTCCTTTGAAAGGAATTCTGAATACGAAGCATTTACATGACGTGGCCACTCTAGCCTTTGCGTTTACAGTATTTTGGGCTTACATTACCTTTTCCCAGTATTTCCTGATCTGGAATGCCAACATTCCGGAAGAGACTTTCTGGTTTAACGATCGCGAGCAGGGGATTTGGTGGCCGATCTCCATGATTTTGATCTTCGGTTATTTTCTATTCCCGTTTCTCTATATGCTCCAGTTCCCGCTCAAAACGAATTTCAAGTCTATGACTTTCATGGCTACCTGGTTGCTGTGCATGAACCTGCTGGATGTTTTCTTCAACATTCTTCCGTCTTTGAAGGACTCGCATGGCGAGCCATTTCAATTGTTCTCAAGTTTTCATAATATCATTTGGTACATTTCAGGAGTTGCTGGAGCCGGGGGAGTTTTACTTTGGGCCTACTGGTCGAGTTTCCTGAAAACGAAGATCATACCGATTCGCGATCCACGCATTCAGGATTGCTTGAACCACAACCATTAATTTAAAGAGCGATGAGCGAAACCGCCCAAACACCTTCACGAAGCGCCTTCCCAACGACTGTCGCTATATTGGGAAGTTTACTGATCTTCTATTTCTTTATTAGTTTCACGTATCTGGATTCAGAAGTCGAATCGGGAGAGCCTTCCTTAGAGCGACCCTCATTGGTAGAGCACGAAGCAATCGTTTCGGAAAAACTTTCCAAGTACTCGGTTATGGACGCCTCCACAGGTAAAGTTCGGCTGCCCATAGAGCGCGCCAAAGAGCTTATCGTTTCTGAAAACTCAAAGTAGTTTATACAGACTGAGGAGTTCATCGAATTGTAGTTTTGAATATGAATTTGATCGGCAATATTTGCTCTTCGCTTTTTCCTGATCTCTCGGGAGATTCGAAGAACCGTGAGGGTGTCCGTGGGATTGATGCGTCGATTCGCTTTCCCCTACTTGCACTGATCATAAGCGCGTTTGTTTGGCTGATTGTAGCGACTGTTTTCGGATTGATTGCCTCCATAAAATTGCACTCGCCTGGATTCCTTGCGGATTACTCGTTCCTCACTTACGGAAAGGTGGCCCCTATTTTCTGGAACTCCTTGGTGTACGGCTGGCTTTTTAATGCCGGTCTGGCCTGTGCGGTTTTTTTGTTGAGTCGACTAGGCGGGAACAACGCAGGACTAGGAGAGTTTCTAACTATTTCTATCACTCTTTGGAATACCGGAGTCACGGCTGGGATAATTGGAATCATGTGGGGCGAGCAATTACCTTTTCAGTGGCTCGAGTTCCCCGCGTTTGCAGCACCGATATTGTTCTTAGCGTTCCTAGGAATTGGGACTTGGAGTTTGCTGACCTTTAGGGCTCGAATTCATAGATCGAGCTACGCATCGCAATGGTGGATTCTCGCTTCAATTTTTTCGTTTGCGTGGATCTACACGGCTGCACAGGTAATGTTGGTCGGCATGCCGGCGCAGGGAGCCATTCAAACATTGGTCAACTCCTGGTACGTTGAGAATGTATTTGGATTGTTTATTGCTCCGTTAGCATTCGCGACTCTCTATTATCTTCTTCCCAAAACGTTGGGCGCGGCAGTTGTTGGGTACAAGTATTCGAGTTGGGCGTTCTGGTCATGGTTCTTGTTTGCTAGCTTTTCAGGAATTGCGGATCTCGCGAATGGTCCAATACCTGCGTGGGTATCCTCTTTAGGGGTTATCGCGACTTTTGGCCTTCTGATTCCAACGACTACGATGTCGATCCAGTTCTTATCCAGTTTGTTCAGCCGTTTCAGTGTGATATGGGACTCAGCAACCGCCCGCTACCTATTTGTAGGTTGTATTACATTCCTACTTGTAATGTATCACAAGATTTTTGGAGCACTCAGAGGTTCACTGGATACCACTCAGTTTTCCCTCTATGACTCAGGCGTCACTCAACTTGCGCTGTTTGGATTCGCTGGGATGACTTTTACAGGTGCCATTTATTTTATTCTTCCACGCCTTTTGAATAAGGAACTTCCTTCCACTTCTCTGATCGATTTGCAGTTTTGGTCCCATTTGATGGGGTTGATTCTCGTATCCATAGGACTGATTTCAGGAGGCACTCAACAAGGAGAACTGATGAACGGAAGCACTGCTGAAGCGCTCGTTGTGGTAAAGACGATGCAGAGTAGTTTCTATCTAACTACCATTGGAATGGTGTTCTTTCTTTTTGGAGCTGTGGCTAGTGGAGCAACTTACATTGGAATCATGCTTTCGACTCGGACACCGGAGGAAACCGAAACTAGTCTTATTAAAGAGGCTCCGGAATTGGAGTATAGCACCTAATGAATCGTGGTCCTTTCATATTTTTAGGGATTTTCCTCATCGTCGCAACTTCTTGGACGTTCGTTCTTTTTAAAACAAACCAAGGGGTAGGGAACCTTTCCGCAGTACTTGATGAGGATCTAGGTAAGTACGTTCCTGGTAAAACGATTGGAGCAGCGGCCCACGGCAAGGAAGTCTATCAAGAATTGGGCTGTATCGCCTGTCACACGCAGCAGGTGCGAGTGGCATCTGGAATGGACATCGCTCGAGGTTGGGGTGAACGGCAGTCTGTGGCTCGCGACTATATTAATGACGAAAGATCACTCATTGGAAATGTTCGGATTGGTCCGGATCTTTCTAATGTTGGGGCACGTCAATTAGACAGGAATTGGCACCTCCTTCATTTCTACAATCCCCAAATCAATTCCCAGGGAACGAACATGCCACCGTATCCATTTCTTTACGAAGTGCGTGAGGTCGTTGGTGAGGCATCAGCGAACGCCCTTGATCTGCCGGAAGAGTTTTCTCCTGGAGAAGGACTTGAGGTGATCCCGACAAGAAAGGCGGAATCGCTCGCTTCATACATGCTAAGCTTGAAAGTTGATTACGATTTAAAGGAAGCCCCTAAATCGAACGAAACGATGGCTGAGGAATTAGCCGTTGCGTTGGAGAATGCACAGTAATGAGTGACGAATTCCAAAATCGGGATTTACCGGGAATCGACCAATCGCTAGCCAGCGATGGGAGTATCGTAAAGACCCATGCGCGGATCCGTCGCGAGCCATCTACGGCTTTCCCAGTACTTTTTTTTACCTGCTCGGCGGTAATCGCCGTAATAATTTTTAGTTGGTTTTACGCTCGACGTTACTTAGGCGAGGAGAATTCTTATTTGCACGAAAGAGCTGATATCGCTCTACACAATGATTGGCAGGAGCGACCTAGAGGTCCAATCGTTTACGATTACTTTGCGATTGGAGAATCGCTCTACACAAAGATGGCTTGCGTGGGCTGTCACCAGGCGGATGGAAATGGTCTTCCGGGTCAGTTCCCTCCATTGGCAGGTTCTGAGTATGTGATCACCGAAGACCAGGCTGTGCCAACGAAAATTTTGCTAGCGGGTTTAGTAGGCCCAATCACAGTTAAAGGAAACGAATATAATGGGAATATGCCGGCTTATGGTCTGGGCTTAAAGGATCATGAAATTGCAGGTCTAGTTACCTATATTCGTAATAACTGGGGCAACGAGGCAGGCGAGGTCAACACTGATCGAGTTGCCGCTATACGAGCCGAAATCGGGGTTCGTAGCCCGTATACTGCAGAAGAACTCTAGGCCGGATTGCACGGTTTATTCGAATACTATTCAGCCTGCTGGTCTGGATAGTTCTTCCGAACGATTAACCGCTTTATATATCCCTTTGTGGATCGTTTCGGACCAATCGGCGGACTTGAGGCTCTCCAGCAAAGCGTGGGTCACACCGTTGGGCGAGACCACTTCATCGACTAGTTCAGAAGGAAGCTGGCCGCTTTGCTTCATTAGTTCGAGGGAACCGATTCCGGTCTCTATCGCTAGTTGAGTGGCAAGGGAGCGTTCTAGCCCATGCGTTTCAGCTGCTTGCGCGACAAAGTCGATAAACTGAAAAAAGACTGCGGGTCCGCAGCCGCTTACCGCGGTAACGATGTGCATTTGCGGTTCATTGACTTCGTAGCTGGCCCCCAACGCCCCAAGCATTGATTCCACGATTTCTCGGTCGTCGTTGGTGGGAGGATTTTCAAAGCAATAGGCACTCACCCCTTTGCCAATTCGCGATGGCGTGTTGGGCATGACTCGAACCACGTTTCGAGCTAAAGGAAATGCGCTTCGAAGTGACGGCAGGTTGCGTCCGGCGAGTACGGAAATCAACAATGAGCCTTTGGCAGCATTTCCTTCCTCTTCCGTTATGGTATCCAAATGCTGGGGCTTGAATGCTAGAATAACGGTATTGGACTGGTTGAGGAGCTCGAGACGCGAGGAAGATAGTCTAATACCCGCTTCCAGGGAGAGAGCCCGTGCGGTCTTTCCCGATCCCGAGATGCAACTGACTTCTTGCGAGGAAAAAACGCCTTTTTTTAAAATGCCAAGTACGATCGCCCGAGCGAGGTTTCCTGCACCAATAAATCCAATACTCATATAAACTAGGCGTCGCTTTCTTGATACGGATGAGTGAACTCGGCCGTGACTCCGCAAGTCTCATTTTTATTGATTCGAATTTCACCTCCCAAAGTGCGAATGGCGTGGCGAGCGATTGTCAGCCCCATTCCGACCCCAACGGTGTTTTTCGTGCTGACGAAGGGTTCGAACATATTGTCTTCCACCTCTGGGTCGATTCCATCCCCTTTGTCGATGACTTGAAAAACCACATTCTGCTGGTCATCGGAAAATTGGGTGGTGAGCCTAATGGGCCGCTCTCTCTTCTTGGATGGGATATAGCTTTCCCAAGCATTTAGGATTAGTTTGGAAAGGGCATCCTCGAAGGCTTCAATGTTTGTCTGGATCGACTTTCCATCGAGCTGGTTGTCTATATCGACAACCATGCTCGTGCCCGCAGCTTCATTTGCTCGCTCGATACTATTGGCAACAAGCTTGTCGATCAACATGCTGTGTAGCGATAGCTTTGTAGTGAATGCAACCGTACTCAGCTGTTTTATGATACCGACGATTCGGTTTGCAGCTCCTTCAACCCGGGTAAGGTTGTGCAAAACTTTCTCCGCGTCATTGTGATTGGCTTTCGCCAGTTCCATGTAACCCATAACGACTCCGAGGAGGTTATTGAGGTTATGGGCGATGCCCTGGGTGAGCGCTCCAATCGATGCGGCCCGTCGCGATTCGCCGAGCCGTTTGGTCAGTTCGATATTATCCTGATTAATTGCCAGATATTTGAGTTGCGACCTAATTCGAGCGGTGGTCTCCTCCAAATCGATGGGCTTGGTGATGTAGTCTACTGCACCGGCTTGTAGTCCTTCCAGCTTTCCTTTTTTTGAGTTTTGGGCGGTTACAAAAATGACCGGGATAGATTTTGTGCGTTCATCCTCACGGAGTCTTTGGCAGACTTCAAAGCCATCCATGCCGGGCATCATGATATCCAAAAGTATGAGATCGGGCGAACCCGACCGAGCGAGCTCGAGTCCCTCCTGCCCGCTTCGAGCGGTTAGTACCCCGAGCCCCTCTAGTTTGAGTTTACGACTCAAAACCTGAATATTAACCGGCTCATCATCGACTACCAGTATCGTGCGATCGGGCGAATTTTGCTCGGTCATATTTGGAAGAAATGAATTATTTGACACATTAAGCCAATCAAGCGTTTTGCAATTCGTATGCTTTAACTGTATTTTTCATTAATATTGCCACGGTCATCGGACCAACGCCTCCCGGAACGGGAGTGATTCTCGAAGCGAGAGGGGAAACTTCGCTAAAGTTGACGTCTCCCACAAGTTTGTACCCCTTTTTCTTAGATGAATCTTCGACCCGGTTAATCCCGACGTCTATCACGACGGCACCCTCTTTCACCATGTCGCCGGCGACCATTTCCGGCTTGCCAATCGCCGCTACGAGAACATCCGCTTGTCGAGTGATTTCCTTCAGATTCCGCGTTCTAGAGTGACAGACCGTAACCGTCGCATTCGCATGCGGTCCTTTCTGCATTGCGAGAAGAGAAAACGTTTTCCCGACGATTAAGCTGCGACCTAAAACGACGACATGCTTTCCTTCAAGTGGGACGCCTTCCCTTTGGCAGATTTCGATGATTCCAGCTGGAGTACAAGAAACGAACCCGGTGGGATCCTCTTGAACAATCCTACCAGCGTTGACGACGTGAAAACCGTCGACGTCTTTGATCGGGTCTATGCGGTTGAACGCGGACTGTTCATCGAGTTGTGAGGGTAACGGTGATTGTATCAAAATTCCGTTTACCGAGCTATCTGCGTTTAGTTCGTCAATTTTTGCAAAAAGCACGTCCTTTGTGATCGTGTCTTCAAAGGCGAAAAGCAGGGGACGAATCCCGATTCTTTCAGCGGTCTGATTCTTGCTTCGAACATAGGAAACAGACGCCGGATCTTCGCCGACTCGAATAAAGGCGATACAGGGTTTGGCTCCCTTTATCTGAGATACTTTTGAATTGAGCTCATCGACAATATCGCGAGCGATTTGTTTGCCATCAATTAGTTTCATTTAGATGCAAGCGAATCTACCAATTATGAGTGTGAAACGGTTAGTTTTTCTTTTTCAACATCTTGGCGCGAAGCACGATGGAATCTATGTTTTCAAGGTCATCGATCGTCCCCCAAGCCGTTAATCGTGTATTCACGAAATTGGTAAACGGCTCCGCATCAGGAAGCTTCGAGTGATCGACGTAGGCAATTGTTTCATTGTCGCTGTTGATCAACTTGAATTTGTATCCCGATCGAGTTGACTCGAGATAGCTAGCAGAGACAAGTATGCCTTCCAAGGATTGACCAGAGTCGCTAACGATTTTGGGCTGCTTGGGCACTACGGTTCTTGCCGCGTTCGGCTTAAGTTTTGGTGTGGGCGGCACCGAGTAGTCGCGAATGTAACCGAGTACGATAGTTTCAAGGTTTATATGGCAGAACCGCGGGTCGATAGAGACAATCTCCGCCTTGTCCAGGTCGGTTGCGATCGCGAGGATATCAGCATCGGATCTTGGGCTTAGCAAGTAGCGAGAGCCAGGAAGTGGAAGGAAATTTTTTCCTATGTCTTGGCTATCTAAATACACAAGAAACTCGCCTCTGTAGTAAATCGGTCTCCACCCAGAGGCAGGTTCGGTATTCTTTGGCCACTCTGCGTTCACAGCGAGCGAAAGGGAAGGGAGTTTTCCAATTTGAGTGGAGTTAGGGTCGGGGCGAATCCGAACGTTGATTGACTCTTGGGCGAATGTGGAAACGCCACCTGCCAGGGTCGCTAGTAGCACCAATATAGGTAGGATGATGACAGCTTTCATAAGGTATTCTCGTGTTTGAATAGTTTCTGAATCTCGTTTTTTTGTAGAATTATTCCGACGCCCTTAGGCATTCCTTTGATGCTGAAGGTTCCGATTTGGTATCGTTTCAGTCGTTTGACGTCGTATCCAAGAACCATGAACAGATTGCGGATTTCCCGCTTCTTTCCGTGGTGCATCTGGACATCGACTTCTTTGGAGGCATCGTTGCTCTGGTTTCCAAGAAGGGCGGCCTTCTCCACTTTCATTCTCTCCCCTTCGTAGTTTATGCCCTTGATGAGTTTAGGAATGCTTTTTTTTGGGAATGGTTGTTTTAGAGATACCTGGTAGCGTTTCACGACGAGATTCGACGGATGCATCAGTCGGTTTGCCAAATCTCCGTCATTGGTCAGAATGACTAGCCCTTCGCTTTCCTTGTCGAGCCTTCCCGCACAGAAAAGTCGAAGGCTTTGATAGTCCTTGGGAATGAGATCGAAAACAGTGCGGTCGTTGTGTGGATCGTCGTTGCTGCAAATGAACCCTTTGGGCTTGTTCAAAGCGAATACAGCCTGACCTTGCTTGCGATGCCGAATCCGCTGCCCTTCGTAAATGACTTCGTCGATACCTGGTTCAATTTTATCTCCAATCTGGGCGATCTTGCCATTGACCATGATCGATCCATCACGGATGAGCACTTCCGCTGTTCGTCGCGAGCAGACGCCCATTTCAGCCAGATATTTTTGAAGTCGCAGCGAGTTAGTTTTAGTTGCCATTTTTGGAATTGCACGGTAGCCTAGAGGTGGATCTAAATTTTAGTACTTTTCCTTGCTTGAAAACGCGTTAATTTCCTTGACCGAGTTGCTTGCAATCATTTGACGAAATAAAGATGGTCCCGACCAGTGAGAGCAAGCGGAAGCAGGGTTTACGTGCGTTTTTCGCTGAAAACTAACATTGCCTAAGCGCTTCTAGAGCTTTGGACTGTTTGCTTTGGTTTAACTTAGCAGTTATTTAGCGTTTTAGAGCGTATTCGAGATAGGAAATTATGAGTCTTACATTTGAAAAAAAATTGGCATTGGTAACCGGTGCCGGTAGGGGGATCGGTCGTGCTATTGCAGAGGAGCTTGGGAAAGCGGGCGTGACCGTAATTTGCGTTTCCTATTCGGAATCGTCCTGTGGTGAAGCGGCGCAAGCGATCAACGATGCGGGTGGAAAAGCGATCGCAAAGGCGGTTGATGTGTCTGATTCGGCCGCGGTTGCGGCGGCAAGCGAAGAGTTGCTTAACGAATACGAGAATATCGACATTCTGGTCAACAATGCAGGCATCACCAAGGACAACCTGCTTTTCCGCATGTCGGAGGACGACTGGACGAGCGTAATCAACACGAATCTGAACAGCTGCTTTTACTGGGTTAAAGGGCTCGCCCGCCCAATGACGCGAAAGCGTTGGGGCAGAGTCATCAATATTTCGTCGGTATCCGGGATCATGGGCAATGCGGGCCAAACCAACTACGCTGCGGCGAAAGCGGGTATGATCGGTTTCACGAAGAGCCTGGCCAAAGAATTAGCGTCCCGAAAAATTACGGTAAATTGTGTCGCTCCAGGGTTCATTAAAACCGACATGACCTCTAAAATGGCCGATGCAGCCCTGGATTTGGTGCTCCCCATGATCCCGCTTAAACGGATGGGGGAGGCCAGTGATATCGCGAATATGGTCGCCTACTTGGCTTCTGAGGAAGCGAATTATGTCACAGGCCAAGTTTTTACCGTTGACGGCGGCATGGCTATGTGATGCCTCCTGAGTTCAATTTATTACTAATCTGTCTAGAAAATGGCTGACGAAAAAAGCATCGAACAAAGAGTCTCAGAAATCATCGTAAACCAGCTCAACGTTAACGAAGAGCAGATCACGCCGGAAGCCTCCTTCCTCGATGATCTTGGAGCTGATTCACTCGACACCGTTGAGTTGATTATGGCATTTGAAGAAGAGTTTAAAGACGAGATCCAAGGTGAAATCCCGGAGTCTGACGCGGAAAAGCTGCAGACGGTCGGTGACGTCACTTCTTACATTAAAGAGAAAGCGGGAGCTTAACCCACTTCCCCATCCCAAACTTGGCGCTAGAACCCCCTTTCTGGTGCCCGACACTCGCGAGACGTATCTATGACTGAGCTGGCGGACAGCCAACGTGTAGTTATAACCGGTCTAGGAGCCATCACTCCGCTCGGACTGGGGGTGGACTCTTTTTTTCAGGGCCTTCTCGACGGCAAGAATGGCATCAGCAAAGTTGAGTCTTTCGATACTGAAAAGTTTACCTGCAAGATTGGTGGAGAAATCAAGGATTTCGACGCCACCAACTACATGGACCGGAAAGAAGCGCGCCGCAATGACCGCTTTGTCCATTTTGCTTTTGCCGCCACCAAGCAAGCCGTAGCGGATGCAGGCTTGAACATGGACCAGGAGGACCCTGACCGAGTGGGTGTATTCATAGGGTCGGGCATTGGAGGGATGGATACCATCGAAAAAAATTGTATCAAGCTGATCGAGGGAGGTCCGCGTAAGGTATCTCCTTTCATGATTCCCGCTTTGATTTCCAATATGGCTTCAGGAGTCATAGGGATAGAGCTGGGGGCGATGGGGCCAAACTTTTCCATTGTCAGCGCTTGTGCTACGGGTGCCCACTCGATTGGTGAATCTCTTAAGACGCTTCGTCTAGGCGAAGCCGATGTAATGATTGCCGGTGGTAGTGAAGCCACAATTACTTCTTTGAGCTACGCGGGATTTTGCTCGATGAAAGCTATGTCCACAAACAATGACGATCCCGAACACGCAAGCCGTCCCTTCGACTTGAATCGGGACGGATTCGTTATGGGAGAAGGAGCTGGCGTTGTTGTGTTGGAAACTCTTGAGCACGCGAGAAAGCGGGGTGCGAAAATTCATTGTGAACTCGTAGGGTACGGAGCTTCTTGTGATGCGAATCATATCACGGCACCGCACCCAGAGGGAAAGGGACTTATTGGAGCCATGAAGCGAGCATTGCATTCCGCGCAGTTGAATATAACTGACGTTGATTACATCAATGCTCATGGAACGTCCACACCCTACAATGACAGGTTCGAGACGATGGCGGTCAAAACTTTCCTCGGTGAGCACGTGAAGAACGTTCCCATGAGTTCTACCAAGTCTATGACTGGTCATTTACTTGGTGCGGCAGGTGGAGTAGAAAGCGTGGCATGTGTGCGGATGTTGGAGACGGGAATGCTGGCGCCGACGATTAATTATCAGGAGCCAGATCCTGATTGCGATCTAGACTACGTGCCTAACGAAGCGCGGGAAGCAAGAATCTCTGTAGCTATGAGCAATAGCCTGGGATTCGGGGGTCAGAATGCTTCGCTAGTTTTTAAAACTTATTAGAAATCATCGTTGGCCGAAAGAGGCGAATTAGAATCTTATAATCAACGAGTACAATTAGATGGAAAAAACCTTCATTATTCTCAAGCCCGATTGCATGGAAAAAGGTCTCGTTGGCCAGGTACTGCAACGTTTTGAAAGCGAGGGCTTCTCAATTGTCGCCACTAAAATGGTACAATTAGAGTCCTCCATCCTTCGTGAGCATTATGCCCATGTGGCGGACTTGCCTTTTTTTCCGGAGATCGAAGAGTTCATGAGCTCGCGCCCAGTAATCATGGTAGCTCTGCGGGGTGAAAACGTAATCCAGCGCGTGCGCGATCTGCTTGGCCCCACCGATTTTTTAAAGGCTCCCAAAGGAACAATCCGCGGCGATTTTGGCACCGACATGATGCGCAACGTGGTCCACGCCTCCGACGGTCCCGAAACGGCCGAAGCTGAACTGAAACGATTCTTCGTAGACGGCGAAATATTTCGTTAGAGTGCTTTCAGCGGGTGCCCGTTTTCTGCGGTTTATCACACCCGCGTCGTGCGATCTAGGCTACGGTATTGGATGGCCTCGGTCAGGTGGTTGAGCTGTATGGCGTTGGATTCCGCTAGGTCTGCGATGGTTCGGGCGACTTTCAGGATGCGATTATAGGCACGGGCTGAGAGGTTGAGTTTCTCCATTGCAGTTTGCAGGATGGATCCCATCTGAGGCGTGATGGAGCAATGGGTTTCGATGGCGGATTCCGACATGCTGGAATTGGTGACGTAGTCCGTGTGGTGAAACCGTCTCTGCTGTATTTTGCGAGCGGCAGAGATTCGCTGCCTCATGACTTCTGAACTTTCGCCTTTATCAGATGTCCTCAATTCTTCGATACTGAGGGCAGGTGCCTCAACATGAATGTCGATCCGGTCAAGCAAAGGGCCGCTGATGCGGCTGCGGTAGCGCTGCACTTGAATTGGGGAGCAAGAACAATCTCCTTGGTGGGAACCTAGGTAGCCACAGGGACAAGGGTTCATGGCGGCGACCAGCATGAAATTGCAGGGTAGGGTGACCTTGCCAGCAGATCGGGAAATGGTCACTTGCCCGTCTTCCAAGGGTTGTCGCATCACTTCTAGGGCTGAGCGCTTGAATTCAGGTAGCTCGTCCATAAACAGTACGCCGTTGTGGGCGAGTGAGATCTCCCCGGGTCCAGGGATTGCACCGCCACCCAGCAGGCCGACATCGCTAATGGTGTGGTGAGGTGATCGGAAGGGTCGCTTCTTCGCCAAAGTATCCCACCGTTTGGTCGCCCCCGAGGCAGACTGGATTTGCAGGATTTCCAGGTATTCCTCGAGGGTGGGATCTGGCATGATGGTAGGAATTCGTTTAGCGATCATCGACTTACCCGAGCCGGGTGGGCCGATAATCAGAAAATTGTGTCCTCCAGCGACAGAAATCTCTACTGCTCTACGGGCCTGTTCTTGTCCTTTTACATCAAGGAAATCAAGACCAGTTGGTTCGGCCTTCTGGTCAAACAGACTCGAATGGTTAAATCGGGTGAGTTGAAGCTCCCCTTCAAGAAAACGTTTGGCCTGGTCCAGGGTCTCCACGCCGTAGACTTCGATACCCCTTACCAAAGCAGCCTCACGGGCAGATTTTACTGGAAGAATGACTCCGCGCTGTCCCTTTGCCTGTGCCTGTATCGCGAATGCCAAACCTCCTCTTATTGCTCTGACTGCACCGGATAGGCTGAGCTCGCCGGCGATCGTAAACCTCTCGAAGCGTCCTCTGGCGTTCATCTGACCGGTTGACTCCAGGATTCCCAACGCGATAGGGAGGTCGTACATGGGACCTTCTTTTTTCAGGTCGCCGGGAGCGAGGTTGATGGTGGTTCGGGTTTGGGGTTTGCGAAATCCTGAGTTTGCCAAGGCGGAGAAAACGCGGTCGTCAGACTCCTTCACCGCGGTGTCAGGTAGACCGACCATGATCAGTCGCGGATCTCCGCTTTCGCCAGAGTTGACTTCGACGAGAACGGGGACGGCTTCGATGCCCTGCAAAGCGGCGCTTTTGACGGTAGCTAGCATTGGATTGAGGGGAAAATGGGGTAACAACTCATCGTAATCCGATTCTGTCGCTGGCGAATTGGCAAGATGAAAGGGATTCTGGATAGTGGAATTCAGATCCACTCACCAAGTTTCAGTGGCGGTTTAGCTTTCAAGAAGGAAGCACATAATCGTTGTTGTCCAACTGGCTGAATTGGTCACCCTAGTCCCTATGGTTGTCGGTTTGACAGGAGGAATGGGATGCGGTAAATCCACGGCGAGTCGAATGTTCGAAAAGCGTGGCTTCAGGCGTCTCGACAGTGACCAGATCGTGCATGATATGCTGGAGAGCGATCCTGTGACTATTCGGGAGGTGGTGGATGTGTTCGGGCCGAAAGTGATTTCAAGCAATGGCGGGGTGAACCGTTCATTGCTGGGATCGATTGTGTTTGGTGATGACGAGAAACTCAAAGCTCTCGAGGATATTATGCACCCAAAGGTTCGAGAGACCTGGGAGGGGGCAGTCGCATCGGATCAAGAGGCGAATTGGATTTTGGAGATCCCTTTGCTCTTCGAAAAAAACCTGCAGAATAGGGTTGATTTTACCATTTGCGTGTTCAGTGATCTTAAAACGCAGGTCGAGCGTTTAGAGCAAAAAGGCATAGGCCGAGCTCAGGCGTTGGCGCGCATTAATCGACAAATGCCGCTCTCCCAAAAGGCGGAGAATGCCGATTTTGTACTGCTCAATGAGGGATCCCTCGAATTTCTGGAAGACCAAATCAAAACGCTTCTCACGCGACTATAATTTTCGACACTACCCATCGACCATCTTTTTGGAAGCGGTCAGCCGATGCGGCGCGATCCTCCAAGTGAAGGTTACACCAATCCTCCTATGTCTAGCGAATCTGAAGATACGAACGAATCAAACGTTCCTACTGAATTGGATTTGGGCGATAGTCCCAAGCCACCTAAGAAAGTAGCCCGTAAGGCGGCCCGCAAAGCGGCCAAGAAGGTTGCGAAGAAAATCGCCAAGGAAAAGGTGCCGGACGCAGGTTTAAATAGTGAGCCATCTGCGGAATTGAAAACGGAATTCGCGCCACCGAAAGAGGAAAGCTCCGAATTCCGCCCCGTAGATTTTAAGGGTAGGGGCTCGCATTTTGACGATGTCGATAAAATCGAAGTGGTTCGCGATGTGCTAGAGGAGAAGGGAGATCGTGATGCGCCAGAAAAATCCTCTGATTCTGATACGGGCAGTGACAGAGACGATAAGCGCTCCGGCAATGAGGATCGCGAAAAACACTCGAACAAAAGGAATCAACCGCACCGCCACAAAAACCAAGGCGGAAATCGACACCAGAACAAGCAAGGTCAGCATCCCAATCAGAAAAATCGATCCAAAAACCAAAAAGGTGGGCATCGTCAAAATCAGCAAGACCGGAAAGGTGGAGGTGGTTGGAAGCAGCCTTTGCCTCCAAAAGAAACCGACCACGTGGGCGGAGTGCTGCCAGACGCCGCCCGATATAAGAAGTTTGAGGACGTAAAAGCGATTCTGGACGAGTTGGGTGAAATCGAGAACCCGGTTGACCTCTCAGAGTTGTACGAACTTTCAATCGATCAAGGTCGTCTGGGTGCGGAATCGCTAGGAGTGGTCTTTGAAGAGAAACCAAGCCGAAAGCAGATCATTGAGGAGGTCTTTAAACTGGCAGCGGAGAAGAAGCTGCAATTCAAAGACGCCGGTTTTCTAGATGTCTCCGACGAAGGTCACGGATTTGTGGTGCATGCGGCTAGCAATTATCAGCTTAAACCGGAAAGTGTTCATGTTCCAGCATCCTTGATCAACCACTACAGTTTGAAAAGGGGTCATGAAATCGAGGTGATCGCAACCGCTCCTCAGGAAGGAGAGCGTTGTCCTGCTTCAATCAAGATCGTATCCGTAATGGGCGGAGAACCCGAGTCTATCGATAAGGTACCCCCTTTCGAAGACCTAATTCCCTATTACCCTACGGAGCGCTTTGTGCTAGAGACGCCTCTACCAAGTAATAGCAAGAAAGACGTCTCCATGCGAGCCTTTGACATCCTTACTCCGATTGGCCTAGGGCAAAGGGGGTTGATCGTTGCACCTCCTCGTACTGGAAAAACAATATTGCTTCAGGGGCTCGCCCATTCCGTGCAGGAAAATTACCCGAATGCCCATTTGATCGTATTGCTCATTGATGAGCGTCCCGAGGAAGTAACGGACTTTCGTCGCAAAGTGACGGGCGAAGTGGTCAGCTCAACCTTTGACGAGACACCGTCAAGCCATGTCCATGCGGCTGAGATGGTAGTGGAAAAGGCAAGACGAATGGTGGAAGTAGGCAAGGATGTGGTCATCTTACTTGACTCGATTACACGTCTGGCTCGTGCCTATAACGCCCTCGCCAGTAATAGCGGTAAAATCATGAGTGGTGGTATCGAGGCAACTGCGCTGCAAAAGCCGAAACGGTTTTTTGGCTCGGCTCGCAACATTGAGGAAGGCGGCAGTTTGACGATCATGGGTACCGCCCTTGTGGATACGGGAAGTAAAATGGACGAAGTCATCTTCGAGGAATTCAAAGGCACGGGCAATATGGAAATACACCTTGACCGCGATCTCATCAATAAGCGTGTTTTCCCAGCGATCAATTTTGAGCGTAGCGGAACCCGGAAGGAGGAGCTCCTTTATCATCCGCAGGAATTGGAAAAGGTATATGGTCTCCGTCGCGTTATGCAGGGAGTGCCTGGCGTGGAAGCGATGGAGATGCTCATCAAGCGGTTGAAGGCGACCAAGTCGAATGCGGAATTCCTCATGTCGCTGAAGTAGGGAAGGATGGAGGTTTCTGGTTCGGATTGGCGTGTATGTAATTAGGCTTTGTCAAATGAGATCCATTCTCTATCTTTAACACACTCTATGTCCGATTCCGCTCTCATCATACAACTCATTGTTCGGAAGGGTCTTGTATCCAAAGAGCAGTTGCGGATATTGGAGGAGGGCAGTGAACGGGTAGACCCAAACGGATTATTCGAGGAACTCGTTAAAAAAGGCTTTGTTGAAAGGAAAACGGTTTACCGGTTGCTGGCAGACGAATTTGCCATGCGGTTCGTCGACTTTACCGATCTCGATCTCCCCAAAGAGCCGGATGACTATTTGCAGGAAACGATTGCCCGGCAATTTCGAGTGTTCCCTCTCGAGTTTGTGGACGGTTCGTTGCTGATAGCGATTGCGAATCCGCTTGAAGTAGAGTCCCTCGACGGACTGTCTCATTTGATTAAGACCCCTATCGAACCCGTCCTAGCAGATGGCAGGCAAATTGAAGAAGCGATAAACACTCGCTACGACCGAAATAGCCTTGGCGAGAGCGAGATCGACGAGGAGAAAAGCGAGGATGTCTCGGTCCAGGTTCGCGATGAGACTTTGGACGTTGAGCAGGATGGGCCTGACAAATCGGATGCACCGATAATCCGATTGGTGCAGCTAATCATCGCAGAAGCCATTCGGAGGAGGGCTTCCGATATACATCTGGAACCCTTGGACACGCGTTTTCGAGTGAGGTTTCGGATTGACGGCGAGTTGCAGGAGATGGCTAGCCCACCCCCGAAACGCCTCCAGTTGCCGGTGATATCCCGTATCAAGGTCATGGGACGTTTGAGTATTGCGGAAAAGCGACTCCCACAGGATGGCCGGATTCAAGTTCGCGTGGAAGGAATTGACTACGATCTCCGGGTCTCATCTCTGCCTACGGCTTACGGTGAGAGTATTGTCATGCGGATCTTGGATAAAACAGGCCTCATGAAAGGGCTGCCGGAGTTAGGGTTTCTCAGTGATGATCAGGATACTTTTGAGCGGCTTGTAACCCTTCCTGACGGTATCTTGCTTGTGACGGGTCCGACTGGATCGGGGAAGACGACGACTCTATACAGTTGCTTGAATTACGTTAACAACCCAGACCGCAAAATCATTACGGTCGAAGACCCGATAGAATACCAGATGCCGGGAATCAATCAAGTACCGGTGCGCAAACGAATAGGGATGACGTTCGCGGCGGCTCTTAAAGCCATGCTGCGTCAGGCTCCGAACATAATCATGGTGGGTGAGATTCGGGATCGAGAGACGGCTGAGATCGCTATCAATGCGTCTTTGACGGGTCATATGGTTTTGAGCACACTTCACACCAATGACGCTCCGTCCGCGGTGACTCGGCTGGTTGATATTGGCGTAAAGCCCTATTTGGTAGCGACTTCCCTAAGGGCTTCAATGGCCCAACGGCTGGTTCGACGTATATGCCCGGACTGCAAGCAACCGCACGAGCCGACGCGAAGGGAGCTGCTGGCCATTGGCTTAGAACGGGAATCGATTCGGGACGCTCGTTTTATGAGAGGTGCCGGTTGCCCAAAATGCCATAATCAAGGTGTGAAAGGCAGGTTCGGGATCTTTGAGATATTCGAGATCAATGAGGAAATCGAAAAGCTAATCTATACGGGGGGGACCGCCGCTCAGATGCGAAGTATCGCTAAAAAGTTGGGAATGAGGACGATGCGGGAGGACGGAGTACGCAAAGTGCTCGCTGGTCAAACCTCCGTAGAGGAAGTCTTGTCAGTCACCGTAGATGAGCCCACATTGGTTTAAGTGTTTTATGGATGACGAGCCCTCGTTCCATTGGGCTATTTGTTCAAAAACCCCTAATTCTAGCCGATAGACATCCTATGAGTTACGAAATGAACGAATTGCTCGAGTTGGTACTCGAGGAGGGTGCTTCCGATCTGCACATTCAAGTGGGTAAACCACCTACATTGCGATTACACGGATCTATGGTCTCAGTAGATGGACCGGACTTGACCCCCGCTGATACCGAGAGATTGATGCAGTCGATCGCAGCGGACTCATACGTGCAAGCAGCGAAGACCGAAGGCGGCGCCGATTTCGGTTTTGCTTATATGGACAAGTCGCGATTTCGCGTAAGCGTACTTAGGGCCAAGGGGAGCTACGGACTAGTGCTGCGTCAGATTCCCAACGAATTTTTCGATTTAGAGGACATTGGGATTCCCGACCAAATCAGGGACTTGCTTTATCGTCCTCGGGGACTCGTCCTTGTGACAGGACCCACCGGTTCTGGGAAAAGTACGACGCTAGCGTCGATGATTAACTATATTAATCAAAAACGTAGTGGACATATAATTACAATTGAAGACCCTATTGAATATTACCACGACCATAAAAAGTGTCTTATAACACAACGTGAAGTCGGGGATGATGTTCCTACCTTTTCAGAAGCTATTCGACGCGCCATGCGTCAGGATCCTGATGTGATTCTAGTTGGAGAAATGCGTGATCTCGAAACGATTGAAGCAGCTATTAGCGCAGCGGAAACCGGTCATCTCGTCTTCGGCACTTTGCACACCAACAGTGCTGCTAAAACGGTCGATCGCATTGTGGATGCGTTTCCGGCGAATATGAAAGAGATGATTCGAACGCAGTTGGCAACCTCTCTCGTCGCCGTCGTTTCTCAAGTGCTATGCAAGAAAGAAGGCGGAGGTCGTGTCGCCGGACTCGAAGTCATGGTTACGACTACGTCAATTGCGGCTCTCATTCGCGACAACAAGACCTATCGTATTAACTCGGATATTCAAACGGGCGCGAAATTGGGCATGTTTACGATGGATACCCATCTAATGAGTCTTTACAATCGTGGATTGATCTCAGCTAGAGAGGCTTTTGAAAAAGCGCAAGCGCCTGATGATATGCGAACACGATTGGAGAATCTCGGCGGCAAAGTTGCGGCGTCTTAAAGTCTACAGCGAATTCCGTCTTGATCGTCTTTGAGGGTCAAGAGTGCCATGTTCACAGCGGAATTGATTCTGTTAAGGGTCGATTGCGTAGTTTCGAGCCTCCCTCAGACCTGCGCACTGCATTGGGAGCCAGTATGGAGAACGCTTCGAAGAAGCGGTACTTTCGTCGAACGTTCACACGATATTTGGCCTTGGCAGTAAGTCTGGTGGTTGTAGCGGGCATTTGTTTTCAGTTTATTGTTGATTGAAGCGATGAGTATACGGGTCCTTTGGTTGACCGTGCCTTCGACTATTCATTCGACGGACTGAGACTTAAGTATTTCAATAAGAACACCACGAAAATAACCGACTGGCTTATGGAACAGAATTCTGATTTAAGTCGGCAGCTGCATCTTCGATTCCTCGCTCCGGAAGGCATAGGATGTCGCCCACTCAACTGGTAGGATAGCATGGTGGCTATGATCTGCGTCGATGCGGAGGTGGTCTATCAATTATTTGTCGCCAAAGGAGAAGAATTCGAGGAAGTGAATTTGTCAGATAAGTTTGAATACTAAAAACGAAAATCGGGCTGGACCGTGAGTAAATGGGAATCTCAAGGGCATGTATTTGTTCTAACCGCTAAAGCAAGCCAGGAACGAATGGAATCCATGCGGGCAGAGTATTTACCTTAATCGTTGAATTGGAGACTGAGGAGACTTCTTCTTTGGCATTGTCATTGGCCTGACTTGCATTGAAACTGGGATCGCTGATGATAAAAACTGGTCCTATTATTTTCCGAATGAGGAACTCTCTACTTTATGTCTCAGGATGCCTGATCCTATCTATCCTGTGTGGCTGTCAAAGAGAGATCAATACAGAAAGCGAGACCGTTCATGTCTTCGCCGCGGTCAGTTTAAAAGAGGCGATTGAAGAGATCGGCACGCTGTTTGAGAGGGAGACCGGTTTTGAGATTTCCTTGAATTCAGCAGGTTCCAACGTTCTGGCTCAGCAAATCGAAGCGAGTTCCCGAGCGGATCTGTTTATCAGCGCGGACTCGGGCTGGATGGATTATCTCGAAAGTGGGGTAAAGTTGGGGGACAATACTCGGATCGATCTTTTGAGGAACACCCTCGTAATGGTCTGCGCAGAGGGCGTTAGTTGGGATGAGGAGAAAGTCGAAACGTTGTGCGGGCTAGATTTTACTTTTTTGTGTATCGGGGACCCGGACGCGGTTCCGGCTGGCAGGTATGCGCGTGATTGGCTCTCCGGGTTAAACTGTGGTGATTCGACAGTTTGGGAAGCGTTTCAAGGGCGTTTGTCACCGGCTCCAGACGTGCGAGCGGCTTTGTCCCAAGTGGCCAGCAGTAAAGACCGGATCGGTATCGTGTATTTCACTGACTATCTACTTTACCAAGATCGTTTGAAATTGCTTGTAGAAGGGCCAAGTGAAAAGGCTCGATATCCTGCTGCGATGACGGAGCAAGGCATGGAAAAACTAGCGGCTGGCCTATTCTTCACCTTTCTGCAATCGAATAAGGCCAGATTGATCTTTGAAAAATTTGGATTTCGAGTCGATTTGTCAGAAGTAGATTAGGGTTCACGCTTGCAAGCAGGAGCTTGCAGGGTGATTTTCGTACGTTTCCCTAAATCCGGATTGATCCGGCAACTTTCACCGTGCCAACGATTTACGAGACAGTTTCATCCACTTTGCTTTGGGCCGTTTTAGCGAGTCTCATCGTTGCCGTGCCGGGATTGACGATTGCCTACTTGTTGGCCCGACGAGAATTCTTTGGGAAAAAAGTTCTATCGACTTTTACCACCTTGCCTTTGGTGCTTCCGCCTACTGCCGTTGGCTACTTGCTTTTGCGACTGTTTGCCGATGATGGCTGGCTAGGCCCGGAGCGACTCGGCTTCGATCTCGATATTATCCTAAGCTGGAAGGCAGTAGTCATCGCTTGTTCCATAATGTCTTTTCCAATCTTCGTTCGTACGGCACGGGTCGCCTTTGAGGAGGTCAATCCCCGTTTGGAACGTATGGGTCGAACGTTAGGAATGGGCCGGCAGAAAGTTTTTCTTTCAATTACTCTGCCGCTGGCCTCACGGGGACTGGTTGCGGCGACTTTGCTCGGATTCACTCGGGCATTGGGTGAATTTGGAGCAACCATAATTCTGGCAGGAAATATTCCGGGTAGAACGCAGACCTTGGCTTCGGCTCTTTTCAGTGCCCAGCAAAGCGGGAATGAAACCCTGGCAAATCAGCTATTGGGGGTCGCCTTGCTGGTTGGTTTTATCGCGGTTTACACTACGGAAAGGCTTGCTTCAAAACGTTCTCTAAGAAAGGAGCAGACGGGATGAAAGCGGTAAAAACGATTTTCAATATCTCATTAAAGGCTTGCTTTGGTAGTCTGAATTTGGATCTTGGATACAAGGGTTCCAAGCGTGTCCTAGGTGTCTTTGGGGTTTCTGGCGCGGGAAAGACGACTTTTCTGGAATGCCTGGCAGGACTGAGAAAAGTGATGTCGGGGCAGATCACAGTAGCTGGTGAAATCTGGCTGGATACGGAGACTAGCTGCTTTGTCCCCACAGAGAAACGTCATATGGGCTACGTGCCCCAGGATCATTTATTATTTCCTCATAAAAATGTGCGAGGAAACCTGGAAGCGGGAAAGGCAAGGGCGGTGCAAGGCGGACAGGACTTTCAAAGTATATTGAAAAAAGTCGTCGCTGTTCTCGAATTGGAGCCTTTGTTGGACCGATCGATTGACCAGCTGTCTGGAGGAGAACGTCAGCGAGTATCGCTAGGACGAGCGCTTTGCTCGGGCCCCAAACTGCTTTTGTTGGACGAGCCTCTCGCATCGCTTGATCTTCCCTTGAGAAGAAAAATCCTTCCGTTTCTAATCCGCATCAAAGAGGCCTTTGAACTGCCGATAGTTGTAGTTTCTCACAACCCCACGGAATTGCAGGTCTTGTGTGACGAGGTTCTCATCTTGGAGAACGGTCGGAATGTTATGACCGGCAGTCCTAACGAGCTCTTCACCAGTGATTCATTGTTCAACGTGGCGAAAGAGCATGGATTTGAGAATGTGTTTTCAGGTACCATTATTGAAAAATCAGATCAAGTGGACCGGTTGAGTCTTTCGGGAAAAGATATTGATATGAGTATACAAATTCCGGCGACAGATGCTCTTTTGGGAGATCGGGTATTGGCTAGCATAGGTTTTGACAATGTACTAATCGGTCTTGAACAGCCGCGGGGATTGTCTGCCCGCAATTGTTTGTCAGCGACAATCTCCCGAGTTGAAAACGCTGGAACTCGATGGCTGGTCCAAGCGGTAGTTGTGGATGCGGTTCCAGAATTTGTCGTTGAGGTGACCTACGATGCGATTGAAGCATTGCAGTTGGAATCAGGAGCAAGAATCTACTTGGTTTTTAAAACGAGCTCCGTTTCCACCTTGACCGGTTGATAGATTAGTTTGCGAGAGAATCGGTAGCTTTCCCAGATAGGGGGGGTCTAATTGATCGAAGCACAAAGGGAACTCTCTGCCAGTGGGGCTAATATTGTTTCAAATTCAATTCTTCGTTAGCCGACGGCAACCCGCTGTTTCTGTCAAAACAATCGCAATCCAGGTTTCGCATTCTAAGCAGGGCTTTCAAGGGACTTCTGAATCATCAATGCGTCGATCGTTGACGCGTGGTTCAAGGAGTGCAGAGTATCTCTTTTTCAGTCTAAATCCTATGAAATCTGCTTCCCCTGTGTTTTCCCGAATGGGCTCTTTTTTCGGCCTATTGATCCTCTTTTTGGCTCTTGCTAGTTCCCTTGGAGCGAATCCGAGCGGATCTAAACCAAATATCATCCTAATTTTCACGGACGACATGGGTTATGGCGATATAGGTGTGTTGCACCAAAACCAGAGAACGGGGAAAAAACACGCCACGCCAAATCTGGACCAAATCGCTCGTGAAGGCATTCAACTGCGCCGACACTATTGCCCGGCACCCGTCTGTGCCCCATCCCGTGCCTCTCTCCTTCGTGGCTTGCATCAAGGGCACACGGAAGTTCGTAACAACGATTTTGACAAAGCCATTCCTGATAATCACACTTTGGGAACGGTGTTAAAGGAAGCAGGGTACCGGACGCTGCACGTGGGCAAGTATGGTTTGCCAGGTTTGGGTGAATCCAGGGATTCGTTCAAAAATCCCGACGAATGGCCTGCCTATCCTACCAAGCGAGGGTTTGACGAGTACTTGGGCTACGTTCGTCATGTTGATGGTCATGTTCACTACCCCAACAACGAATGGCCCATTGGGAATTCTGAATCGCATCGAACCGGAAAAGAGGTCTGGCACAACGAAAAGGAGATTTCTGCCCAGCTCGACAAGTGCTACACAACCGACCTCTTTACGGCCTATACTAAGAAGTGGGTTATGGAGCACGCGAAAGCCGCTCGCGATGAGCCTTTCTTCGTTTATCTCGCGTATGATACTCCTCATGCGGCGTTGCAGGTTCCTACCGAGGCCTTTCCGGAAGGAGGCGGCCTGAAGGGCGGATTACAGTGGCTGGGTGAACCCGGGAAAATGATCAATACAGCCACTGGTGAGATTGATTCCTGGATACATCCAGATTATCGCAATCCGAACTGGTCCAATGTAGAGCAGCGGTTTGCGACCATGGTTCGTAGGATCGATAGTGCAGTGGGAGATTTGGTGCAGCTGTTGAAGGATCTCGATATCGATGAGGAAACACTCATCGTGTTTACGAATGACAATGGTCCCCTGTCCGTGAGTTATATTCAAGGAAAGCCCTTTACCCCGATTCACTTTCAGTCCTATGGACCGTTCGATGGGGAAAAGCGTGACGTTTGGGAGGGAGGCATTCGCATGCCTGCTCTGGCTCGTTGGCCGGGAAAAATTACAGCAGGAAGTATCGACCACACCCCTTCGCAGTTTCATGATTGGATGACGACCTTTGCGGATCTTGCAGGTTTGCCGCTACCGGCCCTGTCTGACGGGGTGTCGCTCGTTCCAACGCTTACCGGGACAGGTGAGCAGGAGCCGGGTACTGTTTATGTTGAATATTTAAATGGCGGGAAGACGCCAAATTATCCTGATTTTGATCCGAGTCATCGGAATCGCACGCGGAAAGAAATGCAGGCGATTTTTCTAGAAGGCTACAAGGGGGTTCGCGTGGACATTCAACGCCACAGCGACGACTTTGAAATCTACGATGTGAAAACGGATTTGAAGGAAGTAAAAAATCTCGCTGGGACAAATGACTTTTTTGTGGGCCTGCAACAGCGCATGAAGGATCGTTCGCTGCAGCTGCGCCGACCCAACGGGGACAATCCTCGACCGTACGACGATGAATTCGTGCCCTCAGTCGAAGTAGCGGCGGTGCGACCGGGTGCGCGATGGGTGGCTTACGAAGGAGATTTTCCCTGGGCACCAAAGTTTTGGAACGTGACTCCCGGCTCTCTCGGAGGGTTGACCCAGATAAGAGGCGACGTGGGTCCGGAAAACGGTGCGGTCGTTTACACGGGTTACTTGGATGTGCCTCAGGATGGAGAGTATCGTTTCTCGCTTACGGCTGATTCAGGTGCGGTCTTCCGTATTCACGATGCAAACATTATTGATGCGGACTACGGCTATAATCAAGGTTCAGAGGTTTCAGCCCAGGTGAAGTTAGCCGCCGGTCTCCATCCCTTCCGAATAAATTATTTGAAGCAGTCGGGCAACAAGCCCCAACTTGACCTGAAATGGAGTGGTCCTTCGATCGAAGAGCAGACCATACCGGTCGAGCGTTTGTTTAATTGATTCCGATATAATTGTTTAGTTAATCCATGAATTGTAAACCAGTTCCTTATGAATAGATGTATCAAAATTATAGTTTCACTGAGTATCCTTGTATCCGTGGTGAACGCCGCATCAACGAAGCCGAACATTCTCTTCATCTTTCTAGACGATTTCGGATGGAAGGACACGAGTTATATGGGCTCGGATTTCTACGAGTCGCCTCACCTCGACCGAATAGCTGCTGACGGGATGGTCTTCACCAATGCTTACTCTGCATCCGCCAATTGCGCTCCTGCGAGAGCGAGCCTCTTGTCGGGACAGTACACCCCTCGGCACGAAATTTATAACGTTGGTACAGGACCCCGTGGAAATTCGAAGTACCGTCGTTTACAGCATGTATCCGGTGTGGATGTGCTGGATACGAACATTAGGACATGGGCCCATCAAATTCAGGCCTCCGGCTACAAAACCGCGTCGATGGGGAAATGGCACCTGAGTGGTGATCCTATTCCTTATGGTTTCGATATCAATATTGGTGGAACGCATTCGGGTTCTCCGCCCAAAGGCTATTACCCTCCGCATCCGAATATCCCTAGTTTGCAAGGATTGCCGGAGGATTCCTATTTAACGGACTACTTGAGCGATCAAGCCGATGCCTTCATTCGTGAAAACAAAGACCGGCCTTGGCTGCTGTATCTGACCCATTTCGCCGTGCATACTCCGCTTGATGCAAAGAAGGAGCTTGTGGCAAAATACGAGTCGAAGGAAAAAGGAAAGCTGCACGACCATGTCGCCATGGCGACGATGATTCAGTCGGTCGACGATGGGATCGGTAAAATTCAAGCGACCCTAGAAGAGATGGGAATTGCGGATGACACCATCGTTCTATTCTTTTCGGACAATGGCGGATATGGACCTGCGACAGACATGGATCCACTCAAAGGATACAAAGGGACCTACTACGAAGGAGGTATTCGAGTGCCCTTTTTTGTCAAGTGGCCGGGAGTCGTGAAGGCGGGGACCCGCAATGAAACTCCTATTACCGGAGTGGATGTCTATCCAACATTGTGTGAGATGGTCGGGGCCGATTTACCCACAGGCCAGGCCTTGGATGGGGTTAGCCTCGTCCCATTGTTTGGGGGTCAGAAAACGAATTTAAAAGAGCGTCCTCTCTACTGGCACTTTCCCGCCTACCTGCAATCCTATGCGGTGACCGATGAGCAACGGGACATCCTATTTCGGAGCCGACCGTGCAGCATCATCCGCATCGGTGACTGGAAGCTGCACCAGTATTTCGAAAGTGGAGACTTGGAATTGTACAACTTGAAGCGGGACATTGGCGAAAAACGTAACCTGGCCAAACGAAACCCAGAAAAAGCTAAAGAACTTCTGGCTCAGCTGGAAGCATGGAGGGCGGAAATCGGAGCTCCGGTGCCCACATCGCCTAATCCTGATTTTGATGCAAAAGTTGAGGCTGAGGCTCGAAGCGGAAAAATGAAAACGCGTTCGTGAATTTTATCCAATGTTCTGGACTAGCTCGGCGAGTCAATAGCGATTCAAAGTGGCTTCTCCTTTTACGATCACGGCCATATGTCTGTAGAAATTTCCTTGATTGTTGAGAATGTAGCCACGTTGTCCTGGGTTTTCCTGAAAAGCGATTTATAGGGCTGCTCTTAGGGTCTCCCAATTTACGGGAGCCTCTGGGCAAGGAACATGGCTCTGCGGATTTCGAGTGAATCTGAAGCAGGCATAAAGCTATGAAGTGATTGGAAATGTTAGTATGAGGCATTTCAGAATGGTTAGTCTGCAGAATGCGTGGAAAAATCAGTCCGCTGGACACTTGTCGCTACAATACTCCGATTGGATATCATTGTCGTCATCTATCCGACGTAGGAAGAAATGCTGGGCTCATTCCATCAGCCCCATGCTCGAGTCGGCAGAAGGGTTTGTACGTATTCCGACGCTTTATCTTAAAATTCCCACATCGCGGCTTGAAAGGGGGGAAAGGACCTACCAAGTTCTTCCGCTTTGATGAAAACGGACCATAAGCGAAATTTCAGCATCATAGCCCATGTCGACCATGGGAAGACGACTTTGTCGGACCGGTTGCTGGAGAATACGGCGACCGTTACCCAGCGAGTGTTGACCGAGCAGCATCTGGATTCGATGGATCTGGAGCGGGAGCGGGGAATCACGATCAAAAGCCATCCCGTGACAATGCACTACAAGGCGAAGAACGGGGAGCTGTATCAGCTAAACCTGATGGACACGCCTGGCCATGTCGACTTTTCCTACGAAGTGTCTCGGAGTCTGGCAGCCTGTGAAGGAGCGCTTCTCCTTATTGACGCGGCTCAAGGCGTTGAGGCCCAGACAGTTGCCAACGCGAACCTGGCGGTAGAGCAGGACCTGGTTATCATTCCAGTGATCAATAAAATTGACCTGCCCAGCGCTAATCTGGACCTGTGCTTGAAACAGCTGGAGGACCTGCTGGCAATCCCGGCGGAAGAAGCGATTCTAGCGAGTGCTAAGAACGGGATCGGAATCGAGGAAATTCTGGATGCAATCGCTCTTCGTATTCCGCCTCCAAGGTGGACAGATTGCGCGGAAACGAGGGTGGGAGTTTTCGACTCAGTTTACGATGCCTATCGAGGCGCGATCGTCTACATTAGGGCTTTCTCGGGAGAAATTAAGCGTGGCGACCAAATCGTCATGATGAGTGACAATACGCGAGCAGAGGTCAAAGAGGTGGGTGTATTCACACCTTCGATGCAGAAGTCGGAAACGTTGACTGCGGGCGATGTGGGGTACTTGGTTTGCAATATCAAGAACGTGGCGGAAATAAAGATTGGCGATACGATTACCCATTACCACAATCAGGCCAAGGAGATGCTGCCCGGCTATCAGGAAGTCCGGCCACTCGTGTTTTCGGGTATCTACCCGGTGGAGACATCGGACTTTGAAAAATTGAAAGCAGGAATGGGAAAGCTTCAGCTCAATGATGCCGCATTTAGTTTTCAGGCAGAAAGTTCCATGGCCCTTGGTTTTGGCTTTCGTTGCGGTTTTCTCGGTCTGTTGCATATGGAGATTATCCAGGAGCGAATACGACGGGAGTATGACGTCGATATCATATCAACGTATCCAAGTGTTATATACAAGGTAGAGAAGGTGAATGGTGAAGCAATCGAAGTTGATAATCCGATCAACTTGCCGGACCCTTCCGCGATTGAACGAATTTTGGAGCCAACGATCAAGGCGACCATCCACGTTCCGAACGACTCTATAGGTGACATCCTCAATCTAGTCATGGACAAACGAGGTGTTTGCGACCACACGGAGACACTCGACGAAACCCGTTTGATGTTGGTGTGCAATCTGCCGTTGAACGAGATTTTAGTCGATTTCAACGATCGCTTGAAGAGCATCACGCGTGGATACGGATCGATGGACTATGAGCTCGACGAGTATCGAGAGTCCAAGCTGGTCAAGATGGACATCATGGTGAATGGCGATCCGGTGGACGCTTTCTCGTCAATCGTACATCAGGACAAGGCACGGGAGAAGGGGAAGGTGCTTTGCGAAAAGCTGGCTGATATTATACCGATGCATCTATTCAAGATCGCGGTGCAGGCCGCAGTCGGCGGTAATATCATCGCTCGTGCCAATGTGCGGGCGATGCGTAAGGACGTTACGGCAAAATGCTATGGCGGGGATATAAGCCGAAAGCGAAAGCTTCTCGACAAGCAGAAGGAAGGTAAGCGGAAGATGAAGAATATTGGTAATGTCTCCATTCCGCCGGACGCCTTCATTAAGGTCTTGAAGAACGATTGAGAATATAGCCGAGGATCGTTAAAACCGGAGAACTGGGATCTCAACAGATTGCGAACGGTCGTTAAATTCCTTCCAAATGAGAATTTTAGACTTTCTATCGGACCAGATACCTTAGAGGCTGTTCTGCTAAACACTTTCAAACCCTTCCTATGTTCGGATTCCTCCAATCAGAAAACTCGAAACTTTGCGGTGCTGCCAAAAACTGGCTCTATCTCGGGCACAAGGTCTACAATTTTCGGAAAGACCAGCTCACCGATTCCGAGATTTCGGAACTGGGCAAAAGATTGGAGGAGCTGAGGGTACAGTTGAAGGCGAAGACCGCGGACGCGGGCAAACTCAAGCTTGCGATCGAAGGAGTGGAAGGGCACATGAAAAAGGTGGGGGGTGCCTTTTACCCGCAGTCGATGATTGGCGAAAATGTAGATTTCGCGCTCTACTTTCTGATCCTCTACCTGGGTTTCACGGCTTTCTTTATCAAGCCGTTCAAGATTCCAACAAACTCGATGTGGCCGACCTACAACGGAATGACGAGTGAGGTGTGGACGGAAGACAATCCTGCTCCGGGGGTAATCAGCCGGGCATTTAGACTGATCGCTCATGGAGCAATTCGCTACGAATTGAAAGCCCCGGCGGATGGGGAACTCCTAATACCGATTTCGACCCGGATTCGATCTAACAGCTTGTTGCCGGTCAATACGGTTAGCAAGCGGCACCATTTGATAATACCGGGTAAAGGCAATGGTTTCGCTTTTGAGATCGGAGGGAAGCCGCTTCTGCTGAAAACGCCGCAGGAATTCGATGTTTCCAGTGATATGCCTATGCTAAATGAGCAGGATCAGAACATATTGCTCAAGTCCTGGTTTCCGGAAGAGAGTTCGCTTCTCGAAGTCATCCAAAAGAAGATCAGCTCTGGAGAAACCGCTGGTAGGGGACAAAGAACGCTGGCCAATGGACTAGTGACGGACGTGATCCTCGTGAAGACGGGCCGGTTCTTTGAAAAAGGGGAAACGGTTTTGTCTTTCGATATTCACACCGGCGACCAGCTATTCGTGGATCGGATGAGCTACCATTTTGTCAGGCCGAAGGTTGGAGACGGATTCGTTTTCAAGACGAGTGAAGTCCCCGTGCTGACTCGGAGAGGCCGGGATAGTTATTATATCAAGCGACTGAGCGGGGTCCCAGGAAATGAACTCCAGATCGACAATGGCAAACTCCTTGTGAACGGGGAAGAGGCGCAGGGCTCGGTCGGTTTTGTAAAAAACAATTCAAAAGTGGCCCCTTACGATGGGTATTTCCACATTGGAAATTCTCTATTGAGACGAGGGGAGACAATCGAAGTACCTGAGGAGAGGTATGTGGCGCTGGGCGACAACAGTGCCCACAGCTCCGACAGCCGCGACTGGGGTTACGTGCCAGAGCCCGCCATTGTGGGTCGTCCGGTGCTGATTTTCTATCCGTTCACCAAGCGTTTTGGGCTGACAAAATAGCCTTGGATTTAGGGTACCTAGCCGCTTTTGATTGAGCGGAGTGACAGATCGATCTGGTTGGACGAGATTGGGAAGGATTTAACTGCCGTAATGAGTGTGGGCAATCTGGTAGATTTTACCTTGACACAGGGCGTGCCGCCCAAGGTATTAGGCGGTCTTATGATCGGTTATATTCCAAACAGAGAACAGCCGGGTTCCCCTTCCGAACGGGCTGGGAACCGTCCTCGAGTTCAAAGTCTTCCTTGTGGTGCGTATAAAAAGCTTTAATACATTCTTCAATTTGCAACTAATGCTATACAGGTATCCGGTATTTGCTAATAATCTTACCCATGAAATCGATCCGATTTGATGCGGGGTTTTATTCTTCAAAGTCAATCTTGGTAGCACTGTCGCTTCTCGCCGTCGCCGTCGTTAGCTCGACGCTGAAGGCTGACAAGCGAGGCGAGCAACTGTACCGGAATTGTACTATTTGCCATGGTCCCGACGGACAGGGAATTCCGTTGCAACTAGCGCCGGCTCTGACGGCTCTTTCTGAGAAGTATATTGTGGAACAGCTAAAAAAGTATAAGGCGGGAATACGTGGTGCTCATGCAGAGGACACTGCGGGTCTCAGAATGCTGCCGATGGCCCAGACGATGATTACGGAAGATGACATGCAAGCAGTCGCGAGCTACATCGTTTCGCTGGGGTCTTCTCCAGTTGAGCCGACTCTCGAAGGTGGAGACCCGGTCAAAGGACAGGCAACTTACGCGACTTGCCTCGCGTGCCATGGCCCTGACGGTAGAGGCAATGACCTCCTGAATGCACCGAGTCTTGTGAATCAGCACGATTGGTACCATCTAGCCCAGCTTAAGAAATTCAAGTCAGGTGTTCGCGGATCGAATCCGCAGGACATAACAGGGGCCCAGATGCGTCCGATGTCGATGCTCCTAGCAGATGAGCAGATGATGAAGGACGTAGTTGCCTACATCAAAACGCTTGGCAATTAGGCATTCGGTCCTTATCCGTGAAAAACTGAAATTTTATGAGCGATAGCGAAAACGAACTTGATCTAGAGGCGGAAGCCTATGCTTACTCTACCACTCGTAAGATGTTCTATTACACGGTTGCAGGAACCATTGGCTTTTCGGCGGTAATTATAACGCTGTGGTACGTTTTTTAAAAAGCCCGAATTGAAAACTTTCCTCCCTGTTTAGTCATGTTTGAATTTTTAGATAAATTTATGCCAGGAATCTTAGAGTCTTTGCTCCCTCGAGCATCGAGCTTCGCGGTAGAAATAGATGTCCTTTTCGACATCATCACGATTCTAGTGGGTTTCTGGTTTTTCTTGGTACTCGGGTATTTCTTCTACCTAATCTTTCGTTATCGCCAGCGGGATGGTCACAAGGCCGAGTACATTTCAGGTGAAACGCACAAGCAGAAGCAAGCCATAGAAATTCCGCATTATCTGATACTTGTGTGCGACGTGGCGATCATCATCCCGACCTTTCTCGTATGGTTTAATATAAAGATAGATGTTCCTCCGCCTGACGAAGAGGTACGAATTGTAGCGCAGCAGTGGGCGTGGACGTTCTACCATGCGGGCGAGGACAAGGTTTTAGGTACCGAGGATGATATTGTATCGGTGAATGAGCTTCACGTCAAAAATAACACCCAGTATTCTTACCATCTCGAATCGAAAGATGTGATGCACAGTTTTTCCGTTCCCGTTTTTCGATTGAAGCAGGACGCAATACCGGGCCGCGTTATCAGTGGACACTTTAAACCGATCTTGGAAGGTGAGTGGGATATCCAATGTGCGGAAATGTGCGGGGTAGCACATGGCATCATGGGGGCTAGAATATTTATTAAGTCAGAAGCCGAGCACAATGCGTGGCTAGCGGCGAATACGCCCGATTCCACTGGGGCAGGCACTCTAGCAAGCGCAAACCAAAATCCATCTCAAGAAAAGAAGGACCAAAACAATGGCTGAAGTCGTACACGTAGAGGTGGGTCATGGGGAGCACCATGATGACCACCACGAACTTTCCTTTTGGAGCAAATACATTTTCTCCACTGACCACAAGATAATCGGTTTCCAGTATTTGTTTACGGGAATGGCGATGGCTCTCATCGGAGGCTATTTCGCTTATGTCTTCCGTATGCAGTTAGCGTTTCCGGGTTCTTCGATTCCTTTTTGGGGGACATTGTCACCTGCGGCCTACAACAGCCTAGTAACAAATCATGGGACTATCATGATTTTCTGGGTGGCAATGCCGGTATTAATCGCGGCGATGGGGAATTTTCTGATTCCCCTGATGATAGGTTGCGATGATATGGTATTTCCGAGAATCAACCGGCTTTCTTACCAGATTTTCCTCCTAAGTGCGATTGTTCTCCTCGCTTCCTTTTTTGTTCCAGGTGGTGCATTTGGGGGAGCCTGGACGTCTTACGCGCCTCTGTCCGCGAAGGCCCAATACAACTCGACCCCTTTTGGGGCCCCCTTGTGGCTGATAGCGGTGACTCTCGAAATTGTGGCTTTCTTACTAGGGGGTATCAACTTTATTACAACGACGATGAATGCTCGGGCAAAGGGTATGAAAATGTTCGATATCCCAATGATAGTTTGGATGATCGTGATCGCCAGTATTCTGTTCATGTGCTCTGTAGGTCCATTGGTGGCAGGCGCTGTGATGCTACTTTTCGATCAGACTTTGGGGACTGCTTTTTTCGACGCAAACGCTGGGGGGGACCCCGTTCTCTGGCAGCATTTGTTCTGGTTTTTTGGTCACCCTGAAGTGTACGTCGTCCTTCTCCCTGCAATGGGTATTGTGGCTGAGGTGACTTGTACATTTGCTCGCAAGAAGCTCTTCTCTTACAAGCTGATTCTTTACAGCTCGATTGGACTGGGCATCCTAAGCTTTTTCGTCTGGGCGCACCATCAATTTATCTCTGGGGTGGATCCTAGGGCGACCTATCTTTTCACGACAACGACGCTGCTGATATCGATTCCTGTGGCGATTATGTTGTTCGCCTTTGTCGCGACTCTTTACGGAGGATCGATCCGGTTCACAACTGCAATGCTCTTTGCTCTAGCCTTCACAGGGGAGTTTCTCCTAGGAGGAGTTACGGGGATTTGGCTCGGATCTAGTGGAACAGATATCTATCTCCATGACACGTATTTTGTATTGGCCCACTTCCACTACACGTTTGTGCCTATCGCTATCATAGCTACGTTCGCGGCCATTTACTATTGGTTTCCGAAAATGTTCGGGCGAAAGATGAATGAGAGTTGGGGAAAAATCCATTTTTGGGGTACCATCATTGGTTTCAATGGAATCTTCATACCACTATTCATTTTAGGAGCAGGTGGACAGCACCGTCGCATATACAACTTCCAAAATTATCCCGATCTCGCTGGGGCCGACATGCAAGACATGCGGGTGTTTGCGACGATGTCACTCATCGTTATGTTGGTGTCCCAAATCCCGTTTTTGATAAACTTTATCGTAAGTATAAAGCGAGGCGAGAAGGCAGGCAGAAACCCATGGAAGGCGAATACGTTAGAGTGGGTCGCCCCATCGCCTCCACCTCATGGGAATTTCGGTCCGGTCTTGCCTGAGGTGTATCGTGGCCCATACGAGTTCTCAGTCGATGGTCGGGAAAAGGATTATTGGCCGCAGAACGAAAAGCCGTAGCCTGAGGCATCCTGAATCCAAAAAAAAGTTCAATATGGCTCACCAAATAGTAGCTACAAGTCGCAGTCGCACAGGAATCCCCACAGGTCGCTTAGCAGTTTGGTGGATAATCGGTTCGGAAATCGTTATTTTCGGCGGACTCATCGCTACCTACTTACTAAACCGCTTTAATCATGGACCATCATGGTCTGCAGAGGCGGCACACACGAACACCTTTATCGGAGCGGCGAACACCTTCTGGCTTTTGACTTCCAGCCTCTTTGTCGTGTTCGCGCACGCTGCGTCGGAGCGAAAAGATGCCAATAAGACGCGCATGTGGATCTGGCTAACTATCATGCTGGGCGGTTTCTTCATGGGTTTCAAATCCTACGAATACGCGACAGAAATTTTGCACGGCTACACAATCTTCACGAGCAACTTCTGGAGTTTTTATTACTTAGCAACAGGATTGCATGGTTTCCACGTGTTATGTGGAATGGTGATCATGGCGATTATAGCCGAAAACGACATCAAAAATGAGCGCAATTGGCACCGTGTGGAAAACATAGGACTGTATTGGCACTTCGTAGACATCGTTTGGATCTTCTTATTTCCGTTGATGTATATTGCAAAGTAATCAAAAAAAAAGCCGAAAAATGTCAGGACACAAGCATCCCAGTTACTTAAAGATCTACTTTACTCTGCTCATATTATTTATCATCAGTGTACTCGGTCCGGAAATGGCTCACGTTCTAGGCTTGGAAGGAGTTTCACGGGCACTTTTAGTATTGTCGACCGCCTTTGGTATCGCAATATGGAAAGCTTACTTGGTTTGTGCGTACTTCATGCACTTGAAAGTCGAGAAGATCTACGCTCCCTATATTCTACTGGCCTGCCTTTCATTGCTTTTCGTTTTCTTTTTCGGAACGGCAACCGATGCGATGTTCGCTAATGGACATAATTGGGTAAAGAAATACTCTGAGGACAAAGCGTTAGCAGAGGTAATCGCTCGAGATGAGCACCATGAAGATGATCACAGCCATAGCGAATCTCACAACGAATCGCACAGCGAAGAAAAGTCGCATTAATTGGCTTAAAACAGGATTCGTAAGTTAGCAGTTTCAGATATGAAAACGATGGAGCCAGCATATGGAGGACGTGAGGTCCCCAGGCCTAAGAGGGGATTGAACAGCAGTGCTCTCGGCATGCTGATGTTTATCGCCGCTGAGCTGATGTTTTTCGCCGCATTGATAAGCGCATTTCTAATTATAAGTGCTGCTGCTGAAGCCTGGCCACCGCCGGACCAGCCTCGACTTCCAATCGTCGCCTCTGCTTTAAATTCACTCGTCTTGTTTGCGAGCGGCTGGATGATTTTCAAGGCATACCGCTCCTTTAAAGCAGATCCTACAGGCGAGGTTGTCAGAAAGCAGGTCAAGTTTACGCTTTGGCTGGGTTTGGCTTTTGTTGGAATTCAAGGTATTGAGTGGATTCGACTCTTGAGTTTTGGACTGACGATGACCTCTAGCCAGTATGGAGCTTTTTTCTATCTTGTTATCGGCACGCACGCAATTCACGCAGTTGGGGCCTTGATCGGGCTATGGCGTCTGTCCGTCAAGCTGAACGCAGGGCAATTGACGGAAGATACCTTTCATGCGGTCCAGCTGTTTTGGTTCTTTGTCGTTGGTATTTGGCCCATCTTGTATGTACTTGTGTATCTCAGTTAGTAAGCATGGATCTTAGGCGACTCAGACTTGTTACTGGAATCTTACTTTGCTTAGCGGCAAAGAAAGCTGTGCATGCGTGTGCGGTTTGCTCGGTCACAAATGAAGCGTCGCGTTATGCCTACTATGGTACAACTGTGTTTTTGACGCTTCTGCCTCTTTTCATGATAGGTGGTGTGGTCTACTACATCGCTAAAAAGGGAAGATAGGGATAGCGGGGATATTATAGTGCCCATTTGGTTGGTTCAAAGGGAGTGAAGTTTTCCAACCCGCCACGAAGAGGGCTGAGATTACAGAACTAACTTTATCGCCTACCTAAAAATTTTCTTTCTCAACGTGTGCAAATGGAGTAAAAGATACTGTCCAGAGTTAGGTCACAATCAGTAACTTGTAACGAAAATGAAATCGTGGATTAGTACAGTACTGTTTTTAGCTTTATCGATTTCCTTTTGCGGGTGTTCGAAAAGTGGTGACCCAGGAAAAACGACCGCGTCCAACGAAGCGAAAGAGGAAAAGGGTAAGTCTGGTAAAGACGAAAGGCAGGAAAGAGCGGCTAGAATCCGCCCGGCTGTTCCGGTAAAGGTCTCCGAAGTGGAGGAAGGTATTATCACTTCATCCCTCGTTTTCGACTCAGTCCTTGAAACGGAGAGTTCGGTAGAAATATTTGCTGAAACTGCAGGTCTTATTCTCGAGGTGCATGTCGAGGAGGGCGATCGCGTTGTTGCTGGGCAAATTCTCGCACTCATGGAAAATGTGGAGGAGGGTGTAGATGCGGAGGAGGCGGAAGCCCGCTATGAGCACCAGAAAGCGAATTTTAAGCGTACGGAAGACCTGTACTGGCGTAAGCTCATCAACCAACAGGAATACGACAATGCGAAATTCGATCTCGAGCAAATGCGGCTGAGATTCGAGCGAGCTAAGATCCAATTGGAAAACACGATTGTACGTTCCACTGTGAGTGGCGTCGTAACTGAGCGCAATACCCAAGCAGGCCGGCGAGTCGCTACTAACCGAGCAATGTTTTCGATAATGAATTTGGACGAGCTATTCGCCAATGTGAACATTCCAGGACAGCACATGCTGAGTATCGAGCAAGGTCTTCAAGCCGTTATCGACTCGGATTTAATTGAAGGTGTCCGATATGACGCGTTTGTTAAATTGGTGAGTCCAATTGTTGACCCCGAAAGTGGGACGTTCAAAGCAAAAGTGGCAGTATCTAAACTGAACGGTATGCCCATCTACCCGGGGATGTTCGTAAATGTACGCGTAATTGTGGATACGAGTGATGACGCGGTTCTGATTCCAAAGGAGGCGATTGTACACGAAGGTGACCTAAAGTACATTTTCAAGGTCCAAAATGGAAAAGCCAAAAAGACTCTTCTTCAGGAAGGCTACTCCAATGTCGGTTTTATTCAGGCCACATCAGATATTGTTAAAGGAGACTTAGTAATCGTGATGGGTCAGAGTGCTCTCAAAGATGGAGCGAATGTCAAGATTGTGAAAGAAGCGGTAGCTGCCGAACAAGGCATAACTAATGCAAGCGATGCAGGCCAAGGCTGAGCCTGGATTTCACCGCAGTGAGACGTTGAATACGGTCAGGCCGAAACTGTTTCTGGTTTGCGAATCAGTGGAATTAGATGGCTTCGTCTGGTCTTTGAATCCTGAGGATAGGATCGTGTTGTGAAAAAAGTTTCCCATTTTGCAATAGCGACGCGCCGGCCGGTGTCTGTTTTAATGATCGTTCTCGCAGTTTGCGTCTTCGGGTACGTTTCGTATCGCAAGTTGGCTCTGACTTTGATGCCTGATATCTCGTACCCGACTCTGACGGTGCGTACCGAGTATCCGGGGACGGCTCCTCAGGAAGTGGAGACACAGGTTTCGCAACGCTTAGAGCAAGAACTGGGAATTATTCAAAAACTGAATTCGATCACCTCAATCTCCAAAGCCGACCAGTCGGATATTATCATGGAGTTCGCTTGGGGCGCGGACATGAGCGAGGCGACACAGTCCATTCGGGAAAAGCTGGACCGGGTGAGAATGCCGCGGGATGCGAAACGGCCGCTCATTCTCCGATACGATCCGACCTTGGACCCGATAATGCGGATAGGGATGACAGGTCCTTATCCCCTGGACGAGCTGCGGCTGTATGCGGAGGAAATTGTCCAGCGGGAATTGGAGGGAGAGGAAGGCCTAGCGGCGGTAAAGGTCATCGGAGGACTTGAGGAGGAATACCAAGTTCGCATCTACGAGGATAAGCTAGTTTCCTTGAATTTAGATATTCAGCAGGTGAATTCCCGCTTAGCGCAAAATAATGTCAATTTGCCCGGTGGGCGTCTGCAGGAAGGTAGAGTACGATACTCGATCCGCACTTTGAATGAGTTCAAGTCGATTGAGGAAATCGGATCGATCGTGATTGCTCGAAAAAACGAGGTCAACGTATTGCTCAGTGATATCGCTGACATTGAGCGGAGTCACAAGGAAATTCAAATCGAGACCAAAGTGAATGGCCGAGAGAGCGTTGAAATTGAGATCTACAAGGATGCCGACGCGAACATTGTCGAGGTAGCACAGCGAGTTCGAAACCGCATCTATGGGACACCCGAGCAGCGGGATTATGTTGCGGATCAGTTAGCTGAAAACGGTGGTCGGAGAAATCGTGCCGAGCGGAGTATGAATACAAGCGAGGAAAGGCGGTTGGCCGCACTCGCCGCTCGGGAAGAAAGAGCCATGACCAACTATGTCGAGTACACTTTGCCGGAAGGCTATTCCCTAGAGGTGCTTACCGACCAGTCTATCTTCATTAAACAGTCGATTGACGAGGTAAAGGGGAACGCAGTAATTGGCGGACTAATAGCGGTATTCGTTATTTTTCTATTTCTAAGAAACGTAGGGCATACCGCGATTATCGGGATTACTATTCCTGTCTCGATCGTCGCCACCTTCGCTCCGATGGAGCTTTCGGATGTGTCATTGAACATCATTTCACTGGGAGGATTGGCTCTTGGCGTCGGAATGCTGGTCGACAATTCGATCGTCGTGTTGGAGAGCATTTTTCGGTGCCGTGAGGAAGGAGACAGCTTTGTCGATTCCACAGTTCGAGGCGTGTCAGAAGTGGGAGGTGCGGTGACCGCCTCTACCTTGACGACAATCGCCGTATTCATGCCAATCGTTTTTGTGGAGGGAGTTGCCGGTCAGGTCTTTGGTGACATGTCATTGACCGTGGTCTTTTCGCTTCTAGCGTCTCTTGCAGTGTCTCTCTATTTTATACCCATGCTCGCGTCACGAAAATTTGGTGACGAAGGCGATCGGCCTGCTAGAAAGCTATCGGATGTCTTCAGTCTCGTTTTTTTGACTGATTCCTGGCAAAAGTTTACTGGGTCCATTCACAGTTATCATAAAGGTTTTAATACGGGTGGGTGGCTTTACCGAACCGTAGCGGGGCTAGCCTATCCTGTGGTGGCGCTGGTCCTGTTTACGTCTCTTCCTTTCCGAATTCTCATGTGCTTGCTGGGTAAGGTGGTTACCTTCCTCTTCATGGCGATACTGTTCGTCTTCGGGCTATTCGTATGGGTGGGTAAACAGCTCATCCGTGCCATAGGACCTTTCTTGAAAGTTTTCGATTTTGCTTTCGAAAGTATCCTCTCATTCTATCGGAACTTTTTGAATTGGGCGCTGAACAACAAGATTTTCGTTGCGAGCATCGCGTTCGTTTCTTTCGGCCTCACGATTGGATTTGTCTTTCCCCGGTTGGGAAGCGAACTGATACCTTCGGTTCACCAGGGTGAGTTTAATGTGAAGGTCAAACTTCCGGTGGGTACTCCGATTGAGGATACGATTGAAGTGATTCGATCAATTGAGGTGAGAGTTCTAGAAAGCGAATATGTAGCCCGTACTGCGGTTCTTGTGGGAACGGATGGCGGAGCTTCTAGTGGGTCGGATGAAGGGGAAAACACTGGGGTCATTACGACCGCTCTGATTGACGGTTCCAGCAAGCAGATGGAGGCAACGGTACTGGAGGATCTAAGGCAGTATGCTTCCAACATTCCCGACATAGAGATCGAGGTCAGCTATCCGGAGCTCTTTAGTATAAAGGCTCCCATAGAAGTAGAACTGTTTGGCCATGATCTAGAAGACATGAAAATCGCGAGCACCTTAGTTGTTGCGGCAATTCAGGCGATTCCAGGAATTGTTGATGTGCAATCGAGCGTACTAAAGGGAAATCCAGAAGTTCAGATTATTTATGATCGGCAGCGGCTCTCTCAATTGAATATTGATTTGAAAACGGTGGCCGAGCTCGTTCGAAACAAGATCCAGGGGCAAATTCCGACGGAGTTTCAAAAGCGAGACCGACAAGTCGACATCATGGTCCGACTGGAAGAGAATGACCGGATGGGATTGGACGAGTTGAGAAGCATCATCATAAACCCTCGGAGTGAAGTTCCTATACCACTGTCATCGATCGCCACTTTGAGAGTTAGAGAAGGGCCGAATGAAATACGACACTTGGATCAGCAACGCGGTGCGATCATTTCTGCAAATGTAAATGGGATCGATCTATCGGAAGCGTCGTTATTAATCGAGGACGCCTTGTTAAAGTTGGAACTGCCACCTGGGTTTGACTATGATGTGACGGGTCAGGCGGCTGAGATGAAGCACTCAATTGACAGCTTGATGTTCGCGCTAGCCTTGGCACTTTTCTTGGTTTACATTGTTATGGCTAGCAAATTCGAGTCGCTGATCCATCCATTGATTATTCTCTTTACGGTACCTCTCGCGATTATCGGGGTCGTTATCGTTCTCTTCCTCGGAGGATGGTCGCTCAATATCCTTGTATTCATCGGACTGATTATGCTCGCAGGCATCGTCGTGAACAACGCCATCGTACTGGTCGACTACATAAATAACTTACGTCGGGGTGGAATGGAAAAAATGGAGGCGGTGAAGACTGCTGCACAAGCGCGTTTCCGTCCTATCTTAATGACTACGATGACCACTGTCTTAGGACTTATCCCGATGGCGCTTGGGCTGGGGGAAGGTTCGGAGATTAGAGTGCCCTTGGCTATTACTGTGATTTCAGGCCTGACAACTTCAACATTCCTAACGCTTATTGTCATTCCTTCAGTCTACCTCTTGGTAGACTATAAAAAGATCGAAGTAGAGTCGGAAGAAATGGTGGAGGAATTAGAGAGAGAAGCGGCTCTGGGGGGTTAAAATCTTATCGTGGATAAGTCTAAATATAGTTTATTGCCATCGCTTTCGGTCAATCGGCCGATTACAGTTATGATGGGGTTGCTTACGATTCTAGTGCTTGGAGTGATTGCCTATACTCGGATCAAAGTGGAGCTTTTCCCAAGCGGAATGGAGGAGAAGCGTCTCTATGTTCGGGCGGACTATCCAGACTCTACTCCGTTGGATACGCTAGATAAGGTTGTTGAGCCAATGGAGGATATTCTGGGTACGGTTACAGGTATCGATCGAGTTCATACGCGTGCCTATTCAACCTCTGGAAGGGCTTACATCTACTTCCATAATAGCGTCAACATGGACGCCGCCTATGATGATATCAAGGACCGTATGGATCGCGTCTTAGTCGAGATGCCCGAGGAAGTGGAGCAGATCCGCGTATATAAGCACGACTCTGATGATGAGGAAATCCTTTTCGCGTCCATGACTTTGGGAGAAAACATCGACAATCCGGAGTTTTTTATAGAGCGCTATTTCGCTCCCGCCCTACAACGCATCGACGGAGTGGGGGAGGTGGATATTCATGGAGATAACCGACTGGAAATACGAATATCTTTGGACCAAGATAAATTACGGTCCCACAACATTGATGTCTTTGAGCTATCGAGACGATTGCGGAACCAGAACTTGAACCTAAGCGCCGGGCGGGTAGCGGAAGGGGGACAGGAATACATGGTTCGCTCAGTGGGACGGATCGAAGATCTGAGCTATCTTGAAAATTTTATCGTAGACAAAGAGAAAGGTGTTCGGCTGGCAGACTTGGGCGAGGTCTATATAAGCAAGCTGGAGAGTTCGGGGACCTGGCGATTGGAAGGAGGGCGCGCCTATGGCATTGAAATTAAGCGCTCTGGGGAGGCGAACATTGTGGATATTTGCGAACAGGTGAACAAGGTATTCAATCGTTTCACCGATTCCAAACGTTGGGAGGGAATTCAAATTCGCGTATTTAAGGATCAGGGAAAGCATATTATTCAGTCGATTGAAAATTTGAAAACGTCGGCAATCTGGGGAGGTATTTTTTCATTTATTGTTCTATTAGCATTTCTACGATCAATAAAGATCACTCTGACGATCACCCTTTCTATTCCTTTGTCACTTTTGTGTTCGGTGATCGTGTTGTACTTCATGGACTGGACTCTGAATATTCTCACAATGATGGGACTTCTAATCTCAGTTGGCCTTGTCGTTGACAACGCTATTGTCATGGTGGAGAACATACATTCAAAGCGAGAAAGTGGACTGAATCCGAAGGAGAGTGCCTTGATGGGGGCTAGTGAAATCTCGTTAGCGATCACCATGGCTACGTTGACAACCATGGCGGTGTTCATCCCGTTGCTATTGATGGATGCGGGGGGTGAAATCCGTTTCATTTTTTATCGTATTGGAATTCCGGTGATAGCCTCATTGAGTGCGTCATTGGGAATAGCCCTTTTGCTAATTCCTCTAGCGACTAAAACTTTTTCTCCGAAGCGCATAAAGTCCGTGAGTGGTAGAAAATCGGGTAAACTGAGCGGAATTTATGGGTCGCTTCTGAAGTATTCGTTAAACGACAAAGGACTAGCGATGCTTGTGATTATCATTCTAGTTGGAGGTTCCTTTTATCCGGTCTACGATCAGTGGATCGATCGTCGTGAAGGGAGTAGCAATGCGAGTGTGATTAGTATCAGTTTCAATCTTCCTGCTGGGGTGCAAAAGGAGCAGGTCGGTGAATGGGTGGAGTATGTAGAAGACTTCTTAGAGGAGAACCGAGGACAGTACGATTTCGAATCTTACTCCTCCTACCACAGCTATGCTTCGATGTATGTACGCATGAATATGAGGCAGGAGTCCTTGAACTGGTATCAGGTAGCGTTTCGCTGGGCTAGAGATCTTGTCGGAATGGGACAACCTACGCCTATGACTCGAGCAGACGTTATGCGCGATGTTGCGGAGCGGTTGGAGATGCCTCCAGGACTGATAATGCGCTATGGGTACAAAAGCAGGGGTTCAAGTGATCCAACACGATCGTTCTATTTGTATCTCTACGGAGATGATACTGAAACACTCTATGGCTTGAGTGAGGAGGTGGCTCGACGATTGGAGTCAATTCCAGAGCTAGTGGCGATCGATATGGATTTGGAGGAAAATATTCAGGAGCTGAATATCCAGTTAGATCGCGAACAGGCTCAAAAACTAGGAATAAGCACGAGAGATGTTTCCAATGGAATTTCTGCGACGATGCGGGGATCTTCTGTGGGTCGTTTCTACACAGAGGACGGGCAGGAAATCAATATCGAGGCTCGGTTAAGAGAAGAAGACCGTAAGTCGCTGGATGAGTTGAGTAGGATTAGTTTCCTCTCAAGTAGTGGAACGGAGGTTCCTTTAGAGTCAATTTCGTCGCTAAGTTTTCGGGATTCTACCTACTCCATAAGGCGCGACGATCGAAAAACATCCATGCGGATTAAAGCGATGATGGATACGGATGATCTTCGTGCCACCAACGCCAAAATCCACGCACTCATGGAAGGTTTTGAAATGCCAAGAGGCTATCGATGGGATCGAGGTAGTTCCTCATACCGGATTGATAAGGAGGCTCAGGATGTCAACTTTGCCTTGGCGATGATATTCATCTTCGTTCTGTTTCTCATGGGTATTCTCTTTGAGTCCTTTATCATGCCGATGGCGGTGATAGCTACTGTACCAATGGCAGGTGTAGGAGTCGTATGGATACTGATTGCGACGGGGACTGCCTTCGATCGTATGGCAAGTGTCGGAGCCATGATTCTGATGGGGATCGTAGTGAACAACGGAATCGTGCTCATAGATCTGGCTCAGAGGCTTATGAGGGAGGGACTTGCTCGAAACGAAGCGTTGCGGGAGGCCAGTCGCCGCCGCTTTCGACCCATATGGATCACTTCGCTCACCACGATAATTGGCATGATACCAATGGCCATTGGCGGGTCTAAGCTTATGGACATGTCGTATTCGCCCTTGGGGCGCGTGATTATTGGAGGTCTAATGGTATCAACTTTTTTAACGCTGATCGTGGTCCCGCTTTTTTACGCGTTACTCGATGACCTACGCAATTGGTTTACGATTACGGTCAAAGGGATTTTGAACCCTAGTCGGAAGATTGTGGAAGAAGCGAGCTAACGAGGTGACTCGAGTCCCAAGACGAGTCTATCGTTTTGGATTCTGTAAAGCTCCGTCTTCGAGCCGACTCACGCCAAGAGGATTTCCATCCTTGAGCTCTTGAGGAAGAAGAGATTGGGGACTGTCTTGATAGGCGATTAGACGGGTGAATCGGGTGATGGCATGCGTGCCGACAGAAGTGCTTCGTCCATCTGAAGTGGCAGGAAAAGGACCCCCATGAACCATGGAGTGGCAAACTTCGACCCCGGTGGGGAAGGAATTGTAGACAATCCGTCCCACTTTTCGCTCTAAAATCGAGACCACTTCGCTGTATTCAGAAATATCCTCGCCTGTGGCGTGCAGCGTTCCGGTCAGTTGTCCCACGAAATTCTCGAGTAGGCGTATCAATTCAGATTTGTCAGTCCAACGAACCAGGGTCGTTCCCGGACCAAAGATTTCATGGCTGAGAGATTCGTCGTTAAGGAAGGTTGATCCATTCACTTCGAAGACAGTCGTTGTCCCGAGACAAGCCCCATCAGATCCTTTCTCCGCGTTTGCGACATGGGTCGTTACACGACTATTGTTCTCAAGATGATTCACACCGTCGCAGTAGGCGTTACGGATGGTGGCATTGAGCATTACCTGCGGTGCGGTTTCCTTCATCTTATGGACGAAGTCTTCGATGAATGCGTCTCCTTCGGGGCTCTTTTTGATGAACACGATTCCAGGATTCGTACAGAACTGTCCGACTCCCATGGTTGCAGATACATGAAGCCCACTCGCGATAGTGCCAGCACGGATAGCGAGGGCCTGCGGTAGTAGTATTACGGGATTAACGCTACCCATTTCAGCATAGACGGGAATGGGTTCGCTGCGCTCGGAAGCAATTTTCATGAGAGCCGTTCCTCCGGCGGTCGATCCGGTAAAGCCCACAGCTTTGATCGCGGGATGAGACACAAGTGCAGATCCCACTGAGCGACCTCCACCAAAAAGAAGGCTAAAGACGCCGTCAGGCATTTCGGTTTGCTGAGCTGCTTTCTGAATAGCGCGAGCTACTAGCTCAGCTGTCCCTGAGTGCGAGGAATGGGCTTTAACGATGACGGGGCACCCTGCAGCCAAAGCGGAAGCGGTGTCGCCTCCCGCAGTGGAGAACGCTAGGGGAAAATTGCTTGCAGCAAAAACCACCACAGGGCCTACGGGTCGTTGCATAGACCGAATGTCGGGTTTGGGTAGCGGAGCCCGATCGGGGATAGCGGTATCGATTCGAGGCTGAGCCCATGAACCCTCCGCGGCAACATTAGCGAAAAGCCGGAGCTGGCCAGTGGTTCTTCCCGTTTCGCCCTTAATCCGAGCTTCTGGCAAACCGGTCTCCTGCACTGCTCTCTGAGTGAGGGTATCGCCGAGTGCTTCTATTTGGGAGGCAATTTCGTCGAGGAATTCGGCTCGTTGAGCGCCACTCTTCTTGGAATAGCTGAGAAAGGCGGTTTGGGCGAGAGCGGCCGCGGTTTCGACTTCAGCGCTCGTGGCGCCAACGAAAGGGGGCTCAATTTCGTTTCCAGTTGAAGGGTCGATGGCTTTTACCGATTCGGTGCCACCAGCGGCTTCGCTAAATCCGAGTATTGAGTTTCCTTTGATTTGAATCGCTTCGTCAACGGGCATGATTGTTGTGGTTTTTATGGGTGCAGTTGCAAATTGAAATTTGTATCTGAAAAGGACGGATAGTATTCAATCGGTTACGAAGATCCACTGAATTCCAGTTTTGAGGCAACAAAAGTTAGAGGACGGGAACTCCTAGATCCTCATGGTGGATACCCACTTTGGACATTATGGCATGGGGCATCTCGCGCTGGATGAGATCATAGACGAGTTTGCTCCGGCGTACCCGCTCTTGAGTCAAGTTGAGGGCTAGGGTCTCATGCTGTTTCCCATAGGGATAGATGTCGGTTGAATTTCGGAGCCCAAGCTTTACGTAGATTGGCGCGGAGAACTGTATCATATTGGGTGTCTCGAAGTGACGGACGTATCCCCCGAGCCCATCCGGCGCCTCTATGTACACGTCCAGCGGTACCTTGATTGCCTGTCTAATTGCACTGAGCTGGGCCGTGGAAAGATCGGTTGATACATTAATGGTGTTCGAACCAATCTCCTCGAGAAGCTTACATGAGGCTGGGTTGGCGGGTGCCAGAATTGCAGAGGACTTTACGATCAGGTTAGAAGGCAGATCGCCTTTGTTGCGCAACTGCTTGATGATTTGAATCAATCCCAAGTCTGCGATTAGAAAGGATCGGATTCCTAGGTCACAAGCCCGGAAGACATCGTCCAGGCTGAAACGAATCTGTTCCGCACCACGAACCTGCCATTGGATTAATTTGCCAACCGGTGCATTCCACAGTCCGCCCACATCGAAGTTGGCCCGTGGTGTTGTAAATAGGCAGACTTCGATATTCCGCTCTGCCCCGAGACTTGCGAACGCCTTGATTTGGGCGTCGCTTAGCATTTGAATGCCGCTTCCTTGGCTGATCCTGTGTACGGGGCATCCAATTCTATCGGCTTCGTCTAGCATGAGCTGAAACGCCTCAGGGGTTTCAGTACTGGGTATTTCAATACGGTATTGGGCACCATCGCTAAAAGACTGGAACGAAGCGACATTTGAATCACCGATTGGTAGGCCAAGACTCTTAAGGGCGTCGATCGACTTTTTCATGATGTATTATCGGATAGGGTGTCTGTATGGGCGAATTCTATAGCCCGAAAGTCAGAAAGGTTTTCCGGGAAACGTTGATGATTTGGCTTTTGCTTACCTCGCTCTGTAAATCTTGAATTGCCATCGTCCCTCCAACAAGTCGAGCTAAGAGAGATTCCTTAGTCTGACTCCACTCCCTGAACCTAAAAAGTTGAGTCTTTTTGATCGTGTCCCTGAAAAACGTGGCTGAATTTTCGATGAACCCAATCCCTGTGATATGAGTGTCTATGATATGTCTGCTCCTAATTTGATTGAGCATTCCGAACTTCCATTAGATTGATAGTATCATTCGATGAATCAAGTTTTTATGCGAAACCGAATTGCCCATACCTATCCTTCTAGAAGTTTACATGGATCCATTGTCCATGAACTTGGATTCAAGATAGTCTCGGGCGCCCATCCACCCGGATCGACCCTGCCAATCGAGGACGAATTGCGCGAAGAGTTGAAGGTGAGTCGTAACGCACCCGTGAAGCTATCAAAGTTTTATCCGCTAAAGGATTGCTGAAAGTGAAAACCCGTACTGGGACCTGTGTTCAGCCACGCGAGAACTGGCATTTGACAGATCCGGATGTCCTGGCTTGGTCGATGAGTGGTGAGGTTGACCAAAAGGTGATAACGTGGCTGACTGAATTTCGAAAAGCGATTGAACCGGCCGCTGCTGAAATGGCAGCCGAGAGAGCGACCCAAAGTGAGCGGGAAGGCATTCGGCTTTGCATTAAGGAACTGGAAGCTACTTGTGATCAATTTGACGCCGACGAATGTTCGATGGAGACTTGCGTCGATGTGGATATGGCGTTCCACGAGTCGATATTCTCAGCATCGGGCAACCCGTTTTTGAAAACGGTGACGGCTAACATTGGGGCGGCACTGGCCCGGAGTCGTTCAGTGACCGACAGTGTTCCTAGAGCGATGAGACGGTCGCTTTCAGCCCACCGAAAGGTGGCGTTAGCTGTGATTGAAGGAAGGGCGGCTGATGCCAGAACCGCGATGATCGAACTATGCGAGGCGGTCGCGGATGATGTTCAGACTGCGATGGGTGATAATTCAGGAAAGGTGGAGTGACGTTAGGAGAAAATTCCCCCAGAATAAGTCTTTGATCGCTTTTGTCGGGAACATCGGTCTTGTTTTGCCTTCGAATTATGAATCCGTATGGCTTTGAAGACCGTACTGAGACCTAGTCATTACAGATTTCGACTCCCATTAAATACATGAAACTACAGTCCTTTCTGGCTGCCGCGTTGGCAGCTTTCTTATTTTGCTCAAATCTGCATAGCCAAACGCTGCAACTCAAATCGACGAAGGCGATTGAGGACCAGACGGCTCAGATCGGCGGAGATCCTGTGGAGATTGATCTCTCAGAGTTTTTTGAAATCGACGGAGTCACAGGCCAGATCGTTGAAATGAAATTCGACGAAGGGGCCGTGAGTATTGAAATGCTGTCCGATGTCGCTCCACTTAACGTCGAGAATTTCCTCAGCTACGTTGATGACAACACGTTTGATAAAACGGTGATTCACCGGTCAATCGCCGATTTTGTAATTCAAGGGGGAAGTTTTACCGCGACACTCCCGATAGAATCGGTGGTTATCAGAGATCCCGTGGTGAACGAATTCAGCCTGTCGAATCTGAGAGGCACGCTTTCGATGGCGAAACTTCCTGATCAGCCTGATAGCGCTACCAGTGGCTACTTTATTAACATGGCCGATAATTCGAATATCCTGGATACACAAAACGGTGGATTCACCGTTTTCGCCCGCGTCATTGGATCTGGAATGGATATTGCGGATGCGATTCATGCGATTCCGACCTATACGCTTACGTTGGATAATAGCGGATACCCTTACGATGACTTTCCATTGGGAGGTAACGCAAGTGATGATATTACCGTTGATTTCATGGTTGAACTAGAGACCGCCAGACGCGTGACGGCGCTGCCAAATTCTGACGGTAGTCCCTCTATGGTATCCTTCGCGGCTACCAGTTCCGCTCCAGAAATCGCTGACGCCTCTTTCGATGGGTCAATGCTCTTTGTTGCGCCGGGCGGAGCAGGTTTGGGATCCACAACGATCGTGGTTACAGCTACAGATACAAACGGGAACGAAGTTTCAGACGAGTTTGTGGTCGAAGTGCAACCGGTCGCTCCTTTCTTTAAGTCCCAGCCGATGCCAAGAGCGGTAGAGGTTGGACGGCCTGTTACTATTTCAGCTGAAGTGGAGTCTGTTTTGGCCGCTACCTACCATTGGAATCTAGACGGTTCTCCCATTACTGGAGCGACTGAGCCGACTTACTCAATCGCTTCTTTCTCGAATTCGGATGCGGGAGAATACACGCTTAGTGTCACCAACTCTGAGGGAACGAGTGTTTCTTCCCCGGCGTTGCTAATTGCAATTGAGGCATCCGCTCGCCTGATCAATATTTCGACTCGAGGAATCGCTCGCTCCGGTGAGTCGGCCATGATTGTTGGCTACTTTCTAAGTGGCGTATCCGGTGAAAAGGAGATGATCATTCGCGCGATTGGACCGGACTTGCTTAATCGGGAGGTTGAAGGCGCTATGCTGGATCCACAGATACGGCTGCTATCTATTGGTGGAGATAGTGTTGATTTGAGCAACGATAATTGGGGGACGGGCAACGACCTAGATTATTTAGCAGAATTGATGCCGAGATCAGGAGCTTCGGCGGTAGCGGAAGGAAGCAAGGATTCCGTGATTGTTGGCTCGTTTCCAGTTTCTGGTTACACTGCAATTGTAGGACCTAATATTGGAGAAGCAGATGGCATCGTTTTAGCGGAAGCGTTTGATGCGGATGAGGATCGGCTGAATAGTGATGTCCGTTTAGTGAATATAGCAACCCGCGCGGAAGTAGGTATTGGAGAGAATGTATTGATTGCTGGGTTTTGGGTATTAGGAGGAGAGAAGGCGAATCTCCTCGTGAGAGCGCTTGGACCGGAACTATTGGATCGAGATGTACAAAACGCGATTTCGGATATTCAACTAATCGTAGTAGACGGTGTTGGAAACATCGTGGGCGAGTCCGATGACTGGGGAGATTCCTTGTACAAGGATACTCTGATTCGCGAAATGATCGGAGCCGGTGCGGAAGTGCCCAACGAAGGCAGCAAAGACGCGGCAACGATTTTGACTCTTGATCCGGGAGGATACTCGGTGGTCGTTAGTGGAGTCGGCGGCGAAACAGGAGTTGGCCTCGTTGAAGTATTCGAAATTCGCTAGCTAAATTAGCGGCGAATTGTCTAGCCATCAAAAAAAGTCGAGCTGCTTCTGGATCTCAACCGCTTTCTTCGAATCGCTGGCGAAATTTGAAAATGGCTCTAGAAGTGGATTGAGCTTTTTAAGTTGCTCGTGAAGTGCCCTAGCCAGGTAGGGGGCATTGGCTTCGTTCGGGCAGTGAGTAAAAATAAATGGCCTCTTCCCGTCTAGTATCCACTTATTGATGATAGGAGCCCATTCCTTTAGCCACGGTTGGTTTGAGGATGGGTCGTTCTTGCCGACCAGTCTCAGAAAGGGATGTTGGCCTAGCGCTGATTTTCGCACAGGAGTTTGCGGTTTTCTGGATTGCGCCGCTGCCTCATCTTTGTCTGCAGGTTCGCTGGCAAAAAGGGGGCGACTATCGAATACAACCTTGTTCATGCCGAGCCGTTGGAGCAAATCGTTCAGCATTTGCTCGTTTTCCGACTTATCGTACCAGGTGACATGCCGAGGTTCGACAGCGTATTGAAAATTCGATGGCAATGATTCTAGATAGCTTTCGAGGACCTTGAAGCTATTGCTGTTGAATGAAGGAGGAAGTTGGAGGAAACTCGGCCCGAGTCGCTTTCCATGATCGAGAACTTCGAGCACTTTGAGAAAAGAATTCGTTTCATCCTTCGCGTCCACAAGTCGACGCTCATGCGAAATAGCCTTCGGAAATTTCGGACAGAACTGAAACCCGGGCCCGGTTTCAGCCATCCATCGCTCAAGGTTGCTTGAAGGAGGGAGGGCGTAAAAAACAGAGTTCGCCTCTACAGTATTGAAAATCTTGGCATATTCCCGCAGCGATTCGTTCGGTTCAACATTCCGATCGAAAACGGACCCAAACCAGTCGCGGCAGGTCCAGACGGGACAGCCAATGTGGTAGGATACGGGAGCAGTCATGTTGGTCGACCGAATAGCGTGTCTAGAATCTCAGCCTTTGCCGTAGACTTTGTCCGGGTCAAATAGAGGTTCACCCCCGTCGTAGACAAGCTCGTTCGAATCGGCTTCCAGCTTTCGATAGAAGCAAGACTTGTATCCGTTGTGACAGGATGCTCCTTTTTCCCCAATGTCTGCTTTGCAAAGAATGACATCCTGGTCGCAATCGGTGCGAAGCTCTCGAAGCTTTTGAACCTGGCCCGAGGATTCGCCTTTCACCCAGATTGTTCCGCGCGACCGACTAAAATAGGTGACCTTCCCCGTTTCGATGGTGAGCTCGAGTGCTTCCTTGTTCATGAAGGCGAACATAAGAACTTGGTTGGTATGCACATCGGTCGTAATGCAAGGGATCAACCCATTCTCGTCGAATTTTGGCTGAAGTGCTAAACCTTTTTCGATTTCTTCCTTGGAAGACCTTTCGTGTAGACAGCTCTGTGACATAGTCGGAAGAATGAATCGAAGAGAATCTTCACTGTAAAGCCAATGATGCGAATTGGCGCTTAAGTTTTAGGCGAATTCAAATCTGTCGCATAGCTCACCCAAACGGGATACCGTATTGGCGTCCTCCGCCGTAGATCCATTCGCACATGCAAAATGAGCGGCCATCCAGCCAGCATTTCGGGCTCCGAGAACATCCTGATTGTAGTGGTCTCCTACGTGGAGAATATTGCCTGGCTTAATGCTTAGAGAGTTGGCCGCAAAATCAAAAATGCCTCGGTCTGGTTTTTCGGATCCGATCTCGCACGAAATGAAGAGGTAGGAAAATCGGTCCTGTAACCCGTGGTCGAGGAGAACGGATCGAACGCGTGCGTCCCAATTCGTTAGCAACACGAATGGGGTTCCCTGGCCGTCTAGAAAGTCGAAGATATCGAATGCCCCTTCGTTTAGTCTCCATCGGCTTCCTTTAGCAAACTCCTGCCATAGCTCTGCGAATACGGTCTCGAAATTATCGGGCAGCGAAGTTAGCCGCCGGATTGATTCTGCAACCACCGTTTTCCAATAGGCACGTTCACGAATTTCAGGTTCGAGGATGGAGGGGTCTTTTTTGACCTTTTTGAACGAAGCTTGGAAGGCCTGCTCCAATTGGTGGGAATCGAGCACTAGCTCGTGTGCCGCGAGCACCTCTTGGTAAATTACTCCGACCGAAGGCTTGGGAAAAAGGAGTGTTCCCGCGGCGTCGAACGAAATCGCTTCAACGAGGTTGGACACGATCAAAGTTCCCCCAATTTTCGTAGCAGGTCGTAGGAGTAGATTCCGGTGTTGTGCCCGTCGGAGAAATGAAATCGAAAGGCGTAGCTGCCAACCGGAGTCCACGATTCGATTTCGACTTGCGAGTGGTCCTTCCCTGCCTCGCCGCCATATTGCGTGCCAAAGATGTCCTTTTCCCCAGACACTGAAGCGCTGGGAGAATTGGCCCGGAGTTTAGGCGAGTCGATGTAGCTCTCTTTGCCATCTTCCCAAGCGATCGCTAGTTCGGAACCAATCAGCTGCATGTTTTTTGGTGGAATCATTTTCAGGAAACTAAGACTTGAATTTAGATTTTCAATGCCGGGCTTGATATCGTAACGCGGAAATTAGGGACTAATTCCTTTGATCCCCTCTAGATTCCGCGGTTTGGAAACCGGGCGGTAAAAAGCCCGCTAAACGAAGCCCCGTTCGAAAAATGTTCATACTTAAGATGGGTCAAGGTGGCGAAATATTTTGACAAGGTGGGGAGAAATGGGGAGTTTTGGGGGAATTATTTAGGAACCTCATAAAATTCACCCATGTCATCCCACACCAGAACGATCTACGTTGGCCAACACCAGCGTAACTTGGATTCGAAGAGTCGCTTAGCGATTCCTTCGAAGTGGCGATTTGATGGAGATTCAGATGATGGATATTTGGCACTGCCTGATCCCAGTGGTTGCATTCTGGTACTTCCGCCGCAGCAGGCGGCGAAGCTGTACGATAAAATTGAAGCGCAGCAGCTAAGTGACGAGGACGCTCAGGAGTTGCAGGATAAAGTATTTTCACAAGCTACTTTTTTTAGCTGTGACAAGCAAGGCCGGATCAATTTGCCGGAGGATCTCCTATTACACTCTGGAATTGAAAAAGAGGCGATCCTTGTAGGGCGTATGGTTAACTTCCGAATTTGGAGCCCTGAAAGATGGGCGAACATCGATCCCAAATCGAACAATGAAGATTTGGGCAAACTAATGAAGCGAGCTAACTGGTAGAGGAGGGGTCCACGCATGATAAAGAGACGAAACTCAATAATTTTATCGATCTTCGGATTTACTTCCGACCGCCTAAGTCGAGGTGATGGGATAGGTCGACTCCAGCTTTTTGGAATGAGTGGGACCTTCGGCCACGGAGTTGAGCACCACCGCGACAATTGGGAGATTGGTGATCCGGCTCCTGACAAAGTGACGGTTCGTAAGAGCATGAAAGACCTGGCCAACCAACGGAGGTCCGAAGCGAGCGATCGAATTACTGAGCAGAGGGAAAAAGGCTTCTATGATTTCAAATTTAGATAGCTTCCTTTCAAACGCGCCGATGGAGGGTCACGTTCCAGTACTTTCGCAAGAAACGCTGACTTTTCTCGATCCCAAAGGCGGAGGGGTCTATCTGGACTGCACCTTCGGTGGTGGAGGCCACACGCGGATGATCCTAGAAGCGGCCGACACAAGCGTTGTTGCTCTGGATCAAGACCCGCAAGCAATCGAGCGAGCGGATCAATTTACTCAAGAATTTGGCGACCGATTTCAGTTTCGCCGCATGAATTTCGCAAATCTGGAGAATTTAGAAGAGGGGCCCTTCGACGGCATCCTATTTGACTTTGGAGTCTCCTCTTTTCAACTCGATCAGTTAGATCGTGGCTTTTCCTTTAGAGGAGAAGCTCCCCTTGATATGCGAATGAATCCCGAAACGGGGATTTCAGCTGCTGACTGGCTCGCGTCTGCGAGTCGGCGAGAGCTGATACAAGCAATCCGCGCTTACGGAGAAGAAAAAAACTGGCGGCGCATCGTCGACGCTATCATCGAAGCCAGGACCCAGTCACCACTCAAAGCCACCCAAGACCTGTCGGAACTTATCCTATCCTGCACTCCGGCAAGGCTGCGTTTTGCTTCGAAAATCCATCCCGCTACGAAAACCTTCCAAGGGATTCGAATAGCGGTTAATAACGAGATCGATGTCATCGAAGTCGGACTCCCAGCTGCGTTCAAGCGGTTAAAGCCAAACGGCAGATTGTGTGTGATTAGCTTTCATTCGTTGGAAGATCGAATCGCAAAGAATCTGTTTCGGCGATGGGCGGGACGACCGGAGCCGGGAGATAATCGGCCCCAAGACATGCGTGAAGTAAAGGCGGAGTTGCTTACCCGCCGCCCAGCAGTAGCCGGTGATGCGGAAGTCGCGGTAAATTCGCGGAGTAGATCCGCGAAACTCAGAGTGCTAAGGAAGGCGGAGTCGTGAGGCATAATAACCACCAACACAATAAGGAGTAGCAGGATAATGAATAACAGTATTACACTTAAAGAAGCGCTGAATCGTCAATTCGTGGCCTTGACCATACATTTGCCATTGGAAAGTGGCGCATTTGAATACAAAAGAAGCGAGGCAATCGGCTCGAATAAACCATCAATTTCGTTCAAGTCATTCGATAGAGCGTATCCGGTGTTTCAGGATTCGTCTTCGTCGACTTTGGAAGCCAGATGAATCGGAAATCAAATAATTCCCGCAAGGCTAATCGAATTCTGAATCGCCTGATTCTTTATTCCTTGACCTCACTAGCCCTCGTCGGAGGGTTCGGCGTTTTGACCGTTTGGATGCGGCACCAGACGTCGCAAACGGCGAACCGGCTTCACGCGATCGAGCAAAAGATTGTAGAAGAGCGTCGATCGCTTTCCCAATTAGATGTCCAACTGGCGATAGCGATGTCGACAGATCGGCTCATGGACTTGAATCGAAAACTCAATCTGGATCTTCGGGAACCCGTTTATACTCAGATTGTACACGTAACGGAGAACGTTGAATCGCGGTTGTACGAAAAGAGCGCGAATAGCGTTTTCACCGCATCCCTTTCTACAGGTAATTAGTGGCTAATGGCGAAGAGCTTTGCTCCAAGAATAAGATTCTGGACGCTCGCTTTGTGTATGCTTTTTGGATACGGGGCGATAGGGTATCGCCTAGTCAAATTGCACGTAGTTGATGCCCCTCGACTGACCAAGGAATTGCAAAACAGCCGGTATCGGGTGATTCCTCTAAATTCGAGAAGAGGGGATATTTTCACCTATGATCTCAATGGTGGAAAGGAATTGTTTGCTACCAGTCAAACGCTGCTGGAAGTAGGAATTGACCCTACACTGTTGCAGGAAAAGGACTTGGGTAAGCTTTCCAAGCTAAGTCTGCTGCTGGGGAAGGAACTATGGGATGTAGAAAAAGGGTTCGGCGTAGTTGAAAACCGATTGCCTGAGAGTCAAAAATCTGGTCGAGAAAGATGGCGGTTATTGGCGAGGAGGATTGACGAAGCAACCTACCAGAAAATCGTAGATTTAGAGATCTCCGGGTTGTATGGAACGCGGAAATACGAGCGGGTATATCCTAAGAAATCGCTAGCTTCCCATGTGGTCGGACTCGTTCGGCGGGATGGCGAATCCGTATTCGGGATAGAGAAAGAGTTTGATTTCTACCTGAGTGGGCAGCGTGGCTGGCGTGAGTCAGAAGTTACGGCAGGCCAGGAAATGGCGCAATTTAGAAGACGTTATGTCCCAGCGAGGGACGGTATGAGCCTGGCCTTGTCGATTGACTCGTATGTGCAGCACCAGATCGAGGCGGAACTCTATCTAATAGCGCAAGAGTACCAGCCAGAATCAGCGTGTATCATTGTTTCCGATCCGTATAGCGGATTCCTGTTAGGTCTCGCAAATTACCCGACGTTTGATCCTAACCACTACACAAAATTCGATCAATCGAACCATAAGAATCGAGCGATGACTGATCCGATCGAACCAGGTTCAACCTTTAAGATCGTTGCCGCGAGCGCTGCTTTGGAGGAGAACGTGGTAGATATTCAATCGGAGTTTGACTGTTCGCTTCCGACACTGAGGATGCCAAATGGGTATGTCGCAAAACTGCCAAAAGACTGGAAGACTTTTGGGGTTCTCTCGGTCGAGGGAATCGTTACCTATTCGTCGAATCGCGGGGCTGCCCACTTAGGAACGCTTGTGGGCTCAGAAAAGTTCTACGAGTATGTAAGAAGATTTGGATTTGGCGAAAAGACAGGCCTGGACATTGGAATTGAATCCAGAGGGATTCTTCACCCCGTTCGGAATTGGGATGGGCTGACGCTTTCACGAATGACGATGGGCCACGCCATATCGGCGACACCCTTGCAGATTCATTACGCTATGGCGTCGGTGGCAAATGGAGGTTTGCTAATGCGTTCTCAAGTGGTTTCCCGGATATTGGATACTGAAAACAAGGAGGCGGTGACCTATGGCCCGATGGTGAAGCGCCGCGTCATTTCAAGTGAAACGGCCAAGACCCTGTCTCAGCTTCTCGTTAAGACCGCTTCCCCTGGAGGGACGGCCCATGGGGCGTTTATTTCGGGCTATCGTGTTGCCGGGAAAACGGGTACCGCGCAAAAGATCGTTGATGGGCGGTACTCTTCCCATCATCACGTCGGCTCATTTTCCGGATTTTTCCCTGCAGATGACCCCAGTGTGGTAATTACTGTGATTGTTGACGGATCAAGGACCGACATGCCGGTGTCAGGAAGTGGAACGGCTGTGCCCTCTTTCAGGCGCATATCAGAGAAGCTGATTCCCTACTATGCGATATCACCTAGAGAAGAGAGCTCAGCCTTTGCGCTGAGTGGGAGACCAACTTCGGTGGAAACAAGCAATTGATTCTAGGGAGATGGGCAAATTGAGAAGCCGACCGACAATGGAACAATATAAGATTGGGTGTCGAATGGAAAGACTGAAGAAAATGAGTGGCAGCGGGAAGAGCCTAAGTAAGTTGATAAAGAAAAGTGGGGCCAAATTAAAGCGCGGTTCTCCTGACCCTATTGTGACTCGACTGGTGATCGACAGTAGACGTGTTACGCCTGGGAGCCTGTTTTTCGCTCTTCCTGGACTCAGGCAGGATGGCAGCGCGTTTATTGACGAGGCTCTTCGAAGAGGGGCTGTCGGTGTCGTCTCGAGCGAGCCTCGACGGTTCGGGAATTCGAAAGCGGTATTTGTCCAAGCGGATGATCCGCGTCTGACTTTAGCAAAGGTAGCGAGGCGTTTTTTTGGCAAGCCTGACAAGGATATCGATTTATTTGGAATAACGGCTACGAATGGGAAAACTACGGTATCCTATTTGGCGAAACACTTCCTTTCCCTCGATGGCGTAAAAACGGGATGCCTGGGGACTATTGGGTATGACCTGGTCGATCGAGTCCTCCCTTCGTTTCGAACAACTCCCGAGGCACATGAGTTGTGCGAACTGCTTTCGCAGATGAGGGATTTCGGCTGTACCCGTGCCGTCATGGAAGTCAGCTCGCATGGAATCGACCAACTCAGGATAGCAGAGCTGAAATTTAAAGTAGGGGTCTTTCTGAATCTGACTCGTGACCATTTAGACTATCATGGGGACATGGAGAACTATTTCGCGGTCAAAAGACGCTTCATTGATGGAGAGATTGGCACTGTACCCAAAAAATTAGTATTGAACGTAGATGACACTTATGGTCGTCGTCTAGCGGACGAGCATAAAGAGGAGTCCACTATTACTTTTGGCACATCCAAACAGGCACGGCTTAGGGCTACGGATATTGAATTAGCTCCGGACGGAGCGACTTTCACGCTGGAATGGGACGGCAAACGGTATCTCGTCAACTCGCCTCTTATCGGGCTATACAATGTGAGCAATACCTTGGCCGCTCTTTCAATGGCTGTTCTAGGAGACGTTCCGGTCGAGAAATGTATTGGTAGTTTGAATTCGTTTGGAGGAATTCCGGGAAGAATGGAACGCGTCATTACCGGGCAGCCTTTTGAAGTTGTAGTGGACTATGCTCATACTGGAAATGCCTTGGAAAACGCCTTGAAAATGCTTCAAGAGATCACTCCTGGAAAGGTAAAAGTCGTCTTTGGATGTGGCGGAGATCGCGATCGTGGAAAACGGGTCGAGATGACGAAAGTTTCCACGGAATTGGCAGACTATTGCTGGGCCACAACCGATAATCCGCGTTCGGAGGTGCAAGAGCAAATATTTGATGATATGCGGGAAGGGATATCGGATCACTCGAAGATTGAATTTGTATTGGATCGTAGAAGGGCAATCGAATTGGCTCTGAAAAGCGCTGATCCGGGAGATTGTGTTTTGATTGCGGGAAAGGGACATGAGCCTTTTCAGGAATACGGTGACACCGTGGTTCCTTTCGATGACAGAAAGGTTGCAAGGGAGTTGTTGGAGTCGATGAAATTGGGTGGACGAATCTGAAATGGTAGGATTGGACGGAAGCGATCTCTTGAGATGGAGTAACGGAGAGTGGTTGGGCGAACCGCCTTTAAAGTCCATCAAAGGATTTGCGTACGATACGAGACTTTTGAAAAAAGGAGATCTTTTTGTAGCTTTTAAAACGAACCAAAGAGATGGGCATGATTTTCTTGCAGATGCGCGGGCTAAGGGTGCAATAGGGGCAATCGTTCAGAAAAAAATGGAGTTCAGCAGACGCTTTCCCTTGTTGTGCGTAGACGACACATTAAAGGCTTTTCAGGCGATTGCTCAAGGATTTCGCGAAACGTGGAATTTCCCTGTGGTGGCGATTACGGGAAGCTGTGGCAAAACAACTACTAAGGAACTGCTTTGCCATTTGCTGGGAGGATTTCCTGTGGCCCAAGGAACCAGAGGCAATCTCAACAATTTGATTGGAGTGCCGTCTACCCTGCTTGAAATCAACTCAAATGAATGTCGCTTTGCCGTTATTGAGGCAGGGATAAGCGAGCGAGGGGAAATGAAGACTCTCGTGGATACAATCAATCCCGATCGAGTGATTTTTACTGCGATTGGGCCTTCTCATTTGGAGGGGCTCGGCTCAGTGGAAGGTGTTGCGAGAGAGAAGGGTATACTTGCGCGTAAGGCCAGGACGAAAACGGTTTACCTCGGAGAGACCTGTCGACTGTATCGGGAACACTTGAATGCCGAAGAAGGTATTTTCGTCTTAGAATCAGAATCGTCAGTTGGCCCATCGGGATGGAATTATCAAATCGAGAACGTAGGATCCGGTATGCGATTGAGTTTTGGACACAGGGATGAATCCTACTTTGTAGAGGGAACAGGACGAGGATTGGCATCGAATGCCGCTCTGGCCATTGCGGTTTCTAGGAGTTTTGATGTTTCTCCCGAAAGTGTCCAGGAGCGATTGGCAAAATGGAAGCCTAGCGGGATGAGAGGCGAGTGGATCGAAGTAGGGGAATCCCGAGTGTATTTGGATTGCTACAACGCCAATCCATTGTCCATGCTCGATTCCCTCAATAATTTCAGAACCCTTGCGGAACCAGCTGAAAATAGGCTGTATGTCATCGGCAGTATGGAAGAATTGGGTTCCGAGTCAGAAGAATGGCATAAGCGGCTTGGTTCCGAGCTTTGCTTGAGACCGCGTGACAGGGCCTATCTAATTGGGAAGGGATCGGACTGGGTTTTAGAGGGAATTCAAGTTTCCAATAGGTCGAGGGGACACGTAGAAAAACTCGAAAGCCTAGAAACATTGAAGCGAGTTCTGGCAGAATTTGAAGGAGATGTCTTTTTGAAAGGAAGCCGCAAATATCGACTTGAGACAGTGATGGAGTACCTTCCAAAAATAGCTGTCGATGAAAGGACTCCATGCTAAGCTACCTATCCCAGTACGAGGAAGTTTTTGGTCCTCTGCGACTCTTGCGGTTTCTGACCCTGCGAATGCTATTTGCAGCGGGGACAGCGTTATTTATTGGATACATCTTAGGGCCTTGGTTGATCGGACTTTTGGGAAGGCTTAGTTTTCAGCAAAGCTTTCGCGATGAATCAGAGGTGGGAAAGCTGGCAGAGTTGCATTTGGGCAAGAAGAACACGCCGACTATGGGGGGACTTCTGATATTCGTCTCGGTCAGCGTGAGCGTTTTGCTATGGGCCCAATTTAATGTTTGGACTCTGACAGCTCTCTTCGTCTACACCAGTTTAACGTCGCTAGGCTTCCTCGATGACTACCTGAAGGTTTCGAAGCGCAACAGCAAAGGGTTCCCGTCGAGAGGGAAACTGATTTGGCAAGGCCTGACCGCTGCCGCTACCTTAGTTATTCTCCTTAACAACCCGATGAGTGTGGACAAAGTTCAGGAGCTTTGGCTGCCATTCGTTAAGAATGCGGTGATGACTCAGATGCCCTTGTGGGCATTGTTCGGGTTTCTGTTTCTGGTTCTAGTTGGGGCGAGCAATGCCATAAACGTTACTGACGGAGTAGACGGATTGGCGATAGGGTGCACTATTACAGTGGCTATTGTCTACTCGATTATGGCGTATGCAGCAGGCAATTTCATCATTTCAGAATACCTGCTTATCTCTCATGTGCCTGGGGTGGGCGAATTGGGTATCATTTGTGCTGCGATTGTAGGGGGCGGATTGGCTTTTCTTTGGTACAATGCCCATCCCGCTGAGATATTCATGGGGGATACGGGATCGCTGGCTTTAGGAGGATTAGTCGGTGTGATCGCATTTATGACTCATCAAGCGGTAACTCTCATACTTGTTGGGGGTATTTTCGTTATGGAGACGGTGTCTGTCATCCTGCAGGTAATGTCATTCAAGAGTACCGGGAAACGGATTTTTAGAATGGCTCCCATTCATCACCATTTTGAGCTTAAAGGCTGGGCTGAAACTAAGGTGGTAATCCGGTTTTGGATACTTTCTCTAATTTTCGCGTTTGCAGGTTTGGCGACTTTGAAAATCCGATGAGTCTACTGACCGCACAGCTCCCTGAATGGCTTGAGACCTGTCTAGATTCGCAGGTGGCTATTTTAGGCTCGGGCAAAAGTGGGATAGGAGTGAAAGCCCTGATCGAGAAATTGGGAGGGAATGCTCTCCTCTATGATGAAGGAGAGCATGTGGGAGAAGAGAGACTGTTTGACGATTCTTCGGCTACAGCTGCCGGTTTAGTTGTTTGTAGTCCCGGGTTTCAACGTGATCACGTGTGGATCGAGCGAGCGCGACAGAATGGCTGCCGCGTAATTCCCGAGTTTGACCTGGGAGCGTCGCTCTGGCAGGGCCCATTGATTGCGGTGACGGGAACGAACGGTAAAACGACACTGACCTCATTCTTGCAAGAGGCATTCTCCCATACGGGGATTGAATCCTTTGCGGTTGGCAATATTGGAAAGCCGCTCTGCGGACTGTTGGCGGAGGATTGCAATCCAGAGGCAATTGCGGTTTGTGAGATCAGTTCTTTCCAGTCTGAGCAGATCGGAGAGTTGAAGGCGGATCATGTGCTATGGACCAATTTCGACCAAGATCACCTGGATCGACATGGTTCGATGCCAGCGTACTTCAGGAGTAAATACAGACTGGTTGCCAACGCCAGGAACGATTCGCTGTTTGTGGATTCCTCGGTTTATGACTATGGATTTGGAATCGGGCTGGATCTGCCTAAAGCGGCAATCGTTACATCGAATCATAGTGCAGCGGAATTGGGTTTGAGAGGTAGCGTTTTTGAGACTGAACCCGAGAAAAGCACCTACTTGATGGCGCGCGCATTGTGGTTATCCCTTGAGCTTGATGAGAGTTTGCTTGTAGAGGCAGCCCACCTTTTTGAGAAGGCGCCGCACCGGATGCAATACTTGGGTGAGAAGGAGGGAATTCGTTTTTGGGACGATTCCAAAGCGACGAATTTTCATGCGGTTTTGGGTGGTTTGAAACGTTTTGAGAAGCCGGTTGTTTGGCTGGGAGGGGGCGAGAGCAAAGGTGGTGACATCGAGGATTTTGCCAGACGCATTGCACCCAAGTTAAAATACGCCTCGCTCATTGGAAAGACGGCGATCCAATTGAGCAAAGCGTTGAACCGTGATCGCATCGAAACAACTATTCACGATTCTTTGGAGGAAGCGGTCTCAAAGGCGTTTGCAACTGCCGCGCTCGAAGATAATATCGTCTTTAGCCCTGGCTTTGCGAGTTTCGATATGTTTGAAAATTACGTACAAAGAGGTGAGGCGTTTCGAAAGGCTATTGACTGTTTATAAGGAGAGAGGAGCATAAGAAATGTTAGGACCTGGTGAGAAAGAGATTAAGATGAAATTATTGCGAATCGGAGTCATTGCGGGGGCCCATGTGATCGTTATCGCGATCCTCTACTTGATGAGTGGGTTTGGAAACAGTGGATTGAAAGACAGTAGAGTGTCGGCAGCCGGCGCCAACGGTATAGTAAATTGGTCTAGCGAAGATCCGAATGCTCTTGCTCCCACCGTTAGCGGCACTGGTTTTGATTCGAAAGCCAGTGAATTGACCGGGTTCAATGCGGGTGATGGAAGCTCTGTCAATCGGGCAACGCTTCCCGAGATCTCAAGTAAGCAGAGATTCGAGCCGAGACGTCCGGGGGGATCGGAAAAAGCCAGTCCCCCAGCATCGACTCCTTCGAGAGGAAATGTTGATAGTGGTGTTCTAACGCCTATAGGTCGTAGTCCTGCAGAAGGAAGTGGGGCGGGACAGCCGCAAAACATAATAGCCCCAAGCAGCACGTCGCAGTTTATCCGATATGCAGTGCGAAGTGGGGACAGTATTTGGGGAATAACGCAGAAGTTTGGCGTTTCACAAAGCCAGCTCCAGTTCATGAATCCAGGATTGACAGTAAATATTCAGCCAGGACAAGTTCTCAATGTTCCTAGGTCGGGTCAGGCTCCTGAACCGATAAGTGGTTCAGCCCAACCGGCATCGGTTGTCGATGGGAGTATTTACGTGGTGAAAAGCGGCGATGCTCTTTCCCGGATTGCTGCGAACCAGGGAGTTACGTTGAGCGCGCTTCGAGCAGCTAACAACTTGAGCGGCGACTTGATCAGAGTGGGTCAAAAACTCGTAATCCCAAATGGACGCAAGTCGAGTATTGCTTCAAGCCCCTTGAGGAAGCAGGGGCTCCAGATCGTGGTTGCACCAGGTGACACCGTGTCTTCGATTGCCATCGGGTACAATGTTTCGGCCAAAGACCTGATTCTGCATAATGACATTCAAAACCCAGCCCGAATTAATCCCGGGCAAACGCTTTTCATCCCAAGTAGCCTTTCTAACAGGCCTCGTTCATCGCCGCCTCCGGTTGTTGTCGAAAAGAGAGACCCTGTGCCTACGCTAAGTATAATACCAGAAGATGCGCCGCTGATTCTTCCTGATGAAGACGACTTCCTTCAGGACGAAGGTTGGATTGAGCAACCAGTTATCCAAATAGAGAATTAACGGTATCCGGTTTTATTGGTATATGGCGAAGCGGAAGACGAAAGCGGTCCATACTGGGCATCATGGGGTTCTAAATCCTGCTGTTGCGATCGTTGTGTGCGTCTTCGCTTTGGCGATGCTTGGTGTGTCCGTTTTGTTTAGCGCGAGTCTTCCGATCGATATTAATAACCCCTATCAGATAATTGAGAAACAAATGATGTGGATGGGCATCACTTTCGTAGCTGGACTGATGGTTCTGAAAATTAATCTAGAATGGGCTCGGAAATTTGTTTGGGTGGGATATGCGATCTGCGTAGTGGGGCTCGTACTCGTTTTGATTCCCGGCATTGGATCGGTTATCAATGGTAGTCGGAGCTGGTTTCGCTTCGGGCCTTTCGGCTTGCAGATTGCAGAGTTCGCGAAAATCGGATTAATCTTTTTTCTGGCTCACTACTTCAGCTTGATACGGAAGGATTCGGGCACTTTTTGGAAGGGGTTTGTGGTTCCGTGTTTGGCGATTGGCCTCATTGTTGGATTGATCATGATGCAAACCGATCTTGGTACCGCTCTGATTATATCGATGGTTAGCTTTTGTGTATTGTACCTCGCGGGCACAAATGTATTTTATCTTGTAGGGTCAGCGATCGCTGGTACGATCCCTGTTCTCATTCTCATCTCGAAAGATCCTGAGCGACTCAGTCGCCTAACTGCGTTTATGGATATGGAGGGAAATAAATCAGGTGATGCCTACCAGGTTTGGCAGGCCATTCTGGCATTTGGGGCCGGAGGGATTGATGGGGTTGGATCGGGAAATGGAAGACAGCAACTGAAGTCGCTACCTGAAGCGCATACGGATTTCATTTTCGCGATAGTCGGCGAAGAGCTGGGCCTAATAGCTACGATGGCTGTGGTGCTCGTTTTTATGGTAATGTTTTTGGCTGGGGTGAGTCATATTAGAAAGGCCCCTAATGCTTATCAGTTCTTGTTAGCGTCAGGATGCCTCCTCACCATTAGTATCCAAGCTCTGGTGAATTTGGGGGTGGTTACGGGCTCCTTGCCCACTACAGGGCTTCCCCTGCCATTTATAAGCTACGGAGGATCCAATTTTCTAGTAATGGGTTTGTGCGTAGCGTTGATTTTGAATACAAGTTTAGCGTGGAAATCCCCAGCGTTGAATGATTCCAAGAGAAAACTCAAAGAAATCTGAGAATGAGACGAGCTCTGATCGCATGTGGCGGAACAGGTGGGCACTTGGCGCCTGGAATCGCTCTCGCTGAGGAGCTGTCGTCTCGCGGTTGGGAATGTAAATTGCTAATTAGCGGCAAGCAGGTAGATTCGATACTCGTTCAGAAGTACACCCAATTTAAGTATGAAGCTATCGCTGGTAGTGGGCTGAGTTTTCATCCCGTCAAACTTTTCCGATTTCTGAGGGATTTGCTAAACGGTTATCGATCTTGTGGTCGAATCATTCGGTCGAGCGGTCCGGAGCTTGTGGTTGGCTTTGGAGGTTTTATATCCGCGTCTGCTCTTTTGGCGGGTGCCCGCAATGGAGTTCCGGTTGCGATTCATGAGGCAAATCAGATTCCCGGTAGGGTGACTCGCCTCACGAGTCGATTTGCGAGTCGTGTGTACCTCCCAAATGGAGCAGTTCTGAAAGAAGCGAAGAAAGACTGTATACGAAATGTTGGGATGCCACTTCGCACGGAATTTGAACGTCGCTCGAAGGGTGAAGCCAAGCGTGTTTTGGGATTTGATCCTGATAAAAAATTGTTGCTCGTTTTTGGAGGGAGCCAGGGAGCGCTGGCTCTGAATGAGTGGGCGAAACAACACTCGAGAATTTTGAACGAAAACCAAATCCAGTTACTATGTCTAACGGGTATGTCTGGTGGTTGTTCAGAAAGCGCAACAATCGATTCGGATGAGGCAGCTCAATCAAAGACGATCTTCATGGAATTTAGCGAACAAATGGCAATATTGCTATCGGCTGCGGACTTGGCGATTTCCAGAGCGGGTGCAGGCAGCATTGCTGAACTTATTCGATGTCGAGTACCCGCAATATTGGTCCCGTATCCGTATGCGGCAGACAATCACCAGCTTTTCAATGCACAGAGATTTGTAACTCAAGGAGGCGGGGTTTTATGTCAGCAAGAAGAAATCAAGAGTCTCCTGAATATCGCACTGGATATGATTTCTAGTGACGAAAAACGTAATCGATTAACGGAGAATCTTGAAGCTATGGACCAATCGAGCTCCCAATCTGAAATTGCTGACGATCTGGAGCGTTTGGCCACAATAACTAAAGACGGGCAGAAGGAGGCCCTTGAAGTAACCCAATGCCAGTAAAACGTTCTTCGGAAATTCGAAGAATTCACCTGATTGGAGTTTCAGGAGCTGGAATGCTGCCTTTGTCCATTTGCCTTAAACAAGCGGGCGTGAATGTCAGCGGCGAGGATAACCGGATGACCTCGGAGGCGAAGGAAGCTCTGGAGCGTTATCAAATTCCTATCCTGTCCGCCTCTGATATCAAAAATAGTGAGGTGCTGGTTGTTTATTCATCCGTGATTGGAGATTCACACCCTTCTAGGGTGGAATCGAGTCGTCGCGGCTGGAAACAGATTCAGCGAGGTTTATGTCTGGCGGACGTTGTCAAAGGAAAGAGGCTAATTGCGGTCGCAGGTTCCCATGGTAAAACTTCTACAACCGGGATATTGATAGATCTTTTCGAGTCTATTGGCGAAGAGCCCAGCTATGCGATGGGGGGGCGCTTCGCTTCGAAAAGAGACCCCGGAAGATGGACACAATCAGAATGGATGATCGTCGAACTGGACGAAAGCGATGGAACGATCGAGGAATTTAGTCCTGAAATTTCAATCATTCTAAACGCAGATCATGATCACCATTCAAAATATGCGACCGAAACAGAATACCTAGACATTTTCAGGCGATTGGGACTCAGGACAACAGGGCACGTTGTATTGAACGAAGTTCTACGCGGTTCAGTAGACGAGCAGTTGGCACAGGATCTAGTCGTGTATGCTAAGGTCGAAAATTCGGAACGAGTGGCGACGAATCAACTGGGCGACTTCAGCAGGAATAATCAGCAAATGGCCTTAGCCGCAATGGAAGTGGCGGGACTCAAAAAGCCAGATGTGGCGAAGGTACGCTTTACGCCGATCAAGCGACGTCAGTCGTGTCTCTATTTTTCACCTACATTGAACGTTATTGAAGACTATGCTCACCACCCTGTGGAGATAGCTGCGATTAGGGAAGGTCTGGCGTCAGTGTTTTCAAGGAAGACGATTGCCGTTTTCCAGCCTCACCGCTACTCGAGAACGCTTTCGCTTAAAGGAGAGTTGGCTGCCGAGTTGTCGCGCTTCGACTACGTACATCTTTTAGAGGTGTACGAGGCATCAGAGGATCCAATCGAAGGGGGTAGTGGGCGTGATTTGTACGATGCTTGCAAAAATCGCTTCGAGCACTGCGAATTCCACTCTGATGAGGGCGCGTTGCTCCGCGCTCTTGAGTCAAAAATCGTTGAGAGTAATCTCTTGAACGTAGTTTTTTTGGGAGCCGGAAAAACAGACATTCTGGCACGCCAATTTGTCCAAAATCTCTTTGCGAAAGATTTGCGTTGGGGAGTGCTGTATTCAGAAATATCGAGCGTGCTTGATTATGGATCCAAAATTCGTTCTCAAGAACCTCTAAGCAACAAGACAACCCTTAGACTTGGGGGGACGGCGGAATTGTATTTTGAGCCAGCGTCTGGACCCGAACTGGCGACGGCCCTGCGAGTTTGCCATGAAAGCGGAATTCCGGTTTATCCGCTGGGTCGAGGGTCCAACCTCATAGTGCCTGATAGTGGCGTGTCAGGATTGGTGATTCGTCTTTCCCATAACCACTGGAGGCGTTTTGAGATTCTATCGGAAGGCGAAATCCGAGTGGGAGCCGGAATGAGAATTAAGGAACTTTGCGGTATCGCCTGTCGTGAAGGTCTCGAAGGGTTCGAGTTCTTGGAAGGAATTCCTGGAAGCGTCGGTGGTGCCCTACGAATGAATGCGGGAGCAATGGGTGGATGGATGTTCGATGTCGTTAAGAGCGTCCGATTTGTCAACCTTGATGGAACCTTGGTCGAAGCAAATGTGAAGGAGCTGAGTGTTGGCTACCGCCATTGTCGAGAACTTGAGAGAGCGATTGCCCTGGATGCTATTTTGGTCGCCAGTGCCGTTGGGCAAAAGGAAGTGGAATTGCGCAAGGCGATCGATGTCTACCAGTCGAAGCGTAAAGAATCCCAGCCAAGGGAACCGAGTGCTGGTTGCATTTTCAAAAATCCCGAAGGAGCCTCCGCGGGGCAGCTCATTGATGAGCTCGGTCTAAAAGGATCTGCAATCGGAGGCGCTGAAATCAGTCCGGTTCACGGAAATTTTATCGTAAATCGGGGCGGTGCAACGAGCGAGGATGTGATCGAGCTGGTGCGATTGGTGATAAGGGTCGCAAAATCGCGAAGATCCATAGACCTCGAACCCGAGGCTTTGCTTTACGGCAGTGAATGGAAGGATGCGCTGTCATGAAAAACGAGCCAGTAGTGGCTGTGGTTTGCGGAGGAACGTCCGCGGAGCGGGAAATTTCATTAAGTTCAGGCCTGGCAGTTGCTGAAGCGTTTGGGTCGCTCTTCGAGGTGGAGCGAATCGAGCTGTCAGAGGAGTCTGTCCCCGTACAACTGAATAAGAAGCGACATGTGGTGTTTTCCACCCTCCATGGAACGTTCGGAGAAGATGGTGCTTTTCAGTCTTTGTTGGAGGTAGAGGGAATCGAATATGCGGGATGCGATGTGCGGAGCAGCCAGCTCACTTTCGACAAGGTGAAGACAAAGTCAGTGCTGAGTGATGTTGGGATTCCGGTTGCAGACCAAATAGCCTTTCATCGCCATTCGCCCCCGGATCCGGGAGAAGCGATTGAAAAATTGGGGCCGGCAGTCGTTCTGAAACCGGTGAAGCAAGGAAGCAGCATAGGGCTCGGTTTTGCGAATTCGGTCGAGGAGCTGGAAAGTTTGCTTTCCGATCTCAAGTTTGATGACTGGATGCTGGAAAGTATGATCGTAGGGAAAGAGCTTTCGGTAGGCGTGCTGGACGGGAAAGCGACCGAAATCGTCGAGATTCGACCCAGATCGGGGCAATACGACTACGAGAGCAAGTATACAAAGGGGTTGACCGAGTTTGTTGTACCGGCGCCACTTTCGGCAGAGCTGGAATGTGAGATAAAAGAGATCGCAGAGCGAACGTTTGAGGCCTGCGGCTGTAGGGATTATGCTAGGGTAGACCTGATGTTCAGCCAATCAAATTACCCATTTGTTCTGGAGGTGAACACCCTTCCGGGGATGAAGGAAACGAGTCTTCTTCCCATGTCAGCAGCAGCGGCGGGGATAAATTTCAAAGCTCTGTTAAAAAAATTAGTAGAGCCTGCGTTCTTGAGATTTTATTCTAAGTATTCAGTCTGCTGATATGTCTGGAAGAAAACCGTCGAAAAATGCGAGCAAATCCAGGTCTTGGAAAGATATCGACCAAGACGTTAAGACGAAGAGCATGAGCTCAGCTGCTCTTAAGAGAGCGATTTTCTCTCGTTGCCGTAAATTTGCCTTCTATTCGATTCTCGTAATAGCCCTAGTGGGAGGGGCAAAATTATTTCTCATGACGGAAGGCGTTTCCACCGCGCTGACGAGAGCGGGAAAGTCGCTTCCAATAAAGAGTATCGAAATTGAGAGTGACGCTCTGTCCCGTGAATGGGTACTTAACTATCTTGGCCTAGATGGTTATGAAACGCCGAATTTGCTCGGTTTAGATTTGGGCAGTTTGAAGGAGAGACTGGAACTTCAGGCACAAGTTTCTTCCGTCAAGATAGCCCGCCAGCTTCCGGATACGCTCTACATTGCTATTCAGGAAAGAGAGCCAATTGCCAAAGTGCTTGCGGAGGACGTTGAGCGTGGAAGAATTACGCTTCTTGTCGATCGAACGGGAGTCATCTATGAGGGGATCGGCTACGATTCGAAGCGGATTAGCCTATTGCCTTTTCTGGACGGGATTCGATTGAAGCGAAACGAGGGTCAGTACGAGGCGATCACAGGTATGGAACATGTGGGCAAGCTTTTGTCTGAAGCCTTTGAAATCGCTCCACACATTTACCGATCTTGGAAAGTCGTTTCGCTAGAAGCGCTTCCGAAGTTGATTGTGAAAAGCAATTTTGCCAAAGAAATCATCTTTGAACCGGTTTTAACGGACTACCGGCGCCAATTGGCTGAGTTGGATTACATAATTGATTACCACAAGAGTCATTCCTACAAGAGCATCGCCAAAGTGGACTTGACGATGAATTCACAGGTTCCGGTCACAAACGTGGCAATGACTCGTTAGAGTATCGAACTAGATACTACATAAATTTAAATCGCTTCCGAACGTGTACAAATCTAAAGTAATCGCGGGCATTGAAATTGGAACGAGCAAGATTTCCGTTTTGCTCGGAGAAATAGTGGAGGGGCGTAGCCTGAATATCATCGGCCTCGGACAGTCATCTTCAAAAGGGGTTTTGAAAGGGAATATAGTAGACTTTCATGACGCGAGCGACTGTGTCCATGCCGCAATTCTCTCGGCGGAGGAGCAAGCTGGAATAAAGATAGATGGAGTTTATCTAGCAGTAAGTGGCAGCGATATCGAGGGATTTCCGAGCGAAGCCTCGGTCAACGTAACATCTCGAGATCGTCGTGTATCCATGGAGGAGATTCACCAGGTGTCGACTATGGCAAAAGGTCGAGACCTGGCTGAAGACCGTGCGGTGATTCATCATTTGAGACGACCTTATCGTCTGGATAATAGGTCCGTCGAAAAGCCATTTAATCTGGAAGGTGACCGGCTCGAAGCCAGCTATTGGACAGTTCATGGCAACGCGCGGAAGATTGGAGACGCGATCCATATCATCAATGGATTCAATTTGCATGTGGATGACGTTGTTTTATCAGCCCTCGCGGCGGGATCAGTAGTCGCGTCTGATGAAGAAAAAAAGAATGGCTGTCTCGTGGTCGATATTGGGCAGGGGGCGACAGATTACGCCGCCTACCAAGATGGAAACTGCGTAATGGCGGGTAGTATGCCAATTGGGGGAGACCATATTTCCAATGACTTGAGTATCGGGCTTCGTATGCGCCTGAGCCAGGCAGAGAGTTTAAAGCATCGATACGGGACTGCGGTGGTAGAGCATAAGAACAAGAAGGAGAAAGTCTGGCTCAACAACGATTTCGAAATTGGGGACCGCCCAATTCCGCTTTGGAGCATCGAGAAAATCGTCGAGTTGCGGATGACTGAGATTTTTGAGGTAATTCAGAAGAAACTCGGTACCTACGGTCGGCGAGAAAGGCTTTCGGGTGGGGTGATTTTGAGTGGAGGCGGTGCCAACCTGATACGGAGCGATAATTGTGCGGAGCTTGTGTTTGGTGTTCCGGCAAGAATTGGAGATAACGGAACGATGGCTTCTGGCGAATTGAGGGAATCTCAGTACAGCGTTGTTCTGGGGCTTCTAAAGTATGGGCTGCAATACCAAAGTAAAGTGGGCCCGGAAGGGCAACCTGCGGGAATAATTGGTAAACTGAAGGGACTATTTAACTAAGACAAACGGATTTAAGATGTACGAAACCGAGCAAATAAAAATGAAGGTTGTTGGAGTCGGCGGTGCTGGTTCCAATATTGTAGATCGACTGATGCTTTCCAATCCCAATGGGGTTGACTTGACCGCTATCAACACGGATGAACAATCCTTGGCTGGGTCACCCGTGCTTGATAAGTACTGTATCGGAAAGCGGGTTACGCGTGGGCTCGGAGCAGGGGGGGATTCGTCAATAGGACGGGAAGCGGCCTTAGCGGACAAGCAAGTCCTTGAAGGCATTGTAAAAGGCATCGATTTGCTTTTTATCACTGCAGGTTTGGGCGGTGGAACAGGGTCGGGCGTATCCCCAGTGCTCGCTGACTTGGCTTCCCAAAATGGAACGACCGTTATCGCATTCGTTACGATGCCGTTTACGATTGAGCGGGCGGGACGAGCAAAAGTGGCCAAGGATGGGCTGGAGCATTTGAGGGAGGTGGCTAATGCGGTAATACCTTTGCCAAACGATCTGCTCATTCAGGAGAGTGAGCCGGGAGCGTCGCTTCTAGACGCCTTTAGCCATGCCGATGCTTGGATCGAAAGAGCGATCAAATCGATCTGGTCGATGATGAACAAAACGGGATTGATTAACTTGGACTTCTCTCAGTTGCAGCAGGTTTTTTCCCATCGTGCAGGAAAAACGCTTTTCGGGCTCGGTCAAGGTTCGGGTGAAAATGCCGCGGAAGAAGCCCTTGAAAACCTAAAGCTCTGCCCCCTTCTTCACACTCCTGAGTTTTCAAAGAAGGCAGATCAACTCCTCGTTAATTTGGTAGGAGGAGCTGGATTTACTATTGGTGAAACGCAGCTAATCATGGACATGGTGACTGAGTCTTTTGGGAAAGACGCGAATGTCGTCATGGGAGCTGTGATTGACGAATCACTTGGGGACAAGGTTGAGATCTGCGTTATTGGGACGAGCGATATTAGTGATATTTCGATCTTCAGAGGGCGAAAAAAACCCAGACCGCCCGTACTCGAGGCTGATCCAGCCGAGCTGACTTTGCCCCAAAACAGGAAAAATAAGGAAATTCACGCCAAGAAGGTAAAGGTGGAGCAAGACGAGTTCTCTTTCAATGAAGGCGATCCTCGAGGGGAATTTGAAGACACGGACGGATTTGTATTTGAAGGGCAGGACCTTGACACCCCTACGTTTCTGCGGCGAGGGGTAAGAATTCCTATATAAATTGGCATAGTTTGCGCCGGCAGAGCCGTTTGGGTGCGCTCGGCGGTGCTCAGTAATTTAGGAGTTTGCATGCGATTGGCTCCCTTTAAAATTAGAGAGGTGAATTTTGTATTCCCGTTTTAAGCGGATGACTCGGTAGAAATTTTGGGCAATATTCTTTTTCTATCTACCAGTTGTGATTTATCTTTTGTGGAAAATGCTGTGTAATCGGTTTGTAACGCTTCTTACCGCTGTCAACCCTTGCATGCCTGAGAGTGGACTCGTCTACGAATCCAAAGGGGAGATCCTCTCCCATTTGGAGAAGCATGGATCTCCGGTCGGAAGATTCGGAATTATTTCCAAAGATTAGGATTTGGATAGGAAATTAGCTTGTATTGAAGCTTTTAAGACAGCGTACGGTCTAGACTGCCCATTTGCGATAAAGGCCGATGTAGGACAACGAGGCGAGGGCGTCTCGATTGTGAAATCGATGGAGGCTGCTAGAGGTGTATTCGAGTTTCATGACGAGGACCTCACTCTGCAGGAATTCCTTCCAGGCAAGGAATACGGTGCATTTTACTACAGAATCTTGGGGAAAAAGAAGGTCACGTGTACTCCGTGACCGACAAACGATTTGTTGCTATTACAGGTGATGGAAGCTCCACTCTTTAAAAATTAATATTGCGAGACTAAAGGGCGGTCTGTACAACCCGATTCTATTTGGATGCTCACCAAAAGAGCCTAGATCATGCTCTTCCTAGAGGAGATGTGTTCCCATTGACTGAATTAGGTGCGCAATGCAGGGGCGTTTTTTTATGGATGGCACGAAATTCATTACTCCAGTTCTAGAACGTTTCATTGATGATATGAACCGTGGGGTGGATGGTTTTTACTTTGGGCACAATGATTTTAGAGTTCCTTCGGAAGAAGATTTGATGAACGGCCAGAACATTAGGATAATTGAACTCAACGGGTTCACTTCAGAATCAACTAATATCTATGATCCGAAACACAGCTTGTGGTGTGCCTACAAGACGCTTCTCAAACAGTACGATCTAGCTTTCGAAATCGTTCAAAAGAGCGAATCCTCGGAAATAGCCCCTCGAAGCTAACTTCAATTTTCAGGCTTTGTTGGAGATAATTCTCAGGTAAAGGTCCGGCGGGCTAATGCTAGGGTTTGAATGGCAGCAGATCCGCAATTAAAAGGTTTAAACCTTATCCTTCGGATGGGAAGGCATCGGCTTCGGGCTTCTTGTTGATGCCGCGCTTTATGAACTGAACCACTTCGTCTTTTTCCTTTAATCTAACACTGTGATTGGTTCCAGTGTCTTCACCTACATAGTCCGCTACAGATGCTGCCATTATGGGAAGATACTCTCTGAGATCATCATTCTCATCGTAGTTCTTCACTCGCACGCTCCAAATTTCCTGTGCGGGAATGTCACCGCTCTGTTCGAAGAGATTCTCCTTGGCAGTCAGCTCCATGTATTTTTCGTTCACGATAACGGAAACCAACCTTTCCTGATAGCCAATCAACTCGCGCGATCGAGCTCCTGGAACCCGAACCGTGTAGGTGATCACACGGCCAGTTTTGGGGTCTCTTTGAGAAACGGTTTGGATTCTATCTGGTTGCTGAATGGTTGCAAACACGGGTTCCTCTACGACTTTGAATTCCCTTCTTGGCGGCTCCATCCCATAGTCTACTTCGACAACCATGTCGGCGTCTTGCGCGTTCAGGGCTTCGTACATACCCTTTCCGGAAAGTGCGGTCTTAATGTAGGCGACGGTCTCTTTGTAACGCAGATCGTTGACGTCCGCTTCTGGGTCACGAGGTACGATCACATAGGATTCCGCATCGTTCACCGCAGGGTTTGTAATCGCATCCACTTCCATTTCGTAGGTTGTGTTGCACCCGCTTAGCACCACGATGGCGAGAAACGCTCCGATCGTGAAGTAAAATTCGTTCTGGAAGCGCTTCATCGTCATCGGTTAAAATATGAAACAGCAGGCATTCACCTACTCTAGATCACTCGTTATGGATCCACTCTCGGACTCTAATGCCGCCAGTTCTTTTTCTAGGCGGGCAATTTCAGCGAGAGCGTCCTTCTCCCGTTGCTCCATCTCGTCGAGAGCCTTTTTCCGGTCAATGGCGGCTTGTCTGACAGCCTGCAATGCTTTCAGGCGCTCCTCTGCTGATTCGGCACGGCCGGACATTTCTTCAAGCTCTGCGTTTGAAATTCGAAAGCCTTCTGCGATTTCAAGCTCTTCCTGCAGCTCTGCCTTTTCCTTGTCGATAGCCCTTTTTTGCATTGCAATTGCTTGGTTGTAAGCACGTTGCTGAGCTAGCGTATCCTGTCGTTTGTTTTCTTTGTTCTGTTGGATCGCCCCAACGGTGGCACCAATGGCGGCCCCGGCAGCTCTAGCAGCAAGAAGCCCGCCTGTGTCTTGGCCCGTTACCAAACCTCCAACGGCACCGATGGCAGCTCCCGTGCCGGCTCCTTTGACCGTTTTAGACGCCGCAGGACCTGCGCAACCCCACTGGAAACTCAGGAAGGCCAAGACGAGGGCTGCTGCGGTAGTGTTTTTTAAGGTTTTCGACCGATTCATATCTGTGAAAATAACTACGCAACCGCGCGATTGATTGGATTCGTTGTTATGGTGGGATATGTAGACTTATTTCTGACATTTGTAAATCCGCTTTGTTGCCGATATTTTTCAGTGAATCCGTTAGGTGCCCTCGTTCGTATTGTTTCTCGTAACGAGTGCTGGATTTCATTGTCAGATTAAGTAATGTGACTAGTTTATAAAGTGTTAGGTTCGGCAACTATTGAATATGAAGAATAAAGGGTTTTTATCGCGAGATTTTCTAATTCAAACGGTGGGGCTAATTGTCTCAGTGATAGTTGTATTGCTCGTCTACAAGTTCTACATTTGGCCGGTATCGGAGGATATTGAGATTACCAATAGCATCCAGAAAAGTCAGAATTTGGATGGGGCTTTCATTCCGGAACGTTCGTTTACTGTCATTTTAAAGAACAACGAGCAACTGGCGTGCCTCATTCTCATGATGTGGGCATCGATCATTATGGTGTTCAAGTTCACAAAACTGTTTGGGGAACAATCGATGGCAGACCGCCATTTCTTGAAGATTTCCAGGGGTGAGCGAATCATGCCGGAGGATGCTTTGGCTCACTTTAAAGAAGTCGAAAGCCAAGTGAGGCGTACGCCTCGACTAAGAGGCAAAATCCTGCCTGACGTAATCCTCGCAGCTCTTCACCGATTTGATGCGACCCGTTCGATTCAAGATGCGGCCCACGCAGTAAGTGAGCGATGTGAAATGGCTTACGAACAACTGGAGTCTGATCTGTCCTTGATCCGCTACATTGCTTGGGCGATCCCGTCGGTTGGCTTTATTGGTACCGTTCGCGGTATTAGTGAAGCATTGGGGCAGGCAGACATGGCGATCCAAGGAGATATCAGCGGTGTTACCTCGAGTTTGGGCCTAGCTTTCAATTCTACGTTCATTGCGTTGCTCTTGAGTATCGCTTTGATGTTGATGGTCCACCTGCTCCAGTCGAAGCAAGAAACGCTAATTATAGACATGGAGGACTTGGCGACGAAAAGGGTGATAACGCTAATGAAAACTCCGGCTGCTGAGGGAAGCCAAATCAGCTATACCTAAAATTATGGCGACGTTGGGTATAGAATTGAGTGACGTTGGCGTAAATTGCGTCGTAATTGAAGATGATGGAGCTTCACATGTTCTAAAGTTAGCAGATGGAAGTGATTCGTTTCCCGCTTATGCCTATGCACGGGCGGGCGAGCTCACCTTTGGCTCTGACGCTCAAGAGATGGCGTTCGTCTATCCACGTCGGACTTGCAGCGAGTTTATTGATGACCTTTCCTTCCAAGCAACGAACCTAGATGGACACTACAGTCGGTTGATGTATTCGCAGCTTGCTTACAAGTTCTTTGTGGAGCTTGCGGATCGAATCAAGAACGAGATTGGAGAGATCGACGGCGCGGTTATTGCGGCGCCTGGGCATTATCTTGAAGAGAACGAAAAGTCTGAGGAGCGGTTGGGCTTGTTATTAGGGATTCTATCGGACATTGGCATTCCGGTAGCGGGAATCGTGGACATGGCTGCGGCGGCATTGTATAGCGAAGGTCTTTGGGATGTGCCTGAGGGAGAGCGTATTTTTCACGTAGACCTACTCTCCCAAGCAACGCACATCACCGTTTTTCACAAGCATTCAGGATTGGAGCGTGTTTACTTTGCTCGTTTACCCCAACATGGGTTTAGCAAGATGCTTGAACGCTTCACGACCTCGATGTCTAAGCGCTTCTTAGTCGAGACCTCGTTTGATATCACTGAAGACCGAATGATCGAGCGCGCATTTCACGCTCAAACGCGAGACATGCTTTTCAACCTTGGGCGATCCAATGAAGCGAGTCTGGAGGTCTCAACGCGCGAAAAGTCGCGCCAAATGGTGATTTCCAAAGATCTTGCAGCTATGGAGTTGGCACCCCAGGTCAAAGCGCTCACTCAAATGATTCTCAGAGCAGTGAATGACTATGCTAATAGCGACGAGGAAATCCAAATTGCTCTCTCGGGAAGGGCCGCAACGATACAGGGTTTGAAGTGCGCGATTGTTTCCCAAGGAATAGGTCTTGTGAAAGAACTGCAGCCGGAAAGTGGTGCTTTTGGAGCGGCGAACTATGGCAAAGATTGGGATGTGGTCCATAAAATGGAAGAGACGCGTATCGAAGTGGGTATTTCAATACTTGGAAATCCTGAGACTCTGGATGTGAGGCAGAAGATCGCGACGATCCGTGTTTCGAAGGATGGTCGTTCTTTGAGCCCTACTCATATCGTATGTGACGGGCTGGCCTACGAATTGTCCGGGGATTCATTTTCTATTGGTATCGGCGAGAGTGAATTATTCGATCTCGTAGCGGATAGCAACATCGTGGGAAAGCCCGTCGAATTGTGCAAGTTGAAATTGGCAGGCGAGCGCTGGACTCTTGAGGCTTCTGAAGGAGCGGCTTTTGATGGCGAGAATGACGCTATCTTGAAAGCCGGAGACGCGGTTGAAGTGCTCATGCAGGGTTCTCGAAAACGACTGCTCTTAATCCACTGCATTGATCTTGGAAATCAGGGAGGAGATTCCGCATGAAACGAAGGAAGCGGGAGACTGAGGTTTTTAGCTTGTCGTTCCTAGACTGTATTTGCTGCGGATTTGGAGCGGTACTCCTTTTGTTTGTCCTAACGGTAGGTAAAAAATCGGATACCCTCATTGATATCAAAGCGAAGATAGAGCAAGTGATCGGCCAGATGGAGAATGATATTTCTCTGAAAGACCAAGAGCTCAAAGCGCTTCAAAGGTCATTAACCACGATACGAAATGAAAACCGTTATGCGACCGTGGAAATTGACGAAAAAAAGAAGATGCAAACCGAGCTCGAAGATGAGTTTGCGTTGTTGCTCGCTCAGTTGGCCTCGATGGAAGAAGACTTGGGTAAGTTGCTAGATGATAAAGAGAATATGCCCATGCAGGAGGAAAAACCTCCGATCCCTATTCCAAACGCGATACGTCGTCAGTATTTAACCGGATTCGATATCCAGGGGGACAATGTACTGTTCTTGATCGAAGCATCGGGTGGTATGACGGATGATGTGTATGAGGCCGCTTTAGCACGGCAGGCCGACTCGGATGAAGAAAAACGAAATTCCCCGAAATGGAGTCGTGTTAAAAAGGGAATGACATGGATGATCGCGAACCTGAAGCCGACTTCTCGATACAAAATTATACTTTTCAACAACGAGCTGACGCCTATCGAATCCAGATATGGGTCAGAATGGTTCGACCCAACTGATAGCGATGTAACGCTTGAGGTGCTTGAAGAGCTAGATAAGGTCGTTCCCCAGCAAGGAGCGAATTTGGAAAAGGCATTCGACATGGTAGATGAAATGCCTATCACGCCGGATCGTGTAGTTCTTATCGTCGATGGACTCCCTACGCTGGCCGAAAGTTACGAAGGTTCGTCGGCCCTGGATGACCATGATCGAATCAATATGTTTCGCGTAGCAAGGAAAGCCCTGGTATATAACGCTCCAGTTAGCGTGTTGCTGTATCCTATGAAGAATGATCCTGGTGCTGCCGTGCACTACTGGCGGTTAGCGGATGAGCAAGGAGGCTCCATGGTCTGTCCCTCTAAAACTTGGCCTAATACATGAAACGGAAGCGGTCCACACAGATTTTCAGCCTGTCATTTTTAGACGTCATTTGCTGTGGGTTTGGGGCAATTATCTTGTTGTTTGTCATAACGATGGGAAAGAAGACCAAAGAGATTACGAATTTGAGAATCGCCTTGGAGCGGATCATTCAACAGCGAATGCTCCAGCTTAATGAATACGAAATAGTCACCGAGGAGATCGCCACTCTTATCCGTCTGGAACGAGACAAGGAAAAAGAAAAAAAGATAGTGGAGCAGGACTTGGATGCGGTGCTGGCGGATCTGAAAAAGAAGATAAACGACAAGGAGTTTAGCAAAGACAAATTGTTGACTGATCGCGAGCAAGTTGAGGATGAGTTGGCAGTAATGCAGACGGACCCCGAAATTGAGCAGAAGAAGATGCAGCCCTCACCGGTAGGGATTCCGGTGGAGAGTAATCATATTGCCTTCGTTATAGATACCTCTGGAAGTATGCGTGATCCTAGTACGAGTCTGGTCTGGGGGTATGTGATCCAAAAATTTGAGGAAACACTTGATTCATACCCTGAGGTAAAAGGGATCCAGCTTTTGGATGCAGACGGACATTTCATTATGGGCCGAGGTATGCGAAGTAAATGGATGACGGACAATCAGGAGACGCGGGACTATATGGTTCGAGCAGTTAGGCTATATCCCTATAATAGCGACAGTAATCCTGTGCCGGGAATCGCTCAAGCCATTCGCAATCTGGCAGAACCTGATAACGAGGAAATGAAGATGGGCGTCTACGTTTTTGGGGACGAGTTTACGGGCCGTTCTGAACCCGTCCTCAATACCTTGGACAGGCTCAATAAGAACAAGGATGGAGAACGAATGGCGATTATAAATGCCGTTGGTTTTCCGAATCTTATTCGGAATTCATTGTCCCTAAGCCAATCTGGATTAAAATTCGCCAACCTTATGCGTGAATTGACTTACGAGCATGGCGGGGCGTTTGTAGGGCTCGAACGCGAAACACTCAAGTTGCGGGATCGGGAGATTCAGGAAAGGTATCCCACGCCAATTCCGCGTAGGGAATCCAGGATGCCTTCAATAATCTACGGTCCCGGCGGAAGGGGTGGAGTTTACGGCCCAAGTGGAAGGGGCGGCATCTACGGTCCCTAGCGTTCTGTAAAGGCGTTCATTTTCGCCCGCACCAGAGGTTTCAATAGATAGTCTAAAACACTCTTTTTACCGGTTCTGATATCAACCTGAGCGACCATTCCCGGAAGGATTTCAAACCTTTCGGTAGTCGTCTTCAAAGAGCGTTCCCCAGTCCTAATGAGTATTTGGTAGTAACTCTGTCCATCCTCTTCATTCAGGAAAGTATCTGCACTTATTCTAGCTACCTCGCCCTCGAAACCCCCGTAAATTGAATAGTCGTAAGCCGTGAGTTTAACAGTAGCTTCCTGTTCAAGCTTCACAAAAGCGATATCTGATGGGCTGATTTTAGCTTCAACAAGCAGGCTGTCTTCAATGGGGACAATCTCCATGATTGGGGCTCCCGGCAGCAGTACGCCACCCAGCGTTTTGACATGGATTTTGTTAACGATTCCGGAGAGTGGAGCTTTTATATCTGTTCTGGAAACTCGATCTTCAAAGGCTAGAACCGATTGCTCGATTTGGCTCAGTTTCGTTTTGTACTCGTTGTTTAGAGAAACAACTTCATTAAGGTATTCAGATTTCTCTCGCTCTAATTGACCCTCTAGATCGTTAACCATTGTTTCCAGCCTCAAGAGCTCGACTTGGGATACGACTCCCGACTTGGCTAGGGGCTTGGTTATGGAAAGCTCCCGGCTTTTTAGATCGAGGCTCTTTTGAAGTCGCTCTTGATTCGTGTTAATCTGATCCCTTCGTGTTTGAAATAATAGGGTTTCTGATGTGACCAGATCTGCATTCGACCCTTCGAGGTATTTGGGGAAGCGTACATCATCAAGTTCTTGCGATTCCGCGTCTAGCCTGGCGATTTTCGCGACTAGGTTATCTCTTTCGATTAGACCTTCCCTGTAGGATGAAAGAATCGCTGTATCGTCGAGTTTTGCGAGAACTTGGCCTTTTTCCACAAAGCAGCTTTCTGAGACGAAAAGGTCGGAGAGAATGCCACCTTCCAGACTTTGGACAATCTGGGTGCTTTCGGAAGGAATGACTTTTCCTTGCCCTCGTGTCACTTCACTTACTCTGGAATGGTATGCCCATAGTAGAAAAGCGGATACAATACCAACTACGGTTAGTAGAAGGACGTTAGCATAAGGCATCTTCTCTTCAAGAAACGCCGCCTTGCAATCAGCGATAAAGTCAAGATCGCTTTGCTGAACTTTGCCTTCCGGCGCGTTTACCCCGTCTTTTGGATCCTTATTGTTACTCATCAGTTTTTGCCCGCTCCTCCGGAAAGTTGGCGCAGCACATCTGCTTTTGGCCCGTCAGCAGCTACCTTGCCTTGATCCATAACGATAATTCGATCAGCCAGTTTCAGCATTGAGGGTTTGTGTGTAGATAGAATTAAGGTGCGGTTTCCATCTTTCGAGTATTTTTCCATATTCGAAATAAAGTCTCGCTCTGCGTTTGCATCCATAGCGCAAGTTGGTTCGTCCATCACCAGCAGGCTAGGTTTTGCCAGGAGGGCGCGAGCGATATTTACGGCTTGCCTTTGTCCTCCTGAAAGGAGTTCTCCACGTTCGCCTACTTGTAGGTCGTAGCCTAGAGGATGTCTGGAGGCGAAGCGTTCGACTCCAGAGAGTTTGGCTGCCTCGAGTACTGCAGCTTCATCCATCCACGGAGCCCCGATGATGATATTGCTCTTAAGGGTCCCTTGGAATAAAAGATTATCTTGCCCAATATACCCGAGCCTACGTCTAAGATCCGCAGGATCAATTTGCCGAATGTCGGTATCGTTGATCGTGATCATTCCGCCTGAGGAGGGATAGAATCCAAGGATGAGGCGCAGTAGGGTACTTTTTCCGGATCCAACTCTTCCTAGAATCGCTACGCGTTCTCCTGGCTTAATGCTAAAGGAAGCATTGATGATCGCAGGAGCGCTTTCCGGATTGTAGGAGAAGGTCACGTTGCTAAATTCGATTCGTGGTTCGAAATCAGGTTTTCTTACATAATCACGGCCCTCTTCTCGTTCCTGGGGTAATTTAATGAGATCGTTCAATCCACTTAGTGAGACTATCGAGCCTTGCAGCCTTGAAAGAAGAGCCGCTACTTGTCCGATAGGTGCCATAGCCCGCCCTGTGAGGATCATACAGCCGATAAGCGCACCCATGCTCATGTCGCCTGCCTGTATCTGAAATACTGACACAACTATGATCACAACTGAAACCATTTGGGTGATAAAGATTGTAAAATTGGAAGCGATCGAGGAATAACGACGGGAAATGACTTCGCTCCGAGCCGTCTTGCCAAGGCAGTCCTCCATTCGTTTCTGAAAGCTGCCGGCAGCGGAAAGGCCTCTAATGGCTTCGAATCCGTTGATAGCTTCAACTAGGATCGCGTGCTTTTGAGCCCCTGCACCATGGGATTTTACGGCAGCTCGTTTTAGAGGGATATGCATTAAACATCCTAGTCCCAGTATAAGAAGAATGGCTACGCAGGGTATAAATGCAATCCAACCGGCAATGTATCCCATGAATATCAAGAACAAACACACGAATGGTAAGTCGATTATCGTGGTCAGAGAGGCTGAGGTGAAGAATTCCCTTAAACTTTCGTATCCCTTTACCTGATTGGCGAAACTGCCGGCAGAATTGGGTTTACTCTGCATCTTGATGCCCATGATACGTTGGAAAATGAAGGTTGACATCAATATATCGGCGTTTTTACCCGCCTTGTCGATTAGCATCCCTCGAAGTGACTTCATGAGAAAATCAAAGACGTATACAATGCACACTCCGCTTGCTAGAACCCAGAGAGTGTCGATTGCATTGTTGGGTATCACACGATCGTAGACATTCATCACGAACAATGATCCTGCAATCGCGAATACATTTATGAAAACCGCAGCGAGCAGTACGTTCGCATAGATTTTCCGATATTTCCAAAGAGTGCCCCAAAACCAGTTCTTAGCGTCTATTGTTTCAGTGCTGGAATCTGCATGGGTGTCGAAGTCGAACTCTGGCTTAACAAAAATGGCGACACCCGCGTACTCCCTTTCGATGTCTGTCGCTTGGATGGTCGATTCGCCACTTCCTGTTTCAGGCAGAATGACCCTGCATTCTCCGTCTTGATTCTTGGAAACGAGAATCATTGCACGATTCTCTTTCAGAATGAGAACGGCTGGGAGAGTGAGAGAAGGAATTGCCTTGAATGAACGATTTACGATACGGGCAGAGAATCCGGCGTTAGATGCAGACCGGAGAAAAAGCTTCGGAGTTAATTGATTGTCCACTAGCGGCAAACCCGAAATAAGGGCTTCCTTTGAAAGTGGTTTGTGGTGGATCTTTCCAAGTGTTACAAGGCATTCTAAAAGTGGATCGTCGACCCTTGAAGCCTCGAGTGCGAAAGCATCCTCTCTCAGTGAATCATCGACTGTCTCGGCGATTTGATTGGCGGGTGATCGAGTCTGATTCGCTAAGCGATTAATTTCCGTCGTATGCATTACAAATTACTGGTAAAGTCGATCAACGTCTCGTGGAGTTGCTCCATTTCACGTAGCTTTCGTTCCGTGGCTTTCTGTTCAGTTATGTCTTCAACAACTCCTTCCAGGTACACAGGTTTGTCAGAGTCTTGCTGAATTGCCCAAACGTTTACTTTAGCTTCGAGAATTGAGCCGTCCTTGCGGTGAAAGATGGCCTCGACCTGGGTATCGTCATTGGCTAGTTCCAAAAGGTGTGAGGATCTCGCTTTATTGGTTTCCTGATCCAGAACCTCAGGCTTTATGGCTTCCATGGATTTTATGAATTCGCCAGGTGAATCGTATCCGAAATCCTCCGCGATTTTTAAGTTGGCATCGAGCAGAATGCCGTGATCAGAACAGCGGAAAATACCAATGCGTGCATTCTCGAAAAAGCCACGATACTGAGCTTCGCTTTCTTTGATGCGCTGTTCTAATCTTTGGTTCTCACGACGGTTCGCTGCATCTTGCAGCTGATTTTGAATGGCCGGAACCAGTCGAGCGGTATTGCCTTTCATGATATAGTCATGGGCACCCGCTTTCACGAGATCGACCGCTGTCTCTTCACCGATTTTGCCTGAGACGAGAATGAAGGGAATATCGAGATCGTACCGCTGGAATACTTCTAAGGCACCGCTACCGTCAAAGTCAGGCATCTGGAAATCGGAGATCACTATATCCCATTTATGCTCTTCGATGGCCTTGACCATTTCCTCTTCGGTTTCAACTCGTTTGTGGACGACGTTGTAGCCATTCTTTTTGAGAAGGTTAGCGGTGAGTTTTGCCTCGATCTTTGAGTCTTCGACTATGAGGACTCGAAGGTCTGATTCCAAGGGAAAGAGCGGAGTTGGTTCAGCGGGTTCCATTGCAAATAGTGATTATTTATTTGGTATTCTTCTAGTAGATGGTTTCTAACAGCGATCCTGTCGCAGCGAGGGCTCGATAGACAGCTTGAAGACGGTTGTAGCGTTCCTCCGCGACAGAGGATTTCGCGGAGAACAATTCGTTCTCGACATCCAAGACGTTGATTAAGGCCCGTTTCCCAAGCTCGAATTGTCTTTGGTATGCGGATACGACAGAATTCATAGCATCCCGATACTCCTCAAGGCGGTAAAGCCTTTCTTCAGCGATGACCAGATCATTCCAAGCGTTGAGAAAACTCGCCTGTATTTCAATCTTTGTATCTTCCAAGTCAAAGATCGATCGATCGATTATGGAACGCGTTTTTCGTAATTCAGCTTTTCTTCTTCCTCCTCCGAAGATGTCGTATGACATCACAATCAAGGCGGAAGCATCTTCAGTTCTGTTGATGCTCCTTGCGCTGTCGGTTGTGTCGCCCTGAACGAATAGATTGAGTTTTGGAGCGAACTCGCTTTTTGCCCCTTCGTACCGTGCTTCATTGGCCGTTATTCTAGCTCGAGCACTCTGAATTCTAGGATTACTGCCTAAGTCGACTTCTTCGATCGAAAGCGGAAGCGCCCAGTCTGGAAATTCAGGCTCGACGAGCTCTCCCGGAGCCGTTCCGGTATATTTTTGGTAGGCATTTACTGCATAAGACAATTGCCGATGCCTCGCTTCTAACGTTGCCTCTGACATTGAGAGCCTTGCTCTCACGAGTTCAACATCGGCTTGAGGACCTGCGCCCGCGCTGAACTTAATGAGTGTTTTATCCAGCGCTTTTTGATGAATTTGCACACTCTCCTTGGCGAATCGAATTAATTTCCGATATTTCAGTATATCGACGTAGTTCTGACTTAGATCTAAAGCCAAAGCTTGTCTCGTGGTTTCCAGGTCGATTTGGGTTCCTCGATTCAAGGCTCGGGCTTCTACTATTCGATTTCTCGCAGAACCACCGTCAAATAGTAACTGATTGGCTTCTAGCGAAACCGATCCCATTTTTGCCAGCGCGACGTTGGAGAAAGTATTACGAAATCTCTCTTCGCCACCTCTGAGACTTAGGCCGAGCTGTGGTCGTCTGAAGCTTTGGGCAGTTACGATCTCTTCCTGGCCAATTTTTACGTCAGTCTGACCGGCTCTTATGCGGGGGAATTCCACCAGCATGGCGTCGATCGCCTCTCGCAGCGATTGGCCATGCGTCTGAGTCTTAAATACGGAAACTCCGCAAAGTACCACGATTACTTTGAGAGTGCAGACTCTGACGAGCACAAGTGAGTAGATACTGTGAGATTTCGCTTTCAGCGTAAGTAATAGTTTGGAAGTTAACCATTACTATCGCTTGGAACTGACTGAACTTAAGTTACTAAGGCCGCTGGCGGCATGATTCACCATCGGGGTAAGTATAAATACTTATACCTGTGCTATGGGCTGGACGGAGTGGTTCCTAGTGTAAAACAACGATATCGGCTTTGGATCAGCCTGAGCAATTAGGCGGATTCAATGGTTGCCCGTAATACTGAGTTAAAAACTGCTGATGAAGTAGCGACGATTCCCTTGTTGTTTCTTAGCGTGCGACCTGTAGAAAAGTCTAATGGCTGTCCAAGGGTATCGGAAATCTTGCCGCCCGCTTCCATTAATATAATGTAGCCCGCGGCGTGATCCCAAATTTTCTCCTCGTAGCCGGGTCTGGTCGGCAGACGGAGGTAAATGGATGCCTGTCCTCGGGAAACGGCAGCGTACTTGCATTGGCTGTCCATTCGAAAGGGTTTTGATTTAGACCCCAAGAGTTCGGTGATCTTTGCCGACCACCCGTGAGCGGTGTGACCGGATTCAACCGATTCGCAGAAGACCGCGAGGGCGGGATCATTGATCTGGTCGCATGTGATCTTGAAAGCTCTTGAAAGGTCCGAGAGAGGGGCTCGGTAGGCACCTTGGCCTTTTACCGCGTAAAGTATCGTGCCAACTTGTGGATTTGAAGCGTCTGAATCTACGGTTAGGTTCGGGCAGCCGAGAACGCCAAGTACTACTTCGCCATCGACGATGAGGGCTAGTGCGACGGCGTACTGCTCACCCCTAAGAAAGCCTTTCGTCCCGTCAATGGGATCAATTGTCCAAAATCGGCCTGAGGGGCCTCCGGGATGTCCTCCTCGATCAATGGAGTCGAGTATTCCATTCCTGTCGATTGAATGGTCTACTTTTTGTACTTCCTCGATGATCGATGAGAGAAGGGGAGCCTTCTCAGGGTCCCTCAACTCGCCCGTATCCTCTTCGCCAACCGCCGGATCTTCTGGGAAAGCTTTCGCCAGAATGTTTAGAACCAAAGCCTGGGCTCCGTAGTCGGCGACTGTAACTGGGGACTTGTCCGCCTTGTCCAATTGCGCTACTGAACCAAGGCTCGATTGAACGGAAGTGCACAGCACGCTTGCTTGTCGCACTGCTTCTTTGGCGATCGTGAGTTCGTTTTGTAGCTCCATCATTCGAAATAGAACTCAAGTCATCGCCACGAGGATGTCGATACTGAAGATTAGCCCCGTAGTCGCATAATATTTAGTTTCGAAGCATTATTAGCCCAGGTGAAAAATTGCCTTAACAATTTGTGGCCAAGCTGGTAACTACTCGATCGTGTTTAAGACAATTGATTCCTGCCTGTTTTCATTCGATATCGAGTGGATTCCCGATCCGCTTTCCGCTGAGATCTTATATGGTGTTTCCGGTGAAGGTGCTCCGGGAAATGAAGATGCCATGAGACGTCTGTGGTTGGAGGCTGGAGCGACTGAAGAAATGCCTCAGCCTTATCTCAAAACCGTGCTCTGCAGGATCGTATCTATTTGTGGCGTCTTTAGGGAGGTAAGTCAGGGACAAGTCTCGATCAAGCTCGTCACCCTGCCCGTTGATGTTAGCGACCCCGAAAAGGTAAAGGAAAAGTCAATTCTACAAACGCTTTTGAAGGCGATAGGCTCTCGAAAGCCTCAACTTGTTGGATATAACTCGCACAATGCAGATGTTCCTATAATTATCCAACGTTCGATCGTGAACGGTCTGTTTGGAGAAGGGGTGGGGGAGCGTCCGGATAAACCTTGGGAGGGTGTTGACTATTTCGCCCAGTCCGGTGATTTCAATGTAGATCTCGCTCCAATATTGGGACGTTTTGCCCAGACGCCCAAACTAAACGAGATCGCTTGTCTGTGTGGGATTCCAGGAAAAGTGGACACAGATGGAGGAAGTGTATCAGGAATGTGGTTGCGAGGCGATCTTCAAGGGATCGTGAACTACAATGAGTTTGACGCTATTACAACTCATTTGCTTTGGGCGAGAGTTGCCCACTTTGGGGGACTTCTTGGTGATGAAGCCTATGAAAAGGAGCAGAGTCTTGTGCGGCAGTTGCTAGAAAACGAAATCGTAAATGGCAAATCGCATTTTGAGAGGTATTTAGTGGAATGGGATCGGCTGGAGAAGCTCGTGTCGAAGCGGATGTGAGCTAATGACTACGGAAGGAAGCGTTTCAATCGTTGTGCCCATGAAAGTGTGGACACCAGGGCTGCACGGCTTTCGGGCGAAATACCTGCAGTCTCCTAGGGCGATGATACCTCCTCATTTGCTGATTTTAGAATTGTCGGGAACTGACCGCTTTTCAGGTTTTGAAACAAGAAGGCTCGCTGGTGTTATTCAGGGGTTTAGTTTCGAGCTTTCGGCGTTCTCCTATAATCTATCGATGCTGGATTGGGACGAAGAGACCCAGTCGCTTGGCCTAGGACCGAGAAATGCAGACGGATTTGAGTCGGTTCGGAAACGAGTTCAAAAGGGACTGAATCTCGAAAGAAATTATCGCGACAAGGATTACAAGCCGAGGCTCCTGCTTGCGGCTAACTGTAGTAAAAGCCAATACGAGCTAGAGGAGGCATTCCGTCTCATGAATGGAGACTCCTTCTCCATTTCCTGTCGGGCTACAGAGATAGAATTGTATCGCAGGCAGGCAGGCGACTGGTTGCTGCAAGAAGCAGTTCCCTTGCAGGAATCAAAGGAAAATTAAACCCGAGCCGCTCGCTTGCGCAGGGTGGCATTTAGGATTCTCTTGCGAAGCCGAAGAAAAGATGGAGTCGCCTCAACGAATTCGTCAGGAGCGATATACTCAATTGAACGCTCAAGTGAGAACTCAATAGGTGGGGAAAGTTGGATACCTTTGCCATCTCCTTGGCTTCTGAAATTTGTCAGTTGCTTCGCTTTAGTCGGATTAACTGGAATATCGTTAGCGCGTGGATTCTCTCCAACGATCATCCCTTCGTATACCTCGGTTCCGGCACCGACGAAAAGCTTGCCTCGGTCCTCGAGGGCTGCGAGCGAATAGGCGGTTGTTTTTCCGTGGTCCATTGAGACGAGCGTACCGGTCAAACGCGTGGTAATGTCACCGGCCATTGGACGGTACTCCTTGAATAGGTGCGACATTATACCGTGGCCGCTTGTCGCGTTTACCAGATCGATTTCCAAACCGATGATTCCCCGAGTCGGGATTTCCGCTTCCAGAAAAATCGTTCCGTTGCGGGTCTCCATGTTGGTCATCTTACCCCGTCGGTTGGACAGATTTTCCATAATGCCTCCCATGCAATCTTCTGGCAGCTCGATCCACAGCGTCTCAAAGGGTTCCATTGTCTTCCCATCGATCTCTTTGGTAATTACAGTGGGGCGTGAGACTAGAAGTTCGAATCCTTCTCTGCGCATTGTTTCCACCAATACCGCAATCTGCATCGCACCGCGTGCTGAAACATTGAATACACCACTTTTGTCTGTGTCTTCAACTTGGATGGAGACGTTCGTTTTCATCTCGCGAAAAAGTCGCTCCCGAATCTGTCTCGATGTCACCAGTTTGCCATCGCGTCCTGCGAGCGGCCCGTCATTGACGCAGAACTGCATTTGAATCGTCGGCGGATCGATGTCCACCGAGGGCAAAGGCTCCTGCTCTTGGGTGAAGCAGAGTGTTTCTCCGATGTCTACTTCGTCGAATCCTGCGATGCCAACAATGTTGCCCGCTTCTCCCTTTGCGGATTCGCTTGATCCCAGGCCAGAGTATTCAAAGACCTTTGTTACTTTGGTTCGTTCCCTCACCCCGTCTTTTTTGACACGGAAAATCTTGTCGCTTATCGATACCGTGCCGCTGATGACTTTGCCAATTGCGACACGCCCGACGTAGTTATCCCAGTCTATATTGCTGACTAGCATCCGGAATTCCCCCTCGGGGTTAGCCTCTGGGGCTGGGATTTCTGAAAGAACCGTTTCAAAAAGCGGGGTCATGTCTTCTTGTTTATTTTCAAGATTCTTGACCATGAAGCCGTTTTTGGCAGAGCCGTAGAGAAAGGGGGCGTTGAATTGGTCTTCGTCTGCGTCAAGCTCGAGAAAGAGCTCCAGCACCAGGTCGTGAACGCGCTCAGGATCCGCGAATTCCCGATCGATTTTGTTTACGACGACAATTGGCTTGAGTCCGTGAGCCAAGGCTTTGCGAAGCACAAATCGAGTCTGGGCCTGAGGTCCGTCTTTGGCGTCTACTAAAAGCAGTACGCCATCCACCATTTTCATAACCCGCTCAACTTCTCCGCCGAAATCGGCGTGTCCGGGAGTGTCGACGATATTAATGGTCTTTCCTTCCCAGTGGACGGAAGTATTTTTGGCTTTAATCGTGATCCCTTTCTCCCGCTCTAGGTCCATCGAGTCCATCGCCCTTTCCTCCGCTTTCTGATTCTCGCGGTAAATGCCGCCCTCCTGCATCAGGCAATCGACTAAAGTCGTCTTGCCATGGTCGACGTGAGCGATGATCGCGATGTTGCGAATGTCTTGGTTCTGTTTCATTTCGATAGTCCCGGAAATCTGAAAAGCGATGGGTCATGACGCTTCGTATGCCCATTGGCAAGCGGATTGATGGGCAGGATCGTCTATTTATAGGAATAAAGTAGACTGATTTTACGCTAGCGTGTTTTTACACTTTTGTTGGACTTCATCCAATGAGCCTTCCCATTGCGGAAATAGAAGTAGAGTTTCTGAAAGCATTCCGCGATCAGAACCGTATAATATTAGAGGCGCCCACGGGCTCGGGGAAATCGACTCAGATACCGCAAATGCTTCACCGAGCGGGCCTTCTGAATGAAGGTGAGCTGGTTGTTCTGCAGCCGCGAAGGATAGCAGCCCGCATGCTAGCCCGTCGTGTCGCTTTTGAAATGGGGGAAAATCTTGGAGGCCTTGTTGGCTACCAAGTCCGAAACGAGAATGTGAGCTCTCGCCAAACGAGAATTCGATTTGTCACGGAGGGTATCCTGCTGCGTCGCTTTATCAATGACCCAGAGCTTAGGGGAGTCGTGGGGATTGTTTTCGACGAGTTTCATGAAAGAAGCCTACATGGGGATTTGACGCTAGCCCGGGCCAATATGCTACAGCGGAGCCTTAGACCGGATCTTAAGATGGTCGTAATGTCGGCCACGCTCGATTCGATTAGACTGGAAGAGTATCTGGATCCCTGCGAGATCGTGAGATCGAGCGGACGCGTTTTCCCCGTCGAAGTTTCGCACATAGATGAGAGGACCTCTCAGTCCAAAACTCCCATTTGGGATTTGGTGGCTCGTTCCGTCGCAAACGCGGTGAAAGAGCAAAGAGAAGGGCATGTCTTAGTATTTATGCCGGGAGCGTTCGAGATTCGTCGAACGATTCGGTCGTTGGGAGAACGCCTTTCGGCGACAGAGTTTAAATTGCTTCCGCTGCATAGTGAGCTCAGTCCGAGAGGGCAAGACGCGGCGATTGACGCCTGCGATCGTCGGAAAGTGATTGTTTCGACCAACGTAGCGGAGACCTCGCTCACGATAGACGATGTCCGATTAGTGGTCGATAGCGGTCAGGCCAGGATCGCCCGCTACGATCCGCAAAGGGGTATCAACACGTTGTGGATTGAGAAGATTAGTCACGCGTCTGCTAAACAGCGAATGGGACGGGCGGGGCGCACCGCTCCGGGGAAATGCGTTCGGCTTTGGTCTGAAAGGGATCATGCCCAGCGTGCCGAGTTTGATTTGCCCGAGATTCAGCGGATGGATCTGGCTGAATCGCTCCTAGCTATGCTTGCTACTGGTATAGAAAACTTGGATACTTTTAAGTGGTTTGAGTCGCCTTCTGAAAGTCGGATGATTGAGGCTCGCGAATTGCTGCTTATGTTGAATGCCATAGACGAGCAGGGAAGGCTCACTAGGGAAGGGAGTAAAATGAGCGAGTTTCCACTCCATCCACGTTATGGTGCTATGATGCTCGCGGCGAATCATTACAACTGTGTTCAGGAAATGTCTCTCGCAGCGGCCATTGCCCAGTCAAAAGGGGTTCTCCTGCGAAACGTGGACCGGTCGGTTCAGGCCCGTAGAGAACAGATTCTTGGGGACTGCTCAAACAGCGACCTGATCGCTCACATGAGGGCGTGGAGTGGAGCCAAAACCAAGGGCTTTAGTCTGGGATACTGCAAGGACTTGGGGATTAATGCCCAGACAGTGCGTCAGGTGGAGAAGGGCGCGGAGCAGATTTCCAGAAATGCCCAATATGCGGATCTTTCTCTTGTCCAGGAGGTTCCGGCCGCTGAAGAGGTGGTTGTCAAGTGCTTGCTGACGGGATTTCCTGATCGAGTTTGCAAACGATTGGATCGTGGGACTTTGAGAGCGGAAATGACGGGAGGGTTAAGAGGAATGCTTGCCCGAGAGAGCGCTGCTAGGGACTCGGACTTGTTTATTGCCTGCGAGATTAATGAAATCGGAAGGCAGAGCGGAGAGGTGAGCACCGTACTGAATCTCTGCTCACGCATAGAACGCGAGTGGCTGGATGAATTGTTTCCCACTAGGTTCCAGTCGGGCTCGGAAACTGTGTTTGATGAAAAGCAGAAGCGTGTAGTTGAGCGGGCCTTTGTGCGTTACCGTGATCTGATAATTGAGAGTAAGGAAAATTTAGATGTGGATCTAGGCAAGGCGGCTCGCGAGCTTGCAAAGGTAATCGGAAGTGGAAAAGCGAGACTAGACAAGTGGGATGCTGAAGTAGAGTCCTATCTTGAACGAGTCCGCTTTGTGGCGTCACATTTTAATGAATACGAGATTGATGAATTTGATGAGGAGGTCAAAGGCTTGCTGATTGAGCATTGCTGCTATGGGGCTAAGAGTGTTAGAGACTTAAAACGTCAGAAAGTGCTTTCAGTGGTTAAAAGTTGGTTTGGCACTGAGGTGGATAGCGTGGTTGAGCAGGAAGCTCCCGTACGAATTAAGATGAAAAATGGGAAAACGGGCCGGTTGCGGTATGAGTCGGGTGTTCCCGTGCTCTCCGCAAAGATCCAGGAGCTCTACGACTTGAAGCAAGTGCCTAAGATGTGCCAGGGACGGTGCTCACCAAAGCTAGAGATATTGGCACCGAATATGAGACCGGTTCAACTGACGGATGATTTGGAAGCTTTTTGGACCACATCTTACCCGAGCATCAAAAAAGAGCTCCTTGGTAGGTATCCAAAGCACGAGTGGCGATAGTCAAGGAGAAGTCCCAGGTGATTGGGTTTCCTCCCGAGACGAGTCATTCCTAACCTCAGGGCTGGATCCGACTTGTCTCTGCGAACAACAACGGGAGCGGCGGTGGTGGGAGATGGCGGATTCGAACCGCCGACCTCTTGCATGTCAAGCAAGCGCTCTAACCAACTGAGCTAATCCCCCGATAGGCCGTGGATAATGTCTCAAAGGCCCTAATTCCACAGAGCGGTCGAACGTTGTTTAGACATATATGGGGAGCAAGAACAATTTTCGTTTTCTTTGTTAGTGAAACCCTCCTTACTTTGTACGTTTTAACTTACTAATGCTGCAGTATCTCAATATTTCGAATCTCGCCTTGCTGGAAAAGGCCTCTATTGAATTCGATTCTGGATTTACCGTTGTTACGGGTGAGACCGGGGCCGGAAAGAGCGTTTTTCTAGGGGCGTTAAGTCTGCTGTCTGGATCTCGGTTGGACAAATCGATCATCCGGTCTGGCTCCGAGATTTGTGAAGTGGAGGCTGCCCTGTATTTCGAAGATTCAACCGAGTTGGATGCGGCCCTAAAGGAACTAGGCCTGCCCCCGTGTGAAGAAGGGACGCTCTTGCTAAGACGAAGTTTGCACGTTTCCAAGCCGTCAAAGATCTCTATAAATGGTAGCTTGTCGACCTTAGCCAACCTACAGGCGCTTGGTTCCCGCTGGATTGACTTCCACGGACCGGGCGAGCCTCAGAGACTTCTGAAAAGCGAATGCCAGCTCGAAATGATCGATTTGTATGCTCAGCTGGAAGATGAAGCGGCTGCCTGCGAGAAGGCGTATGACGAATGGAAAGAAACACTTAGGAAAATTGACCGACTGAGGAGTTCAACTCAGTTGTCAGCGGATCAAATTGATTTCCTGAAGATGCAAATCCAGCGGATCGATGCCCTTGAATTGTCTAAAGAGTCGGTCGAGCAATTGGAAACGGATTTTAATCGAGTATCGAGTAGCCAAGACTTATTGGAACTGACGAGTGAACTTGCGAACGGTTTGACGGGTGATGACGGTGCCCTGTCGGTCATGGGTCAATTGACTCGCTCTGCTAGCCAGGCGTCAGAAATGGATCCTAGTTTAGGCGAATTAGCCAGCCGCCTTGAAAACCTGATTTTAGAAATCCAAGAGTTGGGAGCTGAGTATGAAATGGTGGGAGCGTCCCTGAATTTCGAGCCGGAGTTTGCTCAAGAAGTCCAGACGCGAATGGTCGAATGGCAGGAACTGCGTCGAAAGTATGGGCGCGAGGTTTCTGATATTTTAGAGGCGAGGGATGAGATGGCGGGGAAGATTGGGTCGCAAGACGATATCGAAGGTTCGCTGAAACGGCTTAACGATGAGGCTGACAATCAGGAAGCAGCGCTCAAAAAGAAAGCAGCGGGACTAACTAAAAAGCGTAAAAAAGCAGGTGAGGGGTTGGCTCGAAAAGCGGAGGCAGTTTTGCTTGAGCTGGGTTTCAAGAAAGGAAAATGCGGACTGCAGATGGTCCGTCAGTCAGATTTAAAGCGGTATGGGGACGCCTTGCCGGAGTTGCAGTTCTCGCCCAATGTGGGTGAGCCGCTTCGACCGCTGGATAAGGTGGCCTCTAGTGGAGAGTTAGCCAGGGTGATGTTGGCGTTGAAAACGCTTCTCGCGGATATCGACGAAATTCCGGTTCTTGTATTCGACGAAGTGGATGCGAATGTAGGGGGAGAGATCGGCCGTACGGTTGGGAAGCGGCTAAAAGGTATCGGAGGATCCCATCAGGTGATTTGCATCACGCACTTGCCGCAGGTGGCTTCACTGGGGGATACGCACTTTACGGTTGAGAAGGACCAAAGTGGAGATCGGGCTCGCGTAAGTATCGAAAAACTGGATGCTGATAACGAATCCCGCGTCATGGAGCTGGCTAGGATGCTTGGAGACCGGTCGGCGGAGAGTGCGCGGTCTCATGCTCGCGACCTTTTAGCGGAAAACGTGGAGTCGTCGGCATAGGCATTTATGGAGATAAAGGGAGTCAATGCACTTGTCACGGGTGCGAGCAGTGGAATCGGCAAGGCAATTGCGATTGAACTTGTGGAGAATGGGGCCCAAGTTTGGGGAACTTCTCAGGAGCCAGGGCGCATTGAATGGCAGACAGGCGTTAAGCCTTTGAAGCTCAGGCTTGATCGTCCGGATTATGTAGATGAGGCTTGGGAATCGCAATCCATGGATTTGATTGGCTTTGATATCATCGTCAATAATGCGGGTTATGGCGTTTTCGGTAGATACGAGGAAGTGCCCTTCGAAGTTTGGGAGAAGCAGATTCAGGCTCTTTTGACGGGAACGATGAAACTTTGTCGGCTCGCGCTCCCAGGCTTGATTGAAAGAAGGGGCTGCCTGGTCAATGTTTCATCCATCGCTGCGGATTTCCCTGTGCCGTTTATGAGCGCTTACAACGTGTCAAAAGCGGGTTTGTCCGCCTTTACTGAAAGCGTAATCATCGAAACGAATGCGAGTGGTATGAGGACCATCGATTTTCGTCCGGGAGACATGAAAACGGGCTTTAATCGCAATATGGTGAGAAATTTAGGTAAAAATGTAAATGAGGGTTGCATGGGCAAGGTTTGGAAGAGAATAGAAGATCGTTCTACAAGGTCGCCTGAGGCGATGATGGTAGCAAAGAAACTCATAAAATGCATCCAGCGAGACAAATCGGGCACGATACGAGCCGGGACCTTTTTCCAGGCCACCTTGGCTCCGTTGTTGTCCCGATTGGTGACCCGAAATCTCGTGCGGTCCGGAAACATTGCGTATTATACGAAGTAGAAGGGGTTGTGGGCTATGGCGACTGTTAGGATTCTCGTTCTGACTTCGAGTACGGGAGGAGGCCACGACGCTCGAGCGGTCGCGTTCCGGAGATGGGTACGCAAGATATATGGATGGGAGGTCGAAGTTCGTGTCGAGAGCATGCTGGAGGATTCCTCTCGAATTGGCCGATTTGGAGTGGGGCTTTATAACTTCATACAACAGCATATGCCCTGGTTGCATCACCCCTATTACATTTTGGTGGAGGGATTGAGCTACTTGAATCGTTCGAGGGTTACGGTTGGAAGAAAGTACTATGCTGAGGTCATCAATAATTTTCGCCCGCATTTGGTATTCAGTGTGCATGACTGTTTAAATAGGGGCTACTTTCAGGTTGCTCGCGAAATTCTAGGAGAGGAAAACGTTCGGTGTGCGACTTATTGTTCAGAGTTTTCGGGAGGTTATGGATACAGTCGGAACTGGGTGGAGCCGAGCGTGGACTTGTACATTTCGAGAACGAAAACGGCTAAGGATTTCGCGGTTTCGAGACTGGATCTAGATCCGGGCAAAATTATCGTCCGAGGCCATTTCCTCATTCCTCGAGTTTATGAAGAGTTTCTATCCGCGTACGAGCGACATCGTTTTATTACGGAGCGATTGGGATTGAGAGCGGATAGGAAAATAATCTTCCTGGCTACTGGTGGTACGGGGGCGAACAACCACCTAGCCCTGTTGCCGACCATCAAGAAGTATTCGGAGACCTATCAGGTCCTTGTGGTATGTGGCCGGAATAATGAAGCGTTCATGAAAGTGCGGCAATGGAAGCAAAATAACCCGGACTTAAGTTGCCATGTCGAAGGGTATTGTAACGAAATGCATTTATTCATGCAAGTGAGCGACCTAGTGGTTACTAGAGGAGGAACGACAACCTGCTCAGAAGCCTTGCACTACAAGTGCCCGATTATTTTCAACGGGATCGGTGGAGTGATGCCCCAGGAAAAGCTGACTGTAAAATATTTCCTTCAAGACTACGCGGCAGAGATAATCAGTAACTCCGGTGATCTGGAAAAATTGCTCATGAACTGGAGCCGGTTTCCAAATCGTTTCAGCCAACTCAAGAATCGTTTCAAGAGAATGCGTTTCAAAGACCGTCCGTCAGAGGCGATTTATGATTTGGTCGATCTTGCGCATGAAGCATTGCCCGTAGGAGAAGTTCCGCTTCTGAAGATTGTGGGCGAATAATTCATTTATTCGGGTCGAATGCGTATTCTATATGTGACGACGACTTTTCCCGTATTTTCTGAGACCTTTTTGCAGAGGGAGGTTAGGGCTTTGAAAGAATTGGGAGCGGACTTGCGTATCGTATCTCTTCATGGAGGGGACTCCGAATTTGAAGGAGTTGAGATCGACCGATTTAGTAAATGGGAGTTAATGAAGCTCTTTTGGCTGCTTCCTTGGCTAATCCTCTCTCGTTTCGAATTGTTTCGGAAATATCTGAGTGATCTTTTTGGGGCAAAACCCAGCTATTGGCTCAATTTCTGGGAAAACATGCTAGGGCTGGGAGCGGCCATCGTCAGAGAGTCTTCACTACGAGAAGAGAAACCCGAAATAATTCATTGTGTCTGGTCAAGTGCTCCAGCGGCTTTTGGGTGGCTTGAGTCACGGCTTGTCTCAGTTCCATTTTCGATGGGAGCCCATGCTTATGATGTATTTGAGAAAGGAGGCGACTGGCTTTTGCAGTCAAAAGCCCGTGATGCTTCATTCATCCATACATCTACAAATTCAGCGGCTATGGTGCTCAAGAATCACGTATCGAGTAACAAGGTGCATCTAATTAGAAGAGGGATGAACCGGTTTCCTGAATTTAAGCGGCTCAGAATGAACCGGCATTCTTTGAGGATCGTTTGCGTCGCAAGACTAGTGGAGAAAAAGGGATTTCCATTCCAACTGGCGATCTATGCAGCCTTGCGATCCGCGGGAATTAAATTTGAGGCAAGAATAATTGGGGAGGGGGAGATGACAGAATCAATCCAGTCGGGGATTAGCGAGCGAGGCCTTGGGGATTGTGTTACTTTGAAAGGGAGGCTCTCATTAGAGGAAACGCTTCAGAATGTGGGCTGGGCAGACATTTTGATTCACACTGGAATCATCGCCCGCAATGGGGACAGGGATGGGCTCCCTAATGTCATTCCAGAGGCGATGGCGTCGGGCACCGTTGTTTTGGGCTCCCCCGTATCCGGAGTAGTGGAGGCGATTAGGGACGGCGAAACTGGATTTCTTTGTGAAGTAGAGAATACGAGTGCTTGGGTGGATCGGTGTCACCGTATCCAATCGGATGATAGTTTGTGTGAGACGTTAAGACTGAATGCCCGGAATTGGGCTGCGCGTGAGTTTCTCGCCTCGCGTAATTCCGGTCGTTTGCTTCAATTGCTCGCCCAGCAATCGAGTTCGTAAGGGAATGAAGATGGCTTCTTAATTTCTTGAGATTCCTTCATCATTGAATACATTGATTAATATTCGATTTGATGATTAAAGGCAGAATTCTTTACGATGTTACAAAGGCATCCAGGCAGCGTCAGAAGTCTGGAATCGCAAGAGTTTCGAGCTGTTTGAGGCGAGAGTTTAAAGCGTTGCTTGGAGATTCGCTGGTAGAAGTGGTTTGGGACGAGAAAAACGAAGCTTTTAGGCGTCGTGACAAATCGACCGATCTTCAATTGGACGCAAATGATGTATTGCTGACTTGTGAATTATTTTGTGAGTACGAGCGCAGGGGAATCGAGCGCTTTCTGCAAGAATCTCCTTGTCTCTCGTATGCCATATTTCATGACGCGATTCCGCTGCAACATCCAGAGTTCACTTGGTCGCATAGTGTTCAAAGGCATCCGAGCTATATGAAAATGCTAGCCCTTTTCTCGGGTGTTTTTGCGGTGTCCAGTCACAGTGCAATTCTTTTGGAGGAATATTGGGAGTGGCTTGATCTAAAGGAAAGGCCTTCGGTGAGATCCATTCAGCTCGGCGCAGATGGGGTATTCAAAGAGCCGTCAAATCCGAAACAGGAAAACAATGATCGTATTCAATTATTAACGCTAGCTATTCTTGAGAAAAGGAAAGGCCAGGATCTAGCCTTCGAGGCAGCAAAAAAAATATGGGACGAGGGTATGGATTTCGACTACCATTTTGTGGGTCGAACCAATCCTTATTTCGGAAAAGAAATCGAACGAAGTCTTAGAAAGTCTGCAAAACGCGGTTACGCAGTTAAATTGCATGGCCAATTGAAGGATGAAGAACTGAGGGATCTCTTTGCAAAGACTGATTTGGTCGTATTGTCTTCGCTTGCGGAAGGGTGTGGACTTCCCGTGCTGGAAGCCTTGTGGAAGGGGGTGCCTACTTTGAGCAGCTCTCTTCATTCCGTCCGCGAAAATGCCCGCTTTGGAGGATGCCAGTTGTTTGAAACCGGCGATTTTGGGGCCATCACTTCCGGCCTTCGCGAGTTGATTTTACATCGAGAGAAATTGAGAGATCTCACGAATAGTATCCAGACCGAAATGCTTCCACGATGGAATCATACGGTCACGGATATTTTAGATCATATCGTAACTGAGGGTGGTCTTTAGTTTTTTACCGTATAAGCTACATTCTACTTACAGCGTAGCGTATCGCGTTCTCGATGATTTCAAAATCCTCTTCCGTATGCCTGGCTGAAATTGCGGTGCGAACTAAATCCTTGCCCGGGGGAACGCCGGGAGCGGTTGCGAAAATGGCAAAGACTCCTTTTTCTCGGAGGTTTTTCCAGAAATGGTAGGCTTTTTCTCTATCCCCAATGATGATAGGGATGGCTGGAGTTTCGCTATCCCATGTGTCGAGTTTCAGATCGTCGAGGAAAGCCTTGTAGCGCTTCGTGTTCGCCCAAAGCCTTTCGAGCCACTCCGGTTCTGTATCCATAACTTCGAGAGCCGCGATGGCACAAGCGCTTTGGCAGGGTGAGAGGGCTGCGCTGAAAATCACTTGTTTTGAATGTGTCCTCAGATAATCAATCGAAGCTGCGTCTCCAGCGATGAATCCTCCGGTACTACCGAGTGACTTGGAGAGGCTCCCCGTAATGATGTCAACCTGGTCGGTAAGGCCAAAATGATTTGCTGTCCCCTGTCCTTGTTTACCCAATACGCCTACCCCATGGGCGTCATCCATGACCGTGAAGCAATTGAAATCCTTAGCGATGGATGTGAATTCTGGTAGATTGCAGATATGCCCTTCCATCGAGTAAATCCCCTCAATCGCTATTATTTTAGCTACATTTGGGTCTAGCTGCTCAAGGAGAGATCTCAGGTGGTCGGGGTTGTTGTGGCTGAACCGCTCAACATCCGCCATTGAAAGTCGAATACCATCCCACACGCTGGAGTGCATGTTTTTGTCAACTAGCACCGCGTCACCCCTTCTGGCAAAGCCGGTTAGGGACGACATGCATGACAAGTATCCAGCCGATGTGACGTGGCAGGCCTCTTTCCCTAAAAATGCGGCGAGGCGTTCTTCCAGCTCTACATGAAAGGCTCTACCGCCATTTGCGGATCGGGCGCCCATTGTACCACCACCCCATTTTTCGAGAGCCTTTCTTCCGGCTTCGATGACTTTCGGGTGATCGTACAATCCAAGATACTCATTGCTCGCCAGCATGACGAGTTCTTTTCCGTCTCTGAAAACACGGGTACCATTCTGTTCGTGCAAAATATTGTACCAGATTTCATAGCGCTTTCGGAGACGTGTGAAGTCATCGTTGTCGCAGCGCTTTCGAATAGGATTACTGGTCTTTTTGATCAAGGAACGAATCATTTGGAAATTAGCCTTAGTTGGAATTTGGCACGGACTGTTGATCAGTTGTAAGGAAATATGAAGAAAAATCGCGAGTTTATGCTGAGCGGAAGCGTAGCAACATCCACAGGGCCTTTAATGCTAGCTTGGGATCCATCCGCCACCAGTAGCGGGCGTACCGATGGAAGTACTGGCTTGGCCATTCCTTGGAACCATAAGAACGCATGGTTTGAGACCATCGCTCTTTGAATAGATTCGAGTTTTGATCGTTGTGATCATGTCTGCCCGGTGAGCGACTGATATGATGCCGGATTACGCTCTCGTGAGACACGAGCAATCTGTAGCCTTGCTCTTTTATCCGTGCGCAGAGGTCAACGTCCTCCATGCCATTTCGATAGTCCTCGCTGAATCCGTCCAGAGAATTGAACAATGATCGCCTAATGAGAAAGCAGGCACCGGTGATGGCGGTTCGCTCGCTCCATTTATGAGGGGGTAGTCTTTTCCGGTTTTTCCAAGCATGTGTTGGCATTCCATTCAGGTCGAAAAATATTCCCGCATGGTCGACCAGCCCTGTAGCGTAATTGCGCTGAATATTCCCGACGGCCCCGACTTTGAGATGTGGTTTATTGAGGTTAAGCATTGGTTCGAGCCAACCGGATACGAGCTCGAGATCATTGTTTAGGAAAAGTAGTAGGTCGCCGGTCGCAGCTTGCGCAGCTCGATTGTTGGACTTGCTAAAACCAAGATTTTCAGCGTTTCGAAGCACACGGCATCTGTGAGAAATGCTTACCAGAAAGTCGGGCGTTTCGTCGGTTGATGCATCATCGATCAGGATCACCTCGTGGTTTTCCAAATTGACGGTGTCAAACAGTGTCTGGATCATTTTTCGCGTGAGTTCGACGCAGTTGTGCACGGAGACGATGAAGGATATCGTTGGCTCGGACATGGCTCCTGATGGGTGACTAGAACGTTCTTTCGTTCAGGTAGCGGGCGAAGTTTCTTAGGAAGGGGGCGTTCAGATCGGCGCAGATCTGGTAGGCCTTCTCGGTTAGCTCGTCCAATTTGCTACGCGAATATTGGAGGCCGTGAATGGATACATAGGTGGACTTGTTCGCGGCTTCATCGGCACCCACTTCTTTACCCATCGTTTCCGAGCTACTTGTGGCGTCTAGGATATCGTCCATTATCTGAAACCCAAGTCCGATACAGCGTCCGTAATCGGCAATTTGCTCTATTTGATCCCTGCTCGCTTTCCCAATGGTCGCACCCATCTTGAGGCTTCCTTCGATTAGGGCAGAAGTCTTGTTCAGGTGTATGAAATTCAGTTCATCCCCGCTGAGTTGTTGATCCTCTCCAAGAATGTCCTCCATTTGACCTCCGATTAGCCTTTGGCTACCGGCAGTTTCAGAAAGTATATTCACGAGTCCAAGCCCGATTTCGGGATAACTGGAGTAGTGGGTAGCCAATAGCTCGAAGGATAGCGTCAAGAGAGCGTCTCCCGCCAATACAGCCGTGGCCTCGTCAAATTGAATGTGGCAGGTCGGGACTCCGCGGCGAAGCGGGGAATCGTCCATCGCAGGCAAGTCATCATGAATCAAGGTGTACGTGTGGAGGCATTCGACCGCGACCGCAGCTGGGGCAGCAGATATTTTGGTGTCGAAAAGGTCTCTGGATGCAAGCAGCAGCGATGGTCGAATGCGCTTTCCTCCTGCGGAAAGACTATATCGCATGGCTTCGTGGATTCGTTTCGGGCGTGTCGATGAGGACGGGGTCAACTTGTCGAGCGCTTGCTCAATGTCTCGGACGTATGCTGCTAATTTCTCTTTGAACTCCATGCAAAATGCGCGACTGTAGATTAAAGATCACCTGAACTTTCCGAAATGCAAACAATTGAGCAAGTATCTAAACGACTGTCGTCTGACCCAAATTGGTTCAACAAGTGTATGTTAGGGGTTGTTTTCTCGATAATTCCAATCGCTCATTTCGTAGCGTTTGGGTACTTATACCGCCTGTTTGCCCAGGGGAAAGCGCAACGCGAGATCTCTCTTCCGGACTGGGGAGATTGGAAAGGGATGTTCGTTGATGGTTTGAAGTTATTCCTCATCTTTTTCCTGTTCGGATTTATTCCAGTCGCATTGATGAGCGCCTTGGTGGGCATTTCCCCTTGGGATTCGGTCTTTGTGAAGATTCCTATGGCTCCGGTTCTGTTTTTCGCGGTTCCGCTCCCGATCGCTGCGTTATATCTATATTTGCTTAATGAAGATTTTAAGAACTGTTTTAATTTCCAAGCTCTGCTTGGGCTGATGAAGGCCGGAATCCATGCTTACTGGGTACCTACGATCGCTTATATCGGGCTCTTGTACATACTCCCTTTTATGTATTTTGTAGGAGGTATTATTTATTTCTATTTCATGGGCAATGTCTTCAAGAACCTCCAGCTAAGAGCTGATAGAGGTTAGATAGAATATGAAAAGAAGACTGCCCAAAGAGCCATCTACCGTTGGCATGATTCTTACCGCAATATCCGGGGTTTCGCTCGGAATTCTGCTTGGCAGTTTCATTTTGCTACGAGAAGCGCCATTGAGAAGAAACGAACCTGCCGAATCCGGCAAAATTGGAGATTACGCTGCCTACTACTCTCCAGGGTCTGCAGCGGCGGCGGAGTCGGCGACGGTCAAGTCTCGGACGAGTCGGCTGGGACGTCAGATACCTGGTTCCATCCCCTTTACGGAAATGGAGATCAACCACTACTTGAGCCAGTTCAAGAGTGCGGATACGAATGAGGATGGTACTCCGTCAAATATTTCGTTTTCATCTCCTAACGTACGAATCGAGACCGATCGTTTCGTTTTGAGCGGCAAAATTATCGTCAATCCACAAAAAGACCGCTTCGAAGTGCTTATGCAGGCGTTTGGGCGGTTCGAGAATGGAGATAGTGGGGTAAAGATGAAAATTGACAAAATCCTTTTAAACTCTCTCAGAATACCGAAATTTGGTGGTCTGGTTGACAACCTGTTTGAGTCAAACAAAGCAATGTTTCCACTACCGACTGAAGTGAAAAGCTCGCTGGGAGCTATTCGTGAAATTGAATTGCTAGAGGACCAAATCGTCTTGGCTCTTTAGTCTTCGATCAGTGTGAAGGCATCGATGATTTGGTTCAAGTCGATGTTCTCTTGGATAAGCTTTTTGATTAGAGGTATCTTGTCGTCGTCCCCAGGTTGTGTTTTTACAGTCATACTATGAATCCGAGACGCTACTGTGTAGCTGTCTGTCGATACCGAAATAAAGGGGATACGGCTCTTTCCAATTCGTTCAAGAAGTGCAGGGCTCGGCCGAATGCCTCGCGTCAGGATGATGCAGGAGATCGTTCCCGAAGTGTGGTAAGATTCGTGGGATAATACGGCAAGAACGATGTCCTCCCGGTCGCTCGGAGTGATCAGAAGCGTGTCGGGAGCCATTGTATCCAAAAAGCCAGTTACCGTCATCGCCCCAATAACGATGTGACTGAATCTTCTGGGCCGGATCTCGTCGACGCGATTCAAGGGAGTTCCGTTCACTCGTTCTCGGATTTGCTCTAGATTGGGTGAGGTGAGCACCTTTTCTGAGGGCAACAGACCAAGAAGGGGAATGCCCAAACGTTTTAGGGCCAAGCTTGTATACTTCCGTATCATATCCATTTTGTCGGCCTCTACCTTGTTGATGATCGCGCCAACGACTTCGACCCCTTCCTGATCGAATAGGGCCTTGTTTAAGGCAATCTCGTCAATGGGTTGACCGATCCCCCCCCTGCTTACGATAATCGCCTTAGCCCCAAGCAACTTAGCGACTCTTGCATTCGAAAGTTCGAATACGGCCCCAACCCCTGCGTGTCCACTCCCTTCGATCAAGGTAAAGTTCTTCTCCCAAGAAGCTCGGTCGAAAGCGTTGCAAACTTTATCCGTTAAGTCTGCACCCATCTTTTCTGGATCATCGAGGTAACGTTTGGTGAAGGAGCCATCGATTGCGATCGGACTCATACTTGAAATGGGGGTTTCAACGTTGTAAGTCTTCTCTAGAAGAATTGAGTCCTCGTCGATCAGTTGTCCGTCAATCTTTACGAACCTTTGGCCAACCGGTTTAATGAATCCAACTTTTGAGTACTTTTGTTGAAGAGCGGCGAATAGTCCGAGGCAGGTGGTCGTCTTCCCGTCGTTCATTCTCGTGCCAGCCACGAAAATGCGATGCGTTGTATGGTTTTTAGGGCGCGTCTTTAGTTTGCGATCCTTCATATCTTGAAAAGCCGTCACAACGCGTCCGGGTTCTCGCCCATTCCGAAAAGGAGGCGATGGTCAATGGCTTGGCATCCTGAGATTGCAGCTGCTCCGAGAATGTCATGAGCAGTAGCGCCGCGACTGATTTCGACAGCGGGCTTGTTGAGACCCATAATGATTTGGCCGTATTTGTTTGCTCCGGAAAGAAGGTGGATTAACTTTGTGGCGATATTCCCGCTATTTAAATCGGGAAAAATGAGGACGTTAGCATCTCCCGCTACCAAGCTGCCTTCCGTTTTTTTCAGTTGAGCAGTCGCTCGATCCAGGGCGGCATCGATTTGAAGATCTCCGTCAATGTCTGCCTCGAGGCCTATCTTTTTAGCTTTTTCCCTCGCTAAGGCAGTAGCGGCCTGAACCTTGGCGACCGAGGGATGGCGAGGGTTTCCGTAGGTCGAAAAACTCAATAGCGCCACCTTGGGGCGTTCGTTGGTTAGATGGTGGGCGAGAGATGCGGTCGTAATGACTATATCGGCAAGCTGTTCGGCATCAGGATCAGGGATCACTCCACAGTCGCTCATGAAAAGCGCCCCGTGAATTCCGACTTCCTTTTCTTCCATGTCGATTACGAGCAGGGAAGATGCCGTTTTCACTCCCGTCTGGGTTCCGATTACTTGGAAGAGCGCTCTAAGGGCGTTTGATGCTTTCGTTTTAGCTCCTGACACGAGCGCGTCGGCACGGTTACTCTTTAGCAATAGAGTTGCAAACACGCATGGCTCCACGGATCTAGCCTCGATCTCCTCGTCGCTTAATCCAGCGAATCGAGGAATGGATCGGAGTAAGTCCCTCATCTGGCTGATGTCAGAGCTGCGTTCCGGTTCTATTATTCGAATCCCTTTAGTATTAATATCGAGTTTGGCTGCCATTACTTTGATTGACGTTCTATCGCCAATCAAAATAGGGGCGCCCATCTTTCGAGTGACGATTTGCCGGGCCGCTTGAAGGACTCGAGGGTCATTCCCGTCAGTGAATACAAATCGCTTGGGATGGGCTTGCAGCTTACCGATCAGTGTTTCGATCAAATTCATTGCTTAAAGTGTTTTGCTAGTTTGTCAGACGCTGAGGATTTTTGTTCGCTTAATTAGCAATTTGAGTGAAGTTGGATTTTAGGTAATAGATGAGATTCGATAAGTAGGTTTGAGGCCGAGAGTGTCAATGTTCGTGATTCGATTCCGGACCAAATGTCTTGCTCGACCATAGTCTTTCTCTGTGATAAAGGAAATGTCGAAAATGATATCTCGAATGGGCGTAGTCTCCGCGATGACCATGGTGTCGCGGGTGTTTGGCCTGTTTCGGGATATTTTTATCACGGCGGTATTCGGAGCGAGTCTCCTCAATTCCGCATTTACGGCAGCGTTCACACTGCCGAGTCTTTTCCGACGACTTCTAGGGGAGGGCGCTTTGACGGCAGCATTGATGCCAAATTTGTCGGAGGAAATGGAGGAGAACGGACGCGAAGCCGTTTTTCGACTCGTTAACAAAACCTTGTCGTGGCTACTTGTCATTTGCGTGCTTATTACGGGATTGGCCTATGGTGTATTGTTTTGGATTGAAGAGTCAGCGGTATTGGAAAATTGGATTATTGGGGCTGGTCTTGCGAAACTAGTGTTTCCCTATATTGTCCCAGTTTGTTTGGCTGCCGTGGTCGCTGCCGTACTAAACATGCTGGGGCGGTTTGCCATTCCCGCGATGACGGCAATTTGGTTGAATAGCTGTATGATGCTCTCGCTTGGAATTGGGACCTGGCTATGGGTGGAGAGTGAGGTACAGAAGATGAACTTCCTCTGTTTGGGCGTTCTTTTGGGAGGACTGCTTCAATTTATGGTGCCCTCTCTGGCTCTTGTGAGGGAGGGCTGGAGGCCACGACTGGATTTCTCGGTTTCTCCTCGGTTGAGATCGGTGCTTTTCCTGACTCTTCCGGGGATTTACGGTACGGCATCACATCAGGTTAATGTGATGGTCTCCCGCTTTCTTGCTTTGGACTTCAATGAATCCGGGGCGACTCTCATATACCTTGCGAATCGTCTGGTTGAGCTTCCTTTGGGTGTATTCACTATAGCAATATCTACCGTTATCTTTCCATCGATGGCTCAAGCGATCGCCAAAGGGAAAGGGGTTGAGTTTGGGGCAACCTATCGTAAAGGAGTATCGTTGTCTATGATGCTGGCGTTGCCAGCTGCGGTCGGGCTCTCAATGTTGGCTCCAGAGATTGTTACCGTTCTATTCGAGCGAGGAGAATTCAGTGCGGAAAACTCGAGTTCGTTGTCATTTATCTTGATCATCTGTGCCATTGGCATGCCTTTCTACGCTTTTGTATCTATCGAGACTCGAGCTTTTTTTTCTAACAAGGATACGAAGACTCCAGTCGAGGGATCTACGCTGGCCTTGATAGTGAACATTATCCTGAGTATATCTCTGCTGAGGCTGCTCGGGCGGATAGAAGCATTAGTAATAGCGAGCAACACCGCTATAGTAGTCCAGGCGGCCTACATGCATCTTCGGTTGTGCCGATTAGACCTTTCGCTTCGATTGGCGGAAGTTATGCCGTCTATGTTGAAGTATTTAGTTGGCTGCATCGTTTTGGCAGTTGTGGTGGGCTCGTTAGAGCTAGTGCTTGACGATGTACGACCATCTATTCGGTTGGCTGTATCGGTGCCCATTGGAGGCGCAGCATATTTTATAGCCTTGAGGATTTTAAAAGTAAGAGAGATCAACGCTGTTCTCTATTTGTTCGGAAGCAAGAATCGAAGCTATTGAAAGGTTTAAATGAAAAAGGGTAAATCAAATGCACGAGGGACAAGTCTGATTTTCAAACGACTGGGTCCTCGAAAAGTTTTTTTCAGTGGCGAACGGAAATTTATGGCATCATTCGATAGCAGCAAGCTGTCGTACGAATACGACGCCTTGATTCGCGCTCGGTCAGAGGACGACGTCCGCGAGACTCTGAAATTGGCCAATAAGTATAAGATTCCCGTAACACCGCGCGGAACGGGTACCTCGCTGACTGGTTCGGCGAGCCCAGTTAAGGGTGGTTGGGTTTTAGATGTAAGCCTTATGAAGCGGATCGCGATCAAGAAGGACAAAGCCATGGCGATTGTCCAGCCGGGGGCAGTGGTAAGTGAGATTCAGAAGGCATCAGAGAAGGAGGGGCTCTTCTATCCGCCAGATCCTTCTTCGCTTAAGTATTGCACGATTGGAGGCAATATCGCTTGCAATGCGGGTGGCATGAGGTGCGCGAAATATGGGGTTACGCGTGACTTTGTCTTGGCTTTGGAAGGCTTTATGCCCAACGGAGAGAAAGTGTCATGGGGAGGAGAATACAAAAAATTTGCTACCGGATACAATATACGGGATTTATGGATTGGGAGTGAAGGGACTTTAGGAGTGGTCACGAAAGCGGTCCTGCGCCTCGTCCCGAAACCGGATACTCGATGGACGAGCGTTGCTGCCTTTAATTCTGAAAAGAAGGCGCTGCAAGCTGTGCGGGCTCTGCTAGGAGAAGGACCGACCCCGTCGATACTTGAATACTTGGATGAAGATTCGATCTACTGCGCGGAAGAGATTGCAGGGGTTAGACTGTTCAAAAAGGTGGAGGGAAAGCCGCTTCTTTTGATTGAGTTCGACGGCAGTGCGAGCGAGTTGAAAGAATCGAAACGTCGCCTAAAAGCTTGGGCCGAGCGTTGGGCGATCGCCTTCAAAGATTCTCGTTCGGAAAGCGAGGCGGAAAACCTTTGGGAAGTGCGAAGAAAGTGTAGCGGGGCCATGTTCGCTCTTGGGAATGCCAAGTTGAACGAGGACATCGTTGTTCCGCTTGAGAATCAAATTCGATTCTCGGAATCGTTAAAGAGACTAAAAAGAAAATGGAATTTGCCAATGCCTACTTTTGGTCATGCCGCGGATGGAAACTTGCATGTGAATATTATGTTTCATCGCGAAATCCGTGAAGAATGTGTTCGAGCAGAAGGGGCCGTGCAGGATCTGATGGAAACGGTTGTTTCATTGGGAGGAACCATTTCAGGGGAGCACGGGATTGGTTTAGCGAAGACCCCCTTTCTTAGAATAGCTCGGAATACCGCTGAAATTTCCGCCATGCAAGCTATCAAGAAGGCCTTGGATCCAAATGGAATACTAAATCCGGGAAAGTTATTCGAGCCTTATCACGTTTGGAAGAAGACTCCTGTTACGATCCATTTGCCTTGGGACAAAAAGCCAATTTTGAAGCGGTAGTCTGGAAGTGCAGTCTACGAGCCGTTTTTCGCCTCGTTGTGCGCCCAATCGAGCCAGGGGAGAAAGGCTTGGATATCGGATGTCTCGACAGTGGCACCTCCCCAAATGCGGATGCCCAGAGGCGCGTCGCGATAGGAGCCAAAGTCAAAGCCGGCACCTTCTGCCTCTATCCGTGACACGAGTCCTTTTGCGTAGCTAGTTTGCTCTTCGTCCGAAAGAGCTTCATACCAAGGATCAGTGAATTTTAGGCATATGGATGTGCTGGACCGTTGCGAAGGGTCCGTAGCTAGGAAGTCGATCCAATCATTGGAAGCCACCCAGTTTTCGATCGCTTTTAGGTTCGCTTGGGATCGATCGATCAATGTAGGCAGGCCACCAATTTCTTCGGCCCAACGCAGTCCATCAAGCGCATCTTCTACACAGAGCATGGATACGGTGTTGATCGTTGCCCCCTCAAAAACCCCTTTGATCAACTTACCTCCTTTTGCGAGGCGAAAGATTTTAGGTAATGGCCAGGAGGGAGTGTAACTTTCTATTCTCTCGATCGCACGAGGGCTGAGGACGATCATTCCGTGGGCGGCTTCTCCTCCCATAACCTTCTGCCATGACCAAGTCACAACGTCGAGCTTGTCCCAGGCAGGATCTACAGCGAAAACGGCGGACGTGGCATCACAAATTGTTAGACCTTTTCGGTCAGGGGAAATCCAGTCTCCATCGGGTACTTTGACTCCAGAAGTGGTTCCGTTCCACGTGAAGACGACGTCGTTCGAAAAGTCGACTTTCGTAAAGTCGGGCAACTTACCATAGTCGGCGGTCAATGTGTTCACATCTTCCAAATCAAGTTGTTTGATGACATCGGTTATCCAGGCTGCTCCAAACGATTCCCAAGCGAGCATGTCAACCCCTCTTGCTCCGAGAAGCGACCAAAGAGCCATCTCAACCGCGCCCGTGTCGGACGCCGGCACGATTCCGCAAACATAGTCGTCTGGAATTTCGAGAATCGTTTTCGATCGATCAATCACTTCCTGGATTCTCGCCTTCGAGTCCTTTGCTCGGTGCGATCGCCCAACGAGAGCGTTTTCCAGGTTGGCTAGTGACCAGCCAGGTCTTTTCGAGCAGGGCCCAGAGGAGAAAAACGGGCGACTTGGTTTATGCGGTGGTTTCATCGTTTTTCAAAAAATAAGTGTGCCGGTTAATGGACTGGAACCTTGGTGTCAATAATCGAGAGTATAAAATATGTATCAGTTGCCTTAATACGTTGTATTGTCCAAGGAATTGAAGTTGATTACGGTATGGCTTATATCGCCGCCGTGTATGAGCTCTCTGTCAGAAGCTTCCTCTGAGTTCATCGTTTCCAGAGGGTGGTACTCGAATTGGAAGGAGTTTCCTTGCCGGTTGAATAATGACCGAGAAATGGTTCTCGCAGCCCGCGCCTTTACGATTCGGGCCTTTCCGATATTCCGGCAGGGAAAGTTGAAGCTGTGCACGATTCCATAAGGGGCTGTAGGAGCCTTGATGGTATCCTTTACACGAGATACTAGAATCTCTGCTGCGGCGCGGACATGGTTTTCCATTTGTTTGGTCAGAGGATTTTCGTTTTCCCCAATTGCTTTGAATTGTTCTGGATCGAGATACATGGATGCCGCTATCGCGGGGAAGCGTTGCAGGGCCCCCTCTAGCGCCGCTCCAATTGTGCCCGATGACGCGATAAAGCTAAGGCCAGCATTGTGGCCAATGTTTATACCTGAGACGACTGCGTCTGGCGTGTCTATGCAAAGGTGCTCCAATGCAATATTGACGCAGTCACTAGGAGTACCGGTTAATTTGTAGGCAAGACATGGAAATGAGGCCTCTTCTTCGAGCTGTACCGATCCGCGTCTGCTCATCGCTTTTCCGATCCAGCTCTGTTCTTTTGCGGGAGCGGCTACGACAAGGTCGTGATTTTCTGAGAACACCTCAGCTAGAATTCTAAGAAAGGGCGAGTCGATACCGTCGTCGTTCGAGAGAAGGATGTTCATAGTTTCAGGTAATGAGGTGTTACAAAAAAGGCCAGAGCATCATGCTCCGGCCTTTAATTAGATTGAAAGCTTCAAGTAACCTTATTCAGCAGCATTTTCAGTTTCGACCTCTTTGCTTGAGTCCGATTCTTCTGGCTCCCCTTCGCTTTCGCTTGAAGCAGCTTTGCGGGCTTCGAGTTCCTCCAGGGCTGCTTTACGACTAAGGCGTACGCGGCCTTTCTCGTCGATGCCAATGCATTTGACCACCATTTCGTCGCCAGGCTTGCATACATCCTCGGTGCGCTTGACGCGGAAGTCAGCCAACTCGGAAATGTGTACCAGTCCTTCCTGACCGGGTAATACCTCTACAAAGCAGCCAAATTCCTTAACGGCTTTGACTACACCGCGGTAGATCTTTCCCTCCTCGATTTCGCCGCAAACGAGATCGATTTCCTGGATAGCGCGATTCATTGCCTCTTCGCTAGTAGCGTAGATATTCACCTTGCCGCTGTTGTCGTCATCGATGTCCAGCTGTGCTCCGGTGATTTCAACGATACGGCGGATGTTCTTGCCGCCAGGGCCAATGAGAGCACCTATCTTTTCGGGGTTAATTTGAACCGTGGTAATCCGCGGAGCGTTTTCGCTGACGTTCTCACGTGGCTTGTCGATAGCTTCCGCCATGGAATCAAGAATAGCGATGCGAGCATCTCTCGATTGGGCGACTGACTCACGCATGATGTCGAAAGGCAGACCGTTGATTTTGAGGTCCAGCTGGAATCCAGTGATTCCGTTGCGGGTACCAGCGATTTTGAAGTCCATGTCGCCAAAGTGGTCCTCTTCACCTAGAATATCGGTGAGAAGTACGTGTTTAGCGATTTTTCCATCAGATCCGTTCTCGGTTACGAGCCCACAGGAAATCCCGGCAACGGGGTCTGAGATAGGTACTCCTGCATCCATGAGAGCCAAGCACCCTCCGCAGATGGAAGCCATCGACGTGGAGCCATTTGATGCCATAACCTCGGAAACGATTCGAATCGAGTAGGCGAAGTGATCTTCTGCAGGAACTACGGGAAGCAGAGAGCGTTCAGCCAGGGCGCCATGCCCAATTTCGCGTCGACCCGTAAAACCAAAGCGACCTGCTTCTCCTACCGAAAAAGGAGGGAAGTTGTAGTGCAGCATGAATGACTTGGATTCTGGACCTCCCGTTACCGCATCAAGCCTTTGCGCTTCGTTCGTTGGGCCAAGCGTCGCAAATACAAGCGCTTGCGTTTCTCCGCGGGAGAATAGGGCGGAACCATGTACACGTGGGAGGAGGCCCACTTCACTATGCAAATCGCGGAGTTCTGTAGGACCGCGTCCGCCGGAGCGGACCTGAGATTCGAGAATCGGGGCCCGGTAGGCCGCTTCCTGCATTTCCTCCATTGCCATCGAAAGCTGAGCGGGATTGTAGCTTTCTTCACCCAGCTTTTCTTTGAGAGCACCGCCAGCCTTTTCTTTAAGTGCGTCCATTTTGGCGTTGCGTTCTTGCTTGTCACCAAGACGAGCTGCGGCGTTAACGTCTTCACCAATCAGGTTTTCAACGAATTCCCGTACTTCGGGATTCAGCACTACGAGTGGGAATTCCGACTTTTCTTTGCCTGCGATTGAAACCAGTTTGTCAATGCCAGCGATAATTGGCTGAATCGCTTCGTGAGCGTACTCAAGAGCGGCGATAAAATCATCTTCCGGAAGTTGAGCAGCGCTCCCTTCGATCATCAGCATCTCGGTTTTAGTTCCGACATAGATAAGATCGAGTTCTGAAGCATATTGCTCTTCCAAAGTTGGATTTGTGACGAATTCGCCATCAATACGTCCAACACGCACAGCTCCGATAGGACCATTCCAAGGTATGTCTGAAATGGCCAGAGCAGCCGATGCTCCGTTGAGCATAGAAATGTCAGGCTCGTTTGTCTTGTCCGTTGAGAGAAGGAAGCCAATGATTTGGACTTCATTCAAAAAGCCTTTTGGAAAAAGCGGACGGCAAGGGCGGTCGCAAAGGCGGGAAGTTAGAATTTCCTTTTCGGTAGGCCGGGCTTCACGCTTGAAATAACCACCGGGGATGCGCCCCGCAGCTGCGTACTTTTCGCGGTAGTCGACAGTAAGAGGAAACCAGTCTTGGCCTTCCCGGACGGTGCTCGCCGCCGTGGCGGAAACGAATACACAGGTTTCGCCAACGGTTACAGTTACGGATCCACTTGCCAGTTGCGCAAGGTCTCCAGTGGAGATGGTCATGTTTAGAGCATCTATCGTTACACTATGTTTTTGTATCATTATATTTCTTACATCATCGCGATCGACGAAAACATGGCGTTTAAGAGAGATTTCCGGATGAGACCTGTAGCGATGTCATTCGGAAATGTCCCTGTTCGCCAAGTTTTCTATCGGAGGCAATTTTTGTTTTATCTTCTATTTTTGAAAAAGGGCCCGATCATCTAAATTTTATGGCTGAGGATGCAGGCCCGGATTCTGGGAATGTCGCGTTTCACCTGATTGGTTGGTGCGATCGGTTGGCAACTTAGCATAGCGACTCAAGGCCGCTTCGACTATTTGCGTAGATTGAGGCGCTGCAGTAGCTCGTTGTACTTGCTAAGATCGTTCTTTCTCAAGTAGCTGAGCAATTTGCGGCGTCGGCTAGTCATGGCGAGCAGACCGCGGCGGGTGTGGAAATCTTTGCGATTGGCACGAAGATGTTCCGTCAAATGATTAATTCGGGCACTTAGAAGAGCGATTTGAACATCGCATGAGCCGGTGTCTGTATCGTGCGTCTTATAGTCGCCGATGATTTTAGTTTTATCGATTGCTTTGCTGTGTGGCATATTAGTTTTTGAGATCACGGAAACGGAGATTGCCCGATAGGGAAATCGCTAGCCAAGCTCGTCGCTGGGCTAACCGCTACTACTCAGGAAGGTCCTGAATGTTCCGCGGAGAAGGGCGATTGCCTCGCCGTCCTCTAGCGTAAAAGGGTTCACAAGAATCGATTTTTTGGGCAGCGCAATACAAAAATCGATCTGAATGGCACAATCGACGAATGACTGTGGATTATCCTCGGTAGGATCCTGGGTGTTTGGTCAAAACCGTCTAGAAAGCCTTGTTTTGCAGACGTATGGCGAATTTCACCAGTTCGGATGGACTAGATAGCTGAAGCTTTGACTTGATGCGAGAGCGATGAGATTCGATCGTTTTGATGCTGATCTTCATTTGCTTAGCAATTTCTCGATTTTCCATCGATTGACTGATATGTTGAACGATTAGCAGTTCGCGGTCGGAAAGGCGTTCAAACCGGGATCGGCTTCTCTCAGCTTCATGTCCGCTCATCCGGTTCAGTATGAGGGCCCTCATTTTAGAGCTCAGATAGAGTCGACCCCTGGAAACATCATCAAGAGCCTGAATAAGCTCCTCTATGGGCGCAGTCTTCATCGAAAATCCTTGTGCGCCCGCGCGTAGGCATCGTTCCGCGAATAAGGATTCATCGAGGGAGGTGACCACGAGTATTGAAGCGTGTGAGAACTTTCGTTTCAAATCCGTGAGGGATCTGATACCATTGGGCATAGCCGCGACGATGTCTATAGCGATAACGTCAGGCGAAATGGACGAAGGCTCGACGTCATCTAATTTCGTAGCGAATCCCAGGAGATTAAACTGAGGGTATCGTTCTATTAGGGATTCCAGTCCTAGCCGACAAATCGGTTGCTCGTCGATGAAGAGGATTTTCTTTGGTGAGTTTGATTGTGGTTCCACGCTGCGTTTTGAGGGTTGCGTGGATCATAGTATTAAATGGGGGTCGCATCAATCGGGGCATAGCCGGTTTAGGGTAAGGGGTGAATCTGTCGACCGGGATATTTCTTCTCACAAGCCCCTTGAATAGAAGTGCTTAAGGTATGAGTAGTATCCTCTAAATCAACGAATGAGTAGATTGACGCCGCCGGTTAGAAGGCGACAACTTGCCTGTTATGCAGAAGAATCCAATAGCCATTTTCTAGACCGAAATCGGAACTAGCATAGCTACATGACCTGCTGGTCCACCCATTGAACAGAGAATTGGACAAGTTCGGTGGCATTTCGCAAACTCAGCTTTTCCTTAACGTGAGCACGATGTGATTCTATCGTTTTAACGCTCAAATGAAGGCTCTCTGCGACTTCCCGGCTGGAAAGACCTCGCCCAATCAGCTGGACCACTTCCAACTCCCTGTCGGTCAATCGATCGACGGGAGAAGTTGAAACGTTTCCGGGTCCATTAACGATTTGATGCAGAACTTGGTCGGCGACCGAAGGGCTCACATATATCTCCCCTTGGATGATTTTTCGAATCGCATCTATGACCTTGGAAGGAGACTCTTTCTTCATTACATAGGCCTTTGCACCGGCTCTCAGGGCTCGCTGAGCGTAAATGGTTTCGTCATGCATGGAAAACACGAGGATGGGAATGTCGTCGTGAATGGCTTTAAGATTTTTTATAAGCTCAATACCGTTGGCACCCTTGAGCGAAATATCTACGATGATGGCGTCAGGATTGGCCTCTCCAACTCCCCTAATCGCGGCAGGTGAATCTTCAGCTTCACCGCAAATTTCCATATCGGCCTCGCTGGCCACGATTTGGGACAAGCCTTGTCTTACTAGAGGATGGTCGTCGACGATGTAGATTCTAGTGGTCATTTTGCAGTTCTTTGTAATGGATTCTAGTAAAGTGACTAAGGCTGAGATTTACTTCAAGGCACAATGTTTTGAGGTATTTATTTTCGAAAGCGTTTTCCCTCGAATAATATATTCGGATTCCGAAATACTTTCTTAAGCAGTGGTATGGATGTGGGACTCGGGTAATCGCTGCAATGTTTCCTAGTCAGATTTTGGCAAAAGCGGGCAATATGCCAATGAATCCCCCAAAAACGCCTCCCCATACGACCAGCCATCCTAGGTGTTCGCGAATTATCTTTTCTAAAATGGTTTTTACTTCCTGTGGTTTCAATTGATCGAGCTTCCCCCGGACGAGATTCTCAACTGTGGGACGAAAGGTCTCGAAATGCATATCGCTCTTGGTGAGATCGAGATCCTCGATAATCTGGACAAATCGGGCCGAAAACTCGACTTTGAATGGTTCTCTGAGCGGTTCGATAGCTTTAAGTCCGCCTACAAAGGCTAGCATGCTTCCGAATTTGGATTTTCCTATCACATCCAGAAAACCATCAAAAGCTCGGTCCATATCGACCACGGATTCGATTGTTTCAGAAGTGAACCCCTGATGAATTGCGGCATCGGCAAATTGCTTGAAGTTTTCCTCATTGAAAAAATTCTCCATTACCAGCGAATGTATGCTGCTTTTGAATTCTTGGAACCGAGCGACGATTACGCCAGAGCCGTAAAGCCCAGGCACCTTTTCGAAAAGCATATGAATCGCAAGCCAATTGGTGAGGGCGCCTGAAAGGGAAAACAGTCCCGCGCTGAGGACGAAGGGACGGAGGCTGCTTTCAGGCATTGCGTATCCAATAATACAGACAACGATTGCGACAGAATTAGTAGCTAGGCTTTTGTTCATCGATTGATGGTAAGTAGAACGTTTTGGAGTTAGTGGTCGCGAAAGGAGTGAGATTAGCTTCAGACTGTTTTACGTTCGCCACTGTCAATGGGAAGCCATTCGATAACTCTCTTTATTTGTTCGTCCCAATACTGCCATTCGTGACCACCGGGACTCTCCTCGTAGTGAAGGTCCAACCCTAATTCGTTTCCGTTCTTAAGAAAATGTTGATTGGATTGGTAGAGAAAGTCCTCCGTCCCGCAGCATTGGAAAAGGCGTAAAGGGAACTGTTTTTGCTGGTAGTAGCGTTTTGCTAAATAAAGCAGGTCATCTTCTGAGTTTACGATCTTCGAATTGTCTCCGAAAATAATGGGCCATTCGGGCAGAAGCGGGTCGGGGTCTTCAATCTGGGTTAGCGAAAGCGCTCCTGATAGACTTGCTGCGGCGGCGTATTGCTCGGGATGGGAGAGCGCCAGTTTGAAAGCGCCGTACCCACCCATGGAAAGCCCAGCGATGAATCGTTGGGATCGGTCTCGTGAAAGAGGAAAGAGGCGATTAGCTACCTCTGGGAGCTCTTGGGAAAAGAAATCAAAGTACCGGTAGCCATAACGCATATTCGTGTAAAAACTGCGTCCAGCGTCAGGCATGACAACTGCAAGCCCTTTTTCATAAGCGTAACGTTCGACTGAGGAGTAGCGCGACCAGGCGGAATAGTTAGAGTGCAATCCGTGCAGTAAAAACAGTACCGGATATTGCTCAGGCATCTCTCGAGGAGGTTCCTGGCCGGACTCATCACGCAAAGGAATGACTGCATTGAGCGATGCTCGCGTTCCGAGAATCTCTGAGTAGAAATCGCACTGAATGAATGCCATAGATATATTCTTATTGTGTCAGATAAAAAGGTCTTGAAAATTTGGATGTCAGTGAATCAATCACTTTCGTATTCAAACATGGGCACACAAGAGCAGACTAGATTCCGATCGCCGTAGACGTTGTCGACTCGCCCAACCGTTGGCCAATATTTGCAGTTTCTAGTCCAAGTCGTAGGGAAAGCCGCCAATTCTCTGCCATAGGGTGAACTCCAGTTGTCGGATACAACTCGACTACTGGTGTGAGGCGCGTTTTTGAGAGGGTTATCGTCTTGTGGCCAATCGCCGTTAGCAATTCGTTCCATCTCTGACTTGATAGATATGAGTGCGTCGCAAAGTCGATCGAGCTCATCTCTGCATTCGCTTTCGGTTGGCTCAATCATCATGGTCCCCGGAACGGGCCAGGACATTGTCGGTGCGTGGAATCCGTAGTCCATCAGTCGTTTGGCGACATCCTCAACTTCGATTCCGGCAAGCCCCTTCCACTGTCTGAAGTCTATAATGAATTCATGGGCAACGAGGCCATTTTCGCTCCGGTAAACGATTGGAAAATGTGCCTCCAGTCGCTTAGCCATGTAGTTGGCATTTAAGATCGCAATCTTAGTGGCTTGGGTGAGTCCGCTGCTTCCCATCATCCGAATGTACGCCCAGGATATCGGTAATATGCCGGCGCTTCCATAGGGCGCTGCGGAAATCGCTCCGATGGGCTTTTCTCCTCCCACTTGCGAGTTGAGGCTGTGCCCAGGAAGAAATGGCTTGAGGTGCTCCGCTACTCCAATCGGTCCCACTCCAGGTCCTCCGCCTCCATGGGGAATGCAAAATGTCTTGTGCAGGTTTAGGTGGCAGACATCGGCTCCAATAAATCCCGGACTAGTGAGGCCGCATTGGGCGTTCATGTTCGCTCCGTCCATATAGACCTGTCCGCCATTGTTATGAATAATTTGGCAAATTTCCTGTATAGAGGATTCAAATACGCCATGGGTGGATGGGTAAGTGATCATCAATGCCGCCAAGTTTTCGCGGTGCAGTTCGGCCTTTTTCTCTAAATCCTCCACATTAATGTTGCCTAAGTCATCACAGCTAACCGGCACGACTTTCATGCCAGCCATGACAGCGCTCGCTGGATTGGTGCCGTGAGCTGAATTGGGGATTAAGCAAACATCTCGGTTGGTATGTCCCTGGCTTTGATGAAACTCTCTGATGACGAGCAGTCCTGCGTATTCACCTTGTGATCCCGCGTTGGGCTGAATGGAAACTGCGGCGAAATCTGTTATTCTAGCCAGCCAGGTTTCAAGCTGATTGATGAGCTCAATGTATCCAGTTGTCTGATGAGAGGGAGCGAATGGATGTACGTTGCTAAACTCGGGCCAAGTGACCGGTTGCATTTCGGCGGCAGCGTTTAGCTTCATCGTACATGAACCGAGCGGGATCATTGAAGTCGTCAAAGACAAGTCTTTGCTCTCGAGCCGTTTTAGGTACCGAAGAAGTTCCGTTTCCGTCTGGTACTTGTTGAACACTTCGTGCTCGAGGAAGGGGGAGGCACGTTCGAGCGAGGGTGTTATAGAATCTGTAAGGGAGGAAGCGGCGGTTTCGAAAATATCAACCGTAAGCGAGCGAACGGGATCGAAGGCTTTGAGAACCGATACTGCTTCGTCGACCGAGACCGTTTCGTCAAAGGAAAGACCAATGGTATCATTGCTGACTTTTCTTACATTAAACCCGCAATTCTCGATGGATTGCATAACATCGTCCGTTTTTGCTTGAGGGGATTGTATCGTGATTGTGTCAAAACGTTCGCCATCTGCAATTAAGAATCCCCATTCTTTCAGTAGGTGAATGGATGTGAGCGTTATTTTGCGAATACGTTCGGCAATCGCCTTCAGTCCTGTGGGACCATGATAGATGCCGTATGCGGCTGCGATGTTCGCTAGAAGGACTTGAGCAGTGCAAATGTTGCTAGTCGCCTTGTCCCTGCGAATATGTTGTTCTCGCGTTTGCAAGGCTAGCCGAAGGGCGGGGTTCCCGTTTGAGTCCTTGGATACGCCAATGATACGACCAGGAATTTTTCGTTTATGGGCTTCTTTGGTAGCAAAGAATGCCGCATGCGGCCCGCCAAAACCCATTGGTATTCCAAAACGTTGGGCAGACCCGACAGCAATGTCAGCCCCGAATTCTCCGGGAGGTTTTAGCAAGGTAAGCGAAAGAAGGTCGCAGCACGCAATAACTAGGGCTTTGTTCTTGCTGGCTCTCATGGCCAGCTTTGAAAAGTCCTCGGCAATTCCAAATGTATCTGGATACTGGATTATAATCGCGAATGCATCATTCAGTTCGATCTGACTGCTGAGGTCGACCACTTGGGTGGCAATGCCAAGTGGTTCAGCTCTCGTTTGCACGACCTCAATCGTTTGAGGATGGCATGAGGACGAAATGAGCACTGCCTTCTTTTTGGGTCGACCATTGAGCCCGTACGCCATCGTCATCGCTTCCGCTGCAGCAGTGCCTTCGTCCAAAAGGGAGGCATTGGCGATGTCCATTCCGGTAAGGTCTGAGACCATTGTCTGGAAATTCAAAAGCGCTTCCATTCGGCCTTGGGAAATCTCGGCCTGGTAAGGAGTGTATTGTGTATACCAGCCTGGGTTTTCCAGGATGTTTCTTAGGATAGGAGGGGGTGTGATCGTATTAGAATATCCAAGACCAATGAGCGATTTGATGGAGGAGTTTTTGGAGGCGATCGTTCTGATTTCAGCGAGCATGTCATGCTCACCAGCTGGGCTGGGCAGGCCGTCGATTCCTGAGATCCGGATGTTTGAAGGAACCGTTTGATTGATAAGCGAATCGAGCGAATCGAACCCGAGCGTTTGGACCATTTTTAAAGCTTCGTTATCGGTGATCCCGATGTGGCGACGTAGGAAGGTATCCTTCTTTTCCAGCTCTTGACTGGATGGGTTGATCATGGCGGAAGTCTTCTGCATCAGTGGCATGTAGCGCAGAGTAGGACGGCGGAAAGGCAAATCAATATGAAATGTGGAATAGATATTTTCGGGGCGCTTTTGAATGGATGGAAATCCGTTCGCAGGGCTAGCGTTCGCGCTATGCCGCAGAGAATCTAGCCAAGAGGGTGACCAACAAGGTGTAGGGCAAGCGCTCGCCATTTCTGAGGGGAGACCAATCAACATCTAAAAAGCCGTTGCGTGATTCCTGTTTGTTGGCAGTAACGTCAGCTATGCTGAAAAAAGAGAGAGCTGCTATTGTGGATAGGGAATTGGATCGGCTTTATCCGGATCCGCCAATTCCTCTCGACCACAAGGATCCGTACACGTTGCTGGTAGCGGTACTGCTTTCTGCGCAGTGCACGGATCTTCGGGTAAATAAGACGACCCCAGCTCTATGGAAACTGGCAGACAATCCGGTGGATATGGCAAAGGTGGAGGCGGAAGCGATTCGGGAAATCATTAGACCTTGCGGATTGTCTCCCCGAAAGTCTCAGGCGATAAGGGATCTTTCTCAGATACTGGTCGATAAGTTCGATAGCGAAGTGCCGGCTTGTTTCGATGACTTGGAAGCACTACCCGGAGTCGGCCATAAGACCGCCTCGGTCGTCATGTCCCAAGCATTTGGTCACCCGGCGTTTCCGGTGGATACGCATATCCATCGACTGGCCCAGCGTTGGGGGCTTACGAAGGGACGAAACGTTGATCAGACAGAAAGGGACTTAAAAGCCCTTTTCCCGATTGACCGTTGGAACGCGTTGCATTTGCAGATTATCTATTACGGACGGGAGCATTGTACTGCAAGAGGGTGCGACGGGAAGGTTTGCCCTTTGTGCAGGACCTTCTATCCCAACCGGAAAACGGCGGTCAAAACACGGAAATAAAAAAGCTCCCCAACCGATGAAAGGTGGAGGAGCTTGGGGGAAAGTATTTTTATGGAATCATTCAGAGCTTGTCGGAAGTGTTGGATTCGTTGCGATAGATACCGTTCCAGGAGATTGAAGTCCAGGCACAGATACGAAGGCCTCGTTTAAATTGTTTGCAGTAGATCCAACACCATTTACGAGATTCCCATCTAGTGTTTCGTACCATGAAACGTTACCACCTACGAAAGCAATATGGCCACCATCGATGCCATAAATATCGTTTGTTCCCCATAGAGGTGCTGAGCTATCTTCCATTCGGGAGAAGGCTAAAGGGGTGGTGGATGGGGAAGCTGTCGTAAGATTCAATGCATACTCGTAAGAGACAGTTTCCCCGGTCAAAGCTGTGTTAAGAGTAACAGACCCCATGGCTCCAGTAAGTGCCGGAACAGGTCCATTCAACTGAACTGCTGCTCCATCACTGTCACTTACCCATGTATTTAATTCGTTCAGGCCCGCACCGGCTGCTAAAGTGGCAATAACGTCGTCAAGATCGCCTGAGCCGCCAGTTGTTAATACTCTTCCATTTGAGTCTACACTGCTGTTTTGGCTCACAAATCGCTCGCTGTTCTGGCTAGCGAACAAAAGAGAGGCGTTGATAATTTGTCGCAGATTGTTGAGGTCCTTGGTCTTCCTAGCTGTTTCACGCATTTGTGTAACCGTCGGGACTAGAATTGCGGACAGAATCGCGATGATCGCAATTACGGTGAGAACCTCGATTAAGGTGAAACCTTCCGAGCGATTGAGCGTTGAGTTACGGTTCTTCATTTAGGAAATTTAGCTGAGCTTTGTTGGTTGATTCAATCTTGGAGCAACTACGGAACAATTACAAGGTCAGGCCGAACGGGCAATAGTTCAAGTAAGATTGAGTGAATTTACACCTTAACCGGATTGGTAGTAGGATTGGGTCGGATGTTTTTCTTAGGGGTCTCTAGTGGATTCCCTGATGTTGGCCGTAAAATGAGTGTGCCCAAAGCATTTCTCTCTATCGGTCAGAATTTCTTTGCAAGCGGGACTTGAACTACCAGATATAGGGCGGATGAAAGTTTTTCTGGATGGAGCCTTTGTTGATAAAGACGACGCAAAAATATCGGTATTCGATCATGGCCTCCTTTATGGAGACGGCATTTTTGAAGGAATTCGCGTTTACCGGAAGTGCATTTACCGTCTAGACGAGCACCTTGAACGGCTTTGGTATTCCGCCAAAGACATTTTGCTGAACATCCCCATGGCTCCTGAGGCACTGTCGAAGGCGATTTGTGAGTCTTGCAAAATAAATGGTATCGAGGATGGCTACATCCGGTTGCTAGTGACTCGCGGAAAAGGGGATCTTGGGCTTTCGCCCGCTTCCTGCTCAAACGCGTCAGTCATCATCATTGCGGATACGATCCGGCTCTACCCTGAGGATCATTATAAAGTAGGGCTTTCAATCGTAACGGTGCCTACGCGTCGGTCGGGTCCAGCTGCCTTGAATCCTGCCATAAAATCACTTAACTATTTGAACAATATACTGGCGAAAATGGAAGCGGCCCAACACGGAGCGTTGGAGGCTATTATGTTGAACGACCAAGGTTACGTGGCCGAGTGTACGGGTGACAATGTTTTCATCATTCACAAAGGTACGCTCTATACGCCGGATGTATCGAACGGGGCATTGAGGGGAATTACGCGGAGTGCCGTTATCGAACTGGCAGAAAAAGCGAACATTCCGGTCAAGGAATGCAACTTGACCCGCCATGAAATATGGAATGCGGACGAGTGCTTTTTGACGGGTACCGCAGCGGAGCTAATCCCAGTAGTCAATTTGGATGGCCGCGTAATTGGGACAGGCAATCCGGGCCCAGTGACTCAAAGCTTGCATGCGGCGTTTCATGAGGAGGTTTCAACTCGGGGCACGATGCTCGAGTAATTTGAAATGCTTCGGAGGGCGGGAAAAAATTGCCTTTTGGGGTAGGCGTAACTTTAACTCTTGAACATTAGCGTCAAAAAAGGATCAAAAGCTTGGGGCAGGGCAGCTCGAAATTGCCTTGTTTGGGGCTTTCTCGTTAACGAATTTTCATTCGATGTAATTGTTGGCGCGTCTCGTGCGTTGGGATTTGTATCAACGTGGGCGTTTTATCGTTGGATTTTAAGGACAAACTAAGGTACCAATATTATATGGCCAAATCTTTGAAATGTGATCTTTGTGACAAGTCTGCAACGGTGCATCTGACGCAGATTCTCAATAACCAGATTCACAAGATAGATCTTTGCGAATCGTGTGCTGAATCGAAGGGCATAACGGATCCAAACGGATACTCTCTGGCGGATCTCCTAGTCAAGCCAGGTGAGGAAAGCGAGAGCTTGTCGGAAGTGTTGGATTCGTTCGAAGAATGCCCGGAATGCGGATACACGCAGAAGGAGTTCAAGAAAACCGGCCGTTTGGGGTGCGAGCACTGCTACGAGACCTTTGGGCCTCTTCTTTCGTCCGCCCTAGCGGGGATGCACCGAGGGGACAAGCACAAGGGCAAGGTGCCTGGGCGTGCGGTCGAGCGTAAAAGCTTCGAAGACCGAGTTAGCACTTTAGAAAGTGATTTAGAAGAGGCGATTCAAAAGGAGCATTACGAGGAGGCGGCTCGATACAGGGATCAAATCCTTGAATTGAAAAAGGCCAAGAAAGCGGAGGAAACCGCTTAGGCACTATGCTGATTGAAAGTATATTTGACGGTAAGTCAGAGATGACTGAAGGGAGCGCCAAGAAGTGCCCGGTCGTATTGATGACGCGTATTCGATTGGCCCGAAATTTGAGTGAAACTCCTTTTCCAAGTTGGGCCAAACTGCCTCAGCGAACCCAGGTACTTGAGACATGTTTACCCGCCGTGGCGTCGCTAAACCAAATGAAGCGCGGTATAACCGCAGAGGTTGAGGAACTTTCTGAACTAGAAAAACAGATTTTAGTTGAGCGGCATCTAATCAGTCGCGAGCTATCCGGAGCTCCAGAAAAAGCGGGGGTCGTCATTAGCAAAGACCAGTCGGTTTCCGTCATGATCAATGAGGAGGATCATCTTCGGATTCAGGTCATCAAATCGGGCTATCGTTTCAAACAAGCTTGGAACTCTGTAAATGTTGTGGATAGCACTCTCGAAGATGAGCTCGACTACGCGTTTTCGTCTCGCATCGGATTCCTGACCGCCTGTCCGACTAATGTTGGCACTGGAATGCGTGCCTCAGCGATGATGCATTTGCCTGCGCTGGTGATTTCCAATCAAATGGAGAAAGTTGTTCGGGCCGTCAATCAGCTCGGAATTGCCGTACGCGGTCTTTTTGGCGAAGGGTCTGATGCGAGTGGCAGCATTTTCCAGATTTCTAACCAGACCACTTTGGGCGAGTCTGAAGAGGAAATCATCAAGCGCCTGTCAGCGGTTCTAAAGACGATCATTGATCAAGAAATGAATGCGAGGGAGAAAATCCTAGAAAAAGACCCCAACAAGCTTTTCGACAAGATTGGCCGTGCCTATGGAATTCTTCAGAACAGCCACCTGCTCAGCTCTAGTGAGTGCATGAACTTGGCTTCACTTGTCCGTTTCGGTGTCGATCTTGAAATGTTTTCTGAAGAAACAAGGAACACAGTCGACCGAATGTTTATCGAATGTCAACCAGGGCACATACAACACCTCGCGGGGAAATCCATCGATACGAATGAACGCGACGCTTTCCGGTCTGAATATTTAAGAAAACAGTTTGAGAATGTCGAAAGACCGTTGTTTTCTATGGAAAAGGTTGAGAAGCGGGAAGACTCTACGGAGGCGGATTCAAGCAAAGGAGAAAAGGAATAGAATTTTATGGAACCTATGAACAATTTCACCCCTCGCGCGCAGCAAGTACTCGCTCTTGCGAGGAAAGAGGCGGACCGATTCCATCACAATTACGTGGGAACCGAGCATATTCTTCTGGGCCTTATTAAGTTGGGCCAGGGGGTAGCGGTTAGTGTACTCCAGAAAATGGGCCTCGATCTGGAAACCGTTCGAAGTGCGGTAGAAAAGCAAGTGGGCTCAGGACCGGAGGGAAAAGCTTCCGGAAGCATTCCTTATACGCCTCGAGTGAAGAAGGTGCTCGCACTGGCTGGAAAGGAAGCGAAGGCTCTTAATCACAGTTACGTAGGGACAGAGCATATTCTGTTGGGCCTTTTACGTGAAGGGGAAGGGGTGGCAGCACGGGTTCTCAAATCGCTCGAAGTAGATATAGAACGTACGCGCAACGAAATTCTAAGAGAACTGGACCCTCAATTCTCAGGTGAAACGGAAGATGCGATTGCGGCTCCAAGAGGTCAATCTGGTGACGAAAAGAAGGATACCAAGACACCTGCATTAAAGGCCTTTGGCAGGGACTTAACGGAGCTTGCCAAAAATGGTGAATTGGATCCGGTGGTCGGTCGAAAGTCGGAAATCCGCCGTGTGATACAGATCTTGTGTCGTCGGACGAAGAACAATCCTGTTCTTATCGGGGAAGCAGGAGTTGGCAAAACGGCTATCGCAGAAGGACTTGCCCAAGAAATCGCAAGTGGGGTCATCCCGGAAATACTCGTAGACAAGCGTCTAATTACGCTTGATTTGGCTCTCATGGTCGCTGGTACAAAATACCGCGGACAATTCGAAGAGCGGATAAAAGCCGTGATGGACGAAATCAAAAGAGCGGGGAATATCATCATATTTATCGATGAACTCCATACGATCGTCGGTGCGGGTGCCGCTGAAGGTGCCATGGATGCGTCTAATATTTTCAAGCCTGCACTTTCGCGAGGTGAACTTCAATGTATTGGGGCAACCACCCTAAACGAATACCGCAAGTACATCGAAAAAGACAGTGCTCTGGATCGACGTTTTCAAAGCGTACAAGTCGATGCGCCGAGTGTTGAAGACACCATACTGATTTTGAAAGGCATCCGCCATAAGTACGAGGAGCACCACAAAGCGATTTTTACAGATAAGTCGCTAGAGGCGGCCGCAAAGCTCTCCGAGCGTTACATCACCGCACGGTTCCTTCCGGACAAAGCGATTGATATTATGGATGAGGCGGGTTCGAAGGCCCGTATTGCTTCTTTGGCGAGACCTCCGGAAATTGAGTCGTTGACCACGACCATTGAAGAAGTCTGCGCAAAAAAGGAAGAAGCCATCAGCAAGCAGCATTTTGAGGAAGCTGCTAAGTTTCGTGACGAGGAGAAGCAGCTTAGAGCTAAGCAAGAAAGTGTCTTGGAAGACTGGAAGAAGAGTCGCGAAGAAAATCGAATCACGGTGGACGAAGAAGACATGATGAAAGTCGTGGCTGACTGGACTGGAATTCCACTGAACCGCATGGAAAGGAAGGAGACAGAACGTCTGCTTCAATTGGCTACCGAACTTCAACAGACCGTTATTGGTCAAGATGAGGCGTGCTCAACGATTGCAAAAGCGCTTCGTCGGAGTCGGGCAGACTTGAAGGATCCGAATCGTCCAATAGGAGCGTTCATGTTCCTTGGACCGACCGGTGTGGGAAAAACGTTTCTTGCTCAAACGCTGGCTGAAAAGATGTTTGGCGATAGCAATTCGATTATTCAGGTAGATATGTCTGAATACATGGAGAAGTTTTCCGTTTCGCGTATGATAGGTTCGCCTCCTGGATATGTCGGCCACGAAGAAGGGGGACAGCTTTCCGAGCAGGTTCGCCGCAAGCCTTACTCCGTTGTGCTTTTCGATGAAATTGAAAAGGCCCACCCAGATGTTGTCCAAATCATGCTTCAGATTTTCGAAGAGGGTCGTCTTACGGATAGCTTAGGTCGAGAAATCGACTTTCGTAACACCATAATAATCATGACGACCAACGTTGGAGCAGCCGCCATTCAGCGTCAGACCAAAATGGGCTTTGGAGCTGCCAAATCTCTGAGCAACGATTACGAGTCTATCAAGGAGAACGTTACCGAAGAGGCGAAGAAAACCTTCAAGCCTGAATTCCTAAACCGGATTAACGATCTCATCGTTTTCCATAGTTTGGAGCGGGAGCACCTTTTCAAAATCGTGGATCTGGAAATTGCGAAAGTGCAGTCTCGATTGATTGAAAAGAAGATCTCAATTGAACTGACGAAAGACGCGAAAGAACTCATTATCGATACGGGTTACGATGAGAAGTATGGCGCGAGACCCCTTCGTCGGGCGATCGAGCAATTGCTTGAAGATCCATTAGCTGAAGCCTTGCTTGGCGGCGAAATCAATGAAGAGGATTGTGTGGCGATTGACCGCGATGGAGACAAACTCACGTTCACAAGCATAGAGAAGGCAGAGGCGACCGCTTCCGAGTCTGAAACAAGTTGAGGAACACGGACCGATCGCTTTTTTTGGGTCCTTTCTGAAGCAACAGATCTAATTTTATCAGCCGCGGGTTTATGCTCGCGGCTTTTTTGAATACGAAATTGCCTTATGAGCGTATAACCTTTTTGTCAGGCGCCTTGATCTGTTTGAATTAGCCAGACTGAATAAAGAGCGTAATTAGATGAGAAGAAAGTTTCTAGCAATCTCGATTACCGCCACAATTTTGGTCCTAGCCTATTGGTCGTGGGTCTGGACTGAGGTCGAATTACCCGATCAAAGTAGAGAATTCGTTGAGTCTCATATTGAAGAGGGCGAAATCACAAAGCTGGACTCTATTGGCCATTCCATAGTAAAGGATGCGAAGGAGTACAGCGGATTAATCGAAGAACAGTTTGTTCCGACAGGCCGCTTTGAAAACAGTCGGGTCATTGATAAACTAATTGAATCAACAGGTTCGGAAAAGGAAAAAGTCACTGCCTATTTTCTAGTTGATAGTGGTGTAGATAGAAAACGTCTGGCGCTCGTTGAGCAAATTTATGAAAAAGAACTCGGAGGCGAACTGTCGTTAGTTAACCAGTACGCTTCAGTCGGGGATGAAGTGATATTTGACGCGAACCCGCTATTTGTCGATAAAGTAGCTCTCGAAGAATACTTAGAACTAGCGGATGGTTTTATATCGAGGAAATCAAGACTCTCGAGCTTTGTTCAGATAAAGCTTCTTAAGCCTAGTGTTTCAGGCTATCGCGATCTGCTAAGTGGACTGCGCATGAAATTTCCGAATACAGTCGTTTCGCGGGACGATCTACATTTTGTTTCAGCGGAACCAGCGGAATATTTGTCCTCTCTCCAATGGCACCTTGATCAGATTGGAGCCCCAGATGCTTGGGAGTTTTCAACTGGTGAAGATGATGTCGTTGTCGCGGTTATTGACACGGGGTGTCTCACCTCACACCCAGATTTGGTTGAAAATATTTTTATGAATACGGACGAGATTCCCAACAATGGAATCGATGATGACAGTAATGGGTTTATTGACGATGTGAGAGGTTGGGATTTTCTCGATGACGATGCGAATCCGAATGATGAGACCGGACATGGTACTCACATTTCGGGAATAGTGGGGGCAAGGGGAAATAACGGAATAGGGACGACGGGTGTCGGTTGGAATATCAAGGTGCTACCTCTCAAGGTTGGGGATAATACTGGACTTTCAAGTTCCGCTATCGCGGAAGCGTTACGCTATGTTTCGAGTTTGAAACAGAAAGGAGTAAATGTAGTCGCTACTAACAATTCTTACGGGTCGAGCTCCCCGAATAATGTCGCGAGGGCTGCGATTCAAGTCCATGAGGACATCGGAATCGTTTTTGTCGCAGCAGCGGGAAACGCTAGCGAGGATATAGATGCGGCGAGTAGTTCCCAGTATCCAGCAGGATTTCCAGAGGCAAACATTATTTCTGTAGCCAGTTCCACTCAAGGAGATGCCCTGTCTTTCGGTTCGAATTATGGTATTGAAAGTGTCGATATCGCCGCACCGGGTCAAGAAGTGTATTCGACCTACCTTGACGACGATTATGAGTTTCTGACTGGAACCTCTATGGCGTCGCCGATTGTTGCGGGTGCAATAGCTTTGCTAGCGACATACGAACCTGGACTGTCGGCAAAGGAAATGCGTCAGCGAGTTTTTGATACTGCAAAGCCGCTAGAAAGCTTATCAGGAAAAATTTCGACTGGGGGACGACTCGATTTGCTTGCGATGCTAGAAATGGATTTAGCGGGACACACGCTCTCAGTCAAAGGCCATGAGCCACACTTGATCCTCCTACCTGATAGTGATTTCACGGTCGACTTTAAGTTAGAGGCATCAGGCGACGCGGATGTAGCGTTTGAGTATCTAGGGGCGGAAAGTGACGTCCGGATTCAAGAGATTTCCGATCGAATCTATTCGATTCAATTCAGCTCTCCGGGAGCATATCGTTTTAGATTCACTGCAGAGAAACTTGGGATAGTGAGAGAGCTTGAGAAGATAGTGGTTGTGGATCCAGGAGCGATAGCTGATGTGACTACAGGTCTACTCCATTCGTGGAACTTTAGAGAGAATGGAACCTTGCTAGTGGATAGCGTTGGAAACGGTAATGCGGAGCTTGTAGGCGCCACCCGCGTGGATACGCCACTAGATCGTGGTGTAGACTTCGATGGTACCTCCAGTTTTGCCCGGTTTAACGCAAGTTTCTCGCCGATCGTCACACTGTCTGCGTTTGTGAAAGCGGATGACTTATTATCAAGTCCCCATCCGCGAATTATTAACATGCCGGACTACTACCTCTATTTTTCAACCAGAGGAATTTCGGATGTGCCTGACGGTAATGCGAATACGTTGAAATTCTATTCGAATCGGACAGGAGACTTCGGAGTTTGGAATTCACCACCAGATACGGTTCTTGAAGGCGAGTGGATACACGTCCTAGCGAGTTACGATAGTAGAGAAACGGCGAATACACCGAAACTCTACATAAATGGAGTGGAGCAAAAGGTGCGGTTACAGAGGATTCCCGTTGGTGAGCAGACGATTGGAGGTGGTGAATCCTATCTCGGGGATCGTGCGGACGGAACTCGGGCCTGGGATGGCCAAATGGACGAGGTTCGAGTCTTTAATCGTCTAATAGATAAAGAGGAAGTCTCTTTGCTAGCTGCTCGATACGCGTCTGCAGTTTGGGATGCTTATTCGATATCGGAACTGCCTGATAGCGTTACGAGCGATTCAGTTTCCTTGGGCTTGAGGGATGCTTCTGGCAATGCGCCCAATGCCGATTTTCAATGGAGCCTCGTTGATGATTCTATCGGAGTGTCATTGGGCGATGCGGATGGATCCTCTGTTGAAGTGCGGAATCCAGAAAATTTAAATATAAGCATTGTTTTAAAGGCTTCCAGCTCCTTCGGCGTTCGTTATTATAGATACGATCTAGTAAGCGATCCTCCTAAAATTGAACCGGGGGTATATACGGGAACTACTTCTACAGGCGGAACCCTTTGGGTGGAGGTAGAGGAAGGGCGACGCATGGGAAATATCACTATATTTGATGAAGATGCCGAAGTCTTTAGAATTCGGGAGCCCATTTCAATTGATCCATTTGGCGATTTTGAGACAGATCCTTTTCTTTCTTTTCGAATTACGGGTACGATTGATGGTGAGGTCGTTGGCCAGATCGAGGATTCGGACATTACTTTTTCAGGCCATAATATTAAACCGAACAACTTGGTAACTGGTTTTGATGGCTTCTATTCTGGAGGTGCTATCGGTGATGGTGGACGATCTTTAGACCTCAAAGTTCTGCAAAACGGAGAAGCGTATCTTTGGCAAACAGGCGCTCAATCCGAATTAACCCAAGGGGTTGTATCCAAAGATGGAACTTTTAGCCTTTTGGTTAACGACGGTGCAACAATCTTGGGAAGAATAGATTCAGGAAATGGGAGAGTTAGAGGTGAGGTCAGCGTTGGAGATGAAGCCCGTAGCATTTATCTACGAAAAAGTAGCCTTGATCCAGTAAACCGATACGTGAACCTCTCAACGAGAGGTTTTTCCAGCTCAGGGGAGAATGTATTAATTGGTGGATTTGTCCTTGCTGGAACTCAGCCAAGAACTGTGCTTATTAGAGGCTTAGGGCCCGAATTAGAAAATAGAGGATTGGTAAACTTTCTTCAGAATCCGCGAATCAGGATTTTTAGTGGAAGTGAGGTAATCGCGGTTAATGAGTTTTGGAGTAGCCAACCCAATTTGGAGGAGCTCATTGAGTTTTCGAGCCGAGTACAGGCTTCTCCGCTTCCTTCCGGGAGTATGGACGCGGCGATGCTTTTGGAATTAGATCCCGGGCTCTACACGGCTCTCCTCGATTCTAATGGAGGTGAAGGTGATGGACTTTTTGAGATTTTCGATGACCCAGGCGAATCAGAGCCCTCTCTGTTCAATGTATCCACGAGAGGTAAAGTAAAGGGACAAGAGAGTCCCTTGATTGCCGGTTTTGTGGTTTCAGGATTCGAGCCTAAACGAGTCCTGATCAGAGTGCTCGGACCAGCCTTGGGCGACCGTGGAATTTCTGAACCCCTGGCAGATCCTTGGCTTGAACTGTATTCCGAGTCGGTGCCAATTGCTGCCAATGATGACTGGAGTGAAGGATCTCGGCCGAGTTCGAATGGGAGTGCGGTAAGGGGACCCGCGAGGGGCTTAATGAGTGCCTTTGAATCCTCGGGCGCGACGCCTTTGAATTTCGGTTCGAAGGACTCCGCGATGCTGGTCTGGTTGGAACCGGGCCTGTATACGGCGATAGCGAGAGGATTCGAAGGAGATGAAGGAATCGCGTTGATCGAAGTATTCGAACTCAGATAATTTGGATTACACCGATAATCCGTGTAAGTCCAAGCGGATCACTTTAACCCTATGCAGGGGTTGCATTATGTAGAAGGTGTCCTATTGGTTCTGCGGCATGTTCGTCGACGAGACTAAAGTGAAGTTGCAAGCGGGAGATGGCGGCCGAGGCTGTGTAAGTTTTCGTCGTGAAAAGTATGAAGCTTTCGGAGGACCCAATGGGGGAGATGGCGGTAAAGGAGGGGACGTCATTCTGGAGGGTTCCAGCAACGAGAATAACCTCACCCGTTATCGTTTTCAGCCGCATTGGAACGGCGGTCGCGGCGAACATGGTCGGGGTTCAGATCAGAGCGGTGCCCAAGGAAAAAACTGTGTGCTGACGGTGCCACCGGGAACGATAGTGGTGGATCTGGAAACGGGCCAAATTGTGGCCGAAATTCTCGAGCATGGCGAAACCAAGGTCCTGCTTGAGGGAGGCAACGGAGGTTGGGGAAACAAAAAATTCAAAAGCTCGGTGAATCGAGCCCCCAGAAGAGCTAATCCAGGCGAACCGGGCGGGTCGGGAGAGTTTAAGCTAATTCTTAAGAGTATCGCGGACATCGGCTTGGTGGGGTACCCGAATGCGGGTAAATCAACCTTGACGAGTCTGATAACGAATGCCCGTCCCAAGGTGGCGGCCTACCCGTTCACGACCCTACACCCTCAAATTGGAGTTATCGAATACCCAGAACGTTACAAGACACTAGAGATAGCTGATATTCCTGGGCTGATCGACGGTGCGAGCGAAAACCGAGGCTTAGGGCATCGATTTTTGAGGCACATCGAACGCTGTTTTTTACTTACCCTTATTATAGACATGTCGGGAATTGATGTTCGGGAGCCATGGGCTGACTATGACCAGCTTATACAAGAGTTGGGGGCTTATGATCCAGAGCTGCTAAAAAAGCCTAAGCTATTGGTAGCCAATAAGATGGATGAAGAATCGGCGGTAGAAAATCTTAAAATATTCGAGAAAACTCGCGACGTTGCCATCCAGCCAGTCTCATGTTTGACGGAGGAGGGATTAGCTGAACTAAAAGAACTTATATGGGAAAAGGTAACTCAGGCTAAAGCTAAGGAAAAAGAAGCCGAGAGTTCAAAGAGCGGAAACCGCTAACGACGACTCAACAGCAACTAAGCCTTAACCAATCCCTCAATGGCCAGTCTCAAGCCACTTATTGTGCGTGCCAATCGGCTCCTTGGAGCCAGTCTGGTGGAGAAAGGGCTTGTCTCGATTGATGACCTTGACGAGGCCAACGATCGGCTTGCGGAGTTCGTTTCGTCTGACTCCAACTCTATGCAGGTCAGTCTGTTGTCTATTCTGGTATCTGAAAAGCAGTTGATCAGCGAGGATGACCTGCTCGAGTTGCTTGTCGAGGATCACGGGCTAGGCCTGGTAGATGTGAGAAATGTGGAGTATCCGGATTCTTTAAAGAAGAATCTCGACACGAAAGTTTGCTGGGCGACATTGACCGTACCGTTTGATCATCTCGAAGATACCACCTATCTGGCGAGCGCTTACTATTTGAGTCCAGCAGTTCGTATCTATTGGGAGGAAAAATTGGATGGGCACGTCGTCTGGTTTGCATCAACGGTGGAGTCATTGACGGACTTTCTGGAAAAACTTGAATCATCAGTGGTCGCAGCGGCTACGAATTGAGAATCATGGCACTGGGAAGACTTCAGGGAGCGATTGTCGATAATCTAGCGGAACGTTCGCATTTGAATACCGGGCAGCTGGAAGAGCTGAAGGGAACTGATTCGGATCTTAATGGTAGCGAATTTGATGAGTTGCTCCTCGGGGATTACCGTGTATCGCTGCATCAGCTAAACGTAGCCAAAGCCAAGGCCTATGGAGTCGCTCCGTTCAACGTTAAGGGGCTGGACGTCAACCGAGGGACCTGGGAAATTCTAGACCAGGAGTTTTGCAATGAGAACGGTGTAGTCCCTGTGAGTTGCGTGGGAAAATATATCGTTGTCGCTTTTTCGAATCCTTTTGAACTGACGATTTCGAGTAAGATCGCGAAGATTAGCGGAAAACAGGTGGTTACGCTTCTGAGTCCTGAAAGGGATATTAAGGAAGTGCTCAATCAGGATGCCAATTCTGGGAAAGAGTCTCAGTTCGACGATGTCGTTGAAGCGGTTGGGATTGAATTCGGCCCCGTGGAAGACCTCGATGATGACAGTCTTGATGACGAGGAGTCGGCTCCGATCATTCAGCTAGCCAATCGTATTGTCGAGGATGCTTATGGACTAGGAGCGAGTGACATACACATTGAGCCCCAGGAAAAGGAGCTCGTCGTTCGCTATCGCATTGACGGTGTTTGTCAGGAGAAATTGAGGTTGCCCAGTAAGGTGGCTGGCTCACTGATTGCGCGTCTTAAGATAATGGCTAACTTGGACATTGCGGAGAGACGATTGCCCCAGGATGGCCGCATCATTTTTAAGCAGTTCAATCGAAAAAACATAGACATCGATTTACGTGTCGCCACGGCTCCCCTAAACCACGGTGAAGGGATCGTCATGCGTATTCTCGATAAGCAGAAATCGACAATGCCTCTGCCTGCGATCGGATTTGCGGAAGAGAATCTTCTCAAATACCGCGAGAGTATCAAGCAGCCCTACGGTATGATCCTCCATTGTGGTCCGACCGGATCGGGTAAGTCGATGACACTATATTCAGCTCTAAATGAGATTAATAGCCCTCGTATTGTAATTAGAACCGCGGAAGACCCGATCGAGTATACATTGAATGGGATCAATCAAATGCAGATGAATCGCCAGATCGGTCTGACATTTGCTAGCTCATTGCGGGCGTTCCTGCGTCAGGATCCAGATATCATCTTGGTTGGGGAAATTCGAGATACGGAAACCGCAAATATTGCGGTTGAAGCCGCTCTGACGGGTCACTTGCTTATCAGCACATTGCATACAAATGACGCGCCCAGTACGATTGCGCGTTTAACGGACATGAACATTGAGCCCTTCATGATTTCTTCTTCACTCCTCTGTGTCTGTGCTCAACGATTGATGCGCCGCGTTTGCAAGACCTGCCGGATTCAATATGAGCCAAAAGGGCGTGAGAAGGAGGTTCTAGAGACAGGTATTAATTGGAGTGGTACGATATTCAAGTACAACCCCAAAGGTTGTCCTCGGTGTAGCAATACGGGATTCAAAGGCAGAATCGGTATCCACGAGTTGATGGCTACAAATGACGAGCTGATCGAAGCGATCAACAAAGGGAAAGAGACATCCGAAATTAAAAAAATCGCAATGCGTGGAGGAATGAAAACACTCCATCAGGATAGTTTACTTAAGGTCAAGGACGGTATAACAACCTTGCCAGAGGCGTTGGCGACGGTGCCGGTAGACATGACTTGATTTGCAGAATTACATGTAAATTGGGGTCAATGCTCTTTTGAGTTGGCTGCGGCTAGAAGCAAATTGGAAGAAATTCGGTATTTGTAGTTTGGGTTCACGTACTTAAAACTGATTTCCAGTTCAGGTGTCACTAGGAATACTGAAGGGACAGGCAATTTTCCGCGCCTTTTGTTTTAGTAACGAACGCCGAACGCATCGATGGCTCTGTAATCACTGTCAAACATTAGTTGGTAGCTGAGATTGTGTTTTGCGTCGGTGATATCGAGCGATTCCGGTTTGTCAGGGCTGATAGCGATTATCTGATACCCGCTTTTTTTAGATCGTCTTCGATGGAGGCTAGTTCGGACAATTGTGTGTTACAATAGGGGCACCAACTTCCGCGGTAAAATATTACGACTGATGATCGACCAAGAAGGACATTCAACAAGCTTATGGGTTCACTTTGTTGGTTGGTGACATCTACTGAAGGTATCTTTGCGCCGATCAGAAGTGGTCTTACTCCTTCCGCCGTGTTTGCGTTAAGGAAATTCGTATTGGCAATGAACAGTGCGAGTATGGCAAGAACTTGAATGGGCTACATGGAGTATAAAATCGAGAGGTTAATCTAGGCTCTGCCCGCTCTAACGAGCCAGGAATGGATTGAATGCTGCTTCATCGGTTTTTTAAGATGAGGTCCATCATTTTGTAGACAAGTTTAGCCGTGATGAAATCTGAGGCATGCTGAGAAGGCAAAGGGGCAAGTTCGACGACATCGGCTCCGATTACCTTCCGTCCTTTCATTGCATTCTCCAATCCTTCGGTGGCCTGATACCAGTTAAGTCCTCCGGGTTCGGGTGTCCCGGTACAGGGAATAAGTGAGGGATCCAAACCGTCCACATCGAATGTGATATACAGGTTCTTGGGGAAGCCCGTAGGGAGCAGTGTTTCTGGAAAACCACTTCTAGCGATCTCGTCTGCATCAAGATGGGGAATTCGGTTAGTCTCTCTGAATCTAGCTTCGCTGGCTGACAGAGATCGAATTCCAATTTGGAATATAGGGATATTGAGATCGTGAATGCGTCTCATAATACAAGCGTGACTGTATTTGTTCCCTTGGTACGAGTTGCGAAGGTCGGCATGGGCGTCAAACTGTACGACACCGAAATCAATGCCGCGGCTATTGATCTCGAGAATCGGCCCGAGAGTAGCTGCGTGCTCGCCACCTAAAAGGATTGGGATTTTGCCTTGACTCAAGGCAATTCCTATCGGCTCGCGAACACGTTCGAGAGTGGCTTCAGGATCCGTATCACAGTTGACGAATGGGGCGGTGTAGATTCCTGATGCCCCTGGAACCCCTCCGTCTAGGTAGGCTTCAAGTTGGATAGATGCGTGTAGGATCGCTGCGGGGCCGTAGGCGGTTCCGCCTCCATAGGAGGCACTCGTTTCCCAAGGTGCTGGAATAATGTGAAACGCAGCGATTTCGGGTGAGCTGGGAGGGATGTCGTCCGAGTGAAAAGCGGGAGGCTTGCTGAAGGGGGATGTTTCTGCGCTCATTTGAATCTACGATAGTCGGTTCTTGTAATCTTCGTATCCGAATTCCCGAACAATATTGAGCTCGCCAATTCGAGGATCCCAGGTAGCAATGGAAGGGTGCTTGATGCCATTGAAGGTCGTTGTTTTCACCATTGTATAGTGCGCCATATCGAGGAATTGAATCTGGTTGCCGGGTCGGAGCGGACGATCAAAAGAGTAGTCACCGAATACGTCTCCGGCGAGGCAGGAGAGTCCTCCCAATCTATAAGTGTGGGCTCTTTCGTTCGGTAGACTAGCCCCGAAAATCTCGGGACGGTAGGGCATCTCGAGGACGTCTGGCATGTGGCAGGTAGCCGAAATGTCTAAAGTTGCGATGTCTGGTTTGCCAGGAATGATGTCAAGGATCGTTGCCAGTAGGATGCCGGTGTTTAAGGCGATCGCCTCTCCGGGCTCTAGGTAAACTGTCAAATTCGGGTACCTGCCTTTAAATGACCTAAGTGTCTCAATCAGGAGATCCCGATCATAAAGCGGGCTCGTGATATGGTGCCCTCCTCCAAAATTAACCCACTTCATTCCAGGAAGCCATTGTGCGAATCGTGCCTCAAATGCCTCAAGCACTCTCGCGAATGTATCCGAATTTTGCTCGCAGAGAGCATGGAAGTGTAGCCCTTCAACTCCGTCAAGACTACGATCCTGAAACGCTTCTACGGGTATCCCAAGTCGAGTTCCCTCGGCGCAAGGGTCGTAGAGTGGAACTTCGACTTCAGAGTATCCAGGATTAACCCGTAGACCATATGAAATGCTACGATTTGTATTGAGAATTGCCGTTCGATGGCGCTCCAATTGTCGAAAGGAATTGAAAGTAATATGGTGGGCGATTGGCAATGTTTCTGCCATGTCCCGATCGGAGAAAGCGGGAGCGTATACGTGAACCTCCTTACCGAAGAATTCTGATCCCAGTTGGGCTTCGTGAGGGCCACTGGCGCAAACACCGGCGAGGTAATTTGAAAGAAGAGGAAATACGCTATGCATAGCGAAGCCTTTAAGAGCGCAAAGAATCTTGCAGCCCGCGTCCTTCTGCACTGAGTCAAGGATACTTAGATTGCGCTCGAGTCGTTGCAGATCTACCACGAAGCAAGGCGAGGGAATTCCTGACGGAAGACTGGGATCGTAGTGGACAATATGATCCATGTTAGTCTACAAGCATGGCGGGTTTCTCTGCGAGAAAGACTTCTTTCCAGGGGAGTCCATGCAAGTTCAATTGTTCCATGAAAGGGTCGGGATCGAATTGCTCGACATTGAAAACGCCTTCACCTCTCCATTTACCGGTTAGCAACATCATGGCCCCAATCATCGCCGGAACCCCAGTGGTATAGGACACTGCCTGCGACTTTACCTCTTCAAAGCATTGTTTGTGATCGCAAATATTGTAGATATAGTAGTATTTTTTCTCACCCTTTTTCAATCCATCAACAATACAACCGATACAGGTTCGGCCCTTCGTGGTTTCTCCTAGAGAGCCAGGGTCGGGCAAAACCGCTTTGAGGAACTGTAGAGGAATGATTTCTTGTCCTTGGTAAAGGATTGGGTCGATTCGTGTCATTCCAACATTCTCCAATACTCGCAGGTGGGTAAGGTATTTTTTTGAAAATGTCATCCAAAACCGAATACGCTTAATTTCGGGAATATGCTTGGCCAGGGATTCCATTTCCTCATGGTACATCAAGTATATTTCCTTCGGGCCTATGCCTTCTGGGAAGTCAAACGAGCGATGTATCGAGAGAGGTTCCGTTTCTTTCCATTCTCCATGTTCGAAAAATCGGCCATTGGCTGTGACTTCTCGTATGTTGATCTCAGGGTTGAAGTTAGTTGCAAAATGCTTGCCGTGATCTCCAGCATTACAGTCGATGATGTCGAGCGTGTCGATCAGGTCAAAGTGATGCTTTTTGGCATGGGTTGTGAAGATGTTTGTCACTCCAGGGTCAAAACCGCATCCGAGCAGAGCCATAAGGCCGGCCGCTTTAAATTTTTCTTGGTAAGCCCATTGCCAGTGATACTCGAATTTGGCCTCGTCTTTTGGCTCGTAGTTGGCCGTATCCATATAGTGGACGCTTGCTTCAAGACATGCATCCATAATTGTGAGGTCTTGATAGGGAAGGGCGACATTAATGACTAGGTTGGGCTTGAACTCCTTGAGTAGGGCCGCCGTTTCAGCGACGTTGTCAGCGTCAATTTGAGCTGTGGAAATGCTTCTATCTAGCTCGCTGGCAATCGAATCGCATTTAGACAGTGTCCTGCTGGCGAGACATATCTCAGAAAAGACTTCCGGTAGCTTGCTGCATTTATGGGCCACGACGCGACCGACACCTCCGGCCCCGATGATTACAACTTTGCTCATAATGATCGTTTCATCTTTCAGAGTGGATCGAATTGCAATGGCAATTGCACAGATTTTCCAGCGAGCTTTGCCTTACTAGGAATTGGGTACTCCTTAGAGGCCGTATACTAAGGCCTTCCCGTTATGTGAGCTTTGTTCGTGGAGGAACGAGCTGCATTCTCTATTTAAATCGGTGGCCTAGATCTGGTAAGATGTAGGGAGAGGATTAAAACTATGTATATTCCAGCGATACAGAACCTAGTCAATGCGACTCTCAATCCGATCGGGAATATGAGTAATGACGCATCGAGTATTACTGCCCAGTCAACTGAGCCTACCGTGAGTGGGGGAGAAACGGCTTCGGATGATTCTGGCTTCGGTTCAAGCCGGGAGCCTAGATCTCAAGAGAACGTGGGATCCCATTTAAATCAGAAGGCCTAAGTTCGAACTCAACGAGCTCATCGATCGTTATCTTGGCGTACTGATTGCGTTTTGGGAAAGCAGTTGAACTAAGTAAAAGGCCTCGCTGCTCCAAGAGCAGCGAGGCCATTGAGTATTGAATCCTCTCGGAGTCTAAAGATCGGTGGGTACAAATACTTCTACCAAGGCGACGCCGCTTTCTCCGGCTCCCCCAGATAGAATCACACTATAGACCTTATTCGGCTCCAGGTCGACTACCATGGCTGAGTTTAGACTTCCCGTCACGTATCCTTGCGAATTGACCGCAGCAGCCACGAGGAGGATTTCCGCCATGTTGTTTTCCTCATCTCCCCAGTCGTCGTTTTCGTGGAGGGCCTCGACATTCGGAAATGTCTCAAGAACCTGTATTTTGGGATTGGCAAGGGCGGTTGTTCCGGGAGGCAGCCCGATGCCTGGACCTTGGGCCCTAATCAAAACTTTTTGCGGCTTGTCCCCGATTACGGTGAATCCGGCGATCATGGCGGAGTCCTGATCAGATCCCACAAAACTTCTAGTAGCAATATTGAAGAGGAAACCGTCTGAGTCTGGGTTAGTCTGGTAGGACTCATCGTATACTTCGACTGTTCCGATACCAGTCCCGTTATCAACCCCACTAACAATTAGAGTATATACTCCTTCCGTAAGCGTTGCTCGCATCGCGGCATCCGATGAGTCTACCGGAAGTGATCGGTTTCTCAATAAGGTCATGGAATCGGAAAGCTCTGCCGACCCGCCCCATTTAGTGTTCGGATTCTGAGGGATATCTACTGAGATCGATGGAAAACCTTCTTGGGTGAAATCGGTTTTGAACAGTTCGATTCTTGGATTCTCTATCGCCCCTGTAAGAAGCGAGGAAAGTTCGGGTCCCTCGGAAACAATCAATACATCCAGCGGATCGCTCCCGATGACTGTGAATCCAGCGATCATTACATTGGCTCCCGTTAGGATTTCAGATCGAGTCGAAATATTCACTACCTGCGAATTTCCAGTAGATTCGACCGTTGTCTCACCATCGATTCGGATACGTAGCGTTCCCACGTCTGTGTTCCCTTGTGAGTCTTGGACCGCGTAGGTGAACGTGTCTTCTAGGGTCTCACCATCATTAAGGTTAGCGACATCGGGGTCATCAGGATCGGTCTGATAAGCGAAGCTTCCATCCTTTGCGATCACAAGGTAACCGTGGGCCTTTTTGATACGAGTCCCGACATTGTTGGCTTCGCCATCAATTTCTGTAACGGTGAGGGTTTCTCCATCCGGCTTGTTGTCATTTTCTGTAATAGATCCTTTGATGTATCCTTCTCCCTCATCGATGGCCCCCTCGTCGTTATTGATAGAAACTGATGCTCCGTTGATCGTGACCCGCAGAGTTCCGCTGTCGCTAAGGTTTTGGGAGTCGCTCACGCGATAGGTGACGGAGTCTTCGAGAGTTTCACCGTCAAGAAGGTCGGCGACTTCAGAATTCGTATTGTCGAGTTCATAGGTGTAATCTCCATTGCTTGAAATAGTTATGTGACCGTATGTAGTTGCGATACGATTACCCACATTCCCTTGAACTCCGTTTACTTGATTCACCGCGAGGGTCTCGCCCGTGGGTTTATCGTCGTTCGTAGTAACGGAGCCGCTTACCGAGGTAGAGCCTTCATGGATCGAATCGGTATCGTTGTTTGCAGTTACATTTTCTGCTCCGTTGATCGTGACCCGCAGAGTTCCGCTGTCGCTAAGGTTTTGGGAGTCGCTCACGCGATAGGTGACGGAGTCTTCGAGGGTTTCACCGTCAAGAAGGTCGGCGACTTCAGGATTCGTATTGTCGAGTTCATAGGTGTAATCTCCATTGCTTGAAATAGTTATGTGACCGTATGTAGTTGCGATACGATTACCCACATTCCCTTGAACTCCGTTTACTTGATTCACCGCGAGGGTCTCGCCCGTGGGTTTATCGTCGTTCGTAGTAACGGAGCCGCTTACCGAGGTAGAGCCTTCATGGATCGAATCGGTATCGTCGTTTGCGGTTACATTTTCTACAGCGGATACCGAAAGGACGGCTCCCCATTCCATCTCGTAGAAATCGTGCAGCATCCCTTGAGCTTGCAAAGATACGTCGCCGACGGCGCTAGGTGTGAAATCAATGCTGGTAGATTCTGTGATTAGATCCGATGTCGTGATCGAATTCATACTCTGAACACCGGTTAGATTGATGTCGTCAACAAACCAGCCGACATTGGAATCTGATCCGGGAAATGCGAACCCGCCCAAGTGGTCGTATGCAAACTGAATGTGGATCGTGCGACTCTCGTATGCGGAAAGATCGATATTTTTTTCAGAAAACGAATTTTCGTCAGGTCCACCGTTCACTCCCTGTGGAGTGAGTCCGGGTTGGGAAAATTTATTTATCCAAGATACGCCATTATCCAGCGATATATTAACCTTCGCGATTTGGGTGTCGGTAGCAGAGCGTACCATGCTTTGGAAAGAAAGATTACTGCTGTCGCCGATTAGATAGGCATAGGGAGAAGTTATAGTCTGATTGGTTCCGAGTTCTCCCGTTGAAAGATGGAAGGCCGAGCTACCCGTACTCGCGAAGCTCTCGTCAATAACGTTGTAGCCTCCAAAAACACTCACGATCAAGTCGCCGATACCCGATTCAGCTCCCTCGATGAAGTCGCCGCTGGAGGTTGTGAAAGATCTAAAGCGGATGCCGGTGACATTGGTGTTACCAGGCAAGTCAGCGAAATCCGGAAGGGCGACACTGTATTCCGTCGCGGTGCCTACTTCAGGTGCGGCGGGGCCGGTGAGGGTAGTGATTGTGTTCTCTCCGCTCGTCGGCGCTTCAGGATCAAAGACTATTACGTTGTAGGTGTAGCTCGTTTCTGGAGCATTCTGAATCCCGTCTATTGTTACGGAGTAGGTGACGTCGCTGTCAGGCTTTGCGTGGGTATGCGAATTGTTGGCGTTGAGTCCATCGTATACCCAGACAAGTGTATTGCTTCCTAATCCAGGAGCATCATAGGGCTCAAGCACTGCCGCGATGGGAGAACCGTCGCGGGTCATGGAAATCGAAGCCGCTGAGAAGTTTGCTCCGTCTATCGCAAACGACCACCTTGGATGAACGATGTGGTAGGGAACGTACCCTTCTTGAGGAAATGCGACGTAGGGAAAATCAATATCGGGGAATGTCCCAAAGTTGTTGGGCGAAAATACATGGATTGCGTTAGCCCTCCGAACGGTTGTTGAGTCTCCAGGTATGCCCGCTTGGGCTTCTGCAGGAATCTCACCTCCTGGAGCGTCCCCAGTTCCCATTTCAATCATGGGCGGGTACAATAGCCAGCGCCGATGGCCAACTGCGGTGTTTCCGGAGCCTTTGTCCTGCATGTAGCCGTCGACCGAGTCAGGTCCGTAGGAACCGATCGCCAGGTTGGAGTCAGCGGCTCCTTGGATGCCATCGGCCGAAAGATAGTTACCGAATCCGGCCAAATGGGGAAAGTGGCTGATGTTGTCATTTCCGCTCATGATCAAGGTGGTCATCTGAGCCGCCTGGTTCAAATCGTCGACGAAGATGATGTCGGCGGGAATGCCTGCCATAGCTCGGTAGAAGTTGATTCGGAGCAGGACGGCTTCCTTGAAAAGATCGGAGGTGTCTCCGGCCAGAGGGGAAATTTCCTCGAATGTTCGGGTGCCTGTCCCGGGAAAGGGGGTAAAGCTTCCGGTCCAGTCAATCGTGGCGTAGTTGGATGCCCAGTAGATGGCGTTGAAAAAGGTACGTACCTCTTCGCGATTCGAGTTGTCGACGGTGAATACACCCAGGTTTAGAATATGGTCATCCTGGACGCTGACTTCAGAAGTTGATATTTCTTGGCGGGTTTGAATCGCTCGGTAGTCATCTGGGATTAGAACGGGCTGAGCGAGGGCACTGCCAAAGAGGCAGGTTAAGGCCAGCAACAGGAGGGGAGTACGCAGATGATTACGTTTCATAGATTTAGTTAGCTGATGATTAATTGAAATCGATATCGACTCAGGGACTTTTATGATCGTAGCAATTCTTTCGAAAAATGCAGTTCGAAAACCGTGTTTAGTTACAATCGACGGTTTGATTTACGAATTAATGACTAAGTGCACTAAATCCGCCTATTTGGCCGTCTAATTGCTCTCTCGCCCAAAAAACGGGGCGTTTAGCGGGCTCCTCAGAGCCTAGCAGGGTTGAATGGCGAATCTGGCACCTTTCCTGATACATTAGCCCTCAGGTTCTTCCGTAAGTCGTAAATGATCCCTGCAAATTCTGGTTTGCTGGCCAAATTGTCGAATTCACCGGGGTCGTTGCTGTGATCGTAAAGTTCGAATCCTTGCTCACCTTCGTTCCACTCGGTGTAGCGCCACCTGTCTGTGCGGATGCTAGCCCCCATAACCGGAATGCCATCGCCGGGACGCAAAACCTGAGTGAACGCTGTCCCCTTCCACGACTTCGATGGGCGATCCAGTAGAGGAACGATACTTTTACCTTCTACAGTCTTAGGTGGGGTGAGGCCACAGAGCGAGGCGACGGTCGGGTATAAATCCACGAACTCGACAATTTGCTGACTCGCCTGGCCATTGCCTTTGCGACCCGGAGCGAAGATCATCATCGGAGCGGAAGCGGACTCCTCAAAAAGGCAGCGTTTCTGCCAAACGCCCTGATGCTCACCGAGATGGTAGCCGTGATCGCTCCAAAAAACGATGATAGTATTATCAAGGAGTTCAAGATCTTCGATTGCATCGAGCAGTCGCCCGACTTGCGCGTCCACAAAGCTCACATTGGCATAGTAAGCCTGCTTCGCTTTCAAAACCTCCTCAACCGGTAGGCCGTAATTCGGTACTGGATTGTTGTGTGCGAATGCGGACTTGGGGATGTCGTCCCGATCGTTTTCAGGGGCATACGGCATTTTGATTTCGTCCATGGGATATAGATCCCAATACTTTTTGGGTGCCACGTAGGGAGTGTGAGGACGGAAAAACCCGACTCCTAGGAAAAAGGGGCGATCCTTGTTTTCTCGAAGGAGCTCAATCGCCTCTGTGGCAATCATCCCGTCGGTCTGTTCTTCGTCCGTGCCATCCGCCGCTAGCCAGCTGAGTGCCCCACTGATGGGACGGTGGGGCTCAAGATTAATGATGAGGTGCTCTTCCTCCGTGTCGCGGCCTTTGGGATTGATCACCTGGTCCCAGGATTCAGGGTCGTCGAGCCCATTGGTTCCGATTTGAACGGGAACTCCGTAGTGATAGAGCTTTCCGACTCTCATCGATTTGTATCCATTATTACGAAATAATTGAGGGAGCGTGACTACATCCGGTACCTCGTCGCGAAAATGTCTTCCTAAGTCGTAAACTTTTAGAGTGTCCGGCCTTAGGCCGGTTAAGAGTGACGCACGAGTGGGGTTACAAAGGGGTATTTGGCAGTAGGCATTGTCGAACCGAACACCCATATCTGAGAGTCTATCAAGGTTTGGGGTAATGGCGATCGGATCTCCGTAGCAAGCGATGGACTGCGTTAAATCGTCGGACGCGATGAAGAGAACGTTGAGCGGCTTATCCGATTGTGCCAGTCCCCATGACGTAAGAGCGGCTAGGGACAAGAAGAGTAGAGAGCGTTTCGTTTGATTCATAATACGTTTTTGAGATGCTGCGGCTCCAAGCTTGTTCTATTACGAATTGAGGTCAATCGCTGCTTTTTGAACGCTTGAAGGGGGCTTGGGCTGTGGAACGAGTGCGCAACGGATCATCTGAAACCTTTTTTATTCCCTTCGGTTAAATACCTCGAAGCTTGTCGCAGGCCCGAGGTGTCGGTGGCTTTGTAGCGGACTTCGGCAGCGGTTGATCTCCGAGCGCCCACAAAAATGAATCCACGAATGGGTGCTCGGAGATCGCCCGCTACCCTGAAATATCTCGGGGCTTGACCCGGGGATGCTTTATTTGTTTGCGCGTGATGAATCGGTCCATTGGAATTTTGTATAGTGGATTCTTGACCGGCTTTGCGAAGATCGACTTTGACTAATTGGTTACCCTCGCTCTTTTCCAGAGTTATTTCATTCATGGCTAAAATCACTACCCACATCGTTGTAGCTCTATTGATTGGTTTGTCGATTTTCAGTTATGCCAAAATGGGATCTCGGCACACTGAGAGTTATCCGAATCGTCCGATCCGAGTGATCGTTCCCTACAATCCGGGTGGTGGAACTGACACTTATGCACGGATATTGCAGAAAGCGATCAAGGACAATGACCTTATGCCTCAGCAATTAGTGATCGTGAATAAACCTGGAGGGGGTGCGACGATTGGCAGTACCTATGTTATCGATTCACGAAATGATGGATACACAATACTTTGTAATCACGAGGCATTGATGACATCCAAGGTTATCGGGCAGTCCCCCTACGGACCGGAGGCATTCGAGGCGGTTGCTGCTACCGGAGAATCAGGCTTAGCCGTTTTGGTATCGGAGAATTCGCCATTCAAGACAATGACGGAGTTTATGGAAGCTGCTAAGGCAAGGCCTGAGACATTGAAATTAGGAGTCAATTTGGGCACGCCAACCCATTTTTGTGGTATACAATTAGAGGAAACGCTTCCCGGAGCTCGTTTTCGCCTAGTTTCTACGGGAGGCGGAGCCAATCGATTGGCCGCTCTCATGGGTGGGCATTTAGATGCGGCCCTCTTTTCGGTTGGTGAACTGATCCGGTTTAGGGAAAACGGATTGCGCCCACTAGCCTATTTAGGAGAGGAGCGGGTCGAAAGTATTCCGGATATTCCTACCGCGAAAGAGGTAGGGTATCCAGTATTCAGCGGTAACCTACAATACTGGTGGTTTCCCAAGGGAACAGATCCAGAAATAGTCAGCTACATGGCCGCTGTCCTCAATAGCGCGATGGAGACGGATTACGTGAAGAAGCGTTCTGCGGAATTGGAGATTTTGCCAAGAACGATAGTCGGAGTAGAGCTAGCGGAGCGAATTACCCAGAAAATGGGCCTATTCAGTCGCATGAAGGTGCCTAGTCGAGTCGAATTGCCTGATGTGACCTTTTGGTCAGTTGCTGCGGTGTTAGCGTTGGGACTAGTTGTATTGTCGAAAGCCATTTTCAATCCGAAAAAAACTGATGGTGAAGCGAGTGAAAATAAACTTAGGTTTGATTTGGCTTTTGGTGTGATTGGACTGTGTGTTCTCTACGTTTTTTTTATGGGAATGGGATTAATCCCATTCGTTTGGGCGACAATTTTGTTTATTCTAGTAAGCGGCTTGTATCTAACAAACTACGACAGGAAGAAAGTATGCTATGTCGTCGAGGTTGCTCTGGGCATGTCCTTTGGACTCCACTTCATATTCACGCAGTTGTTTGCGATTCAATTGCCTTAGTTACATTTAATGGAAGCTATAAACACCGCATCCGTTTACATCTTTAGCCTGCAAGGACTATCCTTGGTCATTTTGGGTACGATTTTAGGAATTACGATGGGGGCGATTCCTGGATTGACGGGAGCGATGTTGATTGCCCTTACCTTGCCGCTCACGTTTAATATGGATCCAGTGAATGCATTCATCCTGCTAATCAGCATGTATGTGGGCGCTGTCAGTGGAGGATTGATTACGGCGACACTGTTGCGTATGCCCGGAACCCCTGCTTCTATCATGACGACTATGGACGGGTATCCGTTGGCCCGTGACGGCAAGCCTGGAAGGGCTTTGGGCTTGGGTATTACTGCGTCTTTTGTCGGAGGGTGCATATCCTGGCTTTTTCTCATAATGCTCTCCGCTCCTATCGCTCGATACTCAACAAAACTGGGTCCTTTCGACTTTTTCTCCCTGGTTTTGCTAGCGCTAGTTTTGATCGCTTCCATCGGAGGTAAGTCGATGAGTCGTTCTTTCTTTTCAGCCTCGCTTGGCGTTTTAGCCGCTTTGCCGGGAATTGATAAGGCCACGGGAAACTTGAGGTTAACCTTTGGATTCGAGGAACTCAATGGGGGACTTAAGCTCCTTCCAGTCCTGATTGGGATGTTTGCTATCAGTCAGATTATTTCTGACATTAGTCGTATTGGCGATAAAATTACAATTATCCCAGTGAAACGTAGAAGTGACATGCTCTTTAAATGGGAGGATTGGAAGAAAAATGCGATCAACCTCGTTCGATCATCGGTTATCGGTACGGGGATTGGAATATTGCCAGGGATAGGGGCCAACATTGGCTCGGTCACCGCTTACAGTACCGCTCGTTCGTTGGCTACTCCGGAGGATAAGAAGAAATTCGGAAAGGGATCGGAAACAGGTATTGTTGCCGCTGAAGCTGCCAACAATGCAACCATTGGCGGTTCGCTGATTCCACTGATTTCCCTCGGGATTCCCGGTAGTGTCATCGATGCTATTCTGCTGGGGGGATTACTCATTCACGGGTTGCAGCCGGGGCCACTTCTGTTTAAGCAAAATCCTGAGATGGTGTATACCATTATGGGATCCATGTTTGTCGCAAACGTGTTCATGTTTTTCTTCATGATTCTTTCGGTTCGTTACCTGGCCCGGCTGGCGTCTATTCCCAGAGGTCTTCTTATGCCAGTTATTCTGGTGTTTTGCATTGTTGGTTCCTTTGCACTTTCAACACGCATGTTCGATGTTTGGACGATGCTCTTTTTTGGATTACTGGGCTTTGCATTTGAACGGTTTAAGATTCCACTAGCTCCGTTTGTCATTGGGTTTATCCTGGCCCCCATAGCAGAAGAAAACCTGCTCATGGGACTGATGGCGTCGAATGGGAGCTACCTACCAATTGTTCAACAGCCCGTTTCTTTGCTGTTTGTGATTGTATCAATCGGTCTGCTTTCGATTCCGCTCTACAAAAGATTCAAATTGTTTAGGGGCTGAGAAAGCGAATAATTGAAGCGTTACTATGAACTTAATAACAAGATTTTTTTATCTCGGATGTCTGCTTGGTAATCTGACCATTGCGGCTGACAAGCCCAACATATTGTTTATCTACACGGATGACCAATCCACCCGGACGGTCAGTGCGTATGAGGATGCGTATTATTGGGTGGATACGCCGAATATCGATCGATTAGCGGAGGAGGGGATTCGCTTTACTCGAGCTAACATCGGTTCCTGGTGCATGGCCTCGCGAGCATCCATTCTCACCGGACTTCAGCAACATAAGGTGGAGTCCCTTAGAATGACCGGTCCGAATCCGATGAATGTTTACGATCCTGAAAAATGCCAGTTTTGGACGGAGTCTCTTCGGAAACAAGGATACCATACCGCCCAAATTGGAAAATGGCATACAGGAGTGGATTCCGGATACGGACGTGATTGGGATCACCAGATTGTCTGGAATCGACCCAAGTATCCGGAAAATTCTCCCAACTACTATTTTGATCAACTCATTGAGTTTGATGGAAAAGAAGCGGTATTGGTTAAGGAGTACACAACGGACAAATACACGGACTGGGCGGTTGAGTTCATCAAGGAAAGAGGTCCTCAGTCCGGGAAGCCCTGGTATTTATGGCTTTGCTATGGAGGGGTGCATGCTCCGTTCACTCCCGCAGACCGACACTTGGAAGCGTACGAGGATGTGACGACTCCAAAGATTCCTGATGTCTATCCCCCTAGACCAGAAAAACCGGAATACATGAACCAAATGGAGTTCTGGAAGCCGGGTCCTAATGGTGAGCCGGTAGAAAAGGGGCGAGAGGGTCCCGTTCCGGTTGGGATGCAGGACTTACCTGGCCGACCTTTGAAAGACTGGATTCGTCAGTATCAGCAAGGCGTACTCTCTATCGACGAGGGCGTCGGTCGACTGCTCGAGTCACTACAAGAAAGTGGCCAGGATGAAAATACCATTATCATCTTTACTTCGGACCAAGGATTCGCCTGGGGCCAGCATGGATCCAAATCGAAGGTTGCCCCGTATCGAGCCAATATCGCTGCACCTCTGATCTTTCGCTTACCGAAAGGGATCGCCTCGAAAAGCCGTAGCAAAGGTACTGTGGTGACCGAACCGGTTACCGCAGTGGATATACCCGTTACCTTGTTTTCAATCACCGGCCTTAGGTCGCCCTGGAAGATGCACGGCTATGACTTGTCACCTTTACTGAAAGATCCTGAAACCCCTTGGGGCAAACCATCAATGCTTGTCCACACAGCGAAGCAATACGGATCAGATACGAATACCATTCCTCCGAAAGGGGATCCTAAGCTGTACCACGGACCGGGTGTACCTTGGTATGTTCTCTTGAGTCAAGGGAGGTATAAGTACATTCGAACTTTGATCGAAGGGGAAACCGAAGAGCTTTATGACGTTGTGAGCGATTCACAGGAAGTGATCAATCTAGCGGGAAATCCGGCATACTCTAAAGTACTGCGTCAGTACCGAAAATGGACGATCGATGAACTCAAGCGAACCGATGCTGGTTTCGTTAGCAAACTGCCATCAGTCGCGAATCATTGAATACGAATTTAGGAAGAATAGGAATAGTTAACGGAATTCTCCATGGCGGGTTTCCTTCTGCAATTTGAGCTCGTCTATTGCATTGTTGGGAGAAGCTGTTCTAATGGTAGTTTGTTTTCTCTACGGTGAATCCCGGAGAATTTAACCCAAGTCATCTTATGAAAATACACCTTTGTTCCAAACCCTCTTTTTTGTGCCTATCAATTCTGGTTTTGGCCGCTTGCAGCACATCTACAAAAACTGATGTAGTTGAATTATTCGATGGTCAAAGCCTGGACGGCTGGCAAAACTTTGGTGGGGGTAATTTTTATGTCGAGGATGGGGCTATCGTAGGCGAAGCCGCACCTGACTTACCTAATAGCTTTCTCGCCACTGAGGATATGTATGGCGATTTCGAACTGGAAGTGGAGTTCAAGATCGATCCGCTTCTGAACTCAGGGATACAGATTCGCAGTCACATATACGAAGAAGAGACCACAACGATTCGTTGGGGTGGCACCTTCCATGAGGATGGAACGAAGAACGTAAGAGAGAGAGTATGGGAAAAAGGTCGATTTTGGGGTTACCAAATTGAGATCGACCCCACGGAAAGAGGCTGGAGCGGCACTGTGTATGAGGAGGGGGCTCGCGGTTTTCTGCACACTCCAGGGCAAGACGAAGCGGCGAAGAAGGCCTTCAAACCAGGGGAGTGGAATCACTTTCGCATCATCGCTAATGGGGACCACTTCCAAACCTGGCTAAATGGCGTACCGGTAGCGCATATACATGACGATGACCAAGCTTCTGGCTACATCGCCCTTCAACTCCATGGGATTGGGAAAAACAAAAAGAAGATCGGCCAAAAAGTCCGTTGGCGCAATATTCGGCTGCAGCATCTTTAATGCTCGCAGGAAAAATATTTTGGATAGGGCTAGCGTCGCTTTTGTTCGCTAACCTCTCTGCCCAAAGCGAAAAGCCAAATATTCTGCTCATCGTTTCAGACGATCAGGGCTACAATGACCTAGGTCAGCTCAACAGTGAAATTATTACGCCCAATCTGGATCGTATTGCCAGAGAGGGGACTCGTTTGAGCAGTTTCTATGTTGCCTGGCCTGCTTGCACCCCATCTCGCGGGGCTTTTTTGACCGGACGCTACCCACAGCGGAACGGAATCTATGATATGATTCGGAATGAGGCACCGGATTATGGGCATAGATACGATGAAGACGAGTACGCAGTGACTTGGGAGCGAATTGGTGGAATGGATGTCAGGGAAATATTGATACCTCAAGTACTGAAACCTCAAGGATACGTTTCAGGTATATTTGGGAAATGGGATCTCGGTATCAGCAAACGCTTTCTGCCTTTGGCGAGAGGGTTTGACTCATTCTATGGACTTGTGAATACGGGGATCGACTACTATACGCACGAGCGATACGGGGTGCACAGCATGTTTCAAGACAATGAGAGGACCGAAGAAGATCGCGGGACCTATGCGACCTATTTGTTCGAGCGTGAAGCACTGCGGTTCTTAGAAGAAAGAAAGGATAACGAACCTTTCTTCCTCTACCTCCCCTTTAACGCCCCACACAATTCATCCTCTCTCGATCCTAAAATCCGAGGAACGATTCAAGCGCCTGCCGAATTTAAAGAAATGTACCCACCTGTAGAGAATCTCTTCAAAGAAGGTACGAAGTACGGAGAGAAGGCGAAGGTGCCAACGTCAGAAGCGCGTCAGCGGGATTTCCGAGCTGCCGTTACCTGCATGGATGCATCCATAGGAAAACTGCTCGATTCCTTGGATCGAAAAGGTTTAACAGACAATACGATTGTCTTGTTTTTCTCTGACAATGGAGGGGGAGGCGGTTCGAGTAACTATCCTCTTAGAGGGGGCAAAGCTAGGACTTGGGAAGGCGGGATCAGAGTACTCGCTTTGGCCCGGTGGCCCAACGGCGGGATCCCTGCGGGTACTGTTAACGATGCATTTCTGACGAGTCTGGAGCTGTTTCCAAGTTTAGCGGCGGCAACCGGTTCGAAGCTCCCCGAAGACGTTAAGATTGACGGATACAATTGGTGGGCGACGTTGAAAGGCGAAACGGAAAGCCCGAGAAACGAAATGTTTTGGAAGCGGAAAGGGAGAAAGTCCGCTCGAATCGGAAACTGGAAATGGGTGGATATGGAAGAAGAAGGGGGAGGGCTCTTTGATTTGTCCGATGACCTCGGAGAGAGAGACGATCTCTCGTTGCAGCATCCTGAAGTCCTAAAGCGACTGAAGCAGAGATTCGGCGAATGGTATCAGGAAACGATGTTCGATGCGGAGCCTAGAGGATCGTTCAAGGATTTCTAGTTCCAAGATTCGCTATATAACTCAAATTTGGGAATAATTCGTAGGGACAAAAATATTGTCTGTTATCGCGGATACAGTTCCTGCATACCGCTTGTTGGCTCGAAGCTTTTGCCATGCGGGATCTGCACTAAACCGCTTCCAATTGGCATCTCGTTCGGCCATATCCTTGAAACCGAGCATATAGATAAGATTTGGCATCAGTGGACCGGCAAGGGTCTTACCGAAAAAAACAGGGTGAAGTCCCACGTTTCGAAAGATTTCGATTTCGCCGCCTTCATTGAACATTTCCACTTTCAGATCGCTCTTCACTCGATTGTGGGCCTCGTAAACGCGAAACTCGAAAATGCGGCCTTTTTCTCCGGCGATAGCTGAAGGAACTTCGACCTGAGGCATGTGGGAAAATGCTCTCATCAGGGAGCTTTCCATCCGGTCATATAGCGGCGTTTCCATTTCCGTATTAGAAGCTTTTTTGTAGTCAGCCGTTTTAACCAATTTATCCCAAGTTGTCAGAAAGGATTCGATCGTTTTGTGGGGTACCAGCATAAACACTTTGGTTCCACGCTCTCCGTGCTTAGGGCGGAAGACGCCGATCGGAGAGCAGCCTTTTGAATTCAACCCCGGAACGACGACATCCTTTAGGAATGTCTCAAGAGCTCCGCGTCGGGCGTTGTTAAGTACCTCAAATGTTATCCACTCCAAGTAGTGGGCATCATCGGAGGGTTCATGGTGAGTTCCAAAAAGAGCGGCAGGGGTAGCGGCCGCAGCGGCGGCAGTGACGAAGGTTCTACGATTCATATTCTGATTCGAAACGATGGAGACAATGCTGTCAACTGATCGTGTCTTCAAAATACGACTTCAAAAAATTAATAGAGGGCATGAAATTTAGAACTTTCTAAAACTATACGGTCCTCTGAGATGCGTAGCGCCAGATTTTTGAAGTTGGCTTTTTTTGGGTGGGGTAGCATAGATAGCGGGATATGAAAAAAGTTACTATCCTGTTATCCTCTTTGTTTTTCATGGGCTCGCTTGCGTTTGCGGACCATCACGGCAAGAAATGGGTGTCATTGTTTGATGGCAAATCCTTGCAAGGCTGGACTGCTAGCAAGGAAAACCCTGATTCCTTCTCTGTTAAAAACGGCACGCTGATTGTGGATGGCGGACGTTCGCACCTGTTCTATACAGGGGGTGTGAATGGCGGCACTTTTAAGAACTTCGAGTTGAAGGTAAAAGCTAAGACTATGAAGAACGCGAATGGAGGTGTCTATTTTCATACTGCTTATCAAGACGAGGGCTGGCCTTCGCAAGGCTTCGAGTGTCAGGTGAATACCAGTCAAAAGGATCCAAAAAAGACGGGCAGCCTTTACGCTGTGGCCAATGTGTACGTTCCTATGGAGCCAGAGGAACCATTTATCATTCGTGTAGACAAAGCGGGTGCTCAAGTATATCGTGAGAAAGCACCTTCAACCGATGGCAAATGGTTCGATTACCATATCATTGTCAAAGGCGAGGATGTTACGATCAAAGTTGATGGCGAAACGATCGTCCAGTGGAAGCAGCCTCCAGGCTATGCGGGACCGAATCCGGGCATGTCGGGTCGCGTACTGGGTAGCGGCACCTTTGCCCTGCAGGCCCACGATCCTGACAGTATTACCCATTACCAAGACATCCAAGTCAAGGTCTTGGACTGATCGTTATTCCAACCAATTTTCCAAAGCGGTACAGCCGAGTGTGTACCGCTTTTTTGTGGTTAGTGATATCGCACCGTTTGGAATTTCAGCCTGTTCATGCAGCAGATCGATACTGTTGTGGATGGTTGGGGTTTCAGGCGAGAGGGTCGATAAATAATTGATCAAAAATCGCCGCTGCAGTTGATAGGAGCGAACCGTAGGTCCAAAACTGCATAGGCTAATACCACATGCAAAATGGATTGATAAAATGGTGCAGGCTCTAGCGGGATTTCGCGATGTTGGGGCACCGCCTACGAAACCATTTTCGTAAGTGTTACGCCGCCTTGTGCTGCACAAACTACAGTCGGCACTTTTTGCATTTGTATCAATCATACTGAAGCACTGAGCTATCTAGTGGGATTTGGATTCAAAAAAAGCCCAATCCTCAGCGATAGATCCCTGATGCGGTTTCGATTTGGGTAGTCTTCAACTAGAGGACTGGCGAACCCCTAAAATTTATAACCCAGTAGTGTTGATGCTCTCTCCTGATTGCGGGAACCATAGGTCGCCGGTGATCTTTAGGCCTCAATTATACAAATGACCGAAGTGCTACCTAAACTTATTGGTGTACATTGCTTGCATCTGGCTTATCGCCTTTTCCGAAACACGAGGGGAATCGATCGCTCTCTGTAGATATCGAGAGGCTTTAGCCGGATCTCCCGCTAAAACATAAAAAATGGTAATTAACTCCAGAGACAAAGGGTTGCTGGGTTCTGCTTTAAGAGCCTTTTGCAGCTGTTCGAGGGCCTTTCGATTTTCACCCATTTTGAGGTAGATTCTGGCCAAGTAGTTGTAACCTACTGCGTTGTTTGGAACCAAGCGAATGGTCGTCTCAAAGTAGGGAATCGCTTCGTTGAGGCGATTCTCATTGATTAGGGCCTCACCCTTGTAGTTACTGATCACATACGATTCGGGACATTTAGCGATTGCCTGATCGATCAATTCAGAAGCTCTCGATTGATTTCCGGACTTAATTTCGACGGAAATTAATCCAGCCCAGCCTCTATCGAAAGTTGGGAGAGTTCTTATGCAGTTTTCGTAGGTTTTCCGAGCCTGATCTAGATCTCCTTGCTCTACGTAGAGTTCGGCTAGATGGTTGTAGGCATTATGATCGAGAGGGTCGAGGGCTGTGGCCTTATTCAGTAGTTGGATGGCTCTGATCGTATTCCCTGCTCGTCCGGCTTTCCCGCCGGCCATTGCAACTTCGAATGAGTCGTAGCATTCCGAGACAATATCGTCGACCCACGGATCGGGTGTTTCTATGTGGCTGCTCCAGGTGACGTCGTGGAGGAGGGCCCGGGCTTTTGACTTTTCACCGAGCCTCTCGTAAATGTCGGCAAGAAGATCTCCGCCAACCCGGTTGTTTGAGCGCCTGGCGGATTCGAGGAGAGGTTTGGCCTGTGCCGCATCGTTCTTAGCTAGAGCGATGCGAGCTAGGCCGAATAGGGCGAATGGGTTAGTGGGCGTTTTGTCGTAAACCGATTGGAAAACGCGCTTCGCTTCGTCGTGTCGATTTAATTTTAAGAGGGTATCTCCGAGGTGGATATAGGAGGGAAGGTATTCAGGGTCGAGCTCGATGGTTTTTTCATAAAGTGCAATGGAATCGTTAAGTTGCCCGAAACTGGAAACAATCGTAGCCAGCCTGTAGGGCCAGAGAGGGTTTTTCTCATCGATCGCGATCAGGATTCGATAGCCTTGCCAGGCTCGATTTAAATATCCATTAGCGTGGTATAATGTGCTCAATAGGGCAAGGGAATCGACACGATTGGGGCCTTGGGTCGACCGCTTATTCAGGTCTGCTATACGATTACTGAGTTCTGGATGAAGGCCTTTGGAGCTGGGAGTGGGTAGCAGATGGGTTTCGATTACTGCTGCGAAATGTCTTTGGGTCTTCCAGTATAGATTTCCAATCAACACGCTTGCGAATATTGCAAATCCTATACCTGCCATCAGTGCTTTCTTCATTGATACTCCCTTTCCTTCCAGATAGCGAAGCGTCCAATCCGCTCGAATGGCGGAAAACTTGGGAAACAACCGGAGATGATTTCGCCCACCCCATCTCCATCGAAATCTGCAAAATCGATCGAAAGCAATTGGATCGGCTCGTATGCGAGGGTCACTTTTGTGAAGCTTTGAGCCCCATCGTTTCTAAATAGGACGAGTGAATCCGATTCAGGATTTTCCCAATCGTTAAAGGCACTGACGCTTAGGATGTCTGGATCGCCGTCTTGGTCGATGTCTCTCACTATCGGGCTATAGGCTCCGGCAAGATCTCCGATTCGCTTGTAGCTGAATTTGCCATTCCCTTCGTTCTCTAGCCATTGGATACCGTGCCAGGGTCTAGGTCCCGGTTTGAGGGTGGGACCAAAGCCATCGCCGTTGGCAAAAACCAGGTCCGGCCTACCATCTTGATTTAGATCTGCCGTGGTCATACCGCTTGAAGCGAAGTCATGATTGGTCGAGCCCCAAATTATTCTGTCTGTGAAATTGCCTTTGCCGTCATTTTCGAATAGATGGATTTCCTCCCAGTGTTGGGAGAATTGGGCTGCGATATCCGGGTGACCGTCATTATTGAAATCGTTGACGCAAACATTGATCAATCCTGAAAGGTGAAGCAGCGACTGGCTTTCAAATTGCCACGACCCAATGTTTTTCATCCAGCGGACACCTCCTTGATCGTATCCAAATTGCCCTACTACGAGGTCGAGGTCTCCATCGCCATCCATGTCGTGGGCTCGGGCGTCCGTCACGCGTTCGACGTCCTCCAAGAGGATCCTTTTAGTGAAGTTCTGATCGCCGTCATTTTCGAGAACGATGAGGGCTCCTATCTTATTGTTGTTGGGGAACACAATATTCATGCAGGATACCAGTATATCGTAATCACCATCTTCATCTAAGTCGTAAACCTCCGCGTGGACTGGGGCCTGCATATCGGAGGCGAGAAGAATTTCGGTGAACTGTCCTTTTTCATTTTGTTGGAGCCAAATGACTTCGTTATATTTAGCCTCGCATCCGATGGCATCCATGAGTCCATCTTGATTTAAGTCGAAAGCCCGAACATGGGCGATCCAGGGAACGTTGGTGGACTCGTTACCGATTTCGCTGCTGGAGTATCGATCGAGGTCAATCTCTGATTGATTGATCGGTGGAGCGGGCGTATCTAAGGAAGTAAGTTCAGGGGAGCAGCCTACTTGAAGCAGGAATAGCGTCGAGAAAACGAACATGAAGACGGGAAAGTGAGTTTCCATTTTCTGATTCTTTCTCGTCGCTACGAATAAACCTCCAACATTGAAAAAGGCATTTAGGAAAGCTCAATCTCGATGTCGGTCAATCGCAAGAGCAATTCCGCCCATACGTTTGCATAAATGCTTTTCGTAAATGGTACAAAACCACCAATAAAAAAGGCCCGGCGGTAAGCCGGGCCCTTGTCGGTAAAATGGTTTAGAACGTTCGCCTAGAAGCGGAACGTATTGGTCAACCAGATCTGCCTTGGAGGCGCGAAACGTGCCCGGGCAGGTGATCCGTCCTGCTGAAAGCGGAAGACGTCCACGTCGGTGTTGTCCCAGTTGTGGACATTCCGCATGTTGATCTGCATACGCCAATCCACGTTGTTCATGATCTTGGCCCTGTAGCCGAAGGTCAGGTCGACAGCGAGATCTGTGTCGGTGAAGTATCCTTGGTCCACGAGTGGCTCGTAAATACGGAGATCGTCGTTGAAAGCCACAGGGTAACCGCCGTTAACCTCGTCCTGCCAGCGAGCGGCACCGCCAATTTGGAAACCCTTCAGTGGGCCTTCGCGGAAGGTGTAGTTGGTGATCAAATTGAAGCGCCATTCGCGTTGCTCAGCGGTCGGCTGGCCTTCGAGTCCTTTGACATAGAAGTACTCGACCAAGCGTTCGTAAGTGGTGCTTTCAAAGGTCGCACCCTGAGGCGTTCCGGTTGGGTTGCCCCAATCCATGTAGCCAAACCGCTGCATATAGGGCAGAAGGAATGAGTCGACGAGGTTTTCCAATCGTGGTGCGATATTATCCATTATCACTTCCTGCCGGGCCGCGTTGAAGGCGATGCGCCAGCTTTTGGTAGGATTGAGTATGATCTCGGCCTCCATACCTTTAGAGGTGATGTCGGTTGTGTCGTTAATTGAGCCGGCCCACTGTATGTTGATATCGCCATCTGGAAGGAAGCGAGCGTTAAAGGAATCAATGAGCTCATCATCAAAGACAAATTGCTCTAGGGGCTCCATCGCAAGACGGGTTTCTGCCAAGTATGGCCATTGAGCTGCGATAGCGTCGTCAAGGTTTGCGAACCCTTCCTCAGCGTCTTCTCCGGCAAAGTACAATCCTACCTCTTCATCGAATTCGAAAAATTCGTCGATGATACCCGGATCGACTTTACCGTCACCGGAGAACAGGAACTCGCCGGTGTCGTTGTCATAGGAATCGTACCGACGGGAGTCGCGGTTGAGGCGTCCGTACCACTGGAAGATGCGCGTATAGTTGCGGTTCCAAATACCGGAAGTCGGAGCGGAAGCATTTTGGAGGGTGGCCTCGTAGAAGTTCACTCGAGCCACGAGTTTGTTATTCCACATGTAGGCACTCACGCCCCAGTCCATTGTGTCGCCGAACTGCGAAGGGATAGGGCGACGATATTGGTCGACCCGCTCGAGTGAGGGTACGAAGTTATCCGAACTATTATAGTGGAAGGTAATGTCGTTAACCGCCTCTGGTAGCGGAATGATATCCTTTGGCCAGTACACCACGGCCCCGTAGCCGAAGATGTTCTTTTTGACTTCATTGAAGGTGCCATCCTCCAGTCGCCAGAGATCTGGAGACACGAAAGGAATTTCATCTAGGCTATTGGGATCGATGGGAGGTTCAGTGTTGAGGAAGTTTTCGACCTTGTCTTCGCGGTAGCCTAGGTTGAGGACCAGATGGTCGCTGAAAAACTTCGATTGGCTGTTCGCGGCAAGCGATTGGACCGTGGTTTGCTGGCGTCGAACGTTCTTACTCGGAGTGTTCAAGGGCGTCCATGTGTGCTGCGCCCAGTATTCGTTTCCTCGTGAACGGTCGGTGCCATCGGCCAATGCCTGGGCAGTTGCATCCTCTCCCAAGTTCCAAGCGATTTTATCGTAGGTCCGGCCCGTCGTGCTTCTCAAGTCGTAGTAGGCCGGCTCGATAATGAAATCCGATACACTGGTGTAGTCGGTCCACGCACCCAATTGTTGGGGCCCAATGTAAACCATATTGGGAGTGTTGCGGGCATTATTAAGTGCTTGACGAGCATTGGCGGGCCCTATGTGCAGTGCTGGCTCAGGATCGCCGAAAGAACCACGGAACCAGTTGAGCATCATCTCGTGGTGGCGGTTTTCATCGCCCAGTACCGTGAATGTATGCGAACCGAGGATGTTCGCCAGCTTGTCGTTGTTCATGCTGTCGCGGAAATCGTACTTCGCGAATGCGGTAACACGCTTAGAGGTACGCTGGTCGTCATTGGTGCGCTGTCCTGACTTCGTCATTATGACCGGGCGTCCAAAGTTTGGATTAGGCATGGCGTTGTAATTTCCCGATTCAACGTAGTTAATATCTTCCGGGAGTATGAGGGTCTCGTTGACATCGAAGGTGATGACCGAGTTGCCGCCGTTAAGGGCGGTGTAGCTGTCGCGATACAGGTCTTGGAAGTCGTACTCGATAGAGATACCGCCTTTGCCTTCCCAAAAAGTCTGCTCCAGAGCAAGGGAGTAGTTGAAGAAGTCGCGCGAGTAGTAGTCGTTATCCCATCCAAGATTGGCACGACTGAAGTCGAACGTGTCCAGATCGGTGAAGCCCTGATCGATCCAGCCGATACCCATGATTTCACCGAGATTGCCCGGGTATAGACCTTGTGGAGCACCGCCATTACGTCCTACATTATTTCTGTAGATTCCGCCTGACCAGTAGTTAGGAATTTCGACGTTGTTGGCCTGTGAACGTCTTTCCATAGCAATACCAGGAATTTGGTCCGTGTAAGAGAAAGCGGGCTGGCCAAGGCCATTGCTGCCATCCCATACGAAGCCGTAAGCACCACCACCCCAACGAATGTTACGGTAGGTGAGAGTTGGGTACTGAGCTCCTTCAGGTGCGTCATTCGGGCTGTCGCGAACGATGTAGCCTGCGTCCAAGAAAGCAGCTCTGTCATCGGCGGAATAGAAGCGGTTGTTGTTAAATTGACCTTGGGTAGGACCTTCGTGGTGCTGAGCGGAGATCGGGTAGTCGGGATTTCGGCGGTTCTTGACCATCAAGGTGGCGTTCATCCGAGCTGGGGCCCGGAGGAATGTATCGAAGTTCACCTGAGGGAGAAGGACGTCGGGGGCGTTACCCAGTATTTCGCCTGTTTCCATGTGGCCGCGAAATACGGTATTCTCATTGCCAAAGGGACGGTAGGAGAACGCCGTGTAGATACGGTCGTCGTTCTTGTAAGTCGGGCGCTGGCGGTATTCCGTACGGTCCATGACACCTGCTACGTGGAGGGCTAGTTTGTCTTCCACAACGACGCGGTTGAGCTTGAATTCCCCACGGTAGGAGGGGTTGACACCGCCACTGCCTATGCGGAAGCGAAACTCGTTGGTGTTACGAAATCGAGCACGGGCCAAGTCGTTGTTAATAATTCCGGCAGGCGAAGCGAGTCCGAAGAGAAAGGAGTTCGCCCCGCGATTGATGTCGATGCGCTCCGTGTTATACGTGTCGAATGGTATGTCCGTCACGAAGAAGTTCCGGGTCCGGTCCGGTGCGGTAAGACCGCGAACACGTGTGGCTCCGTCCGGGTCGCGACGAGCGCCGCCCACATTGGTTTCGCCGGTGCCGCCTTCGTCGGCTCCAGAAATGTTGCCGAGAATGCCGGCGACTTCGGAACTAGTGGTGTACATGAGAAGCTCTTCAATACCCGTCGCTCCGAGGTCGTCCATGAACTCCTTGGTGACGACCTGAACGGCGGCTCCAGTATCCTTGAGGGATCCGCTGAGACGGCCGCCGGCCATGGTTTGAGAAGCATAGTAGCCCTCGTCTCCAGAGGCATCTACTGCAAAGGGAGAGAGCTCGAAGACTTCTTCTTCCTCGTCATTCTGTGACCACCCCGTAAAGGTGGAACAGAGAAAACCGCAGCCAATAAGGGCGGTTTTGGTTACTGTTTGATAATGTTTCATATTCATAGGTGATAAGCCGTTTAGCTGTCTGTGTGTAGTGCAGTCAGTAGATCACTTTCGCCGCCTCATCTCATATTAGTTTGAGAGAAATAGAACCTGTTGATGATTTTTTAGCGGGTGTTAGGGTGAGTTTTTGCCGCGAAAGCTACGACGGTTTCTTCGCCTGTCAACCGTTAGTTTTCTTATAATTTTTTTTTTAACAAATTTTTTGGAAAATCAGTCTAAGATAGCGGGCAGAATTCGGAAAACGATTTTGTAGAATGCGGGATGGATTTCCTGTTCGAGCCGGGTTTTGTTTTCGGCTCGAGGACCCCCTTTCGCAAGATCCAGAAATCGCGGTGTAAAACCTCTCCTACATTTTTGATTCTCCACTCTAGATTCAGTCAGGGAGCTGCCCGGCGTGCCGCTTAGGCGATCCAACAAACGCGATTCGCTGGGTCTTAACGGCGATGCGGAAGTTTCCGAAGCCACAATCGGAGTGAATCCGATTCAGGATTTCCCCAATCGTTAAAGGCGCTGGCGCTTAGGATGTCTGGATCGCCGTCTTGGTTGATGTCCCTCACTACCGGGCTACAGGCTACGGCAAGTTCGCCGATTCGCTTGTAGCTGAATTTGCTATTCCCTTCGGCCTCTAGCCATTGGATACCGTGCTAGGGTCTAGGTCCCGATTCGAGGGTGGGACCAAAACCATCGCCTTTGGCAAAAACCAGGTCCGGCCTACCATCTTGATTTAGATCTGCCGTGGTTATACCGCTTGAAGCGAAGTCATGATTGGTCGAGCCCCAAATTATTCTGTCTGTGAAATTGCCTTTGCCGTCATTTTCGAATGGATGGATCTCCTTCCAGTGTTGGGAGAATTGGGCTGAGATATCTGGGTGACCATCATCATTGAAATCGTTGACGCAAACATTGATTCCACCCATACGTTTGCATAAATGCTTTTCGTAAATGGTACAAAACCACCAATAAAAAAGGCCCGGCGGTAAGCCGGGCCCTTGTCGGTAAAATGGTTTAGAACGTTCGCCTAGAAGCGGAATGTATTGGTCAACCAAATCTGCCTTGGAGGCGCGAAACGTGCCCGGGCAGGTGATCCGTCCTGCTGAAAGCGGAAGACGTCTACGTCGGTGTTGTCCCAGTTGTGGACATTCCGCAAGTTGATCTGCATACGCCAATCCACGTTGTTCATGATCTTGGCCCGGTAGCCGAAGGTCAGGTCGACAGCGAGATCTGTGTCGGTGTAGTATCCTTGGTCCACGAGTGGCTCGTAAATACGGAGATCATCGTTAAAAACCACAGGGTAACCGCCGTTGACCTCGTCCTGCCAGCGAGCGGCACCGCCAACTTGGAAACCCTTCAGTGGGCCTTCACGGAAGGTGTAGTTGGTGATCAAATTGAAGCGCCATTCGCGTTGCTCAGCGGTCGGCTGGCCTTCGAGTCCTTTGACATAAAAGTACTCGACCAAGCGTGCGTAAGTTTGGCTTTCAAATGTCGCGCCCTGAGGCGTTCCGGTTGGGTTGCCCCAATCCAAGTACCCAAACCGCTGCATATAGGGCAGGAGAAAGGAGTCGACGAGGTTTTCCAATCGTGGTGCGATATTATCCATTATCACTTCCTGCCGGGCCGCGTTGAAGGCGATGCGCCAGCTTTTGGTAGGATTGAGTATGATCTCGGCCTCCATACCTTTAGAGGTGATGTCGGTTGTATCGTTAATTGAGCCGGCCCACTGTATGTTGATATCGCCATCTGGAAGGAAGCGAGCATTAAAGGAGTGAATGAGCTCATCATCAAAGACAAATTGCTCCAGAGGCTCCATTGCAGCTCGGGTTTCTGCCAAGTACGGCCATTGAGCGGCGATAGCGTCGTCAAGGTTTGCGAACCCTTCCTCAGCGTCTTCTCCGGCAAAGTACAATCCTACCTCTTCATCGAATTCGAAAAATTCGTCGACGATACCCGGATCGACTTTACCGTCACCGGAGAACAGGAACTCGCCGGTGTCGTTGTCATAGGAATCGAACCGACGGGAGTCGCGGTTGAGGCGTCCGTACCACTGGAAGATACGTACATGGTTGCGGTTCCATATGCCGGAAGTCGGGGCGGTTGCATTCTCGAGGGTGGCCTCGTAGAAGTTCACTCGAGCCACGAGTTTGTTGTTCCACATGTAGGCACTCACGCCCCAGTCCTTGGTGTCGCCGAACTGCGAAGGGATAGGGCGACGATATTGGTCTACGCGCTCGAGTGAGGGCACGAAGTTATCCGAACTATTGTAGTGGAAGGTAATGTCGTTAACCGCCTCTGGTAGCGGGATGATGTCCTTTGGCCAGTACACCACGGCCCCGTAGCCGAAGATGTTCTTTTTGACCTCATTGAAGGTGCCGTCCTCCAGTCGCCAGAGATCTGGAGACACGAAAGGAATTTCATCCAGACTATTGGGATCGATGGGAGGTTCAGTGTTGAGGAAGTTTTCGACCTTGTCTTCGCGGTAGCCTAGGTTGAGGACCAGATGGTCGCTGAAAAACTTCGATTGGGTGTTCGCGGCAAGCGATTGGACCGTGGTTTGCTGGCGTCGAACGTTCTTACTCGGAGTGTTCAATGGCGTCCATGTGTGCTGTGCCCAGTATTCGTCTCCTTGTGAACGGTCGATGTCGTCGGCCAACGCCTGTGGGGTTGCATCCTCTCCCAAGTTCCAAGCGATTTTATCGTACGTCCGCCCCGTCGTGCTTCTCAAGTCGTAGTAGGCCGGCTCGATAATGAAATCCGATACACTGGTGTAGTCGGTCCACGCACCCAATTGTTGGGGCCCAATGTAAACCATATTGGGAGTGTTGCGGGCATTATTAAGTGCTTGACGAGCATTGGCGGGCCCTATGTGCAGTGCTGGCTCAGGATCGCCGAAAGAACCACGGAACCAGTTGAGCATCATCTCGTGGTGGCGGTTTTCATCGCCCAGTACCGTGAATGTATGCGAACCGAGGATGTTCGCCAGCTTGTCGTTGTTCATGCTGTCGCGGAAATCGTACTTCGCGAATGCGGTAACACGCTTAGAGGTACGCTGGTCGTCATTGGTGCGCTGTCCTGACTTCGTCATTATGACCGGGCGTCCAAAGTTTGGATTAGGCATGGCGTTGTAATTTCCCGATTCAACGTAGTTAATATCTTCCGGGAGTATGAGGGTCTCGTTGACATCGAAGGTGATGACCGAGTTGCCGCCGTTAAGGGCGGTGTAGCTGTCGCGATACAGGTCTTGGAAGTCGTACTCGATAGAGATACCGCCTTTGCCTTCCCAAAAAGTCTGCTCCAGAGCAAGGGAGTAGTTGAAGAAGTCGCGCGAGTAGTAGTCGTTATCCCATCCAAGATTGGCACGACTGAAGTCGAACGTGTCCAGATCGGTGAAGCCCTGATCGATCCAGCCGATACCCATGATTTCACCGAGATTGCCCGGGTATAGACCTTGTGGAGCACCGCCATTACGTCCTACATTATTTCTGTAGATTCCGCCTGACCAGTAGTTAGGAATTTCGACGTTGTTGGCCTGTGAACGTCTTTCCATAGCAATACCAGGAATTTGGTCCGTGTAAGAGAAAGCGGGCTGGCCAAGGCCATTGCTGCCATCCCATACGAAGCCGTAAGCACCACCACCCCAACGAATGTTACGGTAGGTGAGAGTTGGGTACTGAGCTCCTTCAGGTGCGTCATTCGGGCTGTCGCGAACGATGTAGCCTGCGTCCAAGAAAGCAGCTCTGTCATCGGCGGAATAGAAGCGGTTGTTGTTAAATTGACCTTGGGTAGGACCTTCGTGGTGCTGAGCGGAGATCGGGTAGTCGGGATTTCGGCGGTTCTTGACCATCAAGGTGGCGTTCATCCGAGCTGGGGCCCGGAGGAATGTATCGAAGTTCACCTGAGGGAGAAGGACGTCGGGGGCGTTACCCAGTATTTCGCCTGTTTCCATGTGGCCGCGAAATACGGTATTCTCATTGCCAAAGGGACGGTAGGAGAACGCCGTGTAGATACGGTCGTCGTTCTTGTAAGTCGGGCGCTGGCGGTATTCCGTACGGTCCATGACACCTGCTACGTGGAGGGCTAGTTTGTCTTCCACAACGACGCGGTTGAGCTTGAATTCCCCACGGTAGGAGGGGTTGACACCGCCACTGCCTATGCGGAAGCGAAACTCGTTGGTGTTACGAAATCGAGCACGGGCCAAGTCGTTGTTAATAATTCCGGCAGGCGAAGCGAGTCCGAAGAGAAAGGAGTTCGCCCCGCGATTGATGTCGATGCGCTCCGTGTTATACGTGTCGAATGGTATGTCCGTCACGAAGAAGTTCCGGGTCCGGTCCGGTGCGGTAAGACCGCGAACACGTGTGGCTCCGTCCGGGTCGCGACGAGCGCCGCCCACATTGGTTTCGCCGGTGCCGCCTTCGTCGGCTCCAGAAATGTTGCCGAGAATGCCGGCGACTTCGGAACTAGTGGTGTACATGAGAAGCTCTTCAATACCCGTCGCTCCGAGGTCGTCCATGAACTCCTTGGTGACGACCTGAACGGCGGCTCCAGTATCCTTGAGGGATCCGCTGAGACGGCCGCCGGCCATGGTTTGAGAAGCATAGTAGCCCTCGTCTCCAGAGGCATCTACTGCAAAGGGAGAGAGCTCGAAAACCTCTTCTTCATCGTCGTCCTGAGCCCAACCTGTAAAGGTGGAACAGAGAAAACCGCAGCCAATAAGGGCGGTTTTGGTTATTGTTTGATAATGTTTCTTATTCATAGGTGATCAACCGTTTTCTGTCTGTGTGTAGGGGCAGTCAACTGATCACGTTCGCCGTCTCATCTAATCTGTGAGACGGCAACTGTACGTAGTGATCAGCCAGTTGCGTTTAAAAGAGGTATAAGTAAAGGGAGGAGTAGTGAATTTGTGGGTCCTGGGTATCGTAGTTTGTGTGGAAACTAGCCGGAATTAACAGGGTTTAGCTGAAAAAATTGGGTACAAGGTATAAAAGTAGAGATGTTCAACTTTCTGTCAACTGTAAGATTCTCGATAATCTTTTCCCTGACAAATCGTATGGAAATTCAGTCTAAAAAAGCGGACAGAATTCGGAAAACGAGTTTCCAGAATAGGGGTGAATTTCCTGTTCGAGCCGGTTCTTGTGGTCGGTACTGGGACCCCTTTCGCAAGATCAAGAAATCGCGGTTTAAAACCGCTCCTACATTTTTGATTCTCCACTCTAGATTCAGTGAGGGAGCTGCCCGGCGTGCCGCTTAAGCGGTTCAACAAACGCGGCTCGCCGGGCCATTGTGCCGCACCTGCGAAGCCGGAGGTTTTTAAGCCACGCTTGCCTAGAAAAAGCCGCCGACTAATTGAAAAATGCTCTAGGTAATTATGTCATGTACGACGTTTCCGTGTACATCAGTGAGGCGGAAGTCGCGGCCTTCGTGGCGGAAAGTGAGCTTTTCGTGGTCCACACCGAGGAGGTGGAGGATGGTCGCGTGAAGGTCGTGCATGTGGACCTTGTTCTCGATCGCGTACTGTCCGAACTCGTCAGTCGCGCCATAGATGAGGCCGGGTTTTACGCCCCCTCCGGCCAGCCAAACCGTAAATCCAGTTGGATTGTGGTCACGGCCTGATCCATTTTTCTGGGCCTAGGGAGTCCGTCCGAACTCTCCGCCCCACCAGACGAGGGTGTCTTCTAGCAAGCCCCGTTGCTTCAGATCGGTGAGTAGACCGGCAATCGGCTTATCGATGGCTTGGGCGTGTTCCTTGTGCTCGGGCATGTTGTCCTTGTCCCAAGCGGGGTTGTTGGAGTTTTCACTGTAGTTCACTTGTGTGAATCGAACCCCGGCTTCTGCCATTCGCCGGGTGATGAGACATTGGCGTCCATAGTCGTCTGTAGTTGACTCTTCATTACCGTACAGCTCTTTAGTTGCCTCGCCAGAAGTAGGTACTGTTTGGACGGCGGTTGCGCGTTGCCCGATCTAAGTAAGGAGCGGGTGCTGTATGGCTAGGGAACAAGGTACTGTCTGCTTTGATTGCGGTTGCGTGTGCTGTAGCAATCTCAATTGCATTGGCTTCTGTATCCACAGAAACTTATGAAGCCTGATTTTTTGAAGCTTTCCTAAAAGAAAAACAGGACTGCGATGAGCAGGACGGACAAGCAGGCGGTTATTCCGATCGGGAATACTCCTTTTCGCACATTTTCTCGTAGGTCTTCGCGAAGCTTCTCGCGTTGGTCCATCGAGGTACCCGAAATCTCCCAAATGGGGGTTAGAATCAGCGTCAATAGATTTGCGGGTCCTTCCGTTGCGAAATGGCAAAGCTTTTTCGTAGCCCCTGCGATGAGGGTTTTATGGGCGATCCTGTTGATGCCGTTTAGGCAAATATCACAGGTTGAGTAGAAGAACTGACCTCCTTTTCGGTAGAACCAGTCGGTATCCAAAACGATCGTCGGAGTGCGCTTCAACATCGGGAGGAAAAGGAAGAACACCAGAGCCGAGAACATCAGTAGCTGCATCTGGGTGACGAGGTGACTCGTCGTGTAGGCTTGGTAATCAACTGTGTAGGGAAGAATGTCATATAAGGCCTGTGGCCTTATTCCCAAGTAGATGCAGAGGAAGGAGAGTATCCCCATGGCCCAAAGCATAGTGCCGGGAGCTTCTTTGGGTCGGAGTCCGCGGTCTTGGTTGAAGAAGACGAAGTAGGGAAACTTGATGCCTGCGTGAAGGAAGACACCGGCTGATGCGAGTTCCAAGACGATCCAGGGCCACAGGAGATGTTCGTGTTCTGCAGCTGCGATGATGATTGTCTTGCTTGTGAATCCACTAGTCAGCGGGACGGCGGAAATGGCGAGGGCCCCGATCGTGCCGAACAATAGAGTGAGCGGCATCGTTTTGTAGAGCCCACCCAATTCGGTACAGCGGCTTTTGCCAGTGCGGTAGAGCACCGCTCCCGCAGACATCCAAAGCAGAGACTTGTATATGATGTGGCAAAACGCGTGAGCGGTGGCTCCGCTGATCGCCATGTCCGTTCCAATGCCTGCAGCGCAAACCATGAACCCAACTTGGTTGATGATCGAGTAGGCGAGGATGCGACGCATATCGTTCTCGAGAAGGGCGTAAATGATACCAAAAACGGTCATGGCACAGCCGATCCAGATGAGGGGCTCCCATCCATGAAAGGACCTTAGTAAAACGTAAACTGCGGTCTTGGTTGTATAGGCGCTCAGGATCACTCCACCTGTGACGCTGGCTTCCGGATAGGCGTCCGACAGCCAGGCGGAAACTCCTGGGGCGGCTGCGTTGACAAGGAATCCTCCCAGTATCAGCCAGGTGCCGAGGTTGGCGCTGGCATAGTCAAACGAGTCGAAAGCGATGCTACCGCCATTGGAAACCGTCATGACGATGCCGGCAAGGAGTAGTAGGCCGCCAAAGATGTGGACCATGACATAGCGGAATGCAGCGCCCTTTGCCTTAGCGGTATCTCGAGCAAGAATGACAAACGTCGAACTGACGGCCATCAATTCCCAGTTGATGTAAAGCGTGATAAGGTCCCCGGCAAAAATAACCCCAAGAGCAGATCCGATGTAGATTAATGCAGCGGTATGCTGGATTGCCTTTTTAACATAAAAAGCAAAAAGGAGGGCGGCAGCGGCGTTCAGTGTAAATATATAGCCAAAGGCCTTGCTCAACTTGTCGACCCGCAGCAATTCACTGTCCCCGAATCCGGGAAGAAAGGAGACTTGGAGCCCATTTCCGCTCGGCAGGTAGGCGATATGAATGAAAGTCAGAATGGGTAGCGCGACCAGGAAGACGTTTCGTAGCGTCCCTTTCAAAAGGACCGTAACGAGAGCTCCCGCAAAGAGCAAAAATGATGGGGGGATGTTAGCTAGCGTTTCCATCGATGTCGTTAGAAGGTGTATCCTCGTCGGGCTCTCCGTAGTAGTCTTCGCTGCGCTTCAGGTAGACGCCGAGGCCCTTGGCAATCAGGATCATGGTGGTGCAACCGACAAATCCTAGGATTGAGTAAAAGTTAAACCAGCCATCGATTTCGAAGTGCGGATGCCGGTGTATGAAAAGTTCTGCTACGACCGTTATTCCGCAGGAGATCCAGAGGACCCACCAAAGAAGTTTGCGGGAAGCCGGTTTATCGAACCAATCGAACTCTTTTTTTGGATCTGCCATCAGTCTTAGCCGTTCGCGCCCACCATTAGTCCGGCGAGCTGAAGAAGGAATTGTGGTTTAATGAAAAGAATAATCGCTAGCACTGCTGTGATGCTAAGCGGCGTGATGCACTGCCAGTTCGCCTCCTCTGTGGTTTTCCAAGAGAAAGGCTGTTTTGCCAGTTGAGGGTCTTTGGGGAAGAAGGCTCGATACCCAATGGGCAACAGATAGGCCGCATTTAAAATAGTACTTATGAGAAAGATGACCAGCAATGCGGATTGACCGGCATCCATTGCCCCAGTGACTAGATAGAACTTGCTGATGAGGCCACCCGTTGGGGGAAGGCCAATCACGCTCAGAGCGCCGATGGAGAAGGCGGCGAACGTTATCGGCATCTTGCGGCCCAGTCCGTCCATTTGGCTGATGTATTTCTTTCCCGTGGCGACAAAGATCGCTCCGGCGCACATGAAAAGGGTGATTTTCCCAACTGCGTGCATCGCAATATGGGTCATTGAACCTGTCACGGCTCTATCACTCAGCAGCGCGGCTCCGAGAATGATGTAGGAAAGCTGGCCAACGGTCGAGAAGGCGAGTCGGCGCTTGAGATTATCCTGAGTTAAGGCAATCAGAGACGATGCGACAATGGTGAAGGCCGCGATCCAGGCGACGACCGTAGCAATGTCCAAATCTTGGAGATAGTCAGTCCCGAATACTCCTGTAAAGACGCGAAGGATACAAAATACTCCAACCTTAACGACCGCGACGGCATGAAGGAGGGCGCTCACCGGAGTGGGCGCGACCATCGCTCCCGGGAGCCAGGAATGGAAAGGCATTAGGCCTGACTTTGCGAAGCCGAATGTGAAGAGAAGGAGGAGAATGAGCGCTTCGGAGGCCGTTATGTGGCCAGAAAGGAAGCCACTGCTAGAAAACTCCATGCTGCTCCCGGTCTTGACATAAACAAAGATAAGAGCGGGAAGCACGAACCCGATTGATGTGCTTAGCAAGTAGGTTAAGTAGGTTCTGCCACCGGTTCTCGCTTCCTTGTCCTGATGGTGGGTCACTAGCGGATACGTAGCCAGTGACAGCATTTCGTAAAACAGGTAGAGAGTGAAAAGATTCGCGGCGAAAGCTACTCCGATCGTAGCGGACAGAGAGATCGCAAAGAAAGTGAAGAAGCGGGTCTGGGAATGCTCTTTCAGCCCGCGCATGTATCCGATAGAATAGAGCGAAGTAACGATCCATAGCGAGGACGCCACCAATCCGAAAAGCATTCCAAGCCCGTCCACGCGGAAGGCGATGGCCAAGTTGGGAACGATTTCCCAAACGGTGAACTCGATTGTCGAGCCGGCCAAAATGGTCGGGAGCATGGACACGACCAGCCCGAATTTGATAAATGCTGCTAGGAAAGTTGCGCCTTCGCGCAAATTTGGCCTTTTGCCAAGTAGTACAATAGGGAGCACCGCCAAGAGGGAAACCAGACTGGCCAATACCGGTGTGAAGCTAGTGATGGAAGAAGGCATACTAAAGAATGATGGCTCCAATCTTAAATTGGGAGACGAAGTTGGTTATGATCGCGACTACTTCCTGATTGTAGAGTCCGATACCAAGCAACAGAGCTGCGGTGATGAGGAGAGGGAAGAGCATTGAGAATGAGGCCTCCTTCGGTCCGTCTTTGTGCTCTTCATTATGGTGGTGGCCATGTCCCTCTGCGGGTTTGGTTCCAAAATAGGCAATCTCGATAATGCGGAAGAAAATAACGGCATTGATTAACGAAGAAATGAGAAGGGCAGCTACATATTCATAATGACCAGAGCTGATCCCGCCCTGAATCAAGTACCATTTACTGAAAAATCCGGCTGTCGGGGGAATGCCGATTAAGGAAAACGCACCGACTAGAAATCCCACCATAGTGAGGGGCATTTTAGTGAAAAGTCCCCCCATCGCGGATATATCGCGGCTTCCTGTCTTGGCGAAAATGATACCGGCAAAAAGAAACACGCAAAGCGTCATAAACGCGTCAGCGATGATGTGGTAGATTGATCCGACCATACCCATTTCGTCGGCCAGCCAAACTCCGCCGACCATGTAGCCGACTTCGGCAATGATAAGGAAGGACAGGATTTTTTGCAGACTGGCTTGAGCAAGGGCTGAGATAGAAGCCGCCAATATCGCGATCACCGACATCCAGACGATGATGTTGCTCCAATCGAGTTGATCAAAAGCGAACTCGGGACTGAATACGGTCAGTATCATTCGAATCATGACATAAATCATGACTTTTGTCACAAGAGGCCCTAGGAGGGCACTGGTAGTGGAGGGACCATAGGTGTATGAGTTCGGCAGCCAGGAGTGTAGAGGAAAGAATGCCATTTTAATCCAGACGCCTACCATGATTACTACGAAGGCAACGAATATCGAAGGCGAGCCATGCAAATTGTTAGCAACAATTTGCTCCTGAATGTCATACATATTCAGGGAACCCGTTTTTATATAAAGGTAACCAACTCCTAGTAAGTAGAAGGACGCCCCAATTGTACCCATGATCAGGTATTTGTAAGCCGCTAGTGTGGCTCTTCTTGAGCCCATCCCGATCAATGCATAACTTGTTAGCGCGGATATTTCGATCAGAACGTAAAGGTTGAAGGCGTCACCTGTAAGGACGATGCCGAGCAGTCCGGTTACCGATAGCAGGTAGAGAGTGTAAAATTGGGATACTTTGTCCGAGGTCTCAGCAGGAACAGCCCTTTTTGAATAGATGGCTGTTAGCAAAGAGACCGTTGATACAGCCAAGGCCACTAGGGCGTTGAGTCCGTCGACGCGAAGATTAATGCCAAACGGAGGTTCCCATCCGCCGAAAAAGTACTGGATGGTTCCCTCATCGATAACGCGCATCAAGGTGACCACACTGGCAGCGACCGAAATAGCTAGACCCGCAATGACTAGTGGAAAACAAAGCCATTCACGCTTGATGCCCAGAAGTGCGAGCAAAATAGCAAGCAGGAAAGGGGCGAGAAGAATTATAGCGGGAGACTGATCAATCATTTTGCAGACTTGATTGACTCGAGAATTTCACTCTCTTCGATTGAACCAAAATCTCGGTATACCTTTTGGGTTAGGGCGAGACCGACACCTAGAGTTGCGACACCGACTACGATAGCCGTTAGCATGAGGACGTGAGGAAGGGGATTGCCAAAGTCGTCTGGCTCGATGTGGAGATTTGCAACTATTTCCTCGTGGCTTGGATGATGGTCTTGGCCGTGTCCAGTATCCGCTCCATGGTGACGGTCTCCGTGAGAGGGGTGAACTTGATCGTGGTAAAGGATCGGAATGGTGGCTCCTTCCTTTACACCGATTGAAACGTAAAAGAGAATGATGGCTGTCTGGAATATAGACATACCGATCAGTTTTTTAACTAGATTGTTTTTCGAGATCATGGCGTAGAGCCCGATCATCATGATGATTACGTATATCCAGTAGTTAAATTTGGTACTTAGCGCTTCGAGCAGTTCCATCGGTCTAGAGGGTCTCCTTCATATCGCCGTTGGAGGCTAGGTTGGAATAAATCGAGAACATGATTGCGGTACAAGTGAAGGCTACCCCAATTTCAACTCCCAACATGCTATGGGACCTAGCCTCTACGGGAGTCGCTGGCATGATTTTATGGAGTATTTCGTAGTCTAGGAAGTTGCTCCCCAGTAGCATACAGGCGAATCCAAATCCGGAGTAGATCAGGATTCCGATACCAGCGAGATTGAGTACCCGTTTTTCGGGGACCCATCTTTGAGCGGCTTGCAAGTCGCGCGAAAGTGCGAGAAGGATGAAGCTGGCTCCAAAAATAACTCCACCCTGAAAACCTCCTCCGGGACTGTGATGCCCGTGGGCGACCACGTACAGGGCGAACAGTTGAATAATCGGAATCATCAAACGACAGGTCGTGTCTATGATCAGGTCAGGATCTTTTTTGTAAGTTCGGGTTTCCTTTCCTTTGTCCTTGAGATGGTCTAGAGGTTTGCGGCGAAGAATGCTCATGATCGCAATGCCTGCCACGAAAATAACGACTGTCTCAAACATCGTGTCATATCCACGATAGTCTGCAAGCACGGCGGTTACCATATTAGGAACACTGGACTCAGGGAAGGTTTCCGTGATGTAGTGCTGAGAAAGGCGGTAGTCATTGGCGGGTGACTCCGTATCTCCCCAGTCGGGAAAATCACTTACCGCAGTCAGGAGAAGCCAGCCCGTAAGAATGACGGCAATAAGAGCGAACGATTTCAATCTGAAGACCTCCGTGTTGTGCGCAGAACGGTAGCGATTAGAAAGACGGCACTAACGCCGGCGCCGACCGCGGATTCGGTGAAGGCAACATCAACAGCCGCCATCCCGGCCCAAAGCAGACACATAAGGAAACTGTAGACGCCAAAAATCATGGCGGCACTGAGCAGATCTTTTGTCTGCAGCGATATAATCGCGGTGATAACGAGAAAAATCAGGGTAATTAGATCGAATGCCCAAATCATTTGTCAGAGTCCTCCTCTACCCCGTTCCGTGTCCATAGTTTCTGTCCTTCCTCGAATCCCGCTTTGATCAAGGCATGGGTACTGGTGGGGCTGGCCCACATTATAAACATCGTAATGAAAAGAATTTTGCCAGCGACTAGGATGTTAGCCAAGCTGAAGTCGGCCAACTGGTAGGTGGCTAAACCCATGAGAATCAGGAAGACGGACATCGTATCCCCTTTCCCAGCAGCATGCATGCGCGTGTAGAAATCAGGAAACCTAATGATCCCGACGGCTCCTCCTACAAAAAAAAGAATTCCAATACAGACAAGGACGATGCAAATGGTGGCTGGAATCATGATTCTTGCTCCTTAGCTTCGGAGTTTGAGAAGTTCTTATCGGGATTGACCCGATCAAAGTATCGAGCGGCGGCTAAGGATCCGATAAAGTTTAGGAGGGCGTAGGTAAGAGCGAAATCCACGAACATCTCTACCCGACCGTAGATCATGCCAATCAGGACCAGTAGAACGGTTGTTTTGGTGCCGATTACATTTACCGCGACGATTCGGTCAATTGCGGTTGGACCCACAATGATACGCCAGACGATCGGGAACATAAGGGCGAAAATGGCAACTCCAGCAAAGATGAAAAACTTCTCCATTAGTTAGTGGTCTCCCTTTCAAAAATGGCGGCGATTTTTCTCTCCATGTCGTCTTCCTCGACGCCCGCAGTCGTAAGGCTGCTGATGGAGTGGATCAGAAGTTCGTCGTCTTTGATGTCGATCGTTATGGTTCCGGGAGTCAGAGTGATCGAATTTGCGAGCATCCACTTCCCGAAATCGGTCTTCAGGTTTGTCTTAATCCGAACCAGCTTTGGTTCGACCTCCGGCAGCTCATTGGGACTAAGTGCCAGCCTCAAGATGTGGAGATTGGAAAGCCAAATCTGGTAAAGCATCCAGACGATGTACCAAGGAATTCGGATGATTTGCTGTAACCGATTGCCGAATCCTTGGGAGCGGTTCTCAAAAAAGAAGTTCGAGGAGATCGCAGTGATGAATGCGGTGGAAAGGATGCCGAGGGTGATATGGAACCCATCGAACTGTCCCGAGAATATAATCCAGATCCCGAATAGGAGGAGGAAAATGCAGAGACGATACATGAATGGAAGAAAAGTGAGGAGGTGAAATTGGCCTGTCGCCGATCTTCGGCGCACGAAGGAAGTGCAAAATCGTTAGAAAAGGGTTTCGGATTTTTTTCACAAGTCTTTTTGGAAAAAATAGGACTCCATCAAGCGGAATCGAAATTGGGGAGTAGGCCGATCGATGATCACGAGCCTTGGCGGAGCTGAGTAAGGATTGATCTGAGGCCCGTAATTTTCTCCACTCGCGATCCAGTGGATCTTGAAAGCAGACTGATCGTGATAGCGTGTGCAAATGTGTTAGCCTTTGGCCTGTTCTCCTGGGACAAACGGATGTCTAAGTGGAAAAAACTGAGGGTCCCTGAATCAACCCTATTGGCCGTGACGCTTTTAGGGGGAGAGGTGGGTACGATCTGCGCCATGCTCTTGGTGCGGCATAAGACTCGTAAAAACTCTTTCTTTTGGAAATTCTGGCCTAGTTTTGTTGTAGGAGTCGTTCTAACTGTCGTTTTCATTAGAGCCCGATTCTGACTGCTTTCCGGGAACCTTGGGTTTAAGAGCTGTCAAAAGTATGGTTTGGAGTTCGTCATCGCACCCTTTTATTGACGGGGAATACTAAGAATTTATAGAAAAATACCATGATAAATAGGATCTTAATGGCTCGTGTGGGGGCTTTCGCTATTGTCTTGGTGCTAGCGGGGACGAGCGTCTTCGCTAAAAAAGATGCTTACCGTTTTAAGTTCGGGCTGATTTCCCCCAATTCACAGGGATCTGCGGAGGTGTATCTGGAAACCAAGGAAATCGAAAAGCACGCGGATCTTGCCTATGCTCACGGATTTTCGATCAAGCGAAAGGATGGCGCCCAGTTTTTTCTCTATTACGTAGTCCGTTTTCCAGAGCCAATGAAGAATTTGCCAGAGGGGATCGAGCAGTATTACACGGTACTTGAGGGCGGAAAGGCTCTGCAATCGAAGGAGGAACTCGTATGGGAGCTCAATCGTAGCTTTGTTTTCGACAAGTCAGACCCGGTAGGGCTGTACGAGATGGAAATCTATACCGACGGCGAATTGTATCGCAAAATAGAGTACAATGTGGCGCCTGTACCCGAATTTGACTTTTAAGTCCTCTAGCGGGTGGCTTGCTCTTTCCTGTTGCTCTAGGCGGTCGTCACCGTTTAGTGGGATGTTTAAATCATGTTCGAATCAAGAAATGCCGCCATATTGGATTTGTGCCGCTCTTACGAGCTGGTTGACGAGTCGATATTGGAGAACCTGAGTGCCTCTTCGGAGGAACTGGAGCGTTCCGTTGCGAGTCTGTTGGTGGATCAAGGGCATGTGAGCAAGAAGGACCTTCTCGATAGGGTAGCCCGTTTCCTAAGCTTTGAGTATCGAGCGGAAATCCCGCCAGACATTCCCAACGAAGTCGTTTCTCAGCTCAGCATAGATTTGGCCAGAATGTATGGCGTCGTGCCTATTGAATCTTTGGATACGGTTATAATTATAGCCGCTTCCGATCCGTTCAATGACCACCTAGTGGATGACTTGTCCTTTGCTGTGGGCAAAGAGGTTCAAATCGTGGTTGCGGATCCCAAGACGATTGGGGAGTTGATCGATGTGTATTACCGACTTGGTGACGTAGATTACAAGGGGATACTGGAGGAAATAGATATAGGAAGCGTAGAAGATGAGGAGGTGTCTCTTGAGAATCTCCTCAATATGGCTGGGGAAACCCCCATCATCCGGTTTGTCAATCTTGTCCTTTCACAGGCGATACGCGACAAGGCCTCGGATGTTCATTTCGAGCCCTTTGAAAATGAATTCAAAATTCGTTACAGGATCGACGGCGCTTTGTACGAAATGTCTCCGCCACCGCGAGAATTGGCGATTCCCATAATTTCGCGAATCAAGGTTATTGGAAATCTTAACATTGCGGAGCGCCGTGTGCCACAAGATGGAAAGGTGCGTTTAACCGTCGCTGGTCGGTCGGTGGATCTTCGGATCTCTACCTTGCCGACACAGTTTGGGGAAAGCGTCGTTTTGCGGGTTCTGGACCAATCGGCAACCACGCTGGAGTTGGATAGCCTCGGCATGCCTCCTGACATTGTGGAAGTGGTAGCGAAGACGATTGCTCTTCCCAATGGCATTTTCATCGTAACGGGGCCGACGGGTTCTGGCAAGACGACGACTTTGTACAGCTGTCTCAAGCGCCTAAACCAAGTCGGTAATAAGCTTATGACCGCCGAGGATCCGATTGAGTACGAGATCGATGGTATCATGCAGACTGCCATCAACTCGACCATCGATCTCACGTTTGCGAATGCCCTCAAGGCCTTTTTGAGACAGGATCCGGACATCATCATGGTCGGCGAGATTCGAGATCTCGAGACCGCTCAGATTGCGATCCAGGCATCATTAACCGGACACCTCGTGCTGTCGACTCTGCATACGAACGATGCGGCTGGAGCGGTCACCCGTTTGATGGACATGGGAATTGAGGAGTTTCTCATTGCTTCTTCGATTGAGGCGGTACTCGCTCAGCGGCTGTTGCGGCGGATTTGTATGGATTGCCGTCGTGAGCACATGCCGAGCGTGGCTCTGATTGAGCAGCTTGAACTTGATCCTGAGATGCTTGCCAATCGGCAGATCTATGCCGGGCGCGGATGTGACAATTGCGCGAAGACGGGCTACCGAGGTCGGTTGGGGATTTTCGAGATTTTGGAAATTACGGAGTCGATTCGCGAGTTGATCGCGGCAGGCGAACCCTCTGGGATGATCCGGGATCGCGCGATACAGCAAGGGATGCGTACCTTGCGGGAAGATGGGCTTCGGAGCATTTTCACGGGTGCTACCTCCGTGGAAGAGGTGATACGGTATACTTGATAGCATAGATGAAGTTTGAATTTATAGCATTGGATAGTGGAGGGGAAGAGCGCCGCGGCATGGTTGAGGCACCCAGCCGGGAGTTGGCGTCTACTCAAATAAAGAGCTATGGATTGATTCCGGCGAAGGTGACGCCGGTAAAGGCGAAATCCCGGAAGGCAAGCACGTCGGGAGGTGGCGGATTGACCGTGCGGGGCGACCGTCGGGAAATCGTCAAGAAACCATTGTATTTTGGAGCGGCTATCGGGGGTAAGGGACTCGCCATCTTTACTCGACAGCTTTCGACGTTGTTGCAGAATGGGCTCTCGTTGATCAAGAGCCTCGAGGTGCTAGTCGCTCAGGAACGGAATCCTGCCTTCAAATGGGTACTGAGCCAACAGCTGGAGAATATCCGCTCCGGAAACACGTTCTCGGAGGGGCTTGCCCAACACAAAAAGGAGTTTGACGCACTCTATTTGAACATGGTCAAGGCAGGAGAAGCGAGCGGGACTCTAGATATGGCTTTGGGCCGCTTGGCTCACTATCTGACGAAAGCGCGTCAAATTCGCTCCAAGGTGACTCAGGCATCGATCTATCCAATCGTTGTATTCAGCTTTTCATTGCTGATTGTTTTGGGTTTGATGACGTTCGTTGTCCCGAAATTCGCTGCCATATTCGACAAGCAGCTCAATGGTGAACAGCTTCCGGTTCTGACGCGGATTGTGATGAACTTGAGCCAGTTCATCACCTCGAATATTGTGGGAATACTAGTCGGTCTGGTCGTCGCCTTTCTACTTTTTACCGGATTTCGTTCGACCCGCGCGGGGGCGGTCTTTTTTGCCTTCGTCAAATTGAACCTTCCGCTAATCAAGGATACCTTCTCGAAAATCTATGTTTCCCGCTTCTGTCGCACTTTGGGCACACTGCTGGAAAGTGGCGTTCCGATTCTGGAAGCACTGAACTACTCTCGGGCGGCCGTGGGAAATCGGTTTATCATGAACGCGGTGGACAAGGTGAGAAATCGGGTTCGCGATGGTGAACCTCTCTCGAAACCCATCGAGGCCACAGGATTGTTCCCGCCGATGGTTTCGAGTATGATCGAAGTAGGAGAGGAAACCGGAGAGCTGCCGAACATGCTCAACCAGATTGCTGAAATTTACGACGAGGAGGTGGATGCCTCCATTTCGAGTGTCACCTCAGTCATAGAGCCCATTCTTATCTTGATGTTGGCGATCAGTGTCCTAGTAATCGCGATTTCCCTCTTTCTGCCATTCATTAAGTTGATGCAGAACATCGCCCAGTAGGGCACTAGGCTGTCGATTTTGATCCAGATAACAGGATTTGCCCTCGAGCTCGACTTCGTTGGAAACATGCTCGAAGTCCTGTTTTCGGAGCAATTCATGCACTCGTTTTTTTGCGGCGACAATCTCATCGCGACGACTGTCTCTGGTCATTGCGATCCTTGCTAAGGATTTCGCACCGACATTGGATCAAACTTGTCTCCAGGTTTCAAGCCGTGGCGTTCGAACCAGCCTTGGTTGGTTTCTAGGGCGTATAGGAGATCAAAGCGTATTGATTTTCTGGAGTTTTCGTCGTGGGGGTAGAGCGGGTAAATTTCCCGCAAGACGCCGTCAGCCGTAAAGAAGCCAATGTCGAGGGGGAGGTGGGTGTTGCGCATCCAAAACGACATTTGCTTGGGTCGGTCGAAAATGAAAAGCATACCTTGGTCCTCGGGCATCGACTTTCTAAACATGAGCCCTTTGGCCTGAGTTGCTTGATCGACGGCCAGTTCGACCGACACCCGGGCGTGCCCGAAATCGACGACGGGAAGCACATTTTCCTGAACATCAATCTTGTGTGAATCGCTATCGCAAGCGGGGTTGATCGCCAAAGCGCAGAGGAGAAGGAGCGACAACGTGTGGGATCGGACTGGAATCATAGGAGTCCTCGTTGTCGCAATTCGATTTGGCCTTGGCAATCACCAACTTGGTTTGCTTGGCAGACGGTTTGCGTCTGTCTTTGTAGCCAGGCTCGAAAGCTTAGTTTGTGTTTGTTAGTATTAGTATTCAGGTGCGAGGAAAATGGAATATTCTGGTTCAAAGAGCGGATCCTGTACGGGCTTCGAAGTGGGCCACCGCTTCAGCGGGGACTTTGCTCTTCCAGGAAGTTTTGCCGTTGGTTAGCTCGCTCGCCCTCAGTTCAAATTCCGGAAACACGTTCTCGCCAAAAACGTTAATCACTTTCAACGAAACGACGGGATCGTCTTCTGCCATATCAAAGGTCAGGGTACCGAAGTTCATGGAGTCGGCATAGGGTTCTTCGATCGCGATTACCGCTGTGTTGTCCTCGGTATAGTCAGGAGCCGGAATCTGAGCCAACGGACTGCTCACGAGCTCATAGAAGTCATAGCCGCCTTCACGTGACATTGGGATTGCCTTGATTTCGGCTTCGTCATCATCCCCGGACAGCAGTACGATACCATCAATCTCGTTTTCGCGAATATAGCTAAAGAGACCCTTGCGCTCTTCCGGATATGCGGTCCAGGTGTTGTGTTTTTCCGCTGCGAGGTTGCTCCAGCTGCTTCCGCTTAGGAGCACTTTGAACGTCGCTGCGCTCTGGCTGAGCTGCTGTTGAAGCCATTTCATCTGAACCTCTCCTAGAATGGTAGAATGGTCATCTTCGTCACGATAGGAGTATGTATCGAGGAATATGAAGTCCACTCCGCCATATTGATAGTTAAAGTACGATCCAGGAGCTTCCTCGGTCCCAAAGGCGGGATTGGGCCAGTAGCGTTGAAAGATCTCGAGGGAGTCGGCGAGCTCGTCCTGTGGCAAAGTGGCGGGCGCGTCCCAGGTAGAGAGCTGTGTAATTGAACGCAACAGGGGTTGCAGAAAGGGAATGCTCCGTTGCCGGCGGTATTCTTCCGCTTGGAACTCTGGGGAGAGTTCTGAAAAGGCTTCGTTGCCACCTAGCCAGAAAAAAGCATTAGGACGGGCATTCTGCACCTGCAGCCAGATTGCCTGCAGTCCATCCTTATCGGACCGGGCGCCAGATCCGAATCCGATCGAGAATTTCGTACGCATCTCCTTGGACGGAGCAGTAAGCAGAGGGTAGCCATCGTAGTCGACGGGCTCGCCGTCCACGAGAACCTGGTAGTAGTAGAAAGAATTCGGTCTCAGACCATCGATTTTAGCAGTCACGCAATAGTCGTTTTCCTTCGTCGCGATTATTTGAGATGTGAGCTGGGCGTTGAAGAAACTCGGTTGATCACTGTAGCGAATATTCAAAACGCTAGGACCGGCGACTCGCGCCCAGATGGTGACGCTCTCGGATTCGATGCTCCCCACCATGGGACCCTGCATCAGACGTCCTTGAGACATGAGCAGGGGGGCAGCAATAAGAATTACAAGAGAGGATATTATGGGTCTAAGGTTGCGCGGCATCGGATTCTTTTTATCTACAGCGGATTGCGAAACCCGCCAAAATTTAAAAAGATTGTTAATTACAATAATAGGGAAGGGAAGCCTGATTCTCTTCGAACCGCTTCCAACGCACCGTAGGGATTTGCCTTAGGGGGGTGTGCTGGGTGCCGTAGCAGGAACGGTTTTTTAGGGGACAGTGAGCTTCAGTCCTGGGTCGGGTTCATTCGCTTTTTGGCTTTGGGTGTAGCTATTAGCCTGATAGCCGAGTCACGTCCTTAATTTCCCGTTGGAAAAGTCGGAATTCAGTTGATTGATTCTGGCGAGCCCGCAGTTAAACTCTGGTGATGAATTCAATTTTTGACGGGGAACAGGTATCTGCTGTAGCGGAACAGCTACCAAATGGCGGCCTTTTTCGTGAAGCGATTGAACGAATAGACCGCCTGAATAGCGCCGACCCGAATCGTGTAACACGGGATGGGAAAGAAATGGGCTATGAATTCTATTTCGGTTGTCTGCTTTTTGCCAAAGTGGTCTCCTTCTGTGAAGAAGCTTCGGAGGCCCTTTTGATCGCCGCTCGAAGCCAGCATATTTGCCGATGGGAAATTCCCCGGGCGGATTATCCGGAAGGACGAGCAGGCTATCTCAAGTGGCGAGCGGACTTGAAGCGCTTTCATGCCGATAAGACCGCGTCGATTTTGAAAGAGCTTGATTACTCCAATGAGTTTATCGAGACCGTACGGACGATCAACCTGAAGAAGGATCTGAAAAGCAATCCTGACTCGCAAGCGATGGAAGACGCCTTGTGCCTCGTCTTTCTGGAAAGCCAGTTTTCCGAGTTCCGACTGAAAACGACCGAGGAGAAAATGGTCACGATCCTTCAGAAAACTTGGGTAAAGATGAGCGAACAGGGAAAGAACACAGCCCTTGGTCTAAAGTTGGGAGAGGAAGAGGCTAGACTCGTTGGATTGGCATTGAATGGCTGAATCAGCCAGTTTCTCTGAGCACCTGCTGAACGTTTGAGCACACCAGACTCAATACGGAGAGCATCGGTGAAACCGTAAATCAGTGCTCGGAATCCGAAATGGCTTTTCGTCCATGTACGGGATCGATTTGTGGTGCCGCGGCTTGTTCTGCTTCTCTTTTTTGCATCGATCAAGATCGAGATTCCGCCATAAAGGACAAACAGGCTGATTCCTGCGCCGACGATCAAGTCGGGCGACCGACTCTGCGAAAGAAAGACAACGATAACCGCTAGTATCACGCCCAAATTGGCAACGACGTCGCTTCGGGCAAAAATCCAGCTTGCCTGGATATGCACCTCCCGATTCTTCTGGTGCGACAGAAGAATCAAGCAATACGTTTTGGCCAGCTAGTGCCACAATGGAGACGTCGAACATCAGAAACGAACTTGGCTCGCTCCCGAATACGGCACGGCGACAGACATCGATCAAGATGCTCGCGGCAAGGGCAATCTGGAATCATCCGCTCGCTCTCGCTGCTCCGATCTTCACCGAATTGGCTGCTCCGACGGCGAAAAGCGATATGCCAGAAACGAGGTAGTCTGCCAACATGTCGATCGAATCAGCGATGACTCCAGATGACTATGTAATTAATCCGACGATAAGCTCGGAACCGAACATCAAGCCGTTAATGATGAGAAGTCGCTTCAGGACAAACTTCTGGGCAGTAGTGTCTGGTTCGAGGTGACAATCGCAGCTCATTTTATTTTAGTAAAATCGCGGACAAACACGGGATTCGGAGAAGATGCAAGTCTTTGTAGGCCGAGTTATATGAATGCGCTATGTTGTCGGACGCGAAACGGGATTCGGCAAAGCAGATTACCATCCGATGATCTATGCACACACCGTGCCCAGTGATACATTAAAGGAGCTCCAAAGCCCGCTGGATTCCTAGATGCTAAAGGGTGGATTCTTAAGGGATCAATATGTATCAAAGATTTAATTACGTGCGATCCATTTCGCGGCGTTGATGAGAATCTTCCGATAGTCCGGATGATCGTGGGCGCGTTCGTCGTGGCCCAGAGTGTATCCTACGATGCGAGCTTTTGGGTGCTGGGTAGTCCACACGGCGGGATGGCGGGCTCCGGACTTGGCACTGACGCTGGTTTCTGCGAGGACGCGGATCTTGGCGGCGCCTTTTGGTGAGCCGTCTCGGTTCATCATATAGAGTTCGTCCACCAGTTCGAATTCAGGCGAGACCCCTCTCATGATCGGGTGGCTTTTGTTGACTACGCGAACACCCATAGGGCCGAGTTTGTCGTGTCCTCGGGTACCGCCGCCGACTACTTTTAAATTCAGTTCCGGCCACTCCTTGTATCCATACCAGGTACCCGGGTGGTGCATAATAACGCCTTTGCCTGCAGCGATGCGATTCATAAGGGCTTTACGGTATTCCGGTGTGTCGAAACCGGCACGATTGACGCTGATTATTGCGACATCGGCGTTAGCAAGCTCCTTGGTGGCCTGGGCTACATCTTCGGTGTAGTGAACAGTCAATCCAGCATCCTCCAAGGTTTTAGAATCCGACTTTCCGAAGAACTCGTGAAATTTATGGGAAGAGCCGCCGCTGATTATAAGGACTGAGGTTTTACCTTTTTCCCAATTGACTGGAGTGGCGGGAATCGGGTCCGGCCATTTGCGGCGATTTAATATGGGGGTAGGCGTTTTCGGGGCCGCCGCCGCATTGGCATTTTCAGCCGGGGCAGGACCAGCTTGAGCGATAATGAAAGCCAGTAAGTCGCGGAGTCCAACGGCTCCCAAGGCTTCGAATCCCTCTGGCATGAGACTGCGTCCAGTGTTTTCGCGTTTGGCGATATTGGACTTAGAGATCTCTTTAGCCCCCGCTTGTGTCGCCAGCGTTAGGGTAGATTCGTTTTCGGTTGAAATAACACCAACAAAGGTTTCGCCGCCATTTGTTGTGATATTGTGGGCCATGTAGTTTTGCTCCAATACGCGATTGGGGTCGATGATATGTCCAAGAAGTTCAGCGGCTCCATGCGAGCCCATACCGTCAAGGGAAGGACCGACTAAGGCTCCGGTGTCGCCGAGCTTATGGCAAACGGAGCAGGCCCCAAAGAGGACCTTTCCTTTGGCGGGATCACCAGGCTTCTGCACCTCAGGAATCAGTTTTGCGATGAGTTCGTCCTTTTCAGCTCTAACCGGAGCGATACGGGCAAAAAGCCGGTCTGCAGCCCGCGACGTATTGCGATCGGGATGAGTTCGGAGTCGAGCGATGTTTCCAGGGCCGAGTTCCACTGGAGTTATCTTCCCATTATCGATCCTCTTTAGGAACTCCCGCGCCCATTGGGGGCGCTTGACGATTTGTTCGAAAGCTCCCATTTTCAGGCTGCCCTCCAAGGCCGAAAATTGAGCGATGAGAGTATCCCCAAGGTCTTCACCGTCAACGGAGCCGAGGGCCATAATAATACCGGATTTCAAAGATTCGCTTCCATTGCCTGAAAGTAGCGCGGTCAATGCAGGTAGGATCTTAGAATCATTTTTATGGATACTAACCAGACTTCGGGCGATGCTGATACGCTCTTCATTGGAGACACTCGAAACCGAAAGACTGTCGATCATGGAGGACTTGATGGCATTCGTTTGGGATGCTAGTTGTCCCTGAGTGTCCCAAAGAATAGCCAATGGAAAAACAAGCACTTTCGTATTGTCCTTGCTGAGCAAAGAGGCGAGAGCTGCCTTCAGCGCATTAGTCATTCGAGGTGGCTGGGAAACATTGTCAGCTAGGGCTCTCAACACAGCCCCTTTAATCGGGCTAGCTTGGTCGTCGGCTTGTTCACAGGCTTTGAGAAGGCGGGCAGCGTTGGCCGCGGCTTCGCCTTTATTTAGGGCGTCGGGGGAAAGGGCTGTCGCGAAAGCGATCAGAGAGTCATTTGGATCGGTTTTCAGCACTGCCTCGATCACCTCAATTGCCTGTTCTTGTGAGGCGGCAACCAGGGCGGAACGGGTCCAGTCGTCCTGGGCCGCTTTCACGCTAGCGACTATCTTGGCGGGGTCGCCTTCGTTGAAGGCGTTGTGGTAGGCCCGCACGGCGTCGCTACCGACAACGCTGGGCTCAGCACTGTGGTATTCGCGCAGGAGTCTTTGTGCGGTGCTGCGTATTTGTTCGTTCGGGCTCTCAGCGGCTTTCTCGAGAGCGGCCACGTTGTTGCGGTCGAGGGAGGAGGGTTCAATCGCTTTCGCCTCCTTGTGCTGCACTTTCCAAATACGGCCGTAGTAGTGGTCGCGGTCAGGCCGAACGGCGGCATTGGCCGGTCCATGGACGGGACCGCGAGTGTCGTTGTGGATAATGGCCTGATTGCAGAAGTCGACGATGTACATGGCCCCATCTGGGCCGGTCATCACCTCGATGGGACGAAACCACAAGTTAGTGCTGGAGATGAATTCCTGTTGTTCGCGACCGACCTCTTTGGTGGCCTTGAAGGATACGCCATCCTTGACGACGTTGAAGTGTCCGATAATATTGAGGGTGGGTTCGCTGGTGAAATAGCTGAGTTCCCATTTCTTCGGCCAGGCGCCGCCTTCATAAATAACGGTCCCTGCTCCAGCGGTGTAGCGTCCGACTTGATCGATTTGCACGTAGGCCTGTTGTTCCCACTGCATGGCGGGGAAAGTGCGTGCACCAGGAAGTAGGCCGTTGGTGCCGCTGACTCCGGGCAATTTCCCTTTGGCTAATATAGGTTCGGGCAAGACCACATGTACTAGTGGGTTACCGGTAGTGGGTTGTGTGTAGAAGACTTCGCCCGACATGGTGGTGTCCATTCCCCAGGTATTGCCGTTGCGAGAAGCGTATTGCTCAATGTGGCTTCCGTCGGGCTTGAAGCGGACGACGCCATTGTCGATGGGACCAAAGTCTTTTTTGCCGTCGCCCGATGTGACGTTTTCGGAAGAAGAGTATCCATGTGTTGCGTACACCCACCCGTCGGCCGCGTAATGGAGGTTGTTGATGACGGCGTGGGTGTCTCGAATGCCGAGATTGGTATAAAGTTTGGTCCGCTTGTCGGCTACGTCGTCTCCGTCGGTATCCTCAAAAAACCAAATGTCGGGAGCGGCGGTGGCGATGACCCCGTTCTTATGAAAAACGAAACTGTTCACTAGTTCGATCTTGTCTGCGAAGACCTTCTTGGAATCCATTACTCCGTCGCCGTCTGTATCCGAAAGAATGCTAATCCGATCGAGTGGGTCACGGTCGTATTCGCCTGGCTTAAGCGATCCGGAATCCATCCAGGCAGGAACGTTCACCTTGCGCAGACCATTAGGATACTCAGGAGTTTCGGCCACCCAGAGACGGCCTTGCTCGTCCCAATTGATATTCATCGGGTTGTTGATTAAAGGTTCCGATGCGACGAGAGAGATCTCGAACTCAGGATGTACGTTCAGGTAGCTGGGCAATTTCTCTGGTCGAGGAACGCCGCCTTCGACGTACCTTAAGTTGTCGCCGAGCTCGTCGGCTTGGCAAAGCATGTCGACGTTGTCTCGTTTCGCTGCCCAGGCAATTCCGCGCAGGATCATCGCTTTAACACCCGCGTGAGAGAAATTCTTGTTCCAATGGCCGGGGATGTGGACAAAGGCACGATAGGGCTGGCCTCCGGCGAGTTTGTTTTCGTAGGTCCAAACCTGAGGCTGGATGTCGTAAATGTTGACTGCCTGGCCGAGGGCAACTGCTTCCGCCGCCCGTTTTTGGGCTTCCTGGTTGCCACGTCCTTTGGTATCGATCGCTTTGGGTGTGTAGGCGGTGGCAAGGACCTTGACCTGGGACGATACATCCATGTCGTAGTAGATCTCGTCTTCGAGATCGAAGTTGGAAATGTCCTTGGTTATTGGATTCGGAATATTAGTGAAATAGAGGCTCATTGGCGCTTCAAGGAACTTTGTGGTCCCGTGACGCCAGGACCCGCCAATGATGCTCTTGTACCAGTCAGGATCGCGAGAGACTGCACCAGCGTGAATGACTACGAGCCCGCCACCGCGCCTCAGGTAGGCGTTCAAATTATCGCGTTCCTCACCTTCGATGTTGCCCGCTTCCTTAGCGTTGAGTATTAGGACATCTGTTTTTGCGAGTTGTGTGCTCGTAGGGAATTTTAAGGCGCCGTCACATTCGACACCGCGAGACTCGAGCAGCTCGGTCCAGTTTTTCAGAAATTGGGGATGCTCGTGGGCCCCCGGAGCATGGGTCTTTTCTCCGGCCCGGATAAAAACGCGAATCGGATCGGCGGCCTGGGCGTTGAGAACGGTAAAGGCGGTCAATAGCAATAAAATGAGGTAATGTTTCATGGTAAGGAAAGGTCTACGAGCCGGGGGAGGCCCCGTAGGACTCGGATGTACTTTGATAGACTTCTGGTGCGTATTTGAAAACCCTATTTACGGGAAAAGGGGATTTTTTTGAATTTACGAGTCAGGTTGGTGAGCGATTCTTCCACACCCATTCGCTCGAGACTGGAGGCCCCTACGAAGCCCTGGGCATCGGTGAGTTCGTTGACTTTGGTTGCGTCCTCCGGTGTATTGATGGGGCCGCCGTGCGACAGAAGAAAGATATCAGGGTTGATGGCTCGACCTGCTTCGAAGATCGATTGGCATCTCGCAGCTGCCTCCTCCATTGAGCAAACGGCTCCCGTTACGCCAATAGAGCCTCCGACCGTTGTCCCAACATGGGCAATGATCGCGTCGGCTCCAGCTTTCGCCATGGCGGCCGCTTCCTCAGGCTTGGCGACGTAGACGATACTGAAGAGATCCATCTTCGAAGCGATTTCCACCATTTCGACTTCTTTGGAGAAAGGCATGCCGGTTTCTTCTAATACGTTTCGGAAGTGTCCGTCGACGATGCAGTGGGTTGGGAAATTGTTTACACCTGAAAATCCCATCTCCTTCACTTTAAGAAGCCAGTGCCACATGCGGCGGCGTGGGTCGGTGGCGTGGACGCCGCAGATGACTGGGATTTCCTCAACCGTGGGCAGTACTTCGAATTCGCCGATTTCCATGGCGACCGCATTTGCGTCTCCATAGGCCATCATCCCGGCCGTCGAACCGTGACCCGACATGCGGAATCGACCCGAATTGTAAATGATGAGTAGGTCGGCTCCCCCTTTTTCGATGAACTTTGCACTGATGCCCGTTCCAGCTCCTGCAGCGATTATGGTTTCACCGCTGTCGAGCGTTGTTTGAAGGCGATCGCGCATCTCTTGACGCGTATACGGGTTTCCTTTTCCAGTCCAGGGATTTGGCATTATAGCGAATGATTTTAGATTTTAGAATTAAGATTTAGATTTCAGATGTGTTGTAAGGATTTTTAGATTACAGATGGGATCGCCCGCGACTTTTAATGCACAGAGGCTTGCCTCTTAACGCTTGCTTTTTGTTCTCCGTAGCATTTGCGGGGGATAAATTATTCCACGGGGGGTCGGTTTTGTTTTTCCCGCAAGGATTTCCAGGGTTCCTGCTCGGATACGTCCACGATGTTGGGTTCGCTTCCATCGAGGGGGGAAAGTATAGCGAGGAAGGTGACGTCTTCGTCAAACGGATTATAGGTACCATGAACGTCACCCTGTGGAACAAGGACCATCTCGCCTGCTTTGAGTATCCGGTATTCGTCTTCTACCCACTGTTCGGCTTGTCCGGATACCACGTAAATTATTTCCTCCCTAGTTGGGTGGGTGTGAAACGGGTGGGAGCGTCCCGCGGCGATAGTGGCTCTCACCATCAGAAGCTCTTCAGCTCCTACCAGCTCTTTATTGGATAGCCATTCGACGGTAGCCCAGGGATCTTGCTCCTTCTTTACGTCGGCGGCTTGCATGAAGCGTTTGATTGAATCTGACATGATTGAAAATAGGATATCAGTGTGTGTGGGTTTGACTCGAATCGATTCGTATTTGTGGTTGGCCATGAGTGGTCTCGCAAAGGAAATCGGTCAACAAAAACCTACCGAAAATCAACCTTGATTTTGATTCATTCTGAATCAGGATTTCGTAATTCTTGATAGAATTATCGGAAGTCCTACAAATAGAGGTATTTATAAATGTCACCCCACAATTCCAGCTCCAACGGTTCAGAAGACGTGCTCGTGTTGGGTGATTCTACCTTCTTGCTCGTTCGGTCCGATGCGGTTGAAGAGCGCCCCTGGATGGCGGGAAGTCCCGTGTGTCCGTTGCTCAAACAGCATCACATCGCCCATGTTGGAATACTCAGGTGCAGGTATCCTTTTGAAATTGTTCGCACGGACCAGTCGGGATCCTACATGATGGCTTGTTTTGGAGGAGAGGGGAGTGTTCGAGTCGATGGAGCTTGGAAAACAGTCCGCTCGGGCGAGGCGTGTTTGCTTCCCCCGTTTGTGCAAAACTCTTTTAGGTGTAAAGAGGACAAAAAATGGGACTTTTGTTGGGTCCGGTACTTAGAATCGAGAGAGCAAAAGCCGATAGTGTCGCAGAATTCCCCGGTTTTGAAAGAATATGACGGTGGACCCTTGAAGGCGGCGATTGAAGGGATGTATTCGGAAACTTGTGGCATGAACAGTCCGAGTATTCTGGGCTACTGGGTTGACCTAGCCCATCAGTACGCGCTGCGGTTTGCTCAACCGCATGACTACGACGATCGTTTGTGGAGGCTTTGGAACCAAGTAGAACCGGATCTGAATCGGAAGTGGAATTTGTGCGAGTTGGCGGAAATCGCCCACGTAAGCGAAGAGCATCTTAGACGCCTATGCCGCAAGAGATATGGGAGAAGTCCTATGCAACACTTGACCTTTTTGCGTATCCAGCGAGCGAAACATCTTTTGAGCTCGACCGATGATAAGATCGAAACAATCGCTCACTCAGTTGGCTACGAAAATGCTTTCACATTTTCTACACTCTTTAAAAAGTGGGTAGGTTGGAGTCCATCTCAGTATCGCTAAGTATATTTTGATTGGATTCAAACGTACTAGACGATAAGTACAACATTCTCAAGCATTCGTGTCAGCTAGATTGATAGGGCTGATTGGTTAGCAACTAAATGCCCTTGTTCGAATCGATTAGACCACTCGATTGGATGATGTGCAAAGAGCGGATGGTGCTCATTTTCCCTCGAGATTCTTCTTGCCCTACCGTCGGGATATCCGATGGAGAGCGTATTACCGGTTCAAGGCTGCACCATTCGCTGATTTTCAAGGGATTGCGATCTTAGGGCTTTTCTGGCTTTTTTGTTTACAAATTCTATTCATCGTTTCGATCTAGCTCAGATGAAAATCAAACGAGTATTCGCGAAGCAAATCAACTTCCCCATGGGAGGCGATTTGTGGAATCCCGCCTTGGCGTTTAGCGCTAAAGAGGTAGTTTTCGTGTTTGTGGAGACGGATACTGACATGATTGGTGTTGGAGAGATCTGGTCTTTTTACGGTTCCACTCGTGCGGTGGTGGATATCATCAACCAAGACTTCGCTCCTTTGGTCAGAGGAGAAGACCCGCATTTTATTGAGCGGATTCGAGAGCGAATCGGAGGTCTGGCCCCAATAGGCACGATGGAGGGTGTTATGATGAATGCGCTCAGCGGTCTTGATCTCGCCCTCTGGGACTTAAGAGCGAAGATTTTGAACGTCCCGCTTTATCAATTGCTTGGCGGACACTCAGACCGTGTCTATACCTATGCGAGTGGGGGTCTTTATGGAAGGGATAAGTCTATCGACGATCTTGCTTCGGAAGTTCGAGGCTACTGCGAAAGCGGATTTTCTGGAGTTAAAATAAAAGTTGGCGGTCTTCCGCAAATAGAGGACCTTGAACGAATCGCGGTTACACGCAAAGCGGCAGGTCCGGATAGTCGCGTTATGATTGATGCATTGCATGCCTACAGCGTTCCTGAGGCGCTGAGCTTGGCTAGGAAAGCACAAGAGCACAATATCTACTGGTTTGAGTCTCCGGTCGCCCTAACCGATACGAAGGGCCACTCAATCGTGAATAAGCGTGGCGGGATTCCTGTTTGCGCGAATGAGTCTTTGCACGGATGCCGCGCTTTTAAGGATTTGATCGATCAGAGAGCGACCGAATTTGTCCACTTTGATTTGTGTGTTTGCGGGGGCATTACAGAAGGATTGAAGATTGCAGCGGTGGCCGAGGCTCATGACTTGCCAATTTCCTTACACGCGGCTAATACCGTTTGTCTCTTTTCGACAAGTATTCATTTCGCCGCGTCGGTACCGAATTGTGACTCAGTGGAGAATCATCAAGTACATCGTTGGCTCAGTGACTATGCGCCGATTGCGACAATGGAGCTTCAAGATGGACCGTATGTATCGCCACTGGATACGCCGGGGCACGGCATGGAATTTCTTACGCCCGATTTTGTGGATCGTATGACCAAAGAAATTGCGGACGGCCTATATGTATCAAAAAAGTAGATACGCTAATTATTAGAGTCTCCACATTGCGATTTTAAGATAATGGGTTTTCGTCAGCTAACGTTACATGACTACTCATTCACTTTTTTGGCATCACAAAGAAAGGATCTAGCTGAGACCCTACTGCGCCGAGCAGTGTTCAAGAAAAGTTTTGAGGTGGATCTAAACTCGGAGAAGTTTGGATATACGTCCTGTCGCTACCCATTCAGCAACGTATATATCTCCGTTTTCTGCAAAACAGGCATCGTGAGGGTGCACGAATTTTCCGGAAACCCAGTTTTCCCTCGGTCCGCGGCGCATGGCATTTTTATCCTTGGTGACTTTCGTTCGCCAATCCGGATCTTCGCCGAGATGGATCAGCCTGTTCTCTTTGTCCAGCATCGTGATCCGAGCACTCAAATCGGGAATCAGGAGAGTGTCTTCAAATTGATCGATGTTAGCGGGTAAAATGAAGCCTCCCATCGTTTTCCTGTGTTTCCCGTCGAGAGAAAACCATTGAAGCCGTTTGTTGGCTCGATCGGCCACGACGACTTGCGATTCATCGGCTCGGCTGTCGATCCATAAGCCATGAGGCGTTTTGAATTTGCCATCTTCATTTCCCTCCCCGCCGAATGAGGACATGTAGTTTGCGTGCTTGTCGAATCGGTGAATCAAAAAGGCTCCGTAACCGTCCGCGAGGAAAAACCCTCCATCTGGGAGGAACGCGAAATTAGTCGGGAGGAAATGATTTCGACCCCAGAACTCAGTGCGATCTTTAAAGTCCGTTTTGGTGTTTTCATCTGCCGCATAGACGCCGGCATCCATCGGAGCTTTGTGTGACCAGACCTCCTCGCCATCGAGCGTGAGTTTGGCGAAGGTCTTCAATTTTTGATAACCGGTGACATAGAGGAACTGCTCATTTCCCTCTGCTCGTACCTCCAAGCCGTGGCCGCCTCCCTGAAACTGATTCCCGAACGCTTTGACGAATTGGCCCGCCGGATCAAAAACAAAGATCGCAGGGTGATCGGGCAGTGCTTCGTCCCCTTCATGGATCACGTAAAGAAAGCCATCCTTATCCACCGCAACGTTGTGGGTAATCTGCCATGAATAGCGGTCCGGTAACGTAACCCAGTCATTGATTACCTCGTATTTGAACTCGCCCTCTCCTACGAAAATCCCGGATGAGCGTTTTGGAGTGCGAACTGTTTTCTTGCATCCAATAATTCCGAATGCCGCCGCTGCAGTAGCAATAGAGGTAGATGCCAAAAACCTGCGCCGGTGAATGGGGAGATTGGTTAGGGTCATGGTTTAACGAGTATTAGGCAGCTATTGACACATTGGCAATGTCGAAAGCCATGATACCGCATTCCATCGGTTTTGATCTCAATGGGTTGAGTTATACGAAGCACCTGGCGGGCGATGGTAGCAGAGCAAAGACAGTTGTGGTAGATCCCGTCTCGTCGTCGGCTTTTGCTTTGGTAGGGAGGACCGTCCGGGATCAACCTGAGCATCAGCATCAGCGGTGCTGGATTTCGGGCAGTGAACGACCCTATACTGACTAAATAAGGAATATCTCGCTAACGCTTCGGAAGTCGACGAGGTCGAGCGATCTTGACTTAGCGAGGAAGGTTTTTCTTGGGATCTTTATTTGTATTCACTTCGTGAACGGTCTCGATCAAAAGTCTCCGCAAAGTTAGTCTATTGGAGGAGTTGTGAACAGCTCTTGCAAAGCCGAAAATTTAGCCAGTGTCCTCTTATTAGGAAAAGCCCTCCTAGAAAGTTGAGAAAAATCGGACTAGAGAACGTGACCCCGGCTAGACTGAGAGAGGGTGTTTCGTTTGCCTTTGACGGAACGACACAACAACTTCCGCAGGATTCCTCGGCGGCGAGCGAACTTTCAGAATCGTTTGCCACAACGCTTAGTTGCTGAATGGCTAAATAGGAGATTTCTGATGAAATTTCAGATGTGTATGTCACATCGTCTGAACTCCCTGGTAAGCTGGCTCGTTCCAAGAAAGTCGCCGTTACAAGCAGAGCTACACCCACTATCGTGAGTGTAATGGCACCTTTGTTTCTGTGCCTGCGGAAGCCCGAAATGCTAGCGAGAGCAGTGGTTGGCAGAACGAAGCAAAGCATCCAAAAATGGAAGTTCGAGCTACTCCAAAAAGTGGTCCCCAAAATAGGCAGGGCTATTAGTAAGATCGGTGTTATCAAACAATGAATACCACAAACGACTGCCAGAGCGATAGCGATCTGGTCGAGCCACCCTCCCTTTGTAGATATATTCATTGTGCGTTCGTTATGAGTGTTAGATGTTGTTGGTTGAGCAACTACGGTTGTTTCAATATCAAAATACCGATCTAAAAGGAAGTCCTTACTCCGAGTCTAACGCTGCGACCTGGCATCGGAGCCAAGTCTTTCAAGAACGAAGTATTCGGGCGGGCTTCTTCGTCTCCTAGGTTGTGGCCCGCTGCGAATAGATCGACAGAGACTGTCTCAGAAGCTCGAATGCGGTAGCTTACGTTCGCGTTCAACAGGGTGTAGCTGTCGGTGGGCAAAGCGTTGGGAGCCAGATTAGTGGCTTCGTCGTACCAGCGACCTTCTAAGCCGAAAAGCCAATCATTGTTCTGATACTCGTACCGCAAGCCAAGGCGTCTCACTGGGATGCGAGGCATGTTATTACCGAAGCTTTTGTTTGTAGCCCTTGTCTGATCATAAACGAGGTCCAAGTGCATGGCTTGATCCGCCTCGTCAATTATATGATAGCGAAGATCGACTTCGAAGCCGTAGAATTTGGCGTCCGCTGCCGTTGCCCTGAACACATTCAAGCCCTCGGTATCGAAGTCTTCGCCATAGATCGATTCTACTTCCTCGTGATCGAGGAACTGCAGATAAATAAAGTTGGTGAAATCAGAATAGAAGGCGGAAACCTCTCCGGTGATCTTTCCAGCTGTCAATCGGTAGGACATATCAAGGCTGGTTGAGAACTCCTCGTCTATTGAAGCCTTACCAATTTCGAAAGTTCTTGTACCTACGTGAGGTCCGAAAGCGAATATTTCGGTAGCATTGGGAGCCCGCTCCGCGAGAACTAGATTCGCTGAAAACGTGCTGCTCTCATCGATTCGACGCACGAAGCCGAAAGATCCGTTAAGCGTTTCGAAGCTTCGTTTTTCCAGGCTGGAATCTTCGGGATCGATCTCTATGCTCTCCACTCTGCCACCAAACTCCCAAGCTCCCCAATTCTGGTTCAATCGCTCCATTATAAAAAGGCCATATTGCGATGTCTTGGAATTTGGTATAAAGGCTTCTTCTCCGACGGCCAAAAAGTCATCTACTTTGGCTTGAAAACCGTAAGCTCCGGTAAATTCACCCACAGGATTGTGTACGCCTGTTAGGCGTAGCTCGTAGCCATCTCGCTCGTAAAGGGTGCCTACTTCGTTGCCTTCGACTTCGACGTGCTGATAGTCGCCCAAAGCGAAGTCGATCTCGAGGCTCTTGAGGAAGTCAAACGGGTCGATGAGTTCGCCGCGCAAAGTGAAGCGGGACTGGTCGAGATCGAGTTTGACTGATTCTTCGTCGCCGTGTTCATCCTCGTCGTGATGCTCTTCTTCCTCATGCTCCTCACCTTCTTCGTGTTCTTCGCCCTCCTCATGGCCGTGCTCATCCTCGTGCCCGTGGGCATGACCCGGAACTCCATAGTCGGAAGCGTAGTCGGTGTAAGAAATGGCCAAGCTGCCTTTGTCTCCAAACCAAGCTAGGCCGAGGTAGCCGGTACGTGTATCAACAAAGCTGTTTTCCAAAACGCCGAACACTTCCTCTTCTTCCTCATCGCCGTGCTCATCCTCGTGTTCTTCTCCTTCTTCGTGCTCCTCATCATGATGCTCCTCTTCATCATGATGCTCCTCCTCTTCGGCTTCCATTTGATAGATGGACTCGGCAAAGCCGGGAATTTCAAAATCGTTGGATTGCCGATCCAAGAATCCCGCACTCCAAGCGAAGTCTCCTTCACCGCCTTGCAAAGAAACGCCGTAAGACTGCTCGTCCGATACGGATCCATAGTAGGCCTCGGCCTGACCGGAAATAGGAGCGAATGCCCGCTTTCTAGGCAATTCCTTGCTCAGTACGTTAACCACGCCACCAATAGCTGCATTTCCGTAAAGCAATGTGGCAGGGCCTCGAACAACCTCGATTTCGTCAGCGAAAAGCGGCTCAATGCTAACGCCGTGGTCTGGGCTTGAATTCGATACGTCGAAGGTATCCAGATCTTGGTTAAGGATACGGATCCTGTCGCCGTCAAAACCGCGAATGATGGGTCGACCTGCTCCTGGGCCAAAATAGGTCGAATGCACACCCGCTTGACCTGACAAAGTTCCTCCTAATGAAGACTCGGATGATCGCCTGAGGGCATCTCCTGATAGCTCGCCTGCAGAATTGACCAGTTCGGCCTTTTTTTCTACAAATGGACTCGCTGTGATGATCCTTGCATCTAGGTCAACCGTACTGACTCTCTCGTTAGCTTGTCCAAAAGTTTGAAGGGCAGCTAGATAGATGCCTGGAAGCAAAAAGCAAAAATTTCTAATCACTTGGGCATCATGCAAGGTACTTTCATTAAATGCAAGTGCAATTGCAAAATACTTGCAATAAAACTTTCTGTTGTGGAGACCAACTGAAAAGTGGTTTTGCGATTCGCCTTCTTTCACCTATTGGTGGAAGGGATATCAGTATTGTTGGTTCTGACCTTCATTGAGATATCGAAATCCTGTTTCATTAGCTGGCATGTTCCTCCCTCTTTTGAAGGCAATCCCAGTTTGAAACTGATTAAATCCCAAAAGATTTTATTGCTTCTGAAATAGCACGGACCCGATATCCCGAAAACTTTTAAATTCGAGTGAGTATCGAGAAGGTTCGGCGAAGAAGAGGGCATCTTGCTCGCCAGGAAGTCCGTTGAAGTGGATGTACTGTTCGGTAATATACTCGGCGACTACGCTCAGGCTTTTCTCATGCACGATCTTCGTGGCCCATACCGTAGCAGTTATTAAACTACATATCGTAAAATTTATCGGAAGGTGATCTATCACAGTCAACCCATTGCGAAAACTTCAGGCGACCTTATTCAATCGGGAGGCACCCGCTATAAGCTTTTTAATCTTGCACAGTATCCCAGCGAGCAGAACGACCTCGCTCGCAGTAATCCAGAACCGCTGAATCGAATGATGAGCGGACTGATGGCCACACTCGAAGCCAAAAACGCCCAGTATCCTATTGACGAAAACGGAAACGAAGTGCGACCGCGTATGCCGTTGAGTATTCAGATTGCGGAGTTGCAGCAATGCGTAGTCTTTGGAAGTAGTTTAAGAAAGTGGGTAGGGTATTCGCCTGTTTTCACAGGCAAGATGCCTGTGCTACCTTTCGTTTACCGGTTTATCGTCCCAGAGGGCACGGGTGTATATCCAGTTTTTGGATTCGTCGATTTGCCAGGGTACTTCTTGCTGGGGCAGCCAGCGTCGATGTTCGGTCTTGATCTGATGGTAGCTCGGTTCGCCTGCCAAGTTGTGCCACTCGTGGGGATCTTCATCATGATTATATAGCTCTTCAGTCCCATCGCTGTAGCGGATGTAGCGCCATAGCTTGGAACGGACGGCGTGATTTCCGCGTCCCATTGTCATCACGGCGGGTCGGTCCCAGTTCGCTTCGGGATTCTTCAGAAGGGGCAGGAGGCTTTTCCCATCGAGGTAGGGTTTCTCAGGAAGCTTGCACAGTTCGACGAGAGTAGGATAAATGTCGATCAGACTCACGGGTTGATCACATACCGCACCGGGTTGGGTGATTCCGGGCGCAACGATGATGAAGGGCACGTGATTGGCTTTTTCCCAGAGTGTGAACTTTACACAGCTTTCCTTGTCTCCCAGATGGTATCCATGATCTGAAAACAGCACAATGATGGTTTTGTCGGCCTGACCAGTGGCATCGAGCTTGTCGAGAAGACGACCTACCATTTGATCCGCATAGTCGGACGCGGCTTGATAGCTCTTGACGAAAGTGTGAAGGCTCCCTGGATTCCGCTCAGGCTTCCCCAGCACGTTATCGGTGATGAAAAATTCTTTCTGTGCCATGTTGCGAGCAATATCGCCAACGTCTTCCAAATCACCTTCCTTGTACTCTGGCATTTTGAGCGTCTCGTAGGGGTACCGATCCCAAGTTGCTTGGTCGGAGTAGAAAGGCATGTGAGGTCGGAATATTCCAGCCGCCATAAAGACGGGTTTGTTCTGTGGTTTATCCATGGCCGCCTCAACCCATTCTACCGTATCCAGATCGATGATTTTCTGATCGTGTAATCCCCAATCGAAAACAGTTAGTGCGAGTAGTCCATCGGTGTAGCCGTTGTGGTTGGCTTCCGGTGCTCGGGTGGCCAGCATATCAAAAAAAGCCTCAAAGGAAGGGCTATCCACACGGTCGCGTCCCGCTTCCCCATGATGAAAAATCTTCCCAGCCCCTTGAGTGGAGTAACCCTGCTCTTTGAAATACTGAGGCAGGGTCACAGCATCTGGAACCAGCGTCCGCCAACTGTCCTTGTTGCCATAGACGCCCGTGGTGGAAGGGTGCTGTCCGGTAAGAATGGCGGTCCGGGAAGGATTGCAGGCAGGGGATACGCAATAGGCTTTGTTAAAGAACGTGCCGCGGGAGGCTAAGCGTTCCAAATTGGGCGTCTGGATGGGGTTGTTCGGATCGAACAAAGTGGTCCAGTCGTTCATGTCATCGATGGCGATAAACAGAACGTTGGGCTTGGTGGCCGTTTGGTTTTGGTTCGCACATCCGCAAAGCAGGCCGATGCCCGCTATCAATAAAGCTATTGTGAATGCATTTCTGGATGGGGTAAAATTCATATGTAGTCTCAAAACAATTATTCTATTTCGATTGCTGCCTTAAACTGATTGAGCTCATTTTCGAGCGCTTTGACAACCTCAGGATAGTCATGGGCCAGATTCCAACGTTCTCCGATGTCGGCTTTTAAGTCGTAGAGCTCGTAGTTATTGGTCCCATAGTCCATAACATATCGGTGTGGTTTTGATGGTTCGCGACCCGGAAGTAGTAGCTTCCAGTTTCCTTTGCGAATGCCTATTCCCAGATAAGGACTGTCCACCTGTCTTGTTTGATCGTAGATAAACGTTTCGCGGCCACGGTCGGTCTTTCCAAAAAGGAGATCGCTTTGATCCTGGCCATCGATCGCTCTGCCCGAAGGCAGATCGGCGCCGGCTAGGGAAGCGATGGTTGGTAAAAAATCAATGGTAGCCCAAAGGGCACTCGAGGTCTTTCCAGCTGGAACTTTTCCCGGCCACCGAACAACGCAGGGAACTCGGGAGCCCCCTTCATATGCGGAGCCTTTAGCGCCTCTTAGAGGACCTGGGTCACCCCAAAATACAGTGCCATCTGGCATAAACCAGTTTGGATTGCTGCTGTTGGGTCTTCCGATGCGACCCTGTTTTACGAGGGTGTATCGAGGCTGACTCCAGGGGCCATTGTCGGACGTGAAAATGACTAGCGTATTTTCGCCTAATCCGAGCTCATCGATTCGGTCTAGCAATCGACCGGTTTCAAAATCGAATTCTTCCACCACGTCACCGTACAGCCCTCCCTCTGAGGTTCCTTTGAACTTGGGAGAGGCATCGATGTTGGTGTGCATCATCGTATGCGCCAGATAAAGCAGGAAGGGTTGATCTGAAATCCGTTTATTATCCAAATAGTCGATGGCCTTATTGGTATACAAGCGAGTCAGGCTTCCCATGTTGGTAGTTTGCCCGGCGGGTTCGTTGTTCTGATGAAATTTCACAGTCCCGCCGTCGTTCGCTCCGAGCGGGCCAAAGTAGTAATCGAAGCCTTGGGCGTTCGGCATACGATCCAGGATGGCCTTACGGTTCGAAACGTCCCATTTGCCAATACAGGCAGTCTGATAGCCAGCAGGTTTCAGCAGTTCAGCAATGGTTATTTCATCAGTCGGCATATTCCAGCCCTTGCTTCGAATCGGATAGCGTCCCGTCAACAGCGCGGAGCGCGATGGCCCACATACCGGTTGAGCGTAGAAATCCGTGAAGCGCGTCCCTTCTCGAGCCAACTGATCCAGGCGAGGCGTTTTGATCAGCTCATTGCCGTAACAACCAACATCGCCATAGCCCTGATCGTCGGTAAATATAATTAGTATATTTGGCCGATCTGCGGCGGAGCAGGAGAGTATTGCCATGACAGCAATGAGAAATTGGAGATATGGATTCTTCATTGTCTTACTTTTGCATCGCTTGACTTGAAACGACGATCTTCGAGTTCGTTCTAGTTGCTGTAAGTGACGATTACGACATTCTTGTATTTGCAGACGGAATAGTTGGATGTCTGATTCATTCAAAAAGCAGAAGATATCAAGCGATTGATCGTTATCGAGAAAAGTTCATATTTTGGGTATGCTACTTGTGGAATATGATACATTCTTGACGATGGACTCGGGTAACGCGGGAGTCGCACCGCGTTGGGAACAAACATAGGCAGCCACTTGGTTGGCGTTTTCATTAAGCTGGGCGAGGGGTAGCCCTTGCAGTAAACCCGCACACAAAGTCGCTGAGAAAGAATCTCCTGCGCCAATCGTATCAATAGTTGTTATTGTGTTACCAGGATGGTCGTCAGTTCCCGAGCCATCGATGAGGAAGCTCCCTTCCGCCCCACGTGTGTAGGCAATGAGCTTGAGCTCGAATCGGTTCTTGAGTTCAGACAGCTGTACCTCCACCGATCCGCTGAGCGAGAATGCGTTTTTCAATACGGGCAATTCCTCGTCACTCAATTTGAGAATACTGGCTCGTTCCAACGAAGCTTCAATCGATCCAATCGAATAGAAATGTTGACGCAAATTTACATCAAACAGTTTGATCGCATCTGAAGACATGCGATCCAAAAAACTATAAATGGTAAATCTGGAAGCATCACTTCGTTGTGCAAGCGTCCCAAAGCACACTATATCTACTTTTGGGGCAAGTTGCTCTAGGAGCAGATTATGCTGTATGAAATCCCAGGCGGCATCATCGCGGATCTCATAGTTGGGTTTTCCCTGGTCATCTAGTCGAATGTTCACGGTTCCTGTTTTATGCTGCGGGTCTCTAGAAACAAAGTCTGGGGTAATCCCCCAATCTTTTAGCAAGGACACTGTCTCATTCCCCAATTCGTCTATTCCAATTTGACTGACCGGAAACCCTTCTAACCCCAACTGGTTACAATGCCTTGCGAAATTAAATGGAGCGCCACCAATCTGTTTGCCTTTCGGTAGCATGTCCCAGAGCAATTCTCCGAGACCTACCGCGATGGGTTGGTGGTTAATCATATCCAATTACCCGACTTCAGTTTCTGTCCTTTTTCGCCGAGCAGTACACGCAAATTGCCGCAAATCCAGTGAAAGGGTAGTTGGGTCAGAATATCAATAAGTAGCGAAAGGAACATAACTAGAAACTAAGGCCGATTCGACAGATTCTCCGGCAGTCCGATTCCCGGAGCTGGGACTGGCCTGAGCAAGTGGTCCATGGCTACGCCGGGAGCTTCGTTTTTGGGTAACCACTTTCGGTGTTCGGCAATGACACCCGCATACCGTGGATCGCTCGCTAGGTTGGTGTGCTCCCAGGGATCATTGCGGTGGTCGTAGAGTTCCTCGTCTCCTGTGTTGTAGCGAATATAACGCCAGCGCTCCGAGCGTACCGCATGGTTCCCAGGCCCTTCATTCATGAGGGCAGGGCGAACCCATTTACCATCGGGATTTTTAAGGAGCGGTACCAGGCTCAGTCCATCGTTGTCCCCCTTGGGTGGTAAACCGGCCAGCTCAAGTAAAGTGGGATAGATGTCGATGAGTCCTACCGGTTGCTCGATTCGAGTACCCGGAATTGTGATACCTGGAGCAACGATGATAAACGGGACTCGGTTGGCTTTTTCCCAGAGTGTAAATTTTACTGCAGTTTCCTTATCGCCCAAATGATAACCATGGTCGGACCAGAGCACGATGATGGTATTGTCAGCCATGCTGGTTGCGTCGAGCTTGTCGATTAAACGCCCCACCATTTGGTCGGCGTAGTCCGCCGCAGCCTGGTAGGCCTGCACCATACTTGGAAGGCTTCCTGGTGCTCCGCGTGACTGATTCGTGGTGTTGTCCCAGATCCAGTATTCCTTGCGGACCATACGTCGGGCCATCTCGCCCACATCGTCGAGATCACCTTTCGGCATAGGAGGCATGCGGAGGGATTCAAAAGGGTAACGGTCGAAGGTTTCCTGAGGCGCGTAAAACGGAAGATGCGGATTGAAAATTCCGGCGGCCAGAAAGATCGGCTTGTCCCAGGACTTCTCCATTTGGGCCTCTACGTACTCGCACATGTCGTCATCGATCATCTTTTGATCATGAACCCCCCAATCGAATGCAATTTTCCCCAGCCGAGGATTTTGGTCGGGCTTGTAACCGTTGTAATTCTTTCCGGCTCCAGGTCCACGTATATCCAGTTTCTTAAAAAACTCTTGGAAGGCGGGTTTGCCTTTAGGCTCCTTTCCCGTTACACCGTGATGGAAAATTTTTCCCGCACCTCGCGTGGCATAACCACCGTTTAGCTCAAAGTACTTAGGGATCGTTACTGTGTCGGGCATAATCTCTGCCCAGGGAGTACGGTTCCCGTAAACACCAGAGGTCGTCGGACGATAGCCGGTCATGATCGCCGTTCGCGATGGATTGCAACCCGGTGACGCACAATAGGCACGGCTGAAAAAGGTTCCTCGTGCTGCGAGTCTCTTGAGATTGGGTGTCTGGATCGGATTCCCCTCATCAAAGAGGGTGGTCCAATCATTCATATCATCAATGGCGATGAAGAGGACGTTTGGCTTCGACAAGCTCACCACAGGTGGTCGTTCCTTGGCTAGCAGCGATAGCGGAAAAATAAAAGCCAGGACGAGAGCCAAAAACACTGAGATAATATTCATGTTGTTGTTAGATGATTTTAGATTAATGAATTGCCCGCTTTCTATATATCTTGTTTTCCTCTCGACCAGAACATCCTACTTCCTATGGGGCTGTCTTTTTCAAATTTGAAAGATCAAGGACAGGAAGTTCCATTCGAGTGATATACCGACATCTGTCCTCAGGGAATTTTACCTTCATTCCCCATAAAACGCCGTTGTTGTTGACCCCGTTTCCAAAATTTTCCGGACAGTAAAGTCCTACCGTTCTGGGTGTCCAATCAGAGGTCTTTTCAAAGGTGAATCCATCTTCCGACCAGAATGTACCGTATCCAAAAGCGGCTACCCCACCGCGGTGAACCCAGGTTGTGAAGGCGTGGCCAGGAAACACAGGACTCTTTTCATATTTCTCGTAGGGACCAAGAAGATTATCAGAAGTTGCCACCCCGATTTTTGTTTCGGATGGCTCTGCTCCAAACGGTCTCCCTTTGTAATAGAGAAACCACTTATTATCGAAGAAAATGATGTTGGTATCGTCGATATGAACACCGTCCCACTCCTCCTTATTGCCACTGGGCCACAGGAGTTTTTTGCCTGACTTCCTCCAGGGGCCGTCCGGTGTGTCCGCGACGGCATAGCTGATGCCTTTCAGTTCTGCAGCGCTTCCATAAGCGGTGTAAAAGAGGTAGTACTTCCCGTCATAGGGAACGACGTAAGATGTAATGGCGGCCTTATCATCTATATCGCCACTTTCGCCAACCGGGATGGCGACGCCTTGGGCGGTCCAATCTAGTCCATCGGCGGAAGTTGCCAGACGGATGTGACCTTCCCAGCCGTTGGTCACTTCCGGATGCTGGGTGTACCATAGATAGTATTGATCGTTGTACTTGATAATATTCGACGGGTCATGATGATGCTTATCAGGTACATCGAGTTCCTCCACATAGACCTCTCTATCGGTTACTTCGATCAACTCTTCGGGTATCTTGTCAGCCAACACGCTCTTATGTCCTCGAGCAACGCAGGCAACTAGAACCGCCACCATCATAACCACAGTTGTTCTCAGCCGTGTTTCTACTCTTGTTTTGATCATTAATTTTGAAACCGGAAAAAGAAAAAAGATTTTGGAGGCTACTTACGGGTAACCTTCACATAGATCGCACTACACAACTCGTTTCCATCTATATCTGAAAAGAGAGTGCTTAGCTTCGTCTTTCCAGCGTCCAAATTCGCAGTAAAGGTGGCATGAGTCGCACCCTTTCTCGGGACTGTTGTCTCCTGAAACCCAGCGACATGAATGCTTGCGTAGTGTATCGGGCGTTCCCCTACATAACCTATGAACGGATTGTGAGCCTTAATTTTTTCTCCCTCAACACCCGAGCTCAAAGCCAAATTTGCCGATTCTGGCCAACGACGCAGTTCAAATTCATAGGTCCCGGCCTCTGCTACTTCGATGTCCCAGTATCCCGTGGTATTGGCGGCCACCAGGTTGGGTGGGTTGTCACAGTAACCTCCCTGCCAGTCGTTGGAAAAGAGCGTCAAACTTGGTTCTGTATCGCTCCCTACGGTAATGTAGCGGGGCGTGTCGAAACGGAGTTTGGCTTCGGCATACCATTGCTCGTAATGATCCCGCATTTCCTGTGCGATTTCCGGGTATTGCTTAACGATATTCTTATCCTGATGCGGATCGGTGGCAATATTGTGGAGCGTATCCTGTCCCACCAGACGCCACTTGTCCCAAAGCACAATGGCATGATCCCAGCGAACGGCTGAGGTATTGCGGTTGGAGTATTGAATCACGATTTTCCGGTCATCCAATTTGGATTGTTTTCCCTGCAACAGTTTCGCGAGGCTGGCTCCGTTGGTTTCAGCCGATGGTTTCGGCAGATCGCACAACTCCGCCAGTGTAGGAAGAATGTCCTGAACCTGGGTCAGATCACCGATGTCTCGGGCACCATCTAATCCTTCAGGCCAGCGCCAGAAACTGGCAACCCGATGCCCTCCATCGAACATGCCCCGCTTGAATCCTTGCATGCCCGCATTGTAAATTTCTGAAGCCGCTTTACTCTGCGTACCGTTGTCATTCAGATAGATCAGGAGGGTATTGTCTTTTAATCCTTCTTTTTTGAGGAAAGTTTCGAGCCTGCCCATATTCTCATCAATATTGGCGATCATGCCATAAAAGTCGGCCGGAACCTCGACCCCGTTAAAGGTCCCCACCTCCGCGTAGGGTTTGGAATACTCTTCATCCACCCAGTTGGGCACGTGGGGTGTATTGGTCGGAAGGTAGAGAAAGAAAGGTTTGTCCGCTTTCTTCTGCTCTTTCATCCAGTCTATCGCTTCATCGAAAAAGATATCGGTGCAGTAGCCTTCGTAGCGTTTCTCTACACCGTTGTGCTGCAGCCAGGGGTCCCAGTAGGAGTTTCCAAAGTGATCGGCCAACGAGGTAATGCCCCATGCCGGATGATGCAGTGTCTCCTGAAAACCACGATCCTGTGGACGGTGCGGGTAGCTATCGCCGAGGTGCCATTTGCCAAAGTGCCCGGTCGAGTAACCGGCTTTAGCAAAGTACTCGGGCATTAATGGAATTCCATTCCCCATCATAGAGCGTCCTTGGCAAACCGCTGTCGCTCCGTTTCGCATAGCGTCCATTCCCGTCATCAATTGGCCACGTGTTGGAGTGCACATGGGAGCCACATGAAAATCTGTCAGACGGATGCTTTCTGCGTGGAGTTTGTCGAGTTCCGGGGTCTTCAACAATGGATTCCCATGACAGCTGTAGTCACCATAGCCCTGATCATCGGTCAGGATCAGGATGACGTTGGGACGGTCTGCTGCGAGGGTAGAAGAAAGCGCGAAACAAAGCGCAAGAACCATAAGGTAACAGTTTTTGATATTCTTCATAGATTTATTTCATAAGGATTAAATTAGATCGCTCCAACGCTTCGAAATTTTTCATCCCTAAATAGTCTCGGAGTTTGGGTAAGTTCCCTGGTTCGCTGATCAGAAAATCTGAGTGGTCCAGCATTCCGGGAGGGCGCGAATTGGCAGCAAGCTCTTCTGCATGGGAATCGAGGATTGCGTTCAACTCCTTTGCCAGCTCGGGGCGTTTTTCGATCAGGTTCCTGGTTTCACCCAGATCGTTCTTCAAATTGTAGAGCTCGAACTTTCCTTTAGCTCCGCGAACCAGTTTCCAGTTCCCGCGGCGGATGGCATCGATTTCGTAGAAAAGGACCTTATGTGCAGACTTAGCTTTCGCATTCCCGAGCAGGGCATTCAGGGAGTTTTTCCCATCAGTTATCCTGTCGGCGGGCATTTCGGCTCCGACCAATTTGGCCAAGGAGGGTAATACATCGATAGAAGCGGTTATCGCTTCAGTGACCTGACCGGCGGGAATCGTTCCCGGCCACCAGGTGAGGGTGGGCTCTCGCATATGCCCTTCGTACTTCGGACCGCCTTTGTTTCCGCGAAGCGGTCCGGCGCTCATGCCGCGTGCGGGACCATTGTCAGAAGTGAAAATGAAGAGGGTATTCTCATCGATTCCCAGTTCCTCCAATGTATCCAGAATTCGTCCCACACTGGTATCGACTTCCTCAACAGTTGCTCGATCAATATCACCTTCCGCCTTTTTAGCTAGATCCAATCTTCCGAAACGTGGCAGATGAACATAGGCGTGCGGTATATAAAGGAAGAAAGGTTGGTCTTTGTGTTTCTTTATGAACTTAACCGCCTCATCGGTGATCACCTCACAAAGGAGGGATTGGTCGGCGCCATCACTTACATAGGCTACCACTTTGTTTTGTCTGAGGACCGGAAGCGGGGTGTAGGTTTCTTTAGTATGTCGATGGCCATTCAGGTTAAAGGGCCACATGTCGTTGGAGTAGGGGATTCCAAAATATTCATCAAAGCCGTTTTGCAAAGGGAGAAACTCGCGTTGATCGCCAAGGTGCCACTTGCCAAATATACCGGTTCTGTAACCCACGGATTTCATGGCATCGCCAATTGTTAACTCGGTTGGGTTGAGCCCCCGTTTTTCGTTGGGAAAACAGACCGTACCATCCATTCCGATACGTGCGGCATAGGTTCCGGTCATCAAAGCAGCGCGGGACGGGGTACAAGCAGTGTTTGAAGTATAATACTGAGTTAACCGGTTTCCTTCCTGGGCCATCCGGTCCAGGTTGGGTGTCTGGTTCACTGTGTTGCCAAACGGACCTATGTCACCGTAGCCCATGTCATCAATGAACATGAGCACCACGTTGGGTTTGTCCGCCGCGAGGGAGGCCAAGTAGGGGTAAAGAAGTATTAGGAATACGGAAAACGTTTTCTTATGGTGCATGCGAGTAGTTGGTAAGTTCCTAATTCCTTCGGCCCTCCAAATTGATTTTTGGAATTTCTGATTCATCCCAATCGAGGCGTTTGAAGTAGGCCGTCAGTTGAGCGTAGAGTTGTTTGGTCATCTCTGGTTTTTCCTCAGCCAGATTTTTACTTTCTCCAATATCCTCCACCAGGTCGTAGAGTAGTAGCTGATCGGAGTCGGCATCCTTGATGAGCTTGTGCCGCCCCTGAACGATGGTGAGATCGTGACGGTTGTTGGGCTTGGTATATTTGAAAACGAGGAAGGGGTCTTTGCGGCGGATAGGTTGTTCACCGCTGCTTTTCAGGTGATCGAGTAGGGAACCACCCTCGACTGTATCTGGAAACTGACGGGTGCCATTGATGATATCCATCGCAGTCGCGTAGATATCCGTTCCCACCACCGGTTCAGCAGAATGGGTATTCGCAGGGATTCCTGGTCCACGGACAATAAAGGGTACACGAATACCACCTTCGCTTACATGATACTTGTGACTGCGTTGCGGGAAGGCTTTGTAATAACCTCGCTGGTCAACAGGCTTGTGGTAATCGTGTTTGTCTTCGTAGCCGTTGTCGGCGGTGTAGATGACGTAGGTATTCTCCCGAATTCCCAGTTCATCGATTTTGTCCAGAACGCTTCCTACGCCCGCATCGAGGTTCTCATTCATGGCGGCCCAAACTGGACTGTTTTGGTAGGGCGTTGCCTTTTTCGCGTGCTGAGTCTTGTACTTTTCAATGGTTTCTGGGAGAGCCTGGTAAGTGAGATGATTGGCGTAGTGAGAAATCTGGAGGAAGAAGGGTCGGTCTTCCTGAACCTGCTTCTCCATAAAGGCATTGGCCTTACGAGTCAGACTGAAGATGAATCTCGGATCTCTCGGGTGTGGAGAATCCGGGTTGTTCCGATTTTTCCCCCTCGTTACGTTGGGGTCGTGCCCATCACCATATTCGGCCACATCATAGCCGAGTTCCGAAGGCTCCCATTCGATATGCCATTTGCCCATATGCGCGCATACGTAATCCGGGTTTGCTTTTTTAAGGCGATTGGCCAGGGAGTCCGTCACGGCCGCATCGACATTCTTGCCGATATTATCTGCTCCCCAGATCTGGAGACTGGAGGGACTGCGCCCAAATTGGATGGCATAGCGCGTAGGCGAACAGGTGGGTGCTGGAGCGTAGGCCTGCGAGAAGCGCATACCTTCCTTGGCTAATTGCACGAGCCTCGGCGTCTGGTAATAAGTGCTGCCGGATCCCGGGATATCTGGATGCATCCGAGTGGAAAGCGCGTTCCAGCCTTGGTCGTCGGCCAGAATAAGAATGATATTCGGCCTGTCTGCAGCGACTGCCGCAGACAATCCTAGAAACATAATCAGTAAAACCAACGCTCTCATAGTATCCCGATTAATAGATGGTGCCCATTTGCCAGGCATCGAGTGAGACCAGTTTCGCATCCGCACCCTGAGCACGCAAGGCAACTCCAAGACTGTCTTCGCGTCCCGGATATGTGCGTGCCGCCACACATGCTTTTCCGTTTACGAAAACTTCGACCACACTGCGGTCGATAAAGATGTGGAGTTTGAGCGGTTCTCCTTTGCCCCGTTTGAAACTATCCATCTCAGGTGGACGGGACGCAGCTGTTGGAAGAATCGAGGAACGTGTATTGTCGAGCGTAACCACGGTGTCGGACATGACCTCTCCCGCAGCTCTGCGAGCCCGCATGTCATCTAGACCGAAGGTTCTTGGGCTGTAACCCTTCTCAGGCTGGATGATAATACGGGTTTTTTCTTCACCTCCTGGAGAACGAAGTAGTTCCAGTTCTATCGTTTGCGCTGAATTCGGATCGATTTCCGCAATCAGTTCCATGGTGTTACCAGAAATGGTTTTCAGGACCACGTCCTCATTGGCCGGTAAGCTGAGGTTTTTGACTCTCTCATGATCTCCACGTAGCGAAGCATAATCTCCGGCCGGTTCCTGACGGATGGGATCCCAAATATCATCCGGCTCCAAAGTGATCCTTCGTGGTAGGGACATTAGTTGATTCCAGCCCTTGCTGGGGTAACCAGGATTCATATTGAAGATGGTAATGAGGCCGCCTTTACCATCCGGAAACACGGACGGAGCATGTACGCCACCGGGAGCAGATGGCCCGTGATTAAAGTCTCCCCCATCGGTCACTTTAAATTTCAGGCGCTTCTTATCAAAATCTCCAAGCATCCATTTTCCGCCACTGGTATGACTGTAGTGAATGAGCATGTGCTTTTCCTCATTCTTCCCGATCGGCCAGAAGTAAGGGCAGGCCCCATCATCACCCACCATCCCGTAACGATCATCTTCCAGAAATTGATGGATGTATTGCCAGTTTTCCAAGTCGGAAGAACGATGTAGATACGTAGCACGAACGTTTTTACCTCCCGGGCCGTCTGCAGTTTGGCCAGCAGTGAGGGTGTAGTAGTAATCACCTTCTTTGAAAATGGCCGGATCGAATATGCGGTTCGGTAGAGGTGGAGGCCCAGCAGTCCATTCGGGAATCACTGCTTGGCCAGTGACCTTTTCCCAGTTTAAAAGTAAGGGATCACTGGATACGGCAACCATCGTTCCCACTTCAGTGCCATGATACATGGCAATCGCACGGTCCTCCTCGATGATTACATTACCCGAAAAGCAAGCGCGTTCCGGATCAGGATAAATGGCGTAGGGAAGGTCCCGCCAATGTATGAGATCATCGCTGACCGCGTGCCCCCAGTGCTGACGAGGGTCTTCTGGCGGATAACCTTGGTAGAACATGTGCCACTGACCGTTCCAATAGCTCAGTCCATTGGGGTCGTTCAGGCGGTTCTCCGGACTGCTAAAATGGTAACGAGGGTAATGGGGATCTTCTAATAGCTTTGCTCGCGACTCATGAAAGCGTTTGAGCAAAGAGTTATCGGCCAGTTCTTTTTCCTGTTTCTCAAGAGTCTCCGAAAAGGTGAACCGGGGAACTGGGGAAGCGTATTGACTGGAAGAAGTCTGGGCTGCGACAAAAGTAGTGACTGAGATACTCACAGCCAATATCAATAGGATATGGGTTCGTTTCATTTATATTCTAATTCTATTAATTATTGTATACAAAAATTCAACTCACAAATCTTGATGCCACTTCCTCCAGGGAGTTTCCTTTGGTTTCTGGAACAAACATCTTTACCCAGGTCAGCTTAAGAATCATCATAAAGCAGAAGAAGCCAAAGACAACGCTGGCCGGAACGGGCCTCCTCCATTGAAGGAAAGAATAGGGTTAACAAGGCGGCAAAAACCCAATGAGTACCACTGCCAAGTGATTGACCTTGGGCGCGGTGAAGATTGGGAAATATCTCCGAGATAAATACCAGATAACCGCTCCCTGTCCCACGGCATGTGCGGCGATAAATGCAAAACGGAACAATGGCAAAACTCTCAGATGCAAATGCCCAGGCACAAGGCCCCAAAAATAGGGCCCTAAGTGAGGCATAGCTCCTGACCTGCAGCGTAAGGAGATTATTAGAACACAGCGATCCCGTAGGTCCTCCCCAATTGGAGCACACCGTAACCTACCTAACGGCCTTCGCTTTTGCGAAATTTCAAGGGTAGCGTTCCCATGTGGCGCTTAAATTGGCGCGTGAAAGAGCTGTGGTCGTAAAATCCACAGTCAAGCGCGATTTCAGTTATGATTTTATTTGTGTACTTTAATTTGTCGGCAGCGATAAGAACGCGTAGTCGGAGAATGTATTCCCGTGGGCTGATACTGAATCGCTTTTTGAATAGCCGCTCCAACTGCCTTTGAGAGAGACCTGCGCGTTGAGAGAGTTCGGGAATGTTGATAGTCTGATCGAAGCTGCCTTTGATTAAGTCGACTACCTTGGAAATAGGGTCATCGGGATCGTCAAACGAGAGCTGATACGGTTGAATGAGCCCGCAAATCGCGACCACTGATCCAGCTTTGTTGAAAATCGGGTACTTGTTTGTGATGTACCATTCGGGAAGTCGATCGCGTGAGGGAAACAGTTCAACCAGATTGAGAAGGGGCTTTCCGGAACGCAGTATCGTTTTGTCGTCCCGAGCGAATTTGTCCTCCATGTATTTTGGAAACATTTCGATATCGGATTTCCCCACTAATTCCTCGACGGAAGTGAATCCGCAGTGTTCAAGAAACCGCTGATTTCCCATGAACAGCCGGCGTTTGCGGTCCTTGGCGAAGAACATGATTTTTGGGATGTGTTCGAAAAGACGGTAGAATTCTCCCCCTAAGCGAAAATTCTCTAAACAGGACTCGAATGACTTCATGGCGAAAAAATACTATTATTAGGCACAAATAGTACAAGCTGAATAAATCGGATTCTGTTAGGATAAGATTGCATGGATTGAAACCCGCTCTAATCTGCCGGTTTTACGTTCCCCTCATGAATATTAATTTAGTATTAGATACAGCACTATATGTCGGATAAAGTTAATGTCGCTCTCGTGGGTCTCGGTTTTGGAGCTGAGTTCATTCCTATCTACGAAAAGCACCCCAATGCGAACATCGCCGCGATTTGCCAGCGGAATAAGGAGTCGCTAAACAAGATTGGAGACGAGTTCGGAATCGACTCGTCAAAGCGCTACACTTCGTACGAGGAGCTGCTCAAGGACCCTGGCGTTGATGCAGTGCACATTAATACACCTATTGGAAGCCATGCCCCCCATTCGATCCAAGCATTGAAGGCTGGCAAGCATGTGGCCTGTACGGTGCCGATGGCCACGACGGTTGAAGAGTGCCGCGAGATTTGCGAGCTGTGTGAATCAACTGGGTTGACCTATATGATGATGGAGACGGTGGTCTACAGTCGCGAGTTCTTGTTTGTTAAGGAACTGTTCGACAAGGGCGAGCTTGGACGTATCCAGTATTTGCAGTCGAGCCACCAGCAAGACATGGATGGCTGGCCAAGCTATTGGGATGGCCTCCCCCCTATGCACTACGCGACTCATTGCGTGGGGCCGGTTTTGGCTCTACAACGAAATCGGGCGGAAACGCTGTCTTGCTTCGGATCGGGACGAATAGAGGAGGAAATGATTCCAATCCATGGCTCTCCATTCGCGATAGAGTCTTGTCAGGTGACCTTCAAGGATTCAGATGTATCGGCACGGATCATACGGTCCTTATACAGTACGGCTCGCCAGTACCGTGAGAGCTTTGATGCCTACGGTTCGAAGAAGAGTTACGAGTGGCCGTTAGTGGAAGGGGAGAATCCGGTGATCCACACGATAGGCAAGCCTGAGCCGGAAATTCCAGAACGAGTGGAGGTGCCGGATTTCGCGGATCGATTACCGGTGGAGATTCAACCATTCACGGGTCGTGGCGTTTACGATTCCGGCGACAACCAGCATCTCTCGTTCACGCAGGGAGGCGGGCATGGCGGGTCGCATCCGCATTTGGTTCACGAATTTGTCAGCGCCCTGCTCGAGAAGCGAGCTCCGTACCCGAACGCACCTGAGTCGGCTAATATCACCTGCGTCGGGATTCTGGCCCACGAGTCCGCGATGGAAGGCGGAGCGCTCAAACAAATGCCCGAGTTTACTTTGAAATAGCATCTTCACTTCTGTCCCGTACCCCTACCCATGACACTCACCCTATTTTATCGTAGTCGTTCGCCTGCGGGCGGCCGCTCGCCTCTGCGGTTTTTACTGCAGGCTCTGCTTGTTGTAACCGTACTTGTTGTTTCACTACAGACTGGCTTCGCCCGCCCGAATATCCTGTTTTGCATCTCGGATGATCAATCTTATCAGCATACGGGTGCCAATGGGGACCCAGTCATTAAGACGCCCGCCTTCGATCGGGTCGCCAAGGAGGGGTTGCGTTTTACCCATGCATTTTGCGATGCCCCGACCTGCGGTCCCTCACGCAGCGCGATATTGACGGGGCAATCGATTTGGCGCCTGGAGGAAGCGGGCAATATCCATAGCACTTTGCCGGCGAAGTTCGCGACCTATACGGACGAGTTGCGGAAGGCCGGCTATAAAGTAGGAGCCACTGGCAAGGCGTGGGGTCCGGGACGTTTGGAAGCGGGTGGCCGGACGGAGAATCCCGCTGGACCACTCTTCGAGGGGAGAACGCTCGATCCTCCCTTCAGGATGATGCGCAACACGGACTATGCTGGGAATTTCGACGATTTCATGGCGGAGGTCGACGGAGACGAGTCCTTTTGCTTTTGGCTGGGAACGAGCGAACCGCATCGCGCTTTTGAAGCGGGCTCGGGTCTAAAGACAGGGAAGGATCTCAGTAAAATTGTCGTACCGGCGGTCTTTCCGGACAACGAGATCGTCCGCAGCGATATCGCTGACTATCTGGTCGAGATCGAGCATTTCGATACGATGGTAGGGCGAGCAATTGCGACCTTGGAAGAGCGAGGACTGCTTGATAATACGATCGTCGTGTTGACCAGCGACCATGGCATGCCTTTTCCGCGAGCTAAGGCGAGCCTCTATGATTTGGGTTCACGGATCCCATTGGCGATTCGCTGGCCCGAGGGAATTGATAATCCGGGTCGGGTGGTCGATTCCTTAGTCAATCTGAGCGATCTCGCTCCTACGTTCCTAGATGCCGCGGGTCTGAAGCCTCCTAGGATGATGAGCGCTCAGAGCCTGGTGGCTGTATTCGAAGGCAAGAAGCCGAAGGGCCGCGACGCGGCGTTTATCGCCATGGAACGTCACGACGGATGTCGCGCGGGCGGAAAGGGCTATCCGTGTCGGGCGATTCGCACGGCGGATTTCATGTACATCTACAATTTCGAGCCGACACGTTGGCCTTCGGGTTCGCCCGATGCATCTGTATGTGCTCGAGCATTACCGTATGGAGAGATCGATTCGTCGCCGACCAAGACCTTCATGATGGAGAATCGCCACACGCACGGAATCGCGGATCTCGCCTATCTTTCCTTTGGCATTCGTCCGACCGAGGAGTTGTACGATTTGAAGAAGGATCCCGAGCAAATGGTTAACGTGGCAGGATCGGTTGAATACGAGTCGACGCGGGCTCAGCTCCGCGACCAGTTGTTTGCCCAGTTGAAGAAAACTAAGGATCCGCGTGTCGTCGGCGGCAACGTAGATTGGGACTATTATCCGTACTACGGGCGAATTAGGACCGAAGGCTGGACGGTGGAGGAAAAGCCGTGAGAGCGGGATTGAGAAGCGGAGAGATGGAGAGATCGAGAGATGGAGAGATGGGGGGATTGTGGGTTGCAATGCGACGACTGAATACGCTTTTCCCAGCGCGTCTTTGCGTTCCCTTAGTCTGCGTGCTTTTCGTACCGTTTGCTGCGGCTCGTCCCAATATTCTTTTCTGTATTTCTGACGACCAGTCCTGGGCGCACACGGGAGCCAATGGCGACCCAGTGGTCAGTACGCCCGCTTTTGATCGCGTATCGGCCGAGGGACTGCGATTCGTCAATTCGTTTTGCGACGCCCCGACTTGCGGCCCTTCCCGCAGTGCGATTCTGACGGGCCAGCCGATTTGGCGCCTGGAAGAAGCGGCCAATATTTGGAGCACCTTACCGGCGAAATTCGCTACCTATACGGATGAATTGCGGAAGGCTGGCTATAAAATTGGGACCACGGGCAAATCTTGGGGACCGGGGCGCTTGGAACCGGGAGGTCGCACCGAAAATCCGGCGGGGCCCGCTTATATGGAACGAACGCTAGAGCCTCCTTTTCGAGGAATCCGCAATACCGACTACGCTGGAAATTTCGCGGACTTCTTGTCGGAAGTGGATGGGAATGAATCGTTTTGCTTTTGGTTGGGCACGAGCGAGCCGCATCGTTTTTATCAAGACGGGGCGGGGTTAAAGACTGGAAAAGATCTCAGCGAAATCGCAGTTCCGGCGATCTTTCCAGACAATGGAATCGTACGCAGTGATATCGCTGATTACCTCGTTGAAGTTGAGCACTTTGACACCATGGTGGCTCGTGCGATTGCGCTCTTGGAGGCGCGTGATGAGTTAGACAATACCATCATTGTCGTTACCAGCGATCACGGCATGCCTTTTCCTCGAGGAAAGGCAACAGTTTACGATGATGGTGCCCGCGTTCCTTTGGCGATTCGCTGGTCGGAAGGGATCAAGAATCCGGGCCGTTCGATTGAAAGTCTGGTGAACCTAAGCGACCTGGCCCCGACCTTTCTGGAGGCAGCGGGCGTACCCGTTCCAGGTATGATGATCGGTCGCAGCCTCATGGGGCTTTTCTCGGGTTTGCGGTCTGCGGATTGGGACGCGGCATACATTGGGTTTGAGCGACACAGCGGTGCCCGAGCGGGTGGGAAAGGTTACCCTTGTCGGGCCATTCGAACAGAGGACTTCCTGTATATCCATAATTTCGAGCCGGGTCGCTGGCCGGCGGGCTCACCGGATCCAGAAGCATGCAATCGGTTGATACCATTCGGCGAATACGATTCATCTCCGACCAAGACTTATATGATCGAGCATCAATACGATCATGGGGTCGCCGCGTTGGCTCATCTCGCCTTCGGGAAACGCCCTGCGGAGGAGTTGTACCGATTGAAAGATGATCCCCATCAAATGTACAACGTTGCGGGCTCGAAAGGGTTTGAGGCGATTCAAGCGGACTTGCGAGAGCGGTTGTTCGCGCATTTGGAGAAGACGAAGGATCCGCGAGTTGTTGGAGGTCTCATTGAGTGGGACTATTACCCGCACTACGGGCGTCATGCTAACAAGAACTGGAAAGTAGACGAGCGGCCATGAGAAGAAACAAAATTGTAACCGTATTTTGGATATTCTCTTTCCTCTTATCTGCCGCACAGTCGCAGGATAAGCCGAATATCGTTTTTATCTTTTCGGACGACCACACCTGGCAGACGATTTCGGCGTACGGCCATCCATTATCCAAAGTGGTGCCGACGCCGAACATTGATCGGATTGGTGCGGAAGGGATTCGCTTCGACCGATGCCTGGTGACGAATTCGATTTGCGCGCCTTCGCGTGCGGTAGTCTTGACTGGGAAGTACTCCCACCTCAATGGGCAGATAAATAATTTCAATACCTTCGATGGAGGACAAGTAACCTTTCCTAAATTGCTGCAGAAATCTGGATACGAGACGGCAATCGTGGGAAAATGGCATTTAAAATCCGTGCCAACGGGCTTCGACTACCACGAAGTGATGCGCGGTCAAGGTCGCTACTACAATCCAACCCTCTACACTGACGGGGAACCCACAGAGTATGAAGGTTACAACACGGACGTAGTGGTGGACCGATCACTGGATTGGCTAAAGAGCCGGGATTCAGACAAACCCTTCATGCTGATGAGCCAATTCAAGGCGACTCATGGCCCGTTTCAGCCGGCCCTTCGCCATCTCGGTGAGCTCGATGACGTCACTGTCCCCCTGCCGGACAACTTTTTCGACGACTATACTGGTCGTAGCCGTGCTCCTGGGAATCACAATACCAGTATCGCAAATGTGATGCCGCTTAGCAATCTCAGTATTGACTATCGGATACAGGGCGAGCAGCTTGCTCAGTACCGTAGCCATTTCGATGAAGCTAACGAGGCCTTCGAAAAGGCGAATCTTCAAGGCGACGAACGGGCAAAGTGGCGATACCAGCGCTTTATCAAGAATTTCCTCCTTACGAGTAAAGGCATCGATGAAAATGTGGGTCGCTTACTGGACTATCTCGATGAGAGTGGTTTGGCGGAAAATACAATCGTGATCTATGCGGCGGATCAGGGCTTTTTTCTTGGAGAGCATGGTTGGTATGACAAACGGTGGATGTATGAGGAGTGCTTGAAGACGCCGCTTTTGGTTCGGTGGCCCGGTGTCACTCAGGAAGGTCGAGTCAGCAGCGATATTGTGTCTAATCTGGATTTCGCGCCCATGTTTCTTGAAATGGCAGGAGCGTCGATTCCGGGCGAAATCCAAGGCCGCAGTCTGGTTCCTTTGCTCAAGGGTGCCGCTCCCGAAAACTGGCGAAAGAGCTTTTATTACAAATACTACGGCGAGCGGCGTGGAGGAAGTGTGAGCGAAGGATACTATAACCACGGCGTCCCACCCCACGAAGGCGTGGCCGACAAACGGTATAAGCTGATTAACTTCAAACACGACGATGTGGATGAGTGGGAATTATTCGATCACCAGCGTGATCCAAGTGAAATGAAAAGCGAATATGGAAACTCTGAATACGTTGAGACTATTGCTCGGCTTAAAACGGAACTCGAGCAACTGAAGCAGAGATTCAAAATTGAGAATTAAAGGTAGCGGCCGATCTCCGAACGGCCAAAATTTGAACGTGAGTGTGGCTGCTCGGAGATCGGCCGCTACCAGTAAGAGAAATTTATTATGAACCCCAGTATACGTCCCTATTTACTCATCGTAGCTTTCCTCGTCGCCACAGCGGCGCTGGCCAAGCAACCCAACATTATCATCGTCATGACTGATGACCAGGGTTACCCTGAGTTGTCAGTTAACGGAAATCCGATCCTAAAAACACCTCATCTCGATCACCTGCATAGCGAGAGTCTACGCTTGGAGGACTATCACGTGTCTCCCATGTGCGCGCCGACGCGCGGTCAGTTGTTGACTGGCTTGGATGCCGCTCGCAATGGGTGCATCAATGTAAGCAGCGGACGCGGACTGTTGCGACCGGAGGTACCGATTATGGCAAACTTCTTTGGGGACGCGGGATATGAGACCGGCCTATTTGGCAAGTGGCATTTGGGTTCCAACTATCCTTTTCGTCCCGAAGATCGAGGATTTGATGAGACCTGCTGGTTTCCTTCCTCCCACATTGGATCCGTTCCGGATTTTTGGGGTAATGATTACTTTGACGACACCTATGTGAACAATGGAAAGTGGAAGAAGTACAAGGGCTACTGCACCGATGTTTTCTTTGAGGAGAGCATGTCATTCATGAAGCAGGCTGCCCGACAGGGAAAACCGTTCCTATCCATCATCATGCCTAATACGCCTCATGGCCCTTTGGTTGCTAAGGACAAAGATGAGGCTGCAATCAAGAAGATCCTCGATCAACCGGAGTTCGATGACATCGATCCCGAGATGAAGGTCCGTCTGGCCGACTACTTGGGCATGATCTTGAACATTGATGAGAACATGGGGGCGATGATGAAGTTTCTTGCCGACGAAGGGATTAAAGATGACACAATTGTGATTTTTCAGACCGACAATGGCAGCACCCATGGCCCACGTTACTACAATGCTGGAATGCGGGGTGGGAAAACGGAATTGTGGGAAGGAGGCCATCGCGTTCCTTGTTTCATCAGTTGGCCTAACGGCGGTTTGTTGGAGCCGCAGGATATCCAAGGGCTCACGCAAGTTCAGGATATGCTGCCAACGCTACTTGATCTCTGCAACATTCCCAACGACGCTAAGTTCGACGGAATGAGCCTGGCCTCTATTTTGAAAGGAAAAGCGGTCGTTCCCAAAGATCGGATGCTGGTGATCAACTACAGCCGCATGCCCAGTTTCGTTAATTACCCAACCCCGTTCGCTCAGACGCTCATGCAGCGAAATCTGGGTGAGGTACTCTGGAAGCGTTGGCGATTGCTTGAAGATCGCGAGCTCTACAATCTTGAGACCGATCCGCTGCAGCAAAACAACGTGATCGATAAGTATCCGAAGGTCCTGTCTAAGATGCGAGGCAAGCTAGATGATTGGTGGGCCGACGTAGGGCCAAATGCCAATGACGTTCAGCGGGTGATTATCGGCAGCGAGCACGAAAATCCGTCGCGCTTAACAGGCTGCGAGTGGCTGGACGTATTTATTGATCAGCAAAGGCAAATTCGTGTTGGACAGCACAAAACAGGCTACTGGATGTTGGAGGTAGCTGAGCCCGGAGAATATGATTTCGAGCTTCGTCGTTGGCCGAAGGAAATCGATCGTCCTCTGGTAGCTCCATCGGAGGATGGCCAAGGAGCAATCCCGATCACTCAAGCGAGCTTTTATCTGAGTAACTACCATCACTTAAGTATTAGCGAAAAGACCGCTTATGGATTCGAGGGAGAGACGAAACAGATCGGACCGAACGACACTTCGGTTACGTTCACTGCCCAGTTGGAAAAGGGCCCCATCGCATTGCATACTTGGTTTCGGGGAGGTTCTGGCCATAGAGGCGGCGGAAACTTAAGTACAATTCTGAGTGCGTACTATGTGTATGTGACGAAGAAGTAGGAGATGGATATGTTTGTATATTTTCAAACCGCGGAGTACGCCGATCGAGTAACGAGAAACGTCTCTTCGAACTCGGCAGTCGATTAAACGTATCTAAACTATGAGGACAATAAGAGAAGCAATCATTTTGTTGATTTTCATTTTCCCCTTATGGGGGAAGGATAGGCCTAATATGCTCTTCATTCCTGTCGACGACTTGAATACTTGGGTGGGCCATTTGGGCGGGCACCCTCAAGCGTTGACGCCCAACATCGACCGGCTCGCGAAGCGGGGCGTTTCCTTCACCCAGGCCTACTGCAACGCGCCGCTCTGTAATCCCTCGCGTGTCAGCTTGTTTACGGGACTTTTGCCGTCGAGTACAGGGGTATATGGAAATGGCGAAATGATGCGGGTCAAGGTTCCCGACGCCGTTACGCTGATGCAGTATTTACGGTCCGAAGGCGGCTATTCCGTCCAAGGCGGCGGCAAGACGTTTCACGGCAGTGCGTCTTACGATCCGAAATCCTGGGACTACTACAACATGCCTAGGCGTGAAAGGCATGCAGGCGAGCGCGATGCGTACCTACCGGATGACGCTTGGGCTCCCTGGGGGCCACTCGATGTCGACGAATCGGAGTTGTTTGATGTAAAGAATGTCGATTGGGCGATCTCTGAATTGGGCAAGGATCACGAGAAGCCGTTCTTTATCGCTTGCGGCTTTACCAAACCGCACATGCCTTGGTACGCGCCGCGTAAATATTTCGATATGCACCCGATCGAAGATGTCATTCTTCCGAATACTTTGGATAACGATCGAGAGGATCTGCCGTACTGGGGCGAAAAATTTGCGATTGAGGTTCACGATGTTTCCGGCGCCCGAAACTTCGCAAGGCACGGCGAGGATCACGAGATGATCTTGAAGCACAAGCAATGGCCGCGGGCGGTGCAGAGCTATTTGGCCACGATCAGCTATATCGATGCCCATGTCGGTCGGTTGCTGGATGCTCTTGAAGAGAGCCCTTACGCAGACAATACGTACATTGTGCTATGGGGCGATCATGGCTGGCATTTAGGCGAGAAACAGCACTGGCGAAAGCACGCTTTGTGGGAAGTCACGACTCAGACCACGTTGGTCATTGCAGGTCCGGAAGGCGTGGCAAAAGGCGAGTTGTGCGACCGTCCCGTGAGCTTGATCGATCTGTATCCCACTGTTTTGGAAATAAGCGGCCTGCCAATGCGAGACGGCTTGGAAGGTGTGAGCCTAGCACCGCTATTAGAGAATCCGGGACACGAGTGGGACCGCCCGGTGCAGATGACCTTTGGATACGAGAATCATGCTGTTCGAACGGATCGATGGCGCTACATTCGCTACAATGATGGTGGAGAAGAACTTTATGATCACAATGAAGACCCGAACGAGTGGACGAATCTGGCGGGGAATCCGGAATACAGTTCCGTTATTGAGAGGTTGAAACAGTCGCTGCCAAAGACGAATCGGAAATGATTGAGGTTACGGGTATACGTTCATGCGAAAAGTTAAAAAAGTAGGTTTAGCGATTTTGGGCACCTTGCTGTATTGCTCGTTCTTGAGCGGTGCGAGCGAGTCCAGCACACTGCAAATGTTGGCTAGAGCGATCGCGAATTCAGACAATGAGAGCGTTCAAATATCGTTGATGAAAGGTATGCTTAAAAGCTTGGAGGGTCGCAGGGGTATTGATGCTCCCGAGTCTTGGGTCGACGTTCGCGGTAACGTATCTTCGAGCGATAACGCCGAAGCGAAGCGATTGCTCCAGGAGTTATCGCAGATTTTTGGCGACGAGGACGCTGCGCTTGAAGCATTAAATACTGTGCGAAATCAGTCTGCGAACGCAGGTGAACGCGAGGGTGCGTTGAGGTCGTTGTTGGCACAGCGAAATGATGCGTTGGCAATCGAGCTAGAAACGCTTCTAGATGATAGGGAATTGAGGACGTCGGCGATTCGTGCTTTCGGAATAATGCCTCAGCCGGGAGCGGCTCAACTATTACTCAATCGATATAGAGGATTTGACATGTCCGATCGGAGAGTGGTTATCGAAACGCTCGCCACGCGAATCGAGTATGCGAGAGAGTTGCTGGGTTCTCTAAGAAGCGGAGCGATTGAGAAAAGCGAGATACCCACTTACGCTGCTCGCACTTTGGAGTCGATGCTCGGCTCCGACTTTTCAGAGGTCTATGGAGATGCTGCAGCCCTCTCGGGTGACAAGGGTGCTTTGTTCGAGAAGTATAGGAAATTGCTAACGCCAGAGATTATGACAAACGCGGATCCGTTTGAGGGAAAAGTGGTTTTCGACCGAACCTGCGCAGCATGCCACCTCATGTATGGAGAAGGGGGTGAAATTGGCCCGGATCTTACTGGCTCGAATCGAGCGAATCTCGACTATATTCTTTTAAATATACTAGACCCGAGTGCCGATATTCCGGACAGCTACAAAATGGTGACGGTTACGACCCATGAAGGGCAAACACTTGTGGGCTCGATTGCGGAGGAGAACGGTCGCCGCATTGTTTTGAATTCAGTTGGTCAAAAGCAAATCGTAGCGAAGCAAGACATCAAATCGCGCGTCGTTTCAGATATTTCCATGATGCCGGAAGGCTTGTTGATGACTTTAAAAGACGACGAAGTGGCAAACTTGATACAATACTTAAGAACAGAAGAACCTTTAGGAGGAGTGAAATTGAAATGGAATTTTTAATAAATAATAAAATGGGGAATCGATGGGCCTTCCTTTTGGTTTTGGCTATACTACACAATCCGGTGTTCGCCCGCGAGCCGAAAACAAGCAATGCACCGTTTCTCACCCCGGTAGAGGCGGTTGCGAAAATGGATATCCCCGATGGCTTCGATGTAACGATTTTTGCGGCAGAACCCGATATCGAGGAACCCATAGCGTTTTGTTTCGATGACCGAGGACGAATGTGGGTGGTCGAGAATATCAACTATATGAACCGGCGCACGCACAAATCGGGGGATATCAGCCGAATTAAAATTTTGGAGGATACCAATGGAGACGGGGTCTTTGATAAGAAGAAAATCTTCATGGATGATATTACGTTTAGCTCGGGGATCGCTGTGGGATTTGGCGGCGTTTATTTAGGATCGCCCCCTAACTTGAGCTTTATTCCAGACGCGGATGGAGATGATGTGCCGGATGGACCCGCTCAGATATTATTAGATGGTTGGGGAATCAACGATCGGCACGAAACTTTGAATAGTTTTATTTGGGGGCCGGACGGCTGGCTTTATGGGTGCCACGGGGTATTCACGCACTCGAATGTCGGCAAGCCCGGTGCGAGCGATGCGGATCGTCAGTTTATAGATGCGGGCATTTGGCGTTACCACCCGACGAAGCATGAGTTCGAGATATTTGCCCGCGGGTTATCCAATCCTTGGGGATTCGATTTCAATGACTACGGCCATGGTTTCGCGACCTGTTGTGTGATCCCGCATCTGTTTCACGTGTCACAGGGTGGAGTCTACCACAAGCAGGCCCGCGGGCACGTAAATCCCTATGTTTACGATGATATTAAAACGATTCGTGATCACACGCACAAGTCGGCCCATGGGGGAGCTCGTTTTTATTTGGCAGACACGTTTCCTGCGGAGTATCGAGACCGGCTTTTCATGTGCAATATCCATCAACATGAAGTATTGACTGATATAATGAATCGCTCCGGTTCGGGGTATATCGGCAGTCACGGCGATGACTTCTTGCCAATCAACGATCTGGCTTGGGTCGGTTTCAGCGTTGAGGTGGGTCCTGAAGGGGGCGTTTATATTTTGGACTGGCACGACACTGATATTTGCGGAAACGCGATTAACTTTCCCAACAGCGGACGGATTTATCGGATTTTGCCGACGGATGCTCCAAAAATTAAACAGCCAAACTTGAGGCAGCTTTCAGATCTTGAACTGGTAGAGATGCAAACGCATTCCAACGACTGGTATGTTCGCCACACTCGGACGATATTGCAGGAGAGAGCCGCCTCCGGAAAGCTGGACATCGGCGCGGTCCACGAAAAAATCGTCCAGCAGTTTTTCGATGCTCCCAACTCAGGGAAGCGATTGCGCATGATTTGGGCCGCTTGGGTGACAGGCTATTTTGGAGGAAGCGAAGGAGAGAATCGATTCAATTACTTGCTCGATCATGAGGACGAGTATTGCCGTTCTTGGGCAATTCAGTTGCTTGGGGAGGATCGTAAATTCTCTGCGAATACGCTATCGCGTTTTAAGCAAATGGCGGAAAGCGACTCATCGGCAATTGTGCGCCTCTATTTGGCCTCGGCCTTGCAGCGTATGGAGTTCGAAGATCGGTGGCCGATACTGGAAGCATTGGCGAGTCGCGAGGAAGATCGAGAGGATGCGAACATTCCGAGAATGCTATGGTTCGCCCTCGAGCCGATGGTTCCCGGCAACTCTGATCGAGCCCTCGCTTTGGCCATCAATTCCGGAGCGACCAATCTTGCGGAGTTTGTCCCGAGACGAATGCTTGAATCAGAGGAAGAATCAGGACCAGACTTTAATGTATTGGTTAGCAAGGTAGCTCCAGGCTTCCGCTATAATGACAGGGCACCCGTTGAAATACTGGATAGCTTTCGCAATGAGGTGGCCCTGAAGACCCAGTCCACCGGTAGATTCGGTAGGAGCCGTTTGATTCGTAATGTTTCGATTCCGAAAGAAAAGGCGACAACTCTCAAACTTCGAACTAGCTACCATCCTCACGGCGATTGGAAGATGCGTGTTGTGGTGGGAAGAAAGGTCCTATTGGAGCAGGAGGTTAGCCATGAGACAGTTCAGGACGAGTGGTTGGAAAGTGAAGTTGATATGTCTGAGTATGCGGGTACGATGGTGGAGATTGTGCTCGAGAATATGAGCAATAACTCAGATGAGGCATCCGGGTATTGGAGTAAAGTGGAGCTTGTTAGTAAGTAGAGGGAATGTCTGAATACAGATTGCCCAGATAGACACAAATGAATTAGTGCTTCCGATAGATAAATAAGATATTATAGAACAATGAGGAAAATAACTGTTTTATTTGGATACATTTTGATTAGCTTCGGATCAGTGTTTGCGGACTCATTGAAGTTGGTTGAAAGCGAAGAAAATGAATCGATATCCGTTTTTCGCGTGGGAAGCTCGGAACCTTTGCTCGTTCAGAGTGCTCGCGAAGATCACCGCCCCTATCTTCATCCGATTGTTTCGCCGGACGGTAAAGGGATCTTGACTGAATACAGTCCGGGGCACCATCCGCACCAGACCGGTTTGTATTGGGGATTCACGCGCATCAATGGCCGAGACTATTTCCACAATCCATCCAATGGCTATTGGAAGCGGGAAGAAAGTCGTATTATTGTTGGTGATGGTGAATTGGCTCAATGGGAAACAGTGTACGTGCTGCTCGACGAATCGGGCGAACCGTTAATGCGGGAGTCGCAGCTTTGGTCCATTCGTGACACGGGGGAACGCTACTTTATCGATTTGATCTGGTCGGGTGAGGCACTCGTGAATCTCGAGTTCGATGAATACAGCTATGGCGGGCTTTTCCTTCGCATGCCGTACAAACGGGGCGAGTCGGAAGGATTGGCGGTGAATAGCTCCCGTCAGGAAAATCAGCGTGCAGAAGGGCAACGTGCTATGTGGGTTGACGTTGGAATGGAAATTGAAGGGCGCGACGACTGGGGGCATATAACGATTTTTGATCATCCGGATAATCGAAATTTTCCGCAGATGTGGCGGGTTGATCGCCAGCTCGGAATCGGGCCGGCTCCATCGAGAATGGGTGCGTGGAGTATCAAAAGAGGTGATACCGAAACCTATAAGCACCAGATTGTGGTCTACGGAGGCGAATTCAATGATCTTACCAACAACGAACTCTGGAAGACCTACAGTGGCCAATGAGGCAACTAAGCACTTTTTAATATCAAATCCCCGGACCATAATAGCACTGGTTTTCTGTTCAAAAAACAGTGTCCCTAGTTTCTTTTCCTCTAATCAGTAAAATAAAAAAACACCAATACTATGCGCTTAATAATTACTTTTTTAGTTACAATATCATACGCTGTTGCCGCCAACGCTAGTTATTCGACCGGCACTTGGGCGATCGAGCTCTCAGGCCCAGACGGCCAGACCTATCGTCCCGAAGCGACCATAACGGAAAAAGAGGATAAACTTGAAGGGTCCTATTACTCCCCGAGGACCGATCAAACATTCGATTTAAGAGACGTGAAGTTAGACACTGAAAACACGCTTCAATTCACTCTGGACACTAATGGTTTGAAGGTTGCGTATAGAGGTAAAATCGAAGGCAATAAAATGGTAGGGTCGGCTCAAATCTTCCGCCAGGGCAGACAATTCGAAGCAACCTTTACCGCCTCTCGAAAAGCGAGGGCAGACAGCGTTTCTGGGACCTGGGAAATGGAAGCAGTAATGGGAGGAAACACGACCCAAAGCATCTTGTTGTTGGCAGTAGCGAATGATGGAAAAATATCCGCAACAAGAAAGTCGAACGAAAATGCTGTAGAGTTTGATGACGTCAAACTAGTAGACGGAGTTTTGACCTTCTCAACCAAAGGGAAAAGGCGAGGCTATGACTATACAGCCTACTATAAAGGTGACGTCAAGGGCGACAAAATAGAGGGAGAGTTGGTTATCAGTGCCGAGGCAGCCGGTGTAACTCGCGAATTTGCTTGGTCCGCCAATAGAGTTGACTGAGCTTAACCGCAGAGTTCGCAGAGTTCGCCGAGCTCGCGTAGGAAAGAGAGAGATCGGATAGGATTTCATCCGAAGCCACCGCGTTCTTTGCGATCTCGTACCCGCTTGTACGGGTCGTTGTATACAAGGTTCGACTAAACCTTCGACAGGATTTTATGAGTAAATAAAAATAACAAGTGGGATCGATGAAGGCCCCTTGCACAGCGTTTCTGTCTTAATACTTGAACCCAAATTTAGTCATGAAAATTGCACGAAAACTCTCCTCTATCGCCTGTGGAATCCTTGGCTTCCTTTCGTTAAGTGCGCAAAGCCGGTCCAAAATAGTTTTTTCTCTGGTCGATGACTAGATGATGGAGCCGAACCCTGAATATGATTCGACCAAGGATTTATGGTCAGGTAGTTAAATTAAAGTAATGAAAAAACTAGTACATATAAAAATGAAACCTTTCTGGTCAATCATAAGGGCTTTACTCGTCCTTAAAGCCATGGTCTTTGGCTTTAGTTCTGTCCAATTGCTAGGAGACACTCCTGACAGACCGAATATACTTTTTCTTTTCAGCGACGATCACGCATGGCAGTCGATTGGTGCTTATGGAGGTAGGCTAAAGGATGTAGCGAATACGCCAAATATTGATAAACTTGCGAGCGAGGGAATGCTGTTCAGGAAATGCTATGTGGCCAATGCACTATGCGGGCCAAGCAGAGCGGCTATTCTTACTGGAAAATATGGGCACAGAAATGGTGTGACCTGGAATAGAAGTGCCAATTTCGACGGCTCCCAGCAGACTTTTCCGAAAATCCTGCGGCAGAGTGGTTACCAGACGGCGATCATTGGAAAGTGGCATCTGAAGTCGACCCCGACTGGTTTTGACTACTTTGATGTCATGCGAGGGCAAGGGAGATATTATAATCCGCTTTTGCTGACGGGCGATTCGGATGGGCTGAAAGAGCAGCGTGTTGTGACGGGCTACAATTCGGATATCGTAGGAGACCTCACGATCGAGTGGTTGAAGAACGGGCGAGATAAAAGTAAGCCGTTTGTTCTGATGTCCCAGTTTAAGGCGACTCACCATGGTTGGTGTCCTGGTCCAGAGGAATATGATTTGTATGAAGATGTGCATATTCCCGAGCCGGATAATCTCTTTGATGATTTTTCATACCGGGGTACTGCTGTACGCGAACAGACCTTAACGCTGTACGAAGACTTGCCTTACAATATGATGCTCGGTGACCCCGGTGAGCTCGGAGAACTGAATAAGGAGCAGCGAAAGGCATGGGATGCATACCGTGCCCCGCATGTAGAAAAATTCGAAGCAATGAACTTGGGGTGGAACAACCCTAGTCGGGAACTATCCCGCTTCAAATATCAGATGCTCTTGAAGAACTTCCTAGCCTCAGGTGCTGGCATTGACAAAAATGTAGGGAGAATTCGTTCGTTTCTAGAAAAAAATAACCTAGCCGATAATACCATTGTTATCTACATGGCCGATCATGGTTTCTTTTTGGGAGAACACGGGTTTTTCGATAAGCGGTTCATGTACGAAGAATCCTTGAGAACTGCTTTTATTGTTCACTGGCCGGGGATAGTAGAAGAGGGCGTCGTCAACGATGTTGATATTGTATCTAATATCGATATCGCCGAGACCTTTCTTGATCTAGCTGGTGTAAATATACCGAAAGAGATGCAGGGAAGAAGTTTGGTACCTGTATTGCAGGGCAAGACGCCCGAAGATTGGAGAAAGACTTTTCTCTATACGTACCACGAACTGGCAAATCACCGCGTGCAGCCGCACTACGGGGTTACAGACGGACGCAATAAGCTGATTTATTATCCCGCACATAATGAGTGGGAGTTCTTTGACCTGAAGAAGGATCCAAGCGAGATGATCAGCCAGTATTACATTCCAGAAAACGAGACGACTATAATGGAGCTGAAGCGGGAATTGGTGCGCTTGAGAAATTATTACCACTGTCCGCCGACCATAACGCTGCGCAATATGAATAAGCAGGCAAGCTGGCCGTATGAAAAGCGTACAAAGCCGTTATGATTTTGGTTTGAAAAGATTATGGCCGCTCGAAGATTAGGCGCGACCCTGAGAAGGATATAAAATAACTTAAACAACCCATGCTCTTTATGGCTTTATTCGCGTCCATTACTGTCTCTGCAAAACGGTGGACTAGACCGGCCGAACGGTAAGATCTTCCTTTAATGAACCGGTGACCCGAAATTAATGCCCTATCATGATCAGAACGAGATTCATCAAAGAATTACTGCCATTTCTGTTTTTGCCCTTCGCCTTCAGCGTTCCGGTTTTAAACGGTGAATCCGCACGCAACATCCTTATGATCTCAGTCGACGACATGCGCGACTGGACCAATTTCCTAGGTGGCTACAAAGGCGAAGTCCACACCCCGCACATGGACGCTCTTGCGGCGCGGGGCATCAACTTCACTAATGCACACTGCCCGTCGCCCGTGTGCAATCCGAGCCGAACGTCGGTCATGACCGGGCTTATGCCGTCGACCACAGGGATCTATGACAACGGCCAGTGGTTGCGTGCCAACTACCCCGACAAGATGACCTTGCCGAAGTACTTCAAGCAACAGGGGTACCATGTCGTGGGAGCAGGCAAAAGCTTTCACCACACGGCTGGCAACAATCCACCTGATCAATGGCATGACTACTTCCGTTTCCCTTGGGCAGACTTCCCCTGGGTGCGAAGCAACAAACTAGCCTACCCCTGGACCGAATGGCAGCCACCCCCGCCAGGCTATCCGTTCAGCAAAGTCGAGTATTTGCGCGGCAGACAAGAAAGGGATTGGGGGATTTTGCCGCGGAAGGAATCGGAATATGATGACGTCCTTGTAGTCGACTACGCCATCGATTTCCTGGAGAGCCATTCAGGCGAAGCCTTCTTCCTGTCGGTAGGGACCTTTCACCCTCACTTGCCTTGGTATATCCCCAAGCGCTACCGCGATCTCTACGAAGACTCGGAAATCCACTTACCTGAAGCCCCGAAAAATGACCTCGTTGATATACCCCCAATTCCGCAGCGATGGGCAGAACGGCGACGCGACGAAATGGAGGCAGTCAAGGATGCTGGCGAATGGGAAGAGGCTGTGCGTTGCTACTTGGCGAGTATTTCCTTTGCAGACGCACAGGTGGGGCGCGTGTTAGAGGCTCTCGCCAAATCGCCCTACGCCGACAACACGATCATCATTCTCTGGTCCGACCATGGCTGGCACCTAGGTGAAAAGGACCATTGGCATAAGTCCACCCTCTGGGAAGAGGCCACCCGCGTTCCTCTCATCATCGCTACTCCCGAAATGGAAACCGCAGGCGGAACTTCGAGTGCGCCCGTAAATCTTGTATCCATTTTCCCCACTCTCGTTGGTCTAATGGAAATGGAAAATGACATCGATTTCGACGGACCTGATCTGGCTCCTCTTCTGACCAACCCAAACGCTTCATGGCCACACGCCAGCTTGATTGATTTCGGCTATGGCAATACGGCGGTTCGGGACAAGCGATGGCGCTACATTCGATATAGCGACGGATCAGAGGAGTTATACGATCACAAGAGTGACCCTAATGAATGGAAAAATTTGGCTACCGATCCAGTGTATCAATCAGTTAAGGACGAACTAGCGAAACACTTGCCATCTCATTATGCAAAGGACGTCCCCAGCAAGGATGGTTTTGTCTTTGATCCCGACAAGTGGACATTCACCGACAAGGATACTGGGCGGGTTGTCCATGGAGGACAGTGACTAAAATTATACTGATTCACCTTCTCGCTCCTTATAGGATTTCCAAGTCGCTGGATCTGTACCTGTCGTATCCGCAATCACGATTTTTAACCGGAAACGAAAACAACCCATCCAAAACACTATGATCAAGTACTCACCATTGCTTCTAGTCGCCATGATATTGATATCAGGCTGCGCGACCCTATACGAAAAACCTGACCCGTTTGTGGGGCAGTGGGAGATTGAATTCTCGCGCTCTCCGGGAGGCAATAAGAATGCCACCTTTAAAATAAACAAAAAAGAAGGTGTCTATTCGGGTACCCTCACCAATCCAACAGGTGAATATGCATTGAACGATTTATTGATAGATCCGAATGGCGCTTTACGTGCCGCTCTCAATTACCAAGGCTATTCTGTAGAAGTGAGTGCCAGTATGGATGGAACCTTAATTACTGGAAAAAACGAAGTCCAAGGCAGGACCTTTGAATTCACCGGTGGGAAAGTAGAGTAGCTAATTATAAATTAAATAATGAGCTGCTTTGGGCTAAATCGGAGATTTGCTCGACGCACAGAATAAAGCATCAAGCACAAAGTTGCTAGTATCTAGTTATTCTGAAACGAATCACTCAGGACGATGGCTTGAATCATATCGCGAAGTCCTCCTCGTTCGGTTTCCAGGTTTTCGTAAATCCCGTCAATGACGGCCCGGTCTCGGAGGTCTAGTTCTCGCCCAATCGCATAAGCTAGGAGTTTTTCTATCAGGCAACGGGTGAATTCCGCTTCCCGCTGAATCATTAGGGATCGGAATTCGGAAGGATCGCTAAAGCGCTCCCCCGCTGGCAATTCTCCAGAAGCGTCAATCATCGACTTGTTCTCGTAATGGGTGCGCCACCTTCCAGTTGGATCGAAATTCTCCAAGGCAAACCCCAGCGGATCAATTTTGCGATGACAGTCGGCGCAGGTTTCGACTTCGCGATGCTTGGCAAGTTGCTCACGAATTGTTTCTGCCCCTCGAATGTCTGACTCAATGGCTGGCACATCAGGCGGTGGAGGGGGCGGCGAATAACCTAGGAGATTCTCCAAAACGTAAATGCCACGATTAACCGGCGAAGTGTCCACACCGTTTGCGGAGGCGGTCAGCAAGAGCGATTGCCCGAGCAAACCGCCTCGTGACATCCCATTCATAGCAACCTTTCGCAAGTGATTGCCTTCGATTCCTGCGATACCGTAGTGCAAGGCCAACTCCCGGTTGATAAAACTGTAGTCGGCTGACAGCAGTTCTCCCGGCCGTAGATTCTCTTCCATAACATGACGGAAAAAGGCTTCCGTCTCTCCTTGCATCGCAGTTTCGATACTATCCCGATGATAGCTTCTGAAATCTTCCGAGACGGGCATCTCTCCGATGTTGTCCATTTCAAACCAACGACTAATAAAATTGGATACAAAACGATCCGACTTCGGATCTACCAGCATTCTGGCTACCTGATTCCTCAGGATTTGAGAGTCGCTCAAACTTCCCTTGCTTGCAATATTGATCAATTCCTTATCCGGCATGGATGACCAAAGAAAATAGGATAAACGAGACGCCAGCGCAAATGAGTCTAGCGGTCCGTCTCCCTCCGCTAGATAGATAAAACCGGGAGAACACAGAATCGTTTGAAAACCGAGCTGAAGCGCTTCTATCGGTTCCAAGCCTTCCTCGATCTTGTTCAGGACAAGTGATTCGATGGGTTCCAGTTCGTCGGCTTGCAGGGGACGCCGAAAAACGTTTTCCGCAAAGATGCGTAGCCGTTCGATTGCGTTCTTGCCGTTCAGCTGATCGGGTTTGAAATCTCCATAAAGTAGCTGGTGCCCCTTCGGAGGCCATTGTTCCTCCAACGGTCCCTCAACTTGAATTTCCCATACTCGAAGTTTGGGACCTTTGTATCCTCTTAAGATACCATGGAATTTTTCTAGCCCATTTTTCATGTCCACAAAGGGTTTGATTTCCTCATGGTGGCCGGCCTTCTGGTGGAGAAGACGAGTCAAGCGTTTGGTGGCAAGCGTGCCATTCCTAAAGCGAATTTCCGGCTCAAATCCTTCGTCAAAATACACCTCCCATTCGAACCACTCTGGTTCTTCACTGGTCAATTCAACTTTGGCGAGTGAGCGTTCCATGGATACATTGCCCGTACTCTCAACACTACCTTTCCGATCGACGGCCATAAGCTCCAGCACAAGCGGGTCACCGTTACGAAAATCGTCAATCACATTCCCGTACGGATGCCAGCGATCCACCGCGGCGGCTTTTACGCGCACGCGATACATACCGCTATAGGGAACACCTCCTCGGGCTAGGGGTTCGAAGCCTATATGACCTCCGCGGTAGTGACGACCATACATATCCGTGTAAGGCGTATCGGGCGTAAATCGAAAACGATCCACTTGAAATAATTTTGGTAAATCCTGATTTACTTTTCCCTCAAAGTAAAAGGGTGTCCGTTGCACGTAATAGTCTCTTTTCGGGGCTTCGCGAAATTGGGTTGCTCGTAGCACTGCCTCTTCGGCGGCTGCGAAATAATGCTCTAGGAGCATACCTGAGGTAACCAGTTCAGCGCCCACATTGTCGAATCCGTTTTTGACGACTTCCTTGGGGAAGTCAGCGGCTGGATTCCATGCAGAAACGTTCAGTCCTAAGAGATCCCCAATAGTATGCTGATAATCCCAGGAATTGATTCGGCGCAAGACACTATGACCTCCTGAATCGGACAGCTTTTCTAGTTCGGTCGAAATCAGCTTGGTTGTCGATTCGATCATGGCCGCCCGTTCTGCGACCGTAGGTTGTTTTTCGTCCTCGGGCGGCATATCGCCGAGGTTGAGCATGTCCAAAATCTCCTGCCACGCTTCAAGATCCGAGATTTCCAAATCGCTTTTTTCCAATCCATCGAAGCGGCGGTCGCCTTTCTGCTTTTCCTGTCCGTGGCAATCGATGCAGTATTGCTGGAGAAACTCATTTTGCGGCATAGCGCAAATGGAAATCTTTAGGACTCCGAAAACAAATATACTAAAAGATATCGCACCTAATTTTAGAGTACTGTTCATCACCATCTTTTGACCGCAATTTCCTACTCGCCGTCCTCTTTATACTTACGCTAAGTTCATCGGTGAGAATGTTCCCGTGCTGCGCCCAAAACGTTCAGTATCCATACCGAACCATTGCAACGAAGAAAGCCAGAGGTTGCTAAGGGGAATTCGTTTACCTTTGTCCTCGGGGCATATCAAGTGCCCCTTGTGATTTAGTCCGCCGCCGGCTATCAGTACCGGCAAGTCCTTATTGCTATGTGTATGGGCATTTCCCATACCACTGCCCATGGCGACCAAAGTATCGTCGAACAAATCGGCTTCTTTCAGTCGATCCATAAAATGGCCGAACTGTCTCATAAGATAGGCTTCGACGATTTGCAGTTGATCCAATCGACTTGCTTCTTTTCCATGGTGAGAAAGTCCGTGGTAGGAACTGACTTCCAATTCGGCAGTTTGAAATCCCATTGGTATTTCAAAAGACGCTACGCGGGTTGAATCGGTCTGTAAGGCCAGAACCAGTAAATCGTAGAGTAGGGGCATTTCCTCAATATGCAACCGGTTTTGGTCGACAACTCGATTGATCGGTGATTTTGGCTTCGGGCGGTCCAGCCATTCGTTTGACATTTGCAAGCGCTGTTCCACTTCACGAACCGAGGTTAGGTATTGATCCAGCTTATCCCGGTCGGCGATGTTGAGTTTACCGCCTAGGGTCTTAGCTGACTCACGTAGTGCATCCAAAACACTACTTCGGTGCAAAAGGCGTTTACGCTCCTCTTCCAGACTGGCTTTATCAGAATTGACAAACAAGGCTTCAAATAGACGAGCGGGATTGCTGACAGGCGGAATATTGACCCCCGAACGTGTCCAACACATGTCTGTACCTCCCTTGAGACCGGCTGTGATTGACCGGTAGCGGGTCCGGCTTCCGGAAAACTCTGCCGCGGCTTGATCTACCGACATGTTTTTCTCCGGAAATCCGGCCGATTCCTCTTTTTTTATTCCACTCAAGAACGAGTGCACGCACTTGTGTCCTCCGCCTAACCCGTGATCCAGATGGGAAAACACAGTGAAATCGCTACGATGACGGTCAATCTGCTTCAAAGTCATACTCGCCTCGAAATCTTTGCCCGCGTTCTTGGGGAAAAATCCTCCTGGCCAAAATCCTAAATGACTGCCCACGTAGACCAGTCGTCGGGGACGAGTCATTGTTTTTGAAGCCACAAGACTGGGGCCCAGGCTTTCAAACGCTGGCAACGCAAGAACAACGCCCAAACCTTTCAAAAAGTGGCGACGGTCGATCGGTCTTTCGTATGGCGACTTCATAAAAGATTAAAAAGTAAGAGATTGTACCCGATTAGCGAATTTGGAAAGCAAGATTTGCGAAAGCGGAAACTCTCCTAGAAACTGCGAGGTTATCGAATAGATTTGATTTAGGTAAGAGTTGCATCACATTCGTCAATTGTATTTTCCCTATAACCATTTTCAATTTTCAAAGTTTTTCTTCTGAACCCTTTCTGCAACTTTGCTAGGTTCGAACCGACTTTCAGTCCACAGTTTGGGTTGTCATTTCCTCAGTAAATGGGGAGGCTGGTGTCAGTAGCTGTCTAACGCCAATGAAGTTTATAGTTCTCCCCCTAATGTTGTTAGTCGGTTCCCTGGAGGGCAACCAATCGAAAGCATATCCTATCGATATGGACGAAATGCTCGATGAAAGCACCCTCGATGTAGAGGTCATAGACGACTGGCATCGAGTGGAAGGGGCCGTGCTCACACGGCAAAAGTACATGACCATCAACGTGGGCGAACTTTGGCCAGGTCAACAATACCGCGTACCTGTGAGACTAGTGGTCCCCCTCAATCGAAAAGCGAAAGGGTTTCATTTAACTGGTGGGAATAATCTGAAGAGAATTCAGCAGGACACAGAGATTCGGGGGGTGTCTATCGATTTGATTCGAGGCGGAGTGGGTCTCGTCCAGACTATAGTCCAGGAGCCCAAAACATGGGGTCAGGGACCTTTAGGCGATGAAATGCGCAAACGCTTTATTGAAACACTGAATACCCGTTACTCTATTCAGTTTTGGGGTTGGCCAGCAGGACTCTGCCGGGCGGCAACCGCAGCCTACGCGGAAACCGATCATTTTGAATCGGGAAAAATCGCCTTAACCGGCGGTTCGAAAAACGGAGCCTCTCCATCTGTGGCCTTGATTCACGATACTCGTATGACCGCACAACATGCGAACGTATCGCCGTTATGGGATTCGCCACTTCGCATGGCGGATAAGCAAGCCTGGGAAGCATTGAACATCGAGGACCAAGAGTATGCCCACCGCAAAGGACTCGATACCGAACTGGCAACGAAGATTACCAGGCATGTCTTTCGGGGGGGATTTTTCGGACCGGATTATATCCCAGATGCCTTAAAGGCGGGTCATAGCTGGGAAGAGCTGGAGCAACTGGCTCAACAAATGGCTGATCATGTTTTCATCTCCCGGAATCTGGATACATTGAGAGAGAGAGGAGTGGATTTATACTATCATCCCGGAACTCACGACTTTGTTTGTTTCGATATCGTGTGGGGAGGCAGACATTATCCAGACATCCCAGTCTATTTTGCTGCGAACACGGGGCATGGCAAAAAAAGGCCGCACTCTAAGGTCGAAAAAGACCAAACCAATCAAGCGGCCTTTCTGCTCAGTCATTTCTTTGAGGATGTGGACGAACTCTTGGAGTCTCCTAGGATTCAAACCCATGTGGAAGATAATGCACTATCCATTACTGTTAAGTTTCCAGAAGGATTCGTTGCCGAATCCGGCGAAGTTTGGTGGATGTATGATCGCGGATCCGACGGGAGTGGTGCCTACCTGGCAGAACTTATTCCAGATGAAAACTGGAGCCGGATGGAAGGGATGGAGCATGGATCTACATGGAAAACCAACCTTCCTCTTTCGGTAAGTGCCACGCATATCGATGTGTTTACCAATCATCGTAAAACGATCCGCTACGACGGACGTGAGTATCCCACTTATATTTCAAGCCCTTACGTTCGGGTGGACTTGAACTAGAACCTATCTTGTATCCGCTGAGAGTGGTTTTGGGATAGGTCTAAATAAGATTGCCAGTCAGGCTTGTTCGCATTTTTTAGCTTTAGAGCTAGCGATAGGATCGCTTATCGCTTGAAGTAGTAAAACGTGTCGGTTTCAAAATTCGAGTTTTTTTAAAATAGTACATAGAGATGAACTGAAAGCGTCTACAGGATAAAAATCATCTTAGACGATTCGATCGGCCAATTGATAAAGGCATAAGGAATCAAACCCTACGAATGACTCTTAAGATTCGGGCCAGGGATCATCCGCATGGCAATTGGCAGATGCGGATTGTAGTTGTAATAAAATTACTGATTGAACAAGTGATCAGCTGTACAACGGTTCAGAATGAGTGGTTGGATTACGAAGTCTACTGGCTAGATGCAGATCAAACGCGAGACGCTTGCACTTGATGGGAAGACCCACATGTATCATGAGCGGATAGCCTTGCCGGAAGGGCTGCGGCAGTAAGGGTATGTTGCTGGATTCTTCGATTACCGGCTTAGCCCTTCACGTCGTAGCAGAAGATCAGGTCCTGATCACGCAGGTAGAGTTTCCCATTGAACACGACGGGGTGGGACCAAACCTTGCCATTGTTGTCATCGCGCAAAGTGGTTTCCTTGGGGAGCTGGAATTTTCCAGTTTCCTTGAATCCGGACGGGCTCGCTTCCACTAAATAGACCCATCCCTCGGTCTCGTTGAGGCAGTAGAGCATTCCATCGGCGGCATGAACGGCACCCTTGTGCAGTTCGCGTTCCACGCGCTCCATCCAGGCGACTTTGCCCGTCATGAATTCAATGCACATCAAGTTTCCTTTTCGCTGATCCGAAAATCCGTATACATGGTCGCCGACGAGCACCACTCCGCCGTGATGGTTGATCATTTCTTGGTTTTCCCAGACGACCTCAGCTTTTTTGCCGTTTAGTTTTACGAGCCGGGCACCCGCGCGGTATCCTGAAGTCATAAATACGTGACCGTCTCGGTAGATCGGCGTAGGAATCACCGCTGTTCTTCCCTGGGGCCAATCGGATTTCCAAATCAAGTTTCCGTTCGCAGCATCCACACCGGCGAGCGTATTCATGAATAGCTGTATGTACTGGCGTTGGCCATCCACGTTGGCGACCACGACTGCGGAATACTCGGCCGCGTCCTTCAGTTTTTTCGACTGCCACAGTTTTGTGCCGGTCTTCTTGTTGAGGGCTACGATTGCCCCTTTGCTCCCTCCTGGCGTTATTAGTAGCTTGTCGCCGTCCACTGTGGGCGACTCTGAATAACCCCACTTGGACACCGCGCCACCGAAATCCTTGACCAAGTTCTTGCGCCAGATCCGCTTTCCGCTTTCTGCGGTCAAGCAGGCGATATCGCCAGCCACTCCGAGCACGTAGACATGTCCATCGCTTACGGTAGGCGTGGAGCGTGGCCCGGCCCCCCATTGGGTGCGATAGCCTTCCTCCGGATCCGTTTCAAACTCCGAAGTCCAAAGTTCCTCGCCAGTATTCGCGTCCAAGCAGATGACCCGTTCTTGGCTATCGCTAGCGCCGAGCGTGTATAACTTCCCGTCGACGATGGCCGCACTGGAGTAGCCACTTCCTGCGTCTTCGTAGGTCCAAAGGAGTTTTGGGCCGCCTTTAGGCCACGACTTAAGAAGACCGGTGTCTGGGGAGATATTGGTTTGGTCCGGTCCGCGCCATCCTGTCCAATCGGACTGGTTAGAGGTTTCCGAGGCGTAGGCTTGCAAGGTCAACGATTTCGCGACCATCAGGCCGCCAATTAACAGAGAGGATTGAATTTTCATGAGTCTTGGTTACTGGATGAGATTGGGTAAGTACATTCTTATAGTGCTCCAAAGATTGGCGGCGTCTTATTCAAATACAGCCAACCGCCGTATCATAGTCTACAATTATCGAGGATTTCTTCGAGGAAAAAGAATCCAATTTAGCTTGAGAGCTTGCGAATGGATCGCATATAGCTTGAGGCTGTGATGCTCACCGGCTTCAGATTTCTAGTCATTCTAGTAGTGTTGTTTGGCTTGTCAGGATGCGGCACAACCAAGCAGCAGACTCAGAACGTGCTGATCCTAACTCCAGAGCATTTCAAAAACACGGCGACTGTAGAAGATGACGATCTTGAAGTCACGGCGATCATATCGACTGAGAAAGGATCGAAACGGAGACAAGGTCTGCTCCACTTTGTTTACGAAGATAACTTTCTAAGGGCGTTTATCGATAAAGCGACAGATGAAGTAAACTACCAAGTGTATCAATCGATTTACTACGAAGGAAGCGACTGGCGTTTTTACTGTAAGGCTAACTATGAAGCCCCGGATGGCCTGAAAACCGCCGATGCCAAGCTGCTCAAGGCTCCAATTGCACACGGCTTTGATTGTCCGGGCCATAAGTCTTCAGTCTGCACTTACAATGAGCAGGTCGGTTTCTCTGTTAATCGAGAAATCTTGGACTCAATCGCAAGTACGTATGAGCCGAACAAGGGTACTAAGTGGAATTTCAAATTTATTCCCCGATTTGGCGAAGACTTTTATGACGGGCTTCTGGTCGCAGAGGTCGTTGGGTTCTTGCAGGCCGTTGATTCGTACAAGGAAACTAAGGGAATATGATTTTAAGCCCCTAGCGAATCATCTGAATTACTAGTGTATCTGAGCGATCCATTAATACCATCTCCCCAAAAGAATGATAAATTGGTGCGAGTCCGAAGCCACCTGAGAGGTCAAGAGCTAATACCCGCAGAATAACCCCCTCCCGTCTTATTGGTTTATTCCATTTTTCCTCGTCCTCGATTACGAGCGGGAGGAAAGTTCCGCTCGATTTACCTCGTGGGGCGGCAATTTTTTACTGGCTTCTCGTGTTAGATCCGACCATAAGAAGTCTATGAAATTTACCTCTTCTTTCTTATTCGTCCTAACTTCGATTTTGTTCGTTTCCTCGCTCAGCGTTAACGCTCATGACACTCGGGCTTACGAGATGCGCACTTACTACGCCCAAGAGGGTAAGTTGGACGACCTGATTGCCCGATTCAGAGACCACACCTGCGCGTTGTTCGAGCGCCATGGCATTGAGAATGTGGGTTACTGGGTGCCTCAGGACAATACCGAGAATAAGCTGGTTTACATTATTGCATTTCCAAGTCGGCTGGACCGAGAAAGCATGTGGAAGGACTTTCAGGAAGACCCAGATTGGAAGGCTGCTGCCCGGGCATCTTCCAAGAATGGGCGGTTGATCACGAAGATCGAATCGGTGTGGCTGGAAACGACTGACTACTCCATGCCGGTCAAAAAGATTCAGGCATCCCCGGATCGCCTGTTCGAGCTGCGGACCTATGTCGCCAATGATGGGAGGCTGAACCATCTCGACGCGCGTTTCCGCGATCATACCATTGGACTCTTCGAAAAGCACGGCATTGAGAACATCGTATACTTTCACCCGATGGCGGACCAGACAGGTGCCACAAATACTCTGATTTACTTGGTCGCCCACGAGAGCGTAGAAGGCCGCAAGGCCGCCTTTGGCAAATTCGGTAAGGACGAAGACTGGAAGTCTGCCAAGGCCTTCTCAGAAGAACGGGCGGGGGGCAGCCTTACAATAAAAGGCGGAGTCAAAGGAGAACTCTTGGTCCCGACCGATTTTTCTTCGATTAAGTAGTTCGGGTTGCTTAGAGGCCGATTGTAAAGTCAGTAAGCATAACAAGATTGGCGGAGTTTGCACCTGTAGCAGCCATTTATCAAAAAATGGATTAATTCCTCGGGGACACCGCGGTCTCTGTGTCCTCGAGCATAGCGGGCGGTTATTTTTCCATTGTCGATTTCCAGGCGGCGAGCTTTCGTTTCATCGCTTCCAAACGCTCTTGGTGGAAGGCGGCAAGATCATTGGTTTCGGAAGCGTCGCTCTCGATATTGAATAGGTAGCTATTAGCGTGGTGGTTCACAAGTTTCCACGGGTGTTCAAGCATTGTGCTACTTTTCCCGAAGGCATTGAATAAGGTCCTTTGCGGATTGCCGGTTTTCGTACCGTTCCAATATTGGGCTACGCTGATTCCATCCATCGATTCGGGTACTGGTTCTCCGGCCAAGCGGAGGAAGCTCGGCGACAGGTCGATGAGGTGGCTAATCATCTCCTGGTCCACCGTGCCGCGGCGACTGGCTTCGACCCCAGCAGGCCAATGCAGAATGAAGGGAGAGCGAATACCTCCTTCGTAGCTGGTCAGTTTGAAGTAGCGGTAAGGAGTGTTGGATACGTTGGCCCAATCGGGGCCGTAGCTTTGAAAGGTTGCTTCATCGCCGGGATTTTCATGCCCGGAAATGCTGATAGGGCGCCCATCTAGAGTGATTGCCTCGCCGCCTAGACACCCGACCGCATTGTTGTGTGCGATCGATTCCGTGGAGTCCGCGCCATTGTCGGTCATGAAACAAATGAGAGTATTTTCCAATTGGCCGGTATCTTCTAAGGCCTTGATAACCTGCCCAATCCCACGGTCCATACAATCGACCATTGCTGCATAAACTGCCATGCGACGCGTATTCAAACTTTGGTTTAAATCTGACCAAGCTCGGTGGCTCGGTTCGGAAAACGAGGTCCCTTGCGGTAGCACGCCAATAGAGTTCATTTTCTCGAAACGAGAGCGGCGAATCTCATCGAAACTCTTTCCTTTATAGTAGGCTTCGTACTTCGCAATGTCGACCGGCAGGGCATGCAGCGGCCAGTGAGGGGCAGTATAGGCCAAGTAGAGAAAGAAGGGAGACTCTGAGTGCTCGCGAACGTGGTTGCGGATATTCTCCTGAGCGTCATCGCTGATCGCATCGGTCAAGTAGAATTCTTCTCCAATCTCATCAGAGGCGGACGCCTTGCCGCGCATCAGGCTATAGGGATTGAAATAGCTGACCGCTCCATGTAGATTTCCAAAATATGTGTCGAATCCAAACTCCAGTGGATTTCGAGAAGGGTCGTCATGTCGATTTTGATCCAAGTGCCACTTCCCGCTCAGGTAGGTCCGGTAATCTGCATGTTTCAACCGGTCTGCGATGGTAGTGGTTTCCGGTTTCAATCCGTTCCCAACGGTCACCTTCTGCCAGTACTCGCCGGTTAGAAGGGAAGCGCGGGTCGTCCAGCATTTGGACGTATTGTAGAAATTTGTGTAGCGCAGCCCGTTCTTGGCTAGCCTATCAAGGTTTGGGGTTTCAATTTCACCGCCGAAGCAGCCTATGTCCGAATATCCGAGGTCGTCTGCCAGGATGACGATTATGTTCGGTTTGTCATTTCCGAATGAATGCAGTACGAATCCTAGAGTGAACCAGAGATAAAGAGTTTTGGCTGGAATAGGCATTCGAGATATTCTTTATTCAGCTAAATAGCATTAGTCGATCGAGTACTGCAAGACTCTAGGCGGAAATAGAGGTGAACAAAATGCAGCAAACATAAATAAGGCCGAAGAAAGGAAAATCCTTTCAATGGAATCCGCTATTTCTGTTTCCTCGAACCCGCATTAACGGGCTGGCGTTTATGAGGTCCGACTAAACCTTTGACAGAAATATTTTGAGTGGATTAAACAGATCCTTAGTTATCTATCATTACCCCTAGTATAGCAATCATATGCTAAAGTATTGAACCCATATTATTCAATGAAATTGACTCGAATACTCCCCGCAGTCGCCTTTGTATTCCTTGGCGTGGCACCGCTAGCGGCAGAAAACCGCCCCAACATCGTCTTCTTTCTTGTCGACGATCTAGGTTGGTCCGACGTGGGTAGCTTTGGCTCCCCATTTTACGATACGCCGCATATTGATCAACTCGCTGCGGAAGGGGTCCGCTTTACGGATGCCTATGCAGCCTGCCATGTCTGCTCACCTACACGGGCCAGCATTCTTACGGGGAAATACCCCGCGACCTTGAACCTGACTGATTGGCTCAATGGTCGCTCGGACCGGCCTTATCAGGTCTTGCAGAATCCTGACAAGGCAATGGTTCTCGACCCTGATGAGACTACTCTAGCTGAAGTTTTGAAGGGGGAAGGCTATTCCACCGCGCTGTTTGGCAAGTGGCATTTAGGAAGAGGCACTACTCCGACCGCTCATGGCTTTGACCTGCATGTTCCGTATTCCGTGAACTCCAACCTTGGACGGCTTGGGTTTTACAACCCGAAAGACATTCCAGGTCTCGATGGCGGAGAGTACGTGACCGACCGCTTGGCGGAATTGGCCGCTAATTATATTGATGTGAACAAGGACAATCCGTTCCTATTGTATATGTCTCACTTCTCAGTGCATGACCCTATTCACGGTCGGCCGGATCTGGTTGAGAAGTACAAGAAGAAACTGGCCGCTATGCCGCCTCAGCCGGGACCAGACTTTATACTTGAAGGAAACCCCGACAGCCCCACGAATCCAACCCGAGCGGAGCTCGATGAATTGATCAAGCAGCCGGAGTATCGGGATACCTACACGTCTTATGCAAATGACCTCGTAAAGGTGAAGCAGAGGCAGGACAATGTTGAGTTCGCCGGGATGGTTGAAAGCGTTGATCAAAGCTTGGGCACGCTCATAGAGAAACTGAAGGAGCATGGCCTCGAGGATAACACCATCGTTATTTTCATGTCGGACAATGGTGGAATGTCGGTGATGAACGGCACTCCTCATTTCGAAACCACAAAAGACAAAATTGACACACGAGCTTCCACGTCGAATCTACCGCTGCGTGGTGCCAAGGGGTGGCTCTACGAAGGCGGTATTCGCGTTCCTATGATCGTTAAATGGCCTCATCAAGGCAAGGCTGGGATTGTCAGCGACGAGCCGGTCATCAGTACCGACTTTTTCCCTACAATTCTTGAGATGCTCGGGGTTGAGTACGATGCCAACGGCCTCGATGGGAAGAGTTTCACTCGTCTGGTAAAGGGGCAGAAAATGAACAGAGGCCCCATCTATTGGCATTTCCCACACTACAGCAACCATGGGATGCAAAGTCCGGGTGGTGGTATTCGCGACGGCGATTACAAGCTGCTTGAATATTTTGAGAACGGAACCGTTCAGCTTTTCAATCTAGCAAAGGACATCGGGGAGCAGAACGATCTTTCGAAAACGAATGTTCGGAAAGCAAAAGAGCTCACAGCGAAACTACACCAATGGCGCAAAGACGTCCGTGCACAGATGATGACACCCAATCCGAATTACGACCCGGCAACCGATCTATGGTCAGGAAGACGATAACGGTCGGGGTATCCCTTTACTTTGGGTTCGGTTCAATGCACCGAAGCTTTTGACTCGGCGTAGTTCTGAATACGGCTGCGTCCTGCATAGTTCGCAGAACGACGCACGGAAGACGGTTGCTTTGGCTTTGGCTGGTAGGGCGAGAGCGTCCAGCTCCGCTGCGGTAGTATTTAAATCACTAACTGACGCGGCATTGCGCGAGCACTAGCCCTGCGGAAACGGTCGCAGTGTCCTATCGAGCTAGCCGTGTTCTGTAGGGGCGTCGCTTGCCGCGATCCGCGTATATTAGAAGGGTGTATTTTCGAATGCGGATCACCGCTCTTCCGTCTTCGGAACAAAGGGAATTACTAGAGGGTGCCGATAGAGTCGCTCGGGTGCCGATAGAGTCGCTCATTCGAAATATTCTGTCATCGACATCGATGAGCTTATGAAGATCCTAGAAACCGCAGATCGGCGAGGAAACGCGATCATAAATGAGGAGCTGGAGATTGGTCTGCGCTTGCTGGCGACGCCGGCGCAAGACCAGAACGGATCGGTCGTCGCCGCTATGAATATTGGCCTTCAAACTCCGTTGATCGGCGAAACGGAGATGCTGAAAACGACGCTACCTGCGTTGAGTGCTGCCGCAAGCGAACTTAGCTCGCGTACAATTCTTTGATGGGTAGAGCCGTTTTCCCTCGAGAGGGTAAATTGTATCCAGAAGTGACAAACGGGCTCCGACGCGATTTCCATCCAAGTTGGAGAGGGTGCACTAATTTGTCCCTACTTGAAAAGTGAGTCGTCCAAATGCGTTCCCTATTCAATTACGATGACCAAGGCGATATTGACATTCGATCATAGGAGAATCCTATAATTGTTATCTCCTTTTTGAATCAGCCTGACGCGGAGTGCCCAATTTGAAAATTCCTTTGCATCTCTAATCCTATTCTGAACTATCGGCATCTATGATTCGTAATGTTTTCTACCTACTCCTCGTTTTTGCCTCATTGGTCTCGTTTGCCCGTGCTGATCGACCGAACATTCTCTTTATCTCCGTCGACGACATGAACTGCGACTCTGTTGGTGTCTACGGGAGCCCATTGAAGGACATCACGCCGCATATGGATCGGCTAGCTTCGGAAGGCGTGCGTTTTGAATATGCCCACGTCATGGTAGGCAACTGCTACCCGGGGCGCAATGTCATGTTTACGGGTCGCACCTCTCATAGCAATTTAGTCGAAGGGTTTTACGCGATCAAGGAGCCGCACTATCCACACATCGTCGATCTAATGAAGGAGGGAGGCTACTTTACGGGCATTTTTGGAAAGGAGTCTCACACTACGCCTTATTACCCGTACGTATGGGACATGGAAATGGCGGAAGGCGTCCGGGAGGAAAATCACATCAAGGACGCGGGGGCCTATTATCGGATGACCGCCAAAGGGATTGCGGCCTCTGAAGACGCGGAAAAGCCGTTCTGCTTGCTAATCAACATTTCCGATCCGCATTTGCCATTCTACCGCTGGAGTCGTCGTCAAGAGATGGAGGATCCCTATCTTCCGAGTCAACTCTACACGCCGGAGGAAATTCCAGTTCCGGGCTATCTTCCCGACACGCCTAATGTACGAAGGGAACTGGCCCATTATTACATGTCCGTCAGCAGGGCAGACGATTGCCTCGGAGAGACGCTTCGGGCTTTGTCTGAATCAGGGCAGGCGGACGACACCGTTGTCGTATTTCTTTCCGATCACGGAATGCCGTTTCCGTTGGCCAAGACGTGTCTGTATCACCATAGCACCCGTACGCCTTGGATGGTTCGCTGGCCGGGGCAGGTCAAAGCGGGATCGCATGATAGCGACCACATGATCTCTGCTCTCGACCTCTTGCCGACTTTGCTAGATATCGCGGAGATCGATCACCCCAATGGACTCGAAGGCCGATCGTTTTATGAAGTTCTCAAGGGAAACAAGCAGCCTGAACTGGATCACGTAATTAAGGAGTATAACGAAAGTTCGGGACGCCGTCGTCATCCGATGCGAGCAGTACAAACCAAGCGTTTCAACTACATTTTTAACCCCTGGGCGGCCGGTGGGCGAAAGTTCCAAGCGGCCGGTCAAGGGACGCTTAGCTACAGAGAGATGGTTGCTCTGGCTGAGACGGATCCAGCTACAGCCAAGCTCTTACAGCAATACGACTATCGTGTCGTGGAAGAGTTTTTCGATATAGAGAAGGATCCAGACAATTTGAATAACCTGATCGACAATCCCGAGTATAAAGACGAGATTGCCGCTCACCGAGCGATGTTAGGCGATTTTATGGAAAAGACCAATGACCCAGTTTTTGCCGCCTTTCGGAAGCGGGAGGACACGAGTTATCTCGACGGGTTCGTAGAGGCCCAGCAGGCGGAGGCATTCCGGCGCAGGCGTGTGACACAGGAAAGAAATCCTAACTCCAATCGAACCAACTCGCGAGAATGGAATCAGAATAGGTAGTGTCTTGATTTGTTTTAAACCGCAGAGTTCGCGGAATGCGTTGGTTTTTAAGGATAGCTTTTTTCCTAGCGAAAGCTATAATAGCATATTGAATGAAGTCGTTGATACAAGCGTTGATTTATCTCACGTAATCAGCCCCATTGTCGTTTAAATTGTTGATCGTGCAACGTGAGTTCAGCGGGTATTCACCGTTAGGCTCGAGCCCTCTAAATTTTCTGGGACATAACTCTCCCAATGAAATTTAAAATCGAGAGCGATTAGCACGGTTACACTTCTCGACGTAAAGAGGTCTAGGCTTTTTTTTAGTATCAATCGTAGGGGTATATCCAGGGTTTAGGGCCAGTAGGTGGAATCCGGTCAATCTAAATTTAGGTAGGAGGCTGTATCGTAGTCCAATACCAGTGCGTCGATTCCTAACGGTGTTTCTTGAAATCTTATCTTAACCAGCATGGTGTGCCGTGGCCTGACTTCTTGGTCGGACGCATGTGTATGAAAAACATAATACATATCGTCTCCATCAATGAAAATGTCTCCGTGCCCCGTTCCGTTTATGCCCAAACGCTCTCTGCGAAGGAGAGGATTGCCACCGTATCGTGTCCAGGGGCCGGTTGGAGATGAGGAAGTAGCATAGCCCACAGCGTATTCAACGCTCATGAAGTGATTAGCTGAATATAGAAGATAGTACAGGCCTTTGTGCTTTATGAGAGTGGGGCCTTCTGCGATTTCCTCGCTCGAATAGTCGGGCGTATTTTCCCAGGTTCCGTTTTGTACTGAAAGGCAGTGCTTCAAGGTCCCTTCTTTGATACTACTGAGGTCAGTCTCCATTTCAGCTACGTAGATATGATTCCCGTCATGCTTGCGGACATGGTAAAGGTAGAGCGTGCCATCGTCATCCTGAAACAGAAAGGGATCGATTTCTTGATGATCCTCGTTGATAGGCCGAATTTCTGTTTGGACAAAAGGACCGGTTGGGTGATCAGCAAAGGCGACTGCAATCTGACGATTCGCCGTATACATCAAGGTTACTTTTTCCTGATAGCCTAAAACCTGAGGCGCCCAGAATCCCTCCGTTCCAAACGCCTTCTCTCCTACCTTAAGCACGTATCCACCATCGTAAGCGGTATCGGGCACATGCCAATTTTGGAGGTCGCTTGAGGCGTAGATCCGAAACCCTCGTTGCGGCGGCGGCTCGGTTCCGAAGAGGTAGTATATGCCGTTATGCTTGTATAGTGCGGGATCGGCTAGGCAGACCTCTTCTTTATCTGCGGAAGAGAATCGCATCGATAGGATGAGTAAGACGCAGGCTGTTATCGTTTTCATTCAGGCGATGCTGGTTTTCAGGTGTAGAACGTCAACCCCATGAGAACAATCGCTAGAATGCTTGGGCAAAGGGTGTTTCAAACGAAGACCCGAAGGGGAGGGTTCTACGTGGTGTTACTGCGACAGGGCTTCTTTTGCTGCTTTCAATAGCGCATCCTGGCTGGCTCTAACTGTGTAGTTGTCGTTTGAGTACGCGAAACGTATGGCGCCACTCGTATCGAGGATAAAGGCGGAAGGCGTCACCAGAAATCCGCCATTGCGTTTCTCTAAGTCAAATGAGCGACCATCTGGAATTTCTTTAACGTGCTGGATGTATTGTTTGACTACCTTGTACTTGATTCCCAAGTTGGTCGCCAAATTGAGGTCGGGATCCGCTAGTAACTTGTAGTTGAGTTCGGAGTCGCCATAGGCTTCCAGCGCTTCGACGGTGTCGGTGCTTACTGCGAGCAATTGGTATCCCATTACTTCTAGCGCAGGGATACTCTTCTGCAGCTCGTTCAAGTGCACATTGCAAAACGGGCACCAACCACCTCGGTAGTAAATCAAGACCGTGGGTTTTTCCATTACCGCTTTGTTTAGATCTAGTACGGTGCCTTCCTTTGTCCAGGCTACCGAACCTTTCGGGAGTTTATTGCCGACCTTCAATGGATCCATTTTGGAATCTTCTTTCCAGGGTACGTAGGTGACAGTGTCTTTGGTGTAAGGTAATGGTGACGCGCCTTGGCGCAGAGTTACACCGATGCCATCCGGAGCCTCTGTATACATGGGCGTACCTGCTTCACGAGATCCGTCGGTCGCACGTGGTGGTGGCGATCTCCTGGGGCCGCGAGGTCTCCCAATTCGTGGGGGACCGTTACCTCGTTCTCCCCGTGGAGGTCGCTCGATTCGCTCACCTGATTGGGCTCTAACCTCGGGGCTAGTCTCCTGAGCTTGTAACAGTGGTGCTGACACTGCCAATACTGCCGCAATAAACACGGTACAGATAAAAACTCCAATGAGGCTAATTGGGTACGTTCTGGTCATAGTCATTCTGATACTCCAATTACTGGAAGACCTTTGAGGATTATCTCATTATCGGGGCAACAATATCAGTCGAAATTCGACTAGTGTATTTAAACAAACAAACGGTGCCGTTTGTGTCAACCTATCTGACAGTGGGATTGCTGCGTCGCTAGTTGGGCGTTTTTCATTATAGGCAATTGCCTGTTGGAAAGCACGCATTCCCACACTCTACGTTTCTTCTCGGGCTATAATGGTTTAACCCTTAAAGGATTTCTAACGGCCCGCGGTTCTATAGCTTGTAGAACTCTTCCCAGCCTTTGCGCGGATTGGGGTCGAGAAGGGCGTTGGCGGTTTTATTATTGGTGATGTGGCGGTTTTTTGGGTTGAACTTAATCGTGCCTCCAAGTCGCTGTGCGATCACTCCGAGATTGAAGACTTGTGTGAGTTCTCCACTTACGCGGAAAGGAGAGCGCGACTTTTCTTCACCTTTGCACGCCAAGAGAAAATTGGCGTAATGATTCGAGTTCTTGCCACTGATGCGAGGTAGGGTTTCCCGAACTTCCATGAACTTCTTTTGCGGCACCACCCGAAGGGCATCCGAGTGGCTGCCCCCAGCGAATGTGAGGTCTTTGCCGTATATGACTTTTCCTGGTTTGCTGATATTAAGTGGTTTGAACCCCTTTTTACCCGTAACGGGATTCTTGGTGTATTCTCCCAGTTCTTTCTCAACTTGAGGCAGATTCTCGACACCGTCGTACCAAGTGACCTTACAGGGAGGCATTTCCTTTCGTTTGGCAAACTGGAATTCAATGGTGGAGGCTTGAGGGAAGACAAAGTCATTGGCTCCATCTCGTTTTATCGCAGATATTTTGTGAGGAAGTCCCAGTTTCAGAAAGCGATGTGCGGTATCCAAGATATGAGGACCCCAGTCTCCAAATGCTCCGCTACCGTAATCGTACCAGCTGCGCCATTCCTGTGGGTGAAGCTTGTCGCTGAAAGGATGTTCGGGCCCACTGCAAAACCAAGTGTCCCAATCCATAGCCTCGGGGAGTGGTTGACTAGGGTACTGGGTCACTGATTCGCCCCAGCCATGCCAGCGTCGATCCTTGTTCATAAATGCGCTGATGTGCTCAACGTCTTTGATGATTCCCGCCTCGGTCCAAGATTTGAATTGAAAGTAGTTGGCTCCGGAATGGCCCTGATTACCCATTTGAGTGACCACGCCGCTACGGTCGGCTAGGTCGATTAGGCGCTCGCATTGCCCGAATGTGTGGGCCAACGGCTTTTCCACGTAAACGTGTTTGCCGAGCGACATCGCGAGCATGGCAATGCAGAAGTGAGAATGGTCTGGAGTGGCGATCAGCACTGCGTCAATCTCGTCGCCCATCTCGTCGAACATCTTTCGGAAATCGGTGAAACGCCGCGCCTTGGAATGATTCGTTTGAGACTCTTGCGTATGTGCCCCTTTCAAATCGACATCGCAAAGCGCTATCACGTTACAGTGGCCAGAAGCGAAGAGGTTTCTTAAATCGCCTCTTCCCTGATTGCCTATTCCAATAGCCGCAAGGTTAACGCGCTCGCTAGGTGGAAGCTGGTCGTCACTCGACTTTTGACCTAAAACGAAGTGGCTCGGCAAGATAGAGAAAGAGGCGAAAAGCGTCGATCGCTTTAAGAATTTTCTACGGTTGAGGGTATTGGTGGGCTTCGTCATGGGGCTCATCTTATTGATGGGAATTAGTTGGTTAGCGTCTATATTCGATCGGTAGGGTTAAAGCAGATTTTCGTGATATCAAGGTAGAAGTATGCGGGTCTAACCTGAGGGGCAGGGAAAATGCCAGCTGATTGGGATCTACCGGGGAGTAGGCAGAGATATTTTGACGTAGAAAGTTATCTGGAGAAGAATTTGGCTATTTGTCATAGGTCGGCTGATCATCGACCCACTTATATGGAATATGAGATGGCGCTCGGGGATCCGATTCCTGAAGGCGATCGAACAATCGCTTTGAATGTTCATGAGGTCTTTTTTTTGGCAAACTTTGAAAAGGAAACTCGACGCGCTAGGGGTGGAGGCTCATCTGAACTACTCAGGTAGTGATACAATGTATCCGTCAGATGCACCTTCTTCATAGGCAAATTGGTCAATTAGGTTTTTCTACTGAGAGTAGGAAAGTCGCTGGGCCTAATTTATTGATAATTTGGATACTAATAGCAAAAATAATTGTACTATATGGTTCAGATTTGGGATTTCTAAGGGTTAAGCATCAACTTTTGGTTCCCGCTAAGTTTTTGCGAACGATTCGACAGTTTAATCGGCAACTAAAGTGTAATCTAACTCGAGTTAACACGGGCATCTCGTAACCATGCTGGGAACGAGCGGAGACGTCAAAGCCATGGACGGTTCTCTAGGATTCAACAATGAGTATTCAAGTCGCGTGACCTGTGTGGCAGACTTCTATGGTCCGACCAACTTTCTGACGATGAACGCAACCGCCATTGAGAGCGCCACATTGGACCACGACGCGGCGGAATCTCCGGAGTCGCTGCTCATTGGAGGTGCCATCTAGGAAAATCCAGACAAAGTGGCCACTGCCAATCCGATAACCTACATCAGTACCGACGACCCCGCCTTTCTTATCGTGCACGGTACCAAGGATCCTTTGGTCTCATTCAATCAGTCTGAACTCCTTTATGCCGCATTGGAAAAGAACGGAGTCGATAAAACCCTGATCACCGTTGAGGGCGGCGGGCATGGCCGGGAATTTGGATCTAAGCCAACAGAGTTTGTCGCAGCCTTCTTTGATCATCACTTGCGAGGCAACAAAACAAGATGGTCCGATCAAGCGATTCAAGCGGTCCCCATAGAACAACGACGCTGATCGTTACTCATTCTTGTCATCGGAGATATTACCTCTCTGTGTAATCTGCGGTTGTTCTTCCTCATTCGAAAAATACAAGCGCACACCCGCGGTGCGAATAAACTTCGCATTATCTAAATAATTCCACATAAACTAGAATCATGCTCCAAAAATGCCTTCTGATTTTTCCTGTTCTTCTTCTTATGGCTCAGGCTCTGCAGGCGGTAGACTCTAAGCGTCCCAACATCGTGTTCATCATGAGTGATGACCACGCAAACAAGGCGATTAGTGCCTATGGTAGCGACCTGCTCCAAACGCCTCAGCTCGATCGCCTCGCTTCCGAGGGGATGCTGTTCAACAACGCCTTCTGCACCAACTCTATCTGCGGGCCGAGCCGCGCCGTAATTCTCACAGGGAAGTACAGTCACCTGAATGGCTTTCTGGTCAACGAAACCACCCGTTTCGACGGCTCTCAGACCACCTTTCCTAAACTCTTTCAAGAAGCCGGCTACGATACGGCTGTCATCGGCAAGTGGCACCTCGGTACGGAGCCCACCGGCTTCGACTACTGGGATGTCCTTCCCGGCCAAGGGGAATACTACGACCCCGAATTTATTAGCATGGGGGAAACCTTAGTTCACGAGGGCTACGCCACGGAGATCATCGCTGAGAAGAGCGTCGAGTGGCTGCGCAATCGCGATTCGGACAAGCCCTTCGTGCTTCTCTCCCAGCACAAGGCTCCACACTCTAGTTTCAATCCCAGTTCGAAGTACCGTCACCACTTCGACGGTCACACCTTCCCTGAGCCCGCAAACCTGTTTGACGACTACGCGGGACGCAGTGAAGGCGCTTCCGTAAGCGATATGCGCATCGATCCGCATCTCATTCTCCAATACCAGTGGGATGAGAAGCTGGAGATCCCCGAAGGACTCGTTGGTAAAGAGCGCACCCGCTGGCTCTACCAGTGGTATATGCGCCGCTACCTGGCCTGTGTGCTTTCGGTGGACGATGCCGTCGGCGCCGTGCTCGATACCCTCGATGAACTCGGCCTCGCCGACAATACCATTGTCGTTTACACGTCCGACCAGGGCTTTTTTCTCGGTGAACATGGCTGGTACGACAAGCGCTATATGTATGAGGAATCCCTGCGCATGCCGTTCATCGTACGCTACCCGCCCTCCATTGAGCCCGGCTCCGTCGAAGACCGCATCGTGCTCAATCTAGACTTTGCCCAAACCTTTCTCGACTATGCGGGTATTCAGGCCCCTGAGGACATGCAAGGTAGGTCCCTGCGACCGCTTCTCGAAAGTCAACCGGTCGCCCTTTGGCGCCAGTCGATGTATTACCACTTTTATGAGTACCCAGGATGGCACTACGTGAAGCGTCATTACGGCGTGCGTACCGACCGCTTCAAACTCATCCGCTACTACCACGACATCGAAGCTTGGGAAATGTACGACCTTGAGACGGATCCCAACGAGATGGCCAACTTAGCCGACGATCCCGCCTATGCAGCTGTTCGTGCCGGACTCGAAGCCGAACTCGCTCGGCTCCAATCTCAATACGGCGACTCCCCTGAACTCGCTCAAGAAATGGTAGAGCGTTATCCCCATGGTAGTCGCCCCGTGTGGGGCCGCTACTCGGACCTAGAGCCCCACGGCGACCTAGACGGTTGGCGTGCCGCCGAGGAAGGAAGCGCTCCAGAGGAATAGCTAAAAGTGGACTGAGATTAATCCAGTGATCAGGGTCTTGTTTTCGTTGGACCGACGAAACTCTTTGGGTTCTCGAAATCCCTTAAGAGCAAAGTTCCCGAAACTGAAGAGCTGGCCTACGTGGAAGGCTCCTGGCAGAAGAAGCACCCCTTGCCTGAGTGGATGTCGAAGCCGATGAAGCAAAGCTATTTCAGCGACTTCGGTGTCTCGACCACGGCGACCCTAGTGATCGCCGACCGTCAAGGGGTCGTACGCCTCTACCACAAGGGCCTAATGACACTCGAAGAACTCGAAGCTGCTGTCGTACCTTTGCTGTGACGTTTGACCTCCAAGCACCTACTGCCTAGAACACTCAGGGATTGACTAGAGAACCATTATCCAGGTGTAGCCGAACTATCACTACAATGGGCGAAATTTAGATAGATTGGAACGCTCAAAATGGACTAGATTGGCATTTGGAAAAGGCTTAGCGAAGAAAGTACTTTGCCAGATTCAAAAAAGCTGTTCAATCTGCCTGAACATGAGTGAAACCAAGAAGAAGTCGGGTGGGATCCTTAGCGCTTTCCTGGATATCGTAGAGAAATTGGGGAACCGATTGCCCGATCCTTTGGTGCTCTATTTTGGCTTGGCGTTGCTGATTCCCATACTGAGCTGGCTTATTTCGTTTGCAGGCTGGAGTCGGGTGCATCCTGTTTCGGGAGAAACGATCCAATTGATCAGTTTGCTTTCGGCTGAGCAGATTCAACGGATGTTTGTCGACGCGGTAGACAATTTTACCGGTTTCCCGCCATTGGGGGCGGTTCTGGTGACCATGCTCGGAATCGGGGTTGCAGAACGAAGTGGACTCATCTCTACGAGTCTGAAGCTCCTCGTTAAATCGACACCCAAATCGCTCATATCGGTAGTCGTTGTATTTGCAGGGGTTATGAGCTCTATGGCTGCGGATGCCGGTTACGTCGTTCTGACGCCATTGGGAGCAGTACTCTTTGCGGGCATGGGACGTCACCCCTTGGCGGGGCTTTGCGCCGCCTTTGCCGGAACGGGCGGTGGGTTCTCGGCTAACCTGCTCCTTACGAGCCTGGACCCGTTGTTGTCTGGCTTCACTCAATCAGCGGCGCAATTGTATGACGCGGACCGTGTCGTGACGGCAGATGCGAATTACTTTTTTATGATCGCATCGGTACTAGTGGTTACCTCTGCGGGTTGGTTTGTGACTGAGAAGATTGTAGAACCGCGCCTTGGTAAATGGGATGCGGATACAGAGGACATTGGGTCAGATAGTGACAAGGAAAGAGACGCCCAGATTCAAACAATTTCACCCGTCGAGCAAAAGGGTTTATGGGGGGCCTTAATGGCCGTTGTCCTGACGGGAGCCGCCTTGCTTTTCCTGACTATTCCGGAAGGAGCGATCCTGCGGGATGCCGAGGGCAGCCTGACTCCCATGGTTCATGGTTTGGTCATTATTATAATGTTGCTCTTCATTTTTCCCGGTCTGGTTTACGGGTTGATTGTGGGCTCCTGTCGCAGTTCAAAGCAATTGGCGGGAATGATGGGCGACACCATGGCTACGATGGGTGGCTATATCGTACTGGCATTTGCGGCGGCCCAGTTTGTCGCCTATTTTCATTGGAGCAATATGGGGCTTCTGACGGCGCTTACGGGGGCGGAAATTCTGGCTTACTTGGGAGTGGGCGACTTGCCGCTTATTTTGACTTTTGTATTCCTGGCTGCGGGAATTAATCTGGTTATTGGTTCTGCATCGGCTAAGTGGGGAATTATGGCACCGGTCTTTGTTCCCATGTTTATGGCTCTTGGTCTTTCCCCGGAAATGACACAGGCCGCCTATCGGGTGGGGGATTCGATTACGAATATGATAACCCCGTTGAACCCGTATTTTCCCATCGTGCTTAGCTTTGCCATGCGTTACGATCGTAAGCTAGGGATCGGTACCTTGATAAGCTCCATGGTGCCATACTCGATCGCCTTTGCCATAGGATGGACATTGTTACTGGTAGTTTGGTACTTTTTGGGACTGCCTTTAGGACCGGGTGCTGGGATACAGATGTGAGACGGGAAAACTTGTAGAGATCTTCGTTTTGTCTTCTATCTGCCTACCTTGTGATTATTGGAATTAGGGTTTAGAAAGCTAACCCCAGTTGAATTTTTGTCTTTCTGAGAAGGAAATGGCTAAGTGCCAGCTGCTGTACCCAGTTGATGTAGGAGAGTAATTTGGTCGAGAAGTTCCCACTCTTCCAGGATCAAGCCTTTTTGAAGGTGACATCTCATTTCTCGAAGGGATTTGGCCAACCCCTCGTTTTCCCTCTTGGAAGGCTACGAGGAATCTAGTTGCTGGAGGGAAATCTGTTTTCTAGGACTAGAAAGGTGGATTTATTGGCCGCTTCCTAGGGCCTGCTTTGCTCGTTTCTATGAAATATCTTCGCTTCAGTTTATTAGTTTTTGCTTCGACCGTTGGTATTGTGGCAGGTGCGTTTGCACAGGCCGCCAAACCGAACCGACTGCTCTTTCTGTCCGATGACCTGACTTATCACGATATCGGTTGCTATTCAAACAAAGAGATACGCACCCCGAATATCGATCAATTAGCCGAGGAAGGGTTGCGTTTCGAATACTGTTTCAACTCCGCGCCGATCTGCGCTCCCACCAGAATGAGTCTTTATACGGGAATACACCCGGTCCGCAATGGAGCGCACCCGAATCACAGCCGGGTGCGCGACCGTATTTTTAATTACTAGTGATATGTTATTAAAGCAATCGATTATGTCCGCCACGCTGACCTGCTTATGCAGCTTTGTTCTGTTACTCTCTCCCACCGAGGCTCACCACGGCGTTACGGGGCAATTCGATTTGGAGCAAGTCTTGACCGTGTCAGGCGCCGTGAATCGCGTTCGCTTTGTTAACCCGCACGCCTATGTGTACTTCAAGGTTGAGAATGAGGATGGTGATGAAGAGCAATGGCGTTGCGAACTGCGATCGGGTAGCTTGCTAAAACGCAAAGGTTGGACGGTCGATATGTTCGAGCCGGGGACTCGCATTACCGTGTTTGGCTCGCCAGACCGCCGAGACCCGAAAACGTGCTATACGGAAACGATTACCTTCGAAGATGGTAGGGTCATCGCGCGTTACGATACGCTGGACACTTCTGGCAACAAGGTATTTGGAGAGCGGGATTTGGTGCGGGAAGATGGAGCTCCCAACATAGCGGGGAACTGGTCGGAGCCGATCAAGAACGCTCCGAACCCTTGGGGTCCCAGCCCCAGATCGGAGGGGCCACCTGCGGGAATTATTTTCGGCAGAGACGGCCTGCCGCAGAAAATTGCCGCTCCCAAACCTGTGGGCTGGGGACAACAAGCGGGAAGCGCAAGCCGGCCGCCACCCTATGCGCTAACTGATCTTGCCCGCGAAGAAGCGGACGATTTTACCCCCGATCAAAATCCTCGTTTTCAGTGCGAGCCGACCAACATCATCTTTGATTATGCCTTTGACCAGATGATGAATAAGATCGAGCAAACGGGTTCCGCCATCGTCCTCACTTACGGGTTCATGGACATGGTTCGCGTGATACACCTGGTCGGAGGCTTTCCTGATGAAATTGAACCGAGCGTTACGGGCTGTTCCGTCGGCGAGTGGGAGGGCGATACGCTGGTGGTTCATACTAAAGGCTTCAAGCCAGGTTTTCTGCTAGCTATTGGCGGACGTGCCACAGAATCCGTCCGGCACAGCGACCAGATGGAGATCACGGAACGCTTCACAATGAGCAAAGAGGGCGATGTATTGACCCGTGAATACACGATTGTGGATCCTCTTTACTTAGCCGAACCCTACTCGCACTCGAATACGTCTTTGTTTTCGACAGAAAGGTTCATTCCTTACGAGTGCGAAGAGCTTAAGGACGATGGACCGCAGTAACTGAAGAGTCCAAAGGCGGCGATAGCCAATCTCTACGAATTGGACTTGATCGACCACACTTTAAAATTGCGGTAGCGAAATTGAGTCCACTGCATTTGCCTGAGGGCTATTCTGCCAACACCTAAAGGGGGACCATTGACATCGCCATTGTCGATCCAGTCGATGATAGGGCGTTCGTCGACGAATAGCTTTATATGCGCCTCATTCTTGATCAGCGTTACTTTATGCACTCGATCGCTCTCTGAATGGATGCCCGGAGGTCCTTCGTAAACGATGTTTTTGCCTGGGTTTCTTCGCAAGCGAGCCACAGGTCTTGCAGGCAATTTGGGATTATGCGCGTAGTATGAAATATGATAATTCTTTAGGTCGCCGTTGTTGTATTGGCTGAATGTCCCATCACGTTTCGGCAGCGAAGAATCCATTACGTCCTCGCCGCCCAATCCTGTCGCGGCGAAAAAGACGATGCATAAACCGGCTTCTAAATGAAGGTTCTGCATTTCCCATTGAGCTATGAAGTTGGAAGGTAGCTTCTCGGGACACCAGTAAACGTGATGCATCTCTTCGTTTGGCGAGTGCATCTCTAGCCAACCATCTGCGAATTTCACTTGGCCGGGGCCTTCCATAACCCAGTCTTTAACACTGGTATCTGTATCCATTGCCGATTGGTAGACAAGCTTGTCTGTCCTGACCTCGAAGTCTGATGGGCTTTGTGCCAGGCAGAGTGAACAAGCGAATACGATTAACACTAAAGGAAGCTTACAAGCGTGATTGTAAAGTGGGGCAGAAACCATGGCTAAGGAATAGTTATAAATGTTGAATAGGCAATGCAATTGGGGCCAGCTAAAAATAGCCTCTTGCCAAACACGATGGGTTTGTCGTACCCGAAAATACAGGGGTGGGAAGGTGTCGGGCGATCTCTGAGCGCCCATTATCGAACCTATTGGTTAGGCACATCGGAGATCACCCGATACCCTGAAACGCCTTGTGGCGTACCCCGGCGATGCTCTATACTGGTGATATGACCGTCACCTTGTCTTTTCCGATAACGAAGCGGGTCAAGTAGGCCCCAATCGCCACAGGGCCACTGTAAGTGGTCTTTAGGCGGGCCGAAATATCATTCAAAGTCGGTGGTTTGATTTGCCCGTTCGTTAGCGTGACGAAGTGGTGGAGGGCAGCAATTTTTTGCTGAGCCTGCTCAAAGATACGACCGACATCTTCCGGTACGGTATGGTGGTTAAGGATGGTTCTCCAGGCTAATCTCGATTCCAGCAGTTCAGGCTTGGCGGCACCAACGGCATGGATAAGTAGGTCCGTGCCTTTGGCCGCCTCTGCTAAGGGCGGATGGTATTTGGTATCCCCGGATATTACAACGGATCGGCCATCGTAATCCAATCGGTAGCCAAAAGCGGGCTTAATGAGTTCGCCGCGGTTGACTTCAATGGCAGTGACTTGGACGCCCTCTTGATCGTTGATGAGACCGGGTTGGATTTCTGCCGTATTGGGGGTCACGTTTTCTTCGGAGAACCCCTGGTCTTTGACTCGGATGTCAACGTCCCCTTGGTAGGCGAACCGTATATGATGCATCATGGACTTAGTGCCTTTGGGGCCCCAGACGTTGAAGTTTCCTTTCTAGCCGCCAAAAGGAGAGCATAGCCAACCGGTCAATAAAAGGTCCGGAATGCCGACGACGTGGTCTGAATGCAAATGCGTTACAAAAAGGCCGGTAACACGCCCCAAGGGAATCTTCAATTGCCACAAGCGCTGGGTAACGCCGCGGCCGGCATCGACCAGAAGATACTTTTCACCGGCTTTGATGAGCGTTGCGGGACCGAAACGATGAATGGATGGTGGTGATCCCACACCCAGCATTATGACTTCAAAATCCGCTTCATCACTGGCCTGCCCGTTAAGGCAGGGTACCATGAGAGATACGAGTAGAGCAGCGCTTGCTAAGAGCCTCTTTGTGGTTTTTGTTGGCATAAGATTCGGCTATGTTTTTAAGTATAATTTATTGTCTCCCATCTAATCTCTCGGGTTCTTCCCCAACAAACTCAGAACAATTGAAATTTCCATCAACAACAAAGGCCATGGCGACTCTCTTAGAGCTCATGTTAGTAGCCTGTTTCTTGTCCGCTCGTTCGGAAGCAACGGAAGAGGAGGAGTTGCTCGCCCGAGGCGACTACCTCGTGAATAGTATCGTGGCCTGCGGAAACTGCCATACGCCGCGGGGTGACGATCATAAACCCATTGCCGAAATGCATTTGGCGGGCGCGTTTCAGGTCGATAGGGCAGAGTTCACTGCTTACTCGCCGAATATCACACCGGACCACGAAACAGGTATCGGTGCTTGGAGTGACGAAGAGATTATACGGGCCATTCGTGAGGGCGTGCGTCCTGATGGTACGGTAATCGGCCCTCCTATGCCAATACGTGTCTATCGCGAGATGTCTGACACCGATGTTAGAGCGATCGTAGCCTATCTGCGAACGATCGCTCCCGTGCGAAATAGCGTGCCCCGTTCCGAGTACAATATTCCCCTACCTGAGTCCTATGGACCACCTGTGGATGCCGTGCCAGATGTCCCTCGAGAGGACACGGTTGCCTACGGAGCTTATGTGTCTAACGCTTTGGGGCATTGCATGGAGTGTCACACGCCGCTGGTCAAAGGCGCTCCGGACCTAAGCCGAACCGGCTTGGGCGGAAATGTGTTTGTGAAGCCACATGGTATAGAACTCGTCGCCGTTTCGGCTAACATTTCGCCCCATCCCGAGCAGGGAATCGGAGCATGGACGGATGACGAAATAAAAAGGGCGATCACTCAGGCGACGAGCCGCGATGGGCGGCCATTGCAGCCGGCAATGCCCTTCTACTTCTATGAGAAAGTCTCTGACGAGGACTTGGAAGCGATCATCGCCTACCTGCGGTCGATACCACCCCAGGCAATCGAATAAATCAGTGCCGGTTGCTTTTGGCTCCAGCTAGTTAGTGGTTGTTTGGAACCCCAGAATCGATTGTATGCTGGCTTCTTCTAATGAGTTCCCATTGGGCTCATGGAAATCAGAACCACAATCCCTAAATTCATACGCCACATTTGCCCGCACAATACCCATGAAATTAATAATTCCGTTACTGCTTTCCATTTTCTGCTTTCAACTGGTAGCTACTAGTAAACCTAACTTTCTTTTCATCGTATCCGATGATCTGAACACTCGTATCGGGCCTTATGCCGACGCTTCGCTCAAGATCCATACCCCCGCCCTTGACCGTTTAGCCACTGAGGGAGTTAGTTTTAAACGTGCGTATTGCCAGTATCCAGTTTGTGGACCTTCTCGAGCTGCTTTTATGAGTGGGATGTATCCAGAAACAAATGGGGTTACAAACAATTCCTTCGAAACGGGCAATCATAAAATCGCCTCCCCAGACCTGGCCGATCACCCGACATTCGCGGGCTTCCTTCGGGAAAACAACTACTATACCGCACGTGTGTCCAAGATTTTCCATATGGGGGTTCCTGGTGGCATTGAACGCGGAGAAGCGGGATCGGACGACCCTGATTCGTGGGACTTTGCCGCTAATATAATGGCTCCGGAGACACTGACACCTGGCGAGCTGGAAAACCTTTCGCGGGGATTGCACTATGGCTCCCGCTTTGCCCGTATGATCTTACCCGACGATATGGATTTTACCCAGGCAGATGTTTTGGCCACCAATCAAGCCATAGCCATCCTCGAAAACCGTGCTAACCCAAAGCCAGAGGGCGCTACCAATCGTACCAAGTTCAAGGAGGAGGATCCCTTCTTCCTCGCGGTGGGTCTGGTCCGTCCGCATGTGCCCCTTATCGCTCCGGAACGACATTTCGCCCACTATCCGGATGATGAGGTCGTGCTGTCTAGCGATACGCTGGCAGACCTGGAAGACGTTCCCGAGCGGGCTGCTTCAACCAGCAATCAACGGCGTTACCAGATGAACCGGGAGGAGCAAAAAAAGTCCATCTCTGCCTATCACGCCAGTATCAGCTTTATGGATGAACAGGTGGGCCGACTCCTGGATACTCTTGACCGACTGGAACTCCGCCATGATACGGTCGTGGTGTTTATTTCCGATCATGGGTTCAATCTGGGTGAGCACACCGCATGGCAAAAGAGTAGCCTTTGGGAGGAAAGCGTTCGGGTGCCCTTTATCGTCTCGGTTCCCGGCATGCAAACGGCGGGTCAACGCAGCGAGGCCATTGTTGAGCTAAACGACCTTTATCCTACAATACTAGAACTGGCTGGATTCGCGAACGAAGCCCCTGACATTCTACAGGGAGAAAGTCTGGTGCCATTGCTGAAGGATCCACAAACGTTCGATGCCAGCGATTATGCCTACACGATCGTCGGTCAAGATGGCGCTTCTATCCGCACGGACCGATGGCGCTACAGTCGCTGGGGCGAGGAGGTCGAAGGCAGCAACGAAGAACTCTACGATCATCAACGGGATCCACGAGAAAACGATAACTTGGCTCGGAATCCAGCCCACGCTGAAGAACTGAAACAGCTCCGCAGCCAATTTGAATCCGCTCGTGTCCTGGCCAGACAAAAGCCAAAGGGCTGATTAAGGAGATTCCTGAATACACGTGAGCTAGAGGCGAGGCGATCGATGTGCGGCGTATTCATCCATGTAACGCCCTAGTAATTGATCCAGGGCCGAAAATCATCTACCGCGATGAAAGGCACGCTGCGTCTTGATTGTGGATCACCTCGAGCGAAAACGAGCGACAATCGGCAGGTGAAGAAGGTGAGGGTGGTTTTCAACTTTTAAGTCTAGGAAAATTGAAGACTTAGTGTAGGCGGAATGATAAATCTCGCGTCAAAGATTTGTCTTCCCTAAAGACAGCCGTCTGTATTCGTTTTTTTTGCCGATGGCGGAGTGGCTTTGGCGTCTGTCTCAACGGGTGCTTGCCCAATATTCAAATACGCCCAAAGTACCGCAAAAAGGGGTGTTAGCAGATTGAAGAAAGCGTAAGGTAAGTAAGCAAACGGATTGACCAGCAGCACACTCATCATAGTAGCGCCACACGTATTCCATGGCACAAGAGGCGAGCTGAGCGTCCCCGCGTCTTCAACGGTTCGAGACAAGTTTTTTGGGTGGAGTTTCCGTCGCTGATAGGCCTCGCTGTACATGCGTCCTGGCACAATGATTGAAAGGTACTGATCGGGTGCCACGATATTGGTGGCAAAGCAGGTTCCTACGGTAGCGGTAACCAGAGCTCCGGTGCTGTGAACGCCCTTCAAAATAGCCGCAGCGACACTCTCGAGCATGCGGCTTCCTTCCATGATGCCTCCCAGGCTCAAAGCACAGAGTATTAGGGAAACGGTCCACATCATCTTGTCGAGTCCACCGCCTGACAGCAATTCGTCGATCGACGTCTCACCAGTTGAAGACTCGTATCCGTAATGCATGACATTGACTAGGTCAGCAATGTCAGCCTTTTGCAGAGCTATTGCAATTATTGCTCCAGCTCCCACAGCCGCGGCGAGGGCGGGAAGTGCACTGAGACGCATTATACTCATGACAATGACCACTACTGGTGGAAGAAGTAAGAGGGGGCTTAAGTGAAATTGAGAAGAAAGCACGGTTTGCATTTCCTGAACTTCCATTGTCGAAACGTCAGACTGACTCGCTGAGTAACCGATAATAGAATACAATATGAGTGATAATAAAAAGGCGGGGGCAGTGGTGTAAGCCATGTGCCGAATGTGGTCGAATAGTTCCACACCGGTTACGGCTGGAGCCAGATTCGTGGAATCACTAAGAGGGGACATCTTGTCGCCGAAGTACGCTCCTGATACGATGGCTCCCGCCACCATGGCGGGGGGCATGGCCAACCCATTTCCTACGCCCATTAAAGCCACTCCCACAGTGCTTGCAGTTGTCCAGGAACTGCCCGTTGAGAGGGAAATCACGGTGCAAATCACGCAGGTAGCGGGCAAAAAGACTTTCGGGTTGAGAAGCTCTAGCCCAAGCGAGATCAAATACGGCACCACTCCTGCGATCATCCAGACCGCAATGAGCATGCCGATCACCATCAAGATGATGATCGCTTTAGTTCCGACTGCGATACCATGTAGCATTCCTTTTTCGAGAGCTGACCAGGGAGCTCCGTTTAAGCGGGCAACCAGTGCCGTAACGATTGCTGTCAAAGCTAGCGGAATATGCGGGTCTTTCCCGAAAACGAGAATGGTAATTCCCATGGAAGCGAGCAGGAAGGCGATCGGAATCAGAGGAATCCAAAGCGGTGGTACTGGGATAAGTGGGTCGTTACGAGGGGTGCTCATGGCTAGTTGACTCCCAGCGCTTCCGCGACCCGCTGCATGGGCAAGGCGTGGATGACGGTACCATTAATCCCCTCCATAGTTTCCGCAGCGGTGAGCGCGTTCAAAATAGCCTCTTCGGTTGCTTGGATCGTCGCCTGGAATAATTGGTCGATCGAAGCATTGTCCAGCATGGTAACCCGGTGTAGTTCCTCGTTTTCGGTTTCTTCGATTACCGCGGTGCTAAATGCGAGGAAGAAGTCGCCAGAAGAGTTTGCTCCATAACCCCCAGTGCGCCCGATGCCAAGAGGAACGCGCCGGCACAAGCGCTTTAGCTGATGTGGTAGTAATGGCGCGTCAGTCGCTATCACGACCAGAATGGAGTTACCTTCGCCGGACTGTGGTGATGAATGGATTTCTGGCATTAAATCGTTGAATCGCAGCCCTACTCGAACCCCTGCGATGGTCAGATCTTCGCGCCGACCATAGTTGGCTTGGACAATCGCCCCGATTGTGTATCCACTTTTTGTAATACGTGAAGCGGTACCGATACCGCTCTTAAACTGATGGCATACCATCCCGGTTCCACCGCCAACATTGCCTTCCGCGATCGGCCCACCTTGGGCGGCATCCAGAGCCTCTAAGACATGCTTTCGCTTGACGTGGTGGCCATGAATGTCGTTGAGGCGACCGTCCCACGTTTCCCCAACGACGGGCAAAGAGGCCCATCCTGTTTCGGTGTCCGAATTATGAAAGCTCCTGGCTCGTCGCCAGTGAATGGATGCTTCGTAGACAGCGCCCACACTGTGTGTATTGGTGAAGAGAATCGGCTCTTCCAGAAATCCGGACTCGTCGATCCAGGCAGTTCCAGTCATCTCTCCATTGCCGTTGAGACTCGAGTAGGAAGCGAAGACGGGCCGATAGTCATGGCCCGTTGGCAGGATTGCGGTCACCCCAGTTCGAACGGGGCCTTTGCCGATTCTTAGGCTTCCAGAACCTTTCACGATCGTGGCGTGTCCGACCGCGACTCCCGATACGTCGGTGATTGCATTGAACTTGCCTGGAACGCCCTCAAAAGGAATGCCCCAATCACGGGCCCGTTTAGCGTTTGCGAAGCCTAGTTGGGCCACGAGAAAGATTGTGAGTACACTGGTTATCAATGATCTTATCATACCGATAGGATCCACGTTACAAATCCAACTCCCTGTGCCCAGCAAAATGTGTCCTTCGATAGTCTGAGTGAATCGAACTGTGTTCTCTTCGGATTCCAGGTTGGTGGACCCGCCTTCGCAATGGCTTTAGCGTTCACTAGGATTTCCTTCTTCAAAGCGATTCTCGAATAGGAGATGCGAATTAACTACCAGATTGAATCTGGATCACGGTTAAGTCGGAAGATGTAATTGTATAGGAAATACGAAGAATGGGAAGTGAATGATTTTGAGACAAGCCAAGGTAAGCAGGACGGTTTCAACCGCCTCTGCTTAAGGTGATAGGTTAATAGGCACTCAGTACTGTACTTTAAGGAATAAACGTTTATGCTCTAAAGTGCAGGTTTACGTGAGATTTACTGATTGGAGAGTCGGGCTTAGAGTCATAAGTATATGAGGATCGAGCCAGCCCTCCCTATCTTATTCTCCGACTCGCCTTGGCAGTCGGCAGGCTGTATTTCTTGAATCAATCACTTTTATCCTTTGGAGCACATGTCTCAGAGGCGACAAATAGTATTTTTTTGTGCTACTTGTTTTTAAATCGCTTTTCGATTTTTGCTTTGAGTTGAGCGACTATTTCCAGTTGATGGTCCGCGACGTTGCGGGTTTCACCTTCTAGAGTACGGTGATCGTAGAGCTCGATGTAGCCATCTGTATGAGCGATCATTCGATGTGTTTTAGTGCGTATGGTATGACCATAGCCTCTGCTAAAATAACCGAAGGCGTCGTGTCCCGGGGTTTCGGGTTCCTCAAGTATGGGTTTCAGGGATACGCCGTCGACGTACTTCGCTTTCGGAATACCAGAGAGTTCGACGAGTGTCGGGAAAACGTCCACGGTTTCGACCATGGAATGACTTAGCTTGCCAGGACTGGGCATGCCTGGGTAGCTGATAATAAGTGGTGAGCGGAGGGATTCCTCGAAGAGGGAGTGTTTGCCCCATATCGAATGTTCTCCCAAGTGCCATCCGTGATCACCCCAAAGGACAATAATAGTGTTATCGCGGATACCGAGAGAGTCGAGGCGATCGAGTAGGCGACCTACTTGTGCATCGGCATAGCTGACACAGGCCGCATAGTGTTTGCGGACTTGCAAAGAGTAGTCGGCATTGGTGTTGGGGTCCATGCCGTCACGCTTGTACTTATAAAATTCTCCCGACTTGTGCCAGGTTGTACGGCCCTTCGGTTTCCGAGGGTGAGGTACTTCCGGGAGTTCAGCGTCTGCGTAGAGATCCAGATATTTCTTGGGAGCACCGAAAGGCAAATGTGGTCGGAGGATGCCGAATGCCAGAAAGAAAGGCTTGTCGTTTTCCTTTGTTGCAAGGGATTCAAGCTGCTCGATTGCCTGGTCGGAGCTGATGCCATCCGGGTAGATATGGTCCGGACCCTCATAAGCTTGAAGTAGGTCCATCTGACTGGCGTCACCTCGAATTTCTCCATGGGCTTGTCCGTGCATCCAGCCTCTGGGGTGTTGCCAGGCACCGGCCCTAAGTAAGTGTCGATCCCAGGAAAGGGGCATTTCCGGAATGGTTTGATCGTCCCAATCGGGGCCTCCGCGACCGCCAGGGTGATGGGACACTTTTCCTACCGAGATTGTGCGATAGCCATTTTGACGAAACCAAGCGGGCATGCTAGGAGGAGAGGCATTTGCATTTCTGGCGAGGTCCTCCGCCCGATCAAACAGAGCCGTGTTGCTGGGACCGCCGTATGTTCCGGTTAGTAGTGTGTAGCGCGACGCACCGCAGGTGGGGGCTTGGACGTAATGCTTGTAGAAGGCGCGACCTTCCGCGGCGAGCCTATCGATATTTGGAGAGTGGATGTAGTCGACCCCGTAGCAGTTTAATTCCGGTCTTAAGTCGTCTACGCAAATAAGGAGTACATTCGGCTTCTTTTCCGCAGCGAACAGACTGAGCGACGCGATTGCGACTAGTAGGGGTGGAAGGCATTTCATTGAATGGGAGCATTTGGAAGCAGAATCACATTTCAAGCCTGTATGCCGGCCGTACTCGTTTTGGGTGAATCGTGATGAACAGAACACTACTCTATAAATATCGATTTTGCTGGATTCGCTTCCCGCGACCGGCTTCACCGACTTTGGTTCGCTTGGATACTCCGGCTACGGAGAATTTGACGGAGGCTCCCGGCTCGCCCCAGCCCCAAACTGGGACCGGCATCTCGCGTTGCAAAACCATGTGCTCGGAAAACAGGGAGGCCAGCTCTAGCTGTGACGTTTCAGCTTGAACCTGAAGAGCCAATAACAGAGTGGTTAGGGCCCTGCAAAAATTCTTAAGCAGCATTTCGATACTCTTTAGTAATGAAGAGAAATTGCAAGTGACTCCCCGTTCCGACTGCCGCTCTGCCAGGAACTAGTTTGTGACATTAGAATTGGTTCTGACCGCGATTGTAAAGGATTGGAGGATACGATGAGCTTGCCCATTGACCCCAGTGAATGTTGTGCCATAGAGTTCCGTCCTAGTGAAGAAATTGACCATTCCACTAATAGTCCTCGTCGCAAATTTGGCTTTTGCTGAGCCGACGGATTTTGATCGGCGGTTGTTTCACGCTCCGCCCAAGCCCCTTTCGCCTGATGCGGTGACTGAAGACTGGCCGCGGTTTTTGGGTCCGCGGCATGATCTGCACTCCAGGGAAACCGAGTTGCTTAAGTCCTGGCCGGCGGACGGGCCTAATCGCGTCTGGGAAGTAGAGCGAGGAAACGGGCATGCGCCCGCGGTCGTCTCGGGCAACTACTTGGTCATGATCCATGAGTTGAATGGGAGTGAGACGATTGAATGCTTAGAGCCCGAAACCGGGAAGCAGCATTGGATACACGACTATCCAGTTGAATTGGGTTCCAGTTATGGAATTGCGGACGCGCCGCGTTCTGGACCGGTTATCCATGGAGAGCTTGTTTTCACGGTTGGAGTGAGGGGTGACCTGATCTGTTTTGACTTGGAAAAAGGCAATGTGGTTTGGAGCAGGAATCTAGACGAAGTGTATGGACCGGCTCCGCTCTTTTTTGGTCGAGGAAGCTGTCCAGTGGTCCATGGGGAACAGCTGATCGTCAATATTGGGGGTCAGATGTGTGTCGCCAGTTTTCACATAAGAACCGGAAAGTTGATCTGGAAAATGGAGCATGAATGGCATGCGAGTTATGCGTCGCCTGTTCCAGCGATGCTTCACGGTGAGGATCGGGTTCTCGTATTTGCGGGGGGGATGGTTCGTCCTCCTACAGGGGGACTGTTGAGTATCGATCCCGATACGGGGGCCCTAGACTCCGATTTTCCTTGGAGAGCTCGAATGTATGCCTCGGTCAATGCCGCCTCACCCGTGGTCGTGGGTAACTCGGTCTTCATTACGGAGGGATACTCCGAAGGCGGGGCGCTAATCGATTTTGCACCGGATGGTTCTTCAACCCTTCGCTGGAAGGCGGATCGCTTTAGGGGTCAATTCACAACACCGATTGCCCATGAAGGTTATCTTTATGGTGTCGACGGTACTGCTGGCACGGAAGTGGTATGCTATGAGATAGCGTCAGGTCGCGAGATGTGGCGTGACGGGATTTATCTCAAGGACGCGCGGCTGGGAAGGGCCAGCCTGCTTCGGGTTGATGGCGCGTTCCTTTGTATTGGCGGACAGGGTACGTTGCTTTGGCTTGATCTAAATTCTACAGGGGCCAAAATCTTGGCGGAAACGCAGTTGTTTCAGGCCCCGGAGACATGGGGGGTGCCGACCGTGAATCGCGGCTTGCTCTTTGTGAACCAGAACGCCACGGGGTCGCGTCTGATTTGCTACGACTTGCGAAAGTAAAAAGGCATCACTAGCCACAAGGGCAATATTTCTCGTTGGCGCCTAAATAGTAATCCTGAATTTCTTAAAACTTATTTGAATTGCCCACGCCCAACACTTTCCGGCCCCCAAGCACGGTAAAGGCAACGCCGCAGTTTTCAGTTCCGTGGAATTGGTCGGGTGGATGCTGAGTCACTGAGCCAGGTATAGGATTCGGCTTCCTCTTATACGTTTCAGAGTGAATCGATACGACTGGTTTCGTCAAGTTTGGCTCTAGCTGGTGGGTTTTTCGTGACAAGTCTGGGAATCGCTTTAATTCTCTTTGCAGTCACATCTCCGATGAAAAATTGCCCATTTCGATTAATCCTAAACGCGAGTGCACTGGTCCTTTGTTCCTTCAGTTTTGCCGATCCTGGGAGTGACGGTAATTGGCTATCTTGGCGAGGTCCCAGTGGTGATGGAGTTGCTGCGATGGGACAGAATATTCCGACTAAGTGGTCGGAAACGCAGCATCTTAAGTGGAAGGCTCCGGTGCCGGGGCGGGGGCATTCCACGCCTATTGTTGTCGGCGATCGCATTTTCCTGACCACGGCCCGCGAAGAGGAGGAATCCCAATCCGTTCTCTGCTATTCATTTTCGACGGGAGACTTGATCTGGGAAAAAGTTCTTTTGGAGGGGCTTTTACCGGAAAAGATTCATCGAAAGAATACCCATGCCTCGCCCAGCGTGGCGAGCGATGGAGACAAAATATTTGCTGTGTTCTTTTTGGCGGGAGATCGGCTTCGGCTTTTCTCACTGGATTTGAATGGGAATGAATTGTGGCAGCTCGACGTAGGACGTTTCTACCCCGAGCAGTCATTTGGTTATGGAACGACTCCCCTTCTAGCCGCAGGGAATGTTATTGTTGCTGCCGAAAGCCAAGGAGAGGGATACATAGCCGCGTTTGACGCAAGCTCAGGCAAAGAAGTGTGGCGAACCATGCGTAAGGCGATACGATCGTCCCATGGATCGCCTGTTTTAGCCAACTTTGGAGGTGAAGATCAAATTGTCCTCAATGGAGCCGACCGGGTTGCCAGTTATGATCCGCAAACTGGACGCGAATTTTGGTCCGTGGAAGGCGGGGACCCCTTGATTGCCAATTCGGTGGTTTGGAAAGACGGGGTGGTCTTTGCGTCGGGAGGTTATCCGGGAAGAGAAACATGGGCCATTGATGTAGCCAGCGGGAAAAGTATTTGGAGTTCGCAAGTAAAATGTTACGAGCAATCGATGCTCGTGGTGGGCGATTATTTGTATGGAGTTGCGGAAGGGGGACTGGTTCATTGCTGGGATCCCAATTCAGGGGAGATCCTTTGGCGTGAACGGTTGCCCAAAGGTTCTGAGTGCGCATCTCCTGTATTGGCAAACGGATACATCCTTCACGCTAACGAGGAGGGCAAGGTATTCGTGATCAAACCGAATTCGGAGAGGCTTGAGCTAGTTGCAGAAAACCAATTGGGGGAAGAGATATTCGCGTCTCCCGTTGTCTGCCGTGACCGGATTTTAATTCGTTCCGCCAGTTACAATGGCGAAGCCCGCAGTGAGACTCTGTATTCAATCGGTTTTTGAATACGGTATTACAGTTTGGTCGCTGAAAAGAATTTGGAGTTGAATTACCCGCTGCCTAAGTCAACCTGGGTTTATTGTTTCACCCTGCCTGATCTAGCAGGTAGCTGGGTTCGATGTAGGGGTAGTCCGAGTCAAACTCAGTCAAGGGATGGGGGTTTTCCTCAATTGCATGAGGCCGCCTTTCGCTTCCAAGCTTGTTGCGCAACCCGTCACCGATCCGGTCACCCATGTCCTCCATGCGTTTTTTGAGGTCCTTCACGATGTCGGGATGTTGGGCGGCGACATTGTTCTGCTCCGAAAGGTCTTTTGACAAATTGAATAGTTCTGGCTTGGACGTATCGACATCTCGTCGTCCAGCGCTGGCGAATCGTAATTTCCAATCCCCTACACGAACTGCTTGAAGCTGATCGACGAGATAGTAGAAAAAAGCATCGCAGGGGCTCTGGGCTCCGGGTTCCCCTCTCCAAATTGGGCTGACATCATGTCCGTCGCGGATGGGATCGTCGCTGAGGGGTTTTCCCAAGATAGCGGCGATAGTGGGGTAGAAGTCCATCGCAGTGACGAGCTCTTTGGAAACCGATCCCGCCTCGATTTGCCCGGGCCATTTCATGATACAAGGAACGCGCATGCCGCCCTCCCACGTTTGGCCTTTGGTGCCACGCAAGGCACCGTTGCTACCTCCGTGTTGGTCTACTCGGCTACCGTTGTCAGAAGTGAAAATAACGATAGTGTTATCCTCGAGGCCGAGGCGTTTCAATTCGGCAACTATGACCCCCGTGCTCCAGTCCACCGCGGCTACCGCGGCACCGTAAATGCCATTGCGGGAAGCCTGGAGAAACGGGTCCATCACGTAGTGCGGCAGATGGACATGCATGTGAGCAAAATAAAGAAAGAAAGGATTCTCTTTGTTCTCACGAATAAAAGTCACGGCCTCCTCGGTATAGCTTTGAATTAAGGGGGCCTGTTTGGGCTGCTCGGCGATGACCTCCTCATTGCGCAAAAGGGGCAGAGGCGGGCTTTTCGGACGGCGAGGCATGATCGCCATATCATTACTGTAGGGGATCCCGTAATACGAATCGAATCCGTGCCGAGTGGGCAGGTGTTCCAATTGGTCTCCCAAATGCCATTTCCCCACATGACTGGTCGCGTATCCCTGCCACTTCAAGTACTCTGGTAGCAAGAGCTCATTTGGATGGAGACCTTCGGCGAAGCCCGGAAACAGTACCCAGCTCGTGCGACTTTCCTTGAAGGCGTCAAATCCGACCCGACCAGGATACCCACCCGTCAGCAGGGCGGCCCGCGATGGTGTACAGACGGGACTGGCAGAATAATAGTCGGTAAAGCGCATGCCGTCCACGGCTAACTGATCCACGTGAGGCGTGTCGTTTTCATCCGAACCGTAGCACCCGAGGTCCCCGTATCCTAGATCGTCTACGTAGATTAATACAATGTTGGGCTTGCGCTCGCCTGCAGAACAAAGGGACGAAGGAACAAACAAAGCGAGGAGAATCAAGATGGCGTATGGCATGGGCGTAGACTCACGCTTTTTCCGAGAATCGGCAAGTGTGCTTTTCAGTTAGCCTCGATAAACAAATATGGACGACTTGGGGCATTCAAGTCGGCCCTAGCTGGACAAATTGCCAGATGCCCTCAAACTCTACTTAGTTTAAAAATCGGAAAAAAAGTACCTTACTCGCTTCAGCTTGAGCCACCTAGGAATCATTGTATAAGAATAGGGTGCGACTAGTAAGTAGGGTTTAATGGTTGTTAGGGCTACTTGCCGTTCTGCTGAGATTGCGGTCCAAGCCTTAAGGATCCACAGCTGTTCGTTGATCCGCAACTGACCAAGGATAGTCAGCCTTACCTCAGAGACCACTCTGTGGTGTTTCTTTCAGTGCACACCATTCAAACTTTCTTCAGCTTTCATTCGATCGTGGTGTTGTTTGGGAATATGAAATTGGGAATGGTGAGGATTGAAAAGGGGGGGTTCTCGTTGACAGGTTAGCAAGTGTAGGTGCAGTGTGTTTTTTTGTCTGGCAAGGGAATTTGGACGTATGGGAAGATTATTGATGAGATAGTCTTCCAAAACCGCGATCGAAGAGTACTGACCACAAGAAGGTTAAGACTGTGCTTGGGCAACGATCTACTCATGGCGAACGCTTTACTCTATTCCTGCAGCATACTCTCGGCTGTGTCCTTTTTGTGGTACGCGATCGATTGCCTGACTACCGTACGAATGAAACTCGAATTTGAGCGGTATGGCCTTGATCGATACAGAATACTGACCGGCATCCTTCAAATTTGTGGAGTAATCGGCCTTTGGATCGGATACGTGGTTCCTGTAATCGGTGTTTTAGCTGCCTCAGGTCTCGCTATCCAGATGGTTCTAGCACTGTGCGTACGGATAAGGATTAAGGATGGGCTTCTGAGCTCGCTACCGGCGGTGTTCTATCTAATTCTTAACACAGGATTGGTCTACTTATATCTGCAGGGTGTTTGAATAGAAGGCTAGGAACGCAGTAAGCAGCAAGATGGTGGCGGCAGGCATGGACTTCGCGGGCGGATCTTTAATTTTCATGTGCCAAGCAACCGCTCCGAGCATCAGGAAGGCTAGTACGAGCGAGGACGGAAGTACGGCTTGGGGAATGAATAGGCCAACGAGAAGGCCGATCGCGGCACTCACCTTTATAACACCCACCAAGGCAACCGACCACGCTGGCAGTCCGTATGCGGCAAATTCTTCCGTCATGTTTATTGCTTGGCCGCCTCGGTAGGGAGAAGGTTTTTTAAACCTTAGCACCCAAACATTGAGGATCCCTAGTCCCACTATTATCTGACACGCAATTGCTAAATATTCCATGGCGATTAGTTTCTTTCAAAAGGTATTCGATGAGGTGAGTCGGGTTTTCCCGTCACAGAGTAGTTCTCCATTCAGAAAGAATACTGGAGGGTGCTCGCGAATAAGTCAAAGCTTTCAAAGCCCTCATAAAGATAGATTTTCAACGCTCGGGAATGAACAAAGGGCGACCCATCAGCCAATGGTGCGTCAATAAAATGCCTGCTTGATGGGCTAGCCGTTCTTTTGGAGCGTTCCGGTTGGCAGTTTGGTTAAAATACCGAACCCTTCTCTTTCGGCGGCTTCTAGGCTTGTACAGGGGCCATTGGGTCCTAGGGTTCCCATCCGATGAGAATACACTCCGTTTGGCGAGTCGTTTGCTTCTCGAGTTTGATCTGAATTTCGATGCAAAGAGTTGTTATCCCCTTTTTGGTCCTGCTGACCGTTTGGACGAATAGTCTGGCTTCAAAGACGGAGGAGGTATTTTGGCCGGGCTGGTTGGGGCCGAATCGGGATGGCCAGGTAGATTATTTTGAGGCGCCTACTCAATGGCCGCAAGATTTGCAGAGGGTCTGGAGCAAGGAAGTTGGCGAGGGATCGAGTATGCCGATTGTGGTGGACGGTCGGGTCTATCAGCACGCTCGACAAAGTGGTGAAGAGGTGGTTTGGTGTTTAAGTTTGGATAGCGGCGAGGTGCTTTGGCGAAAAAGTGATCGTGTTCCGTATCAGATTTCCCATTTCGGCGAGCGTCATGGAGACGGTCCGCTTTCTAATCCAACTTATGCCAATGGACGCCTCTTCACGCTAAGCGTTACGGGGGTACTCTCTGCTTGGGCGGCGGACTCGGGCGAGCGACTTTGGCGGAGGGACTATGCGGATCGTTATCTACATGCACACCCGAAATGGGGGCATTCTACTTCGCCGCTTGTGGACGGCGAGCAGGTTGTGGTGCATTTTGGGGGCGACGATGACGGGGTACTGGTGGCACTTGACGTCGCAACGGGCGAGGAAGTTTGGACGGAAGGAGAGGACGGAGCCAGTCATGCTTCGCCCATCCTAGTCGAAATCGACGGAGTGCACCAAATTGTGGAATGGAACGGCGATTCGGTGGTCGGGCTGGAGAGCCAGACGGGGCGTCGTTTGTGGTCTTACTTCTTGCCGCATCGCGGTTCTAACCAAAATTCCCCGACGCCGGTTCATTATCAGGGCTGCTTCATTGTCGGGGGCGAGAACCGAGGAATTCGCAGTCTGGAGCCGATTTTGGAAAACGGAAATTGGCGGGTAGAGGAAAAATGGCATCAGCGAAATGTCTCCCTCAACATGGCCAGCGCCATCCTGAGCGAAGGGAGCTTGTACGGATTGTCGCATTTCCGGCAGGGACAGTTTTTCCGGATGGATCCGATGACAGGGGAAGTTATCTGGACTGGTCTGTCGCGAATGGGTGAATACGCGACATTTTTGGCGATCACTGGGCATGTTGTTGTTCTTAGAGACGATGCTACTTTGGATGTTCTTGTAGCCGGTGAAAACGAGTATCGGCCGGCCGCATCTTTCGAGGTAGGGGAAAGCCCGACTTGGACCGCACCGGTGTTGTTGCAGAATGGGATCCTAGTTAAGGATCGGAGGAACCTTTATCGGTGGAAGTTCGCTAAGGATTAAGACGAAAGGTTGAAGGTGTAGTACTGGATATTGAATCGGGGGTTCCTCTGCCACCTTGAGGCTCGCTTTACAGGAAGGGTTTGAAAAGCCAGCCTGCTGTAAATGAAGGCAGCTTTGTAAGAGCGTTGGGAAGTGGTAAGGCGGCGTTTCTAGATCTGACGCTACCGGTGGAAGACAATCGATAAAGGTTGTGCCACAGCATTTCCGCGGACTTGTGGGGAGTTCCGAGCTAGGAGGTGGTTATCGACAATTTATGGGGCCGGCTTGTGGAAGTTTACGTCAGTGGATGAAAAACAGAGCCGATGGTCTAAAAACCGGTCGAACGGCGTTTTAACGACCGATTAGTGGACTGTGCAACTAGGGTAACCGGATTGAGGTTTTTTGGGATTTTGATACCCCAAAGGTTGGTCCTAACTACCTAATAAACTGACTAACGAATTTGGCAAAAATCCTGAGGTGTTTAGTCGCCGTCAGGTCTGGTCGCTCTTTCAAGCTCTTCTAGCTCGGCCTCTTCCGCGGCAATTCGGGCTTCCTCGGCGGCCTTCTCCTCGGCTTCCCTCGCCGCTCGGAGTTTTTCGGCTTTGGCTTCTTCGCGGGCCATGCGCTTTTCGCGTTTCTTCTGTTCACGCTCGAGGCGCTTGTAGTCTTTGCTAGGTGTCGATGCCATTGTAACTAGGGTTGATAATATTCGTTTGGTGGATTCGCCAGTTGGGTAAAATCAGGCCCAAAATCTAAGCGAATCATAGCTGTAAACTTCAAACCCATAGAGGAGGCGGGGTGGGATCAAGTAAGAAAATGTTTCTTGAGTGCTTTCCGCTCTCGAATTTGCCCCCGCAAAAAGGGGATCTGTTAAAAGAGAAGGCTTTTTAACGGTTGCGGCAAATGGCTGCCTACCGATCCGGCCGCTTTTGGCGAAAGAGCCATGTCAGGAAATCTGTTTCTGGATCGCAATGGTCGCTGCTGAATTGAGTCGTTCCATTGTCGCCGCCTGGAATAATCTTTCCGGGAATGTTGTGTCTGTCGCCTTTGAATGTAGTGAACTTCATGTTTCCACCTAGTTGTTTCATTTCATTAAACAAATTGAGGTTTCGATCGTAGGGACAGGTGGGGTCTAGGTCTCCGTGAAAGGCCCAGATTGGGACGTTCTTAATCAGGGTGGCATCGATAAACGGTGCTGTATTCGTTAGGCCGGTACCAGCGGAAGGGGCTATGGCAGCAAAATAGTCGGGGTCAAGCTGAACAAGGATATTCGTGCCATGGCCACCCATGGAATGGCCCATCATGTAGATGCGAGCGGTGTCCACAGAGGGCAGTCCTGAGATGATCTGCTGTATCTTTTCAAGGTCTGACTTCTGATAAAGTTCGGTAACCTGTGGGGCGAGCACGTAGCAAGGATAGTTTCTGCGAACATCCTCATCTGCCAAATGCTGATTCCAAATCTTGAGCTGCCTCCGGTTGTCGGTACCTCTGCCTCCTCCGCCGTGCAGAGAAACGATAACCGGATATATGTGACCGGGTTCGTAATCCAGTGGTTTCATTAAGCTATGAATCATGATGGCGTCATCTTGTGGCTCATACAAGTCGATCCAGTCGGTTTGAGTGGGTGTGTTGCTTTCCTGTGCGATGAGAGAGGTAGTGATAACTGCCGTAAACAGGTAAGAAGCGATTCTAAGTAAGTTCATCTAATTTTGGGGATGGAGTGGCTACAAATCGGAAAAGAAGGAATGGGCGTAGCCCATTCTGCAAGGCAATATTTGTTTTTCTGGTGCTGCTTTTAGTTGCTCTTGATTTTAGAATTGTCTAACTACGGCCAATTGAGGAATTGTTTATTTGGAGATATGCTCAGCAAACTACTTCTTGCTCTAGGTCTTTCGGTACTGATCCTCGGTTGTTCCACACTAGATGAACGAGTAGACCCCTTAGTGGGTGTTTGGGATTATGAGATCTTCAATCTGCCAAGAGGCGAGCCGTTAGGATACTTTACATTGTCGAAAATCGACGACCAGTACAACCTAGTGCTATCAAATGCTAAGGGGCTATTGGAGGTGGAGGATGTATCCATTGAGAAGGAGTGCATAGTGGGCGGGCAATTCGTTTCCGAAGGATATACGATCGACTTGAGGGGCGTCTTTGACGGAAATACATTCGAAGGTAATATCGATGCCGAAGGGAACGTGTTTCGAATGGAAGCGCTAAAACGAGAGTAGTTAGGTAGCTGGGTGGTTCTGAGGCCTAGGATGTCTAAATCTTAACTGGGCGGAGATCGCCTTTTTAGTTAAGCGAAGATCCGTCGAAATCGTATCGGTCGGACAACCTAGGTTGACGTAAGGCCACACACCTTACTGTTTTGAAGTGAGAAGTGTTTCCTCGCTCTCCCTGCAGTTCTTTCGTTTGTTGTGCTTGCCCATGGGCAGTCATTCGTTGCGATGCCACCGGACCAGAGCGCTTTGGTAACGGGTGTCCCGATTCTGACTTGGATCCGATCCTGAAATTCGATGCGGATTGGAATGTGGTGGAGAGCTTTGGCGGTGGGATGTTTATCTGGCCGCATGGTCTGTTTGTGAACGAAGACAGAAATGTTTGGATGACGGATGCCGTAAGGCCGGATATAACCCCTGCGGGAATGCAGGTCTAAAAAGTAGTTAAGTTTAGCCCGTCTGGCGAGGTTTTGATGACCCTAGGCGTACAGAGCAAAGCGGATTATCAGTTTAACGTGCCGGCAAACGTTGTCATCGAGAAAAATAGGTATATACTTATCGCGGATGGACTTAGCGCGGACGGCTATTTTTAGCAGATCGATTCAACAATCGGCTGCAAATCCTAGAGTAGGACGGGACGTATGTTGCCCAATGGACCCAGTTTGTAAGGCCCAGCGGGGTGTTCTTTGTTGAACGCGATAAAATCTACGTTTCCGATTCCGAGTCGGACTATGTGCAAAATCGGGGTTGAGAAATGGTTATCCGTATTGGTGATGCCAAGACCGATTGGGTGGACTATTTCATCTTGCTGCCAACAGGAGACCCACGATTCACCAAGGGCAATGGGGCGGAGTTTGTTACCGCGGATGCGGCCGGAAATCTCTATGGAGGCAAGCCCAGCACCCGGAAATTTCAGAAGTACGTCCGGGTGAGGCCGTGAGATTCGGGTTACGGTGAATATTCTAAGTATTGAGGATCTGTGAGGCTTTTCAGAAAGGCCACAAGAGCACGTTCATCTGCTTCAGAAAGCCGAATGCCTTCTGGTGGGTGCTTCGCCAGATTCGGATCCAATGTTTCACTATTGTGGATCCCGCTATTGTAGTGGGTAACCACATCCTCAAGTGTTGCCAGGCTTCCATCGTGCATGTAGGGTGCGGTTAGTTCAATGTTGCGTAGCGAAGGGGTGGCGAACTTGAATCGGTCTGAAATTTTGGCGGTGTATTCATATTTCCCCAAGTCTTTGGAGGGGAAAAGACCGTTATTATGAAATTGGTTATCGGTAAAAAGGGCTCCTCCATGGCAGTGAAAGCAATCCGCCCCAAAACGGTTGGATCGAGGCTCGTACTCCGTCATGAAGAGTTCAAATCCACGTTTTTCCTCTTTGGTCAATTTGGTCTTTCCGGAAATGGCTTCATCAAATCTGGAGTGGTAGGAGACAAGTGTTAGAAGATAGTTCTCTAGGGCTAGTTCAATGTGCTCCTGGGTGATTGTTCCAGGGTTGAACGCCTTTGCAAAAAGTTCCTTGTAGCGAGTTTCCGCTTGTAGTTTTTTGATCACCTGGTCGACACTCGACCCCATCTCGTTCAGAGCGAGGATAGGATGAAAGACCTGTTCGCGAAGGGAAGTTGCCCGACCATCCCAGAAGAACGCTTCCTTCCATGCCAGATTGAAGAGAGGCATAGAATGGCGCCGTGTCATCGTGCTGTTCGTGCCCGTACTTTGGATGCGGGTATCGGAAAACGCGTTCTTCGGATTATGGCAGGTGACGCAGGAAATGGTATTGTGCGTTGATAAGATGGGATCGAAGAACAGCTCTTTCCCCAGTTCCACTCTTTCGGTGACAAGCGGGTTGTCAGTGGGGAGATCGGGCATTGGGAAATGCCGGCTCATTTTAAATTCATAAGGTGTATGGAGATCGGGTAGGTCGATCGGCCTCGGAGGAGTGGATTTCTTTTTTGGGCTGAATTCTTGTATGCGATTGATCTGGAAGGAGCCAAGCAGGTTCTGTACTAGCTTGAGAGCAATGTCATCTGCTTTGTGGGAATGTGTGGAGTAACCGTCATTTTGAAATGATAGTGACTGCGGGCTTCCAAGAACCTTATTTAGATCAAAACCTATTTCAATCAGGGTATGTTCAATATGAAAGAGATTGAGCGGCAACTGGATCGGAACAAGATTTACGTCATTGGCCAAATGATACACGAAGCCACCGATTTTGCCCTCGGGAAATCTAACACGTCCCTCTAGGGCCATGAATATGTAGCCGGTAGCCCAGGTCCAGTGAAGGTTGTTATAATCCGGATGGAGGGCGTGCCGAATGGGGTATTGGCTAGGGTCGGAGTGATTCAGATCTTCTGGTAATCCAATGTTGAATCGGATCGAGCGATAGGTATTGGGAGGTAGCAGAAAATCAATGCTTGTTAGGCGCTTGGCCGCATCGATGTATCCAATTGTGTCAACTTCAACCCAATTGCCACTACTGGTTTCAAGGGCAATTTCGCTTATGAGGTAGCTGACTCGAGAAAGAGAATAAGTTTCGTCGCTTGTGGATTTGTACCGTAGTGAGTCCAGGAAAAGTAGTGCCCCGTCGGATTCGTGTGTGAATACCAGTCGCAAAGTGGGATCGTCCTCTGCCTTTAAAAAGTGAAAAAGAGGACATAGGAGCGATACTAACAGGATCCTAATTTTCACTGAGGCAAATCGCTGTATCCGCCCCCTAGTTCGCTGTCTTTGGCAAGACAGGCATTGTAGGCTGCCAAAGCGGTTCCCTCAAGCGTCTGAATACTTAGGGGACTTTGTTCATTGAGATCAAATGCCGGGGATCCTATGTTGTAGAATTCGAAACTTGGAGTGTCGGTGTTCGACGTAGGGTCGCCAAAGATGATTAGTTTGTAATCCGGATAGTCCCCAGCGATGATCGCCCTTCCGTTCGTTGTTCCGGTACGCTCGGCGACAACAAATCGATCTTTGATATCAGTTCCTCTCAGGATGGGAACGATGCTTTGTGAGTGGACACTTTGTGATGACAGGCTGGGAACTGCCGTTTCATCAATTCTAGCCAGCTCTAGGATCGTGGAAAACAAGTCGATACAATGTACTAGTTTTTCCGTTGAACTGCCCGCTTCCACATCCACCCAGGGTCCTTTAGCGATCATGGGGACATGGATACCACCATTGTAGAGATCCCCTTTAGAGTTGCCTTCTCCAAAGGGCGCTTGGACAACTTGGTTAGGCGTCCCGTTGTCGCCCAGTAGAATGACCTGAGTGCGGGCAGGGTTGACCGCTTCCAGTAGGCGCCCGATCTCGGTGTCGAGTGCTTCCAGAGCTTTGCGATATCGGAACTGATTATTTGATTCTCCTGATTCTTGGATCGAGTACCCGCTGTCCGGAGCCAACTCAGGGGGCGGATCGTGAAATGGTGTGTGTGGCGCGTTAAAGGCTACCCAAGCAAACCAGGGCGTTCCGTTGGCCTCGTTTTCTTCAATGAAAGTCGTCGCGTGGTTCACCTGATCGGTTGTCGAGTAGACTGTGGTATCAGCGGTTGTTCCGTTACTGTTCTTGGTCCAATTGAAGTAGTCTTGCACACCACCGCGATCTATTCCGTAAAACTCCGGCCAGCCTCCACGCGAATTATAGCCGTTATTCTGCCCGCCGAGGTGCCACTTGCCTACTGATAGAAGGCTGTGTGGGGCGTTCATAGAAGTGAATATTTCAGGTAAGGTGATTTCGTCCTGACCATTTGAAAATAGGCCGCTGTCCTGGGGGGTACCGACATTATGTTGGAAAGGCTGTCTGCCAGTAAGTATCGTTGCCCGTGTGGGTGAGCAAAGGGGTTGCGAGTAGGCACGCGTAAATCGCAGACCCTCCTCCGACAGTTGGCCCAGATTGGGCATAGACGCCAACAAGACGTCGGGAAGATCGTTATCTAGGGGACTCGCGTCCACTCCCCAGTCGTCCACAATCATTAGGAGAATGTTGGTGTGGACTGTGTAGGTCCCGCTCTGCGAAGTCTCGCCTGTATAATTGGCAGCCAGGTTAAATTCGCCGATTCCCAGACTGTCTAGTGGAAAATCGAAAGTGATCTCGTTTTGTGTCGGTCGGGATACATTGGCATTCGAAATATTGATTGCGTGCCCCGCAAAGGTGATTGTCGAGGGAAGTGTGCTCAGATTGGTGGGACCTCCTGACATCGAGATGGTAATTGCCGAGAGTTCGCCGCTAAAGTCCGGTGGATCCATTGGCTCGTAATCGAAGCCACTATCGTCAAAAGGAGCGACATTCAGAGTTTCGACGCGATAGAACTGTCGCTGACTGCGTTCGGCTTCGGACGAATAGTTGAAGTTGACCTCGCTTCCACTCGCAACCACCTGCAGTCCAATTTCCTTCCAGTCATCACTTTCCCCTAAATCGGAAGATGTCTGTAGTTTGTAGGTTGCTCCTTCGACGCCTGACCAAACTAGGGAAATCTCTTCTTTGGTAGGGTCGGTGAACTCGATGTGTTTAACTACTGGAGGAATTTCGGGTCCTCCCTCAAAATATGTCTTCACGACTGCATTAGACTCATCATTCCCAGGAACGTCGTTTACGTTATCTCCGATGGGGTCACCAAAAAACGAACGACCAATGTTGTATGGAAACACAGGTGTGCCTAACTCATCAATACAAACAAAATATGCCCATGTGCCTTCAGGAAATTCGGGTGTAACGCAAAAACGTGTATTGTGCTCATTGAGATCGAAATCGATTCCCAAGGTCTGTCCCAAATCTCCGAGATAGTCATTGTCTTCCATGTAACGACCGAGGGGATACCGATTACTGACATTGGGACCAGAGGCAAAGGTTCTTAATCCGGAGTAGACCCGAGTAGCCCAAGTAGGCCAAGCTGTTCGAGGCGAACCGTTGCTGGAGATATCAGTTCGGATTTGAAATCCCGAACGCATTCGACTAATTTCGCTAGAGTCGTCTAGTGGATCAGAGAAGGCATAAGGTCCATATACGGGAAGTCCATCGCGTGCCCAGGCGAGGATGGGCGAATGCTTCCCATTGAAGTTCTCAGTGTAGGTGTTTGTTTCAGGGTTGTAGTCGACACTGTCTCCGAGCTGGTGTCGCAAGGCGGGTGGGTTGGCGTGGTAGTGGTAGCGTCCCATTGCCTGGTGCGCGTTGCCCGAGTCGAAAGTGACGCTTTCATTGACAAATGCATCACGATTCCAAGTTCCGTCTCCTAGTGGTCCGTTTACTTCGCTGCCGGTAGACGACCGATACGAAAAGGCATCCCGCGAATCGAACATAGAGACGCCATTGACGAAATATCCAATCGGTCCTCCACCTGTCAGCGTCTTTTGAGCGACGGACTCGGGATCGACCGGGTTGCGAGGTAGACGATACAAAACCGATTGGTTGCTGGGGTAGTTGGGAAACAGGTTGGTCTTCGCTTGGTTGAGGTACCAGGGACCCATTATGTGGCTAGCGAGATTTGTAGTGCGAATGTATATCCATGCATCGGTGTAGCTTATTTCGTGGATCCCGGCGTAGGTAGGGATCGATTGTACGCCGGCACCACGACTCCAGGTGGTGACCGTACTCAAATTCCCCTCGTCACTCAGGGTCTCATAGATCCGCGCATAGTTTCCAGAATAGTCAGTGAACCACGAGGATAAGCGAGGCTCGCTGTAGAGCCATTCCGTACAGAAAAAAAGAATCAAAAAGCCTAAGTTGCTAATTCTCATAAGAAGTCACCGCATCTGGCTATGCTGTATTCAAAGCCGACGTTTGATCGATCGGTTATTAGTCCTACAAACTTGAAATCTCGCACAGTGGTTACGGAATAAACCGAATTAGCTCTCGGCCTCTCGACGGTTCGAGAATTTGCGGATAGACCTCGGATTACATCTTGATGCTGATGCTAGGATGTGTGTGTTGCTCTTCCAACAACATTGCTACCGGCAAGACAGGATGAGAGAAAAGCCTCGAGATATGTTCTTGAAAGAAACGGTTTGCACAGTGGATCCAATCAAGCCTTCAAGCCTAGCCCGATGGATTTACAGTAACGGATACTCTCCTCAATTTCAAGCTTCTGGTGCTCTTGGGTGGCGAGGTCCTTGTTGTGGTCCGCCCGGTCGGCGTTGGGTCCCACTGGCGCCTTCCACGGGTCCCGAGGGGCGCCCTGGCGGGCCCACTTCAGGTAACGAGATAGAGTAGAGGCTTTCATGTCGGGAAACAGTTCCATAAAGCCTTCTTCCAAGAAGGGAATCTCCCGATTGAATCCGGAAATGGTTTCGATGTGTACGGGAACGTTCGGACAAAGCTCCTTGAACCGGTCGAAGTACTTTTCCCAATCGACGTTGCCTTTACCCATGGCGGTCCACTGAACGGTGGTTCCTTTCTCCGATGTCCAGATAGCGGAATCCCGTAGACTTGTGGTGACGGCGTAGGGCCCCATGATCTCCAAGTTCTCTAAAGGGTCTTCCAAAGTCCAGGAGGCGTTGCCGGCATCGAGGTTGGCGCCCATGTAGGAGGAGCCTCCCGCTTCTTCGATCAGAGTAACGACTTCATGGGCTTGCATGTCACCGGCATGGTTTTCGACAGCAATCTTAATGCCTGCATCCATCGCTTGGGTACGGCAGGCACGACAGACTTTTGCGGTGTCTTTGATGCGTGCTATGATGCCGCCTTCTGTTCCACGGTCGTCACGGTTCCCAAGGATGACTCTAACGACGGGGGATCCAGTCGCTTCGGCGACTCGAATGGACAGGCTCAAGTGCTCTTCCGCCGTTCCCCACTTGTCCTTGAAGGTGGTCGAGGTCGGGCAAATGCTCCAGGTGCCGATGTGAATATCGATTCCCATGTCATCCGCTTTTTTGCGAACATCGCGAAGGTAGGGTATCTTGAGGCTCTTGAAATGGTCGAGGTCCGACATGAATAGAGAGTCGATTCCCAGCTTCTCTGAATATTTCAAGTGGTCTTCCACCATCCAGTTCATGGCTCGAACCGCGAAATTGTCATATCCAAGCTTGACGCCAGTCTTTTTATGATGGGCCGCGAGAACTGAAAGTGGGCTAGCGGCGGCCGCCATTCCACCAGCGGCTAGGGTTTTGAGAAAGTCCCGACGTGAGTTAGGATGGGTTGGTTGCAATGTTGGCATAACGTAATTCAGTTAGTAAGTGATCTCAATTTGTTGTTCGGTAGCGCGAGCTATCGCAACCTTTTACTGAAAAAGCATTGCTAAATTCAGTTGTAAGGGAGTCGCCTGTGCTATGCCGCGATTGAGGATAAGGCAACGCGGCACAGCGCGAGCACTGGACCTAGCAGAAAATGCGGTGCAGCCTCTGTGGTTTTTCCTAGTAATTCTCTGGGCGATCTCCTAGTGCCCACAGAACTAGAATTTAAATGGACGCTTGGGGATCGCCGCCACCTTGAAGTTCGGTTAGTATCTTCACTCCCGTTCCCATTTTACTGTCCAAGGATCACGGGTTTCTTCCTGAAATTCCCGAAGCCTGGCCATGAGTTGATCGCGGGTTTTTCTGTATTTTAGATCGTCGGACAGATTGACCGTTTCGTGTGGATCAGATTCGAGATCGTAAAGTTCAAAGCGGGGACGATAGAGGAGGGCTTTGGGAGTGCGTCTTCCGTAGAACTCGAGTCCTTGCTTTTGCATGGATACCCAGGTGGGCGACTGGAGCAAGTCTTTGGCCAGGGGGAATTCGAGTCCATGGGCGATGTTGAAGATCAGTTTGTACTGACGATTCTTTACCACTCTCATTGGGTAGTACATGGTGACCTCATGGGCGGTGTGGGAAGCGAAGACTTCGTTCCTCCCTCTTAGGTTTCCACTTACCCCTTTGCGAAAGGATCGGCCGTGGGTCTTCATACTCGTTGGGTCGATTTCCGCGTAATCGAGTATAGTGGGGGCAAGGTCGACCCAAGAGACAAGAGCGTCCTGAGTGCGACTCTTCATTGTCTGACTCGGCTCTTTGACGATGCAGGGCAATCTCATTCCCGGTTCGTAGAGCGTGGTTTTGGCCCCTGCAAAAGCGACGCCATTGTCGGAGATGTAGATGACCAGGGTGTTGTCGTATTTCTCCGAACGTTTGAGAATATCGAGGAGATGGGCAATCCCCTGATCGAGTCGAGAAACGGACTGGTAGTACTCTGCCAGCTCCGCCCGACAAGCAGGTGTGTCGGGTAAAAAAGGTGGCACGACCACTTTTTCTGGATCATATGTTACCGGGTTGATTCCCGGATAGCCTTGATCACGGTTTCCGAAACGATTGGGCTTAGGATAGGTGTCAAAGGTGGGTAGGCCGTCGGGTGTAAATGCGTTGGATCGATGCGGGTCGTCGGTCGCGTAGAAAAGAAAGAAAGGCTCGGAATCATCACTTTCGATAATCGTGCGGGACTGTTCCGCCATTTCCCAGGGGCTTCGGCCGACGGTCGTAGGATCGTTGGCGGCGCCTGCGGATAAAACGAAATCGAATTGGTAGACCGATTCAGGGGCGACATGAAACTTTCCGATTCGGGCGGTGCGGTAGCCATTTTCTGATAAAGCGACCGGTAAGCTCTTGATGTCGTCGAAACTCTGATAGTGATGGAACGTGTGCTGCAAGCCGTATTGCCCGTTACGATGGTTGTGCAGGCCGCTGAGAATGACCGATCGACTGGGGCTGCAGCTTGCCGTGGTGCAATTCGCGTCGGTGAAGATTGTTCCGTCGGCTGCGAGGGAGTCCAAGGCCGGTGTCTGAATAATGGGATTTCCGTAGCATCCCAGGGCGTCGGTTCCATGGTCGTCAGAGACGATCAGAACAATATTGGGGTGCGCGGCAAGATTGCCCGTAGCTAGGGTTGTGGTGATCAGAAGAATAGAGAAAAGCCAATAGCTTTTTAGTTTCATAGGAAAGCGAGGCTAGAGGGTGAAGCGAGCGATGCGAGCCGTTTTTGACAATGAAAACGAGAAACGAGTACGTTGGCTTAAATAGGGGTCGCTGGAGTGTGCAGGCGTTCCGCTTTGCGGAAGCATGAGATTAGCCTTAGAGGCTTCGGCTGAATAGGGATAGTCAGCCCTACCTCTACTGTTTGGGGTGTGAGAACTGTGAGGGATTGAAGTTTCCAGGTCGTTGCAATCCCTATTTGGTCAAAAATGCTTCGCTTTGCGTGATCTGGATAACGAGATCGCGTAGTCCCGATCCGGAGTCGCTTAGTTGTTCCACGAGATTATTCACCTCGGGCCGATCGGTGAATTCTATGGTTCGTCCCATTGAGTAAGCCAATAGCTTCTCGGTCAAGCAGTGCGCGAATTGCTCTTGCCGATTCGCGAGCACCGACTTAAACGCCTTGATGTCTGAGAATTGGTCTCCGTTCGGAAGTTGCCCTGAAGCATCGATCAGTGGTCCTTTTGAATTGCCGCGGGGGTAGTGGTCACGCCAGCCACCAATCGGGTCGAAATTCTCAAGCGCGAAGCCGAGGGGGTCGATTTTTCGGTGGCACTCGTAACACGTTTCCAACTCCCGATGTTTGTCTAGTTGATCACGAATGGTAGTGCTACCACGGATATCTGGCTCAAGGGGTTCCACATCAGGTGGAGGGGGTGCCGGTGGAGCTCCTAGGATATTATCCAAAATCCAGATACCACGAATGATAGGGGAGGTGTCGATACCATTGGCGCTGGCGGTGAGGATGCTTGCTTGTCCCAGCAATCCGCCTCGTTGGGGAAAAGAGGCGAGGGAAACCTTTTGCATCGCGGGACCTGTGACTCCATTGATCCCGTAGAGCCGGGCGAGTCCTCCATCGACAAAAGTGAAATCGGAATCGAGAAAGGAGCTAATGGGGAGATTATTTTCCAGTATGTATCGGAAGAAAGTCTGCGTTTCCCGCTTCATGGAACCTTCCAGGCCATCCACGTAATAGGACATGAACTCCTTGTCGCTCGGTGGCATGGTGCCGATCTTATAAAGCTCTAGCCAGCGTGAGGTGAATTGCTCAGTGAAGGCCTGTGATCGTTTGTCATCGAGCATGCGAAGCACTTGCGCTTTCAGCACGTCGGGTCGGGACAACGCTCCCGCTTTGGCGAGTTCTCTTAATGTCTGATCTGGTTGAGTTGACCAAAGAAAATAGCTAAGTCGCGAGGCGAGGGCGTAGTCATCAAGCCGACCTTCCGGCTCTTGCAGGTAGATAAAGTCGGGCGAACACAGGATCGCGCGAAAGCCGATCTTTAACGATTCGAACGCGGATTTTCCAGACTGGTGGGAAGACAGAACGAGTTCGTGCAACACGTCGATTTTCGCGTCATCTGCGGGTCGACGAAATGCGACATCGGCAAATCGCTCCAGGATAGGCCGTGCATTTTCTATCGTCGGCTCTTTGTCGCCAAAAAGGGCGCGGTAGCTGGGGGTGGGCCAGTCCTCAAAATAGGGGCCTTCCAGTTCTATCTCGAAAACCCGGATTCGAGGACCTTCGTATCCACGATAGAAGGCGGCCCAGCCATCGCGTCGGTTAAACTTGTTCGAAGTTCCCTGGGTATCCAGAACGCGGCCGACGACGGTTGCGATTTTTTGGGCTTCCGCTTCGATGCGTCGCACTTCGGCTTCCTCGATCGGGTAGGGGTAGAGCCCGTCGCCTGGTATGGTCCAGTTGTGGATGAATTCCTGGAAGTGATCTGGGTAGTTGCGGACCAGGGTCTTGCGAATCGGCTTAACTCGATTGGGCCCATTGGGAAAGGTCAGTCGTGGTTGAAATCCCTTATCGAGCCAGATGCGGGATTCGTACCATTCGGAAGATTCGTCGGCTATGATGAAATCGGCAACTTTGCGGTCTGAGGATGTTCTGGATTCCAGTTCACCGTACTCTCGTGAACCCGCTATCACATCAACGCGGAGGGGCTCGCTCTTGCGCGTTCCGACAATTCTTTCCGGATAAGGGTACTCGCGATTGATGGCCTGAGCCTTGAATCTGAGCTTGTAGTATCCACTTTCTGGAACTCCTTGTTCTAGTTTTTCCAGCCAGAGAAAACCGTCTTGGTCGGTTGTGTTTTTCCGGATATGCTGAAATTCTCCTGCGACATCTTTTCCATCCCAGCGGTTGCCAGCGGTGTAAAAAGGGGCGGGGAATTGGTAGGATTGGACTTCGGGCTCAGGGCCCTGACGCGTGGCCTGTTCGATGTACGACTCGGCCGCATCCAAATAGCCTTGCAGCAGAAAGTCGGAGGTGATGAGAGCGGATCCGATGTTATTGAAATTCTCTTCCGTTTCATCTGGAGGAAAAGACTCCGTAGGGTCGATCAGTAGAGGCTGGAGATGGAGAAGGTCACGGACGGTACGGTTGTATTCGTATCGATTGAGGCGGCGTAGAACGGTCTTACGATCCGAGCTCTTGTGGTGCTCATAGGCGATCGTTAATTCGTCTGTAATCCAGTTGATAACAGCCTGACGGTCGTCAGGGCTTGGCTGAGTCTCCTCCTCCGGAGGCATGTCTCCTAAATTCAGAAGGTCTGCGATATCCTGCCACAGTATTAGTGCGTCTTTATCGAGAAAGTCGCTCTTGAGATTATCATAGCGCCGATCGCCTTTCTGCTTCTCCGGACCGTGACATTGGATGCAGTACTCTTCGAGGAAGGGCGCGACCGTGTCGTGGTAGGTATCCGCGTACGTTCTCAGAGTATTGAGAAACAACAAACTCAGAACGACCAGAATCGAGCAATTTGTTTTGAGCCGACTAGTATGTAATTTGACAAAGGGTACCGGACGATCTCCGAGGGCCCACAAACTAAGGGATAAACTGGGCACTCGGAGATCGTTCGCTACCTTCGACTTTTCGTGGCTCATGCCGTTTCCAGGCCGGTCAAAGTGCCAGAACCCTTATTGAATTGGTCGATTTCCAGTCCGAAACGTTGCAGTATGGATCCATACAAGTTGCAGAGTGGAACCCGTTTGTGGTTTTCAGTTGGATACACTTTGTGTTCCCCATGTTTGAATCCGCCACCTGCGAGAAGGAGGGGCAGGTTTTTGTTCGAGTGTGAGCTGCCGTTGCCCATGCCGCTTCCTATCAGCACCATGGTGCGATCGAGGAGTGACTGCCCGTCGGGCTCTTTGATTGTCTTAAGCTTGTCCAGAAATCGCCCCATTTGCTCTACTTGGAATTTCTCGATGACAAAGAGTCCTTGCCGCAGCTTTTCGGCTTTTCCGTGATGAGAGAATCCATGGTAGCTGCCAACGAGACCGAGGTCGGCGGTATTCACATTTCCGGGAACGCCGAGGGTCGCTACTCGCGTCGAATCCGTTTCCAGGGCGAGAGCCAGCAGATCGTAGAAGGCGGGAACGGTATAGGTGAGATCGCCCTCTCCCGGCTCTCCGATGTCGACTTTGGGTTTTGGCTTGTGCAGCCATTCGCGTGACATGCCCAGTTTGCGTTCCAACTCGCGAACGGAGTTCAGGTATTCGTCGAGTTTCTCCTGGTCTGCTTTGCCCAGTTGCCGACTTAACATCTTGGCTTGGCTATTTACGACATCGAGGATGCTTTCGTTAATATCGTAGGCTGACTTGTGCTTAGCGAGGAGTCGGGGATCATCCTGCACAAAGAGTGCTTTGAAGAGGTCGCGCGCCCTTGTGACCGGGGGCACGTTGACGCCATTTCGAGTCCAGGAAAGTTTGCATTTCAAGTCGCCGTCACCGTCACCGGTGGACATCACGAGCGAAGAATAGCGTGTGCGGGTCCCAACGAATTCGGCTGCCCGTTGATCCACGGATATGTTTCCCTCTGGCCAGTCAGATGCGTCCTGGTCCTTAATGCCGCTGAGAAATGCGTGCACGGCGCTGTGTCCGCCGGAAATATCGTGATCGAGGTTTGAGAATATCGTGAAGTCCTTGCGATGGCGCCCGATTGGGCGCAGGAGGTCGGAAAGTTCGTAATTAGCCCCTTCGCCTTTCGGAAAAAAGCTGTCCGGCATGAGCCCGAGAGGATTTCCTATGCAAACCATTCGCATCGGAGATCCAGTACCGCTAGTTTTGGCAGCCGCTCCAACCGCTTTGGCGGGGAGGGGCCCCATGTTCTCAAAGAAGGGGAGGGCCATGGCGACACCGGTGCCTTTCAAAAAAGTGCGACGATCCATTTTTCGTATTTTCATGGGGGAAGTCTAGGAATTGATAGGGAAGCGAGATGAGTATGAATTAAGTAAGTATGCAAAAACCTCGGTTCAAATCCAGATTAATGTTTTTGGTCAGGTTGATGCTGAAGTGTATAGTTGGTGTGAAAAAGACAGGCTAGAAATCTGTTTTTATACTTCAAGAGATTCTGTTTTAAAATCGGCCTTGCGGCCCAGTGTATCCGCTTTCGTCTTTTCATAGTTACGCCCTGCTGTTTATTCTGCGTGGCCAATGAATCTCAGCAAAGTGGAAAATTGGCTTACTTCGAAGGTTGTTGGTCGCTCCGTTACTGACTTTTTTAGCGGGCGGTCACCGAGCGCCCATTTAACCCAGAAAATTCATCCTGCCTTTAACTGTTAATTTAAACAGGCTGTCCAATCGACTCCGTTCAGGATTGATGAGAGGCGTGTGCGATTGTTTTATTGTGGGCGTTCGGAGATCGCCTGCCGTCATAATATACCTTGGATTTAGATCAATTAGTGGAAAAAGAGTTCGCCCGAAGGCCTGATCAGGCCTTGTATCTGAATTCATGAGTGCTGAGTCGAATTTTGCTAAACTAAATTTAGAGCTCCCGCCTGCCCCTAAGCCACTGGGGGTTTACAAGCCGATCGTCATTCACGAGGGGCTCGCTTACTTATCCGGGCACGGTCCCCTGAAACCGGATGGGTCGGTTTACATGGGGAGAGTGGGCTCGGAGTTGGATCAGGATGCGGGTTACGAAGCGGCTCGCCAGACGGGTCTGGCGATGTTGGCTACTTTGCGAGCAAATCTGGGGTCCTTGGACAACGTAATGCGCGTGGTGAAGGTATTGGGGATGGTTAATAGTACCGCTGAGTTCGGGAGCCACCCGGCAGTGATCAACGGGTGTAGTGAGCTTTTTGCGCAGGTATTCGGTGAAGAAACAGGAATCGGTGCCCGCAGTGCTGTAGGGATGGGTTCGCTTCCGGGAAATATCAGCGTCGAAATCGAAGGAATTTTTGAGGTGGAAACCAGCTAATCAGAAAGTTTATTGGCCGCCATAAGGGGCAAAATTTGCAAAATGGATAGGTGTTTATGCAGCAGTCCAGTTGTTGAGGTTGTAGTTGTCTGAAGCGGGGATTTGTGGTTACAGGATTAGTCGAGTATTCGATCTCTGGCGACGACTTCCCAATAAATATTGGATTTCCCTTCGGTCGCTACAACGACCTTATTGTGCAGAGCGACAGTTGGGCAGATATGTCGAGGTATGCCGTAGATGACGTCGCCGACTGAAAGGATGGCTGCTTTGTCGGTTTCTATGACGAGGTGTTCCTCGCTTTGGGAAACGAAGGCAGCATCTTCCAGTCCCAGTAGGCGGACACGAGGGTGGGGCATTTCGGCGGCGACCGATTTGTGGCCAATGTCGAGGCACACAAGGTTTTCTGATGGCTTGCTCAAAACTCGAGTTAGTAGAAAGGCGGCGTGCTGAAAGGGGAGATCTGGGAAGGCGTCGCCGTATCCAAAATCCCATAGAAGGGTTGTACCTGGACTAAGGTCAACGCCCTCTCGCCTAGCATGAACCGGAAACGTGGGACTTCCTCCAGCGATGATATTGGGAATTGGAAAGGCGGATTCTTCTAGTGAATCGATGAAGGCGTCAACGGCCCCCCAGTCGCACCGGCAATGTTCCGCGCGGTCGCCAATGTTCGAATCGCGAATGTGGCCATCATAGACATGCAGGCCACCCAGAATGACCGACTTGCTTTGATGTATGCGTTGGTAGAGTTTTTTGGACGCTTCACCGGGAACGATTCCAGTGCGATTCATACCACAGTTTATATCCAGGTAGATCCCGAGGTTTGCTCCCGATTGGTCGCAAAGGGTCTCGATCGTTTTGAGGGTTTCAGAATTGTCGACGAGAGTGGAGAAGCGTGTATCCGGATACTCCTTCGACAGCTGGACAAGACTCTCTGTAATCGGGCCAACCGGCTGCATGGCCAGCAAAATGTCATTGGCCCGGCAGGTGAGAAGCATTCGCATTTCTGCTAGTGTGGCGCACTTGAACTTCCGCACTCCTTGTTCCTGCTGCAACGCGACGACTTCGGCCATTTTGTGGGTCTTGACATGCGGTCTGAGTCGCTCGGGTCCAGCCGCAATTTTGATCATGAGCTTGATATTAGCCCGGATTTTTTCGGGAAATATTACGAGTGACGGTGAGGGGACGCCTTCAATTTGGGAGAGCTCGGGAAACTCGTAGTCAGAAGATAGTGCCATTCTTGGTGAAAAAGAAAATTGGTTCGAAGTGGGTGTGAAGACCTGTCAAAAAGCGATTTTCCGGAATATTTTGCGAGGAGATCAGTACCGTCTAAAAAGGTATTTGGAAATGGGTATAGCTCCAGCCGTATTTAATCCGTCCATAAAAAGTCGTTCAAACATAATGTCGAGATGTCCATTTGCTCCGCAAGTAGAAGAAACTTCTTTAAAACGGGAGTATGTCGTCTATCAGGTAGTTGAGCGATTTACCTCGATTGTGCCCATGTTATTATCGAACCGCAGTTTTCTAAAAGTCAGTATCACCGCTGTTTTATCGGGCCTGTCTGGCTCTGCTATATTTGGAAACTCGATTTCATACGATAAGGAGGTTGCCCCAATTTTGGAGAAATATTGCGTGACCTGCCATGGTCCGGATGAGCGGGAAAACGATCTGCGCGTGGACACTCTCAATCGGGACTTTGTCAATGGGCGTGATGGGGAAACGTGGCACGATATGCATGATGTCCTCATTTTGGGTGACATGCCGCCGGAGGATGAGCCGCAACCCACGGCGGCTGAGCGGCAGACCGTTATCGATTGGATAACGGCTAGTCTCGAGCACGCGTCCGAGGTCAAGCGAGCGACCGGAGGGCGAGGGGTAATCAGGCGACTTACTCGATACGAATACAATAACACGCTTTCAGATTTGCTAGGAGTTGAGTTGGACTACGCCAAGAACTTGCCTCCGGAAACCGCAGGGCCGGGAGGGTTTCAAAATGATGGCTCGATCATGGGAATGTCGGGCATGCAGTTGGAGTATTACTTGGACGCAGCGCGAATGGGACTAGATGTGGCTTTGGTCGAAGGACCGCAGCCGGAACGGTTCTACCACTTTGGCACCTGCAATGTAGATCGACGCTGGAATGCGAAAATCGAGAAAGTTCACACTAACAAGATCCAGCCCGGCAATGCGTTCATGACGCGGATGATGGAGTATCCGACAAAGGGACCCGTCACGGTGCGGGTGAAAGCCCATGCGAGAATACCGGAAGGCAAGGGCCCGCCTCGCATGCGGGTACGTATGGGGCTTCGGGCCGACACCTACATTCCCGGCGGGCAAGTGGGCGAGGACATTGACATTTGGGCGACGGAGGACGTCCCCGGAGTCTATGAGTTCAAGGGACGGCTGGAGCAGTTTAAGAGCGTTCTGGAAACGCCCTCCAATTTCCCTGGGCTCATGATTACCGTGCAAAACGTTTACGACGACGGCTCGGACAAAATAGAGGTGCTCGACCTTAGGCTAGGAGAACAGGAACGCGAGTTAAACAAGCCCGATCCCGAACAGCCGTGGCTAGTGGTGGACTGGGTAGAATTCGTTGCCCCTGATCATGCCGCTTGGCCACCTGAGCATCACCAGAGAATCCTTTTTGCCGGACTCGATATCCCCAAAGACGAGGACGTCTACGCGGAGGAAGTGTTGCGCCGCTTTATGAGACGAGCCTACCGGCGGCCCGCAACCGATGAAGAGCTCGCTGAGCCACTTCAGTTCTTCAAGGATATCCGGAGCCGGTACGACTCGTTCACCGAATCAATCAAGCAGTCCCTGGCGATGGTGCTCATCTCGCCACAATTCCTCTATTTAGTTGAGCCCAGCGACGAGAATAAGGGAGCCCGATCTTTGACAGCCCATGAAGTGGCGTCGCGCATGTCCTACTTCTTGTGGAGCACGATGCCGGACGAGGCACTTCTCAAGTTGGCTGAAAGTGGCCAACTCCTCAAGCCGCGAACGCTAAAGAAGGAGGTGCAACGCATGCTAGCCGACCCGCGCTCGGAACGGTTTGTTGGCCAATTCACCGAGCAATGGCTCGATCTGCGGGCCTTGGAACGCGTCGCGGTCAATCCCGAGTTCTATCCGGAATTCAACAGTCGGGTGATGGCGGACATGCGGCGGGAAACCGAAGCGTTTTTCGAGGAGATCCTTCGTAACGATGTTTCGGCGCTCAATTTCCTTGATTCAGACTTTACGATGCTCAACGAGCGCCTGGCGAAGCACTATGGGATCGAAGGGGTCGTTGGTACGGAGATGTTGCGGGTGCCTCTTCCTGAGAATTCGCGTCGGGGCGGCTTGATTACTCAGGCGAGCATGCTGGTGGGCAATTCCACAGGTGAGGATTCCCATCCCATCGATCGAGCTGTCTGGATTCTAGAGCGAATCCTAGACGACCCTCCGTCACCCCCTCCTGCTAGTGTGCCAGAGCTAGATCCAGAAACGCCCGGATTCGCCCAACTGCCTTTGAAGGAGCAACTGGCCATTCATCGTGACAAGACTGCCTGTATTAGCTGCCATAAAAAGATCGACCCATGGGGGATCCCCTTGGAGGAATTCGATGCGACCGGATTATACCGATCGGAATCGCTTCGGCTCACATCCATGGAAAAGGGCGGGACGCGGACTGAAAAAGCATTTGCCCCGGTCAAGGCGTCCGACGTGATGCCGGATGGAACCCGGATCGAGGGAGCGGAGTCGCTCAAGGCCTACCTTCTCGACCAGCGGCGGCGCGATTTTGCGAGAGCCCTTGTGGTGAAGCTGACCTCGTACGGATTGGGTCGAACACTTGAATTTACGGATGAGCCCATCGTTGAGGATCTGACCAACCAATTTGAGGAGCGGGATTATCGTCTGGATTATCTTATCGAATCTATTGTACTATCTGATTTGTTTCTAACTCGATAGTTACAGGAGGGCGTTATTATGGCAGAAAAATCATGTTACATAAACCGTAGAACTTTTCTCAAAGGGACGGGTGTCGCCTTGGCCTTGCCCTTCCTGGACTGTATGCGAACCCCCGCCCACGCGGGGAAATCAGCGGGAGCGGGACTGCCCAAACGACTCTGTGCGATCCACTTCCCCTACGGTGCCAGCGTGCCCGCTGAAGATCACGAAGATCGCGAATGGGGATGGTTCCCTGTTCGAGAAGGATCCGGATTTCGTTTCACGAAGGTGCTGCAGTCAATGGAGCCTCTTCGTAAGTACACGACCATGATTGGCGGGCTTTCGCATCCGACCGGTCGTCACATTGGCGGGCATGATACGGGCGATATATTCCTGACCGGCGCGGACTTTAGCGGGGCAAATTTCACAAACACTGTTTCCTTCGATCAAATTGCGGCGGCCAAGATTGGCCACGAAACGCGTTTTGCATCTCTCGCACTATCCAGTGATGGGGGCATCGGCATGCCGACGCGCTCCAAGACGCTTTCCTTCACTCAGTCGGGCCAACCGATTCCTGGCTTGGACAAGCCGCAGCAGATATTCGATAGCCTCTTCGGAATTGACGGGGGAACGATCGCCGAACGGCGTCGGCGCCTCCAAACTGAGACAAGCTTGCTGGATCGAGTGATGGATCAGTCCAAGTTTCTTCGCAACAAACTGGGCAGGCAGGATCAGGAAAAGTATGACGAGTACTTGACCTCTGTGCGCGACATAGAGCAGCGGGTGGTTCGAAGTCAGGAGTGGCTGGATATTCCCAAGCCAAAGGTTGATGCGTCTGAGCTCAATTTGGAGGTTACTCAAGAGGCACCTTTGGAGTATATGGAGACCATGTACGATCTCATGTACTTGGCGTTTAGAACCGATTCGACTCGAGCTATCACCTACATGCTCGGAGCGATGAACGGCGAAACTTCGAACCAGTTCTCCAAGGCGTTGGGATTGGGCAGTCAGCACGAGCTCGCTCATGGAGCCGGCAAGCCGGGTGGGTTCATCCGCCAAGGTACTTGGAATATCTGTTTAGCCGAAAACCTGGCTCGCTTTCTGCAAAAGATGGCAGACACCCCAGAGGGGGATGGTAGTTTGCTCGACAATACGACGGTACTCTTTGGCACTTCCAATAGTCGCACCCACAATAATCACAACTATCCACTTATATTGGCGGGTGGTGGCAATATGGGCTTCAAGCACAATCAGTACCTCTCCTACGGAAAAGGTGGTGAGGATGTGCCCATGTCCAACTTGCTCTTTACGATGCTCAATCGCATGAATATCACCGATACGCGATTCTCGGATAGCCAAGGCGATCTGTCGGACCTGTATGTATGAGTTGAATCCGAGCATCGTGCCCGCTACCCGGCCCTACCCGCGATGCCAGAGCAACCGAACTAAATCTGTATTGGAGCCACCTGTTGGTTAAAGGGATCTATCGGAAGGGGTATTGCGTGCGTTAACCTATTGCAGGAGCGGCTTTACACCGCGATTTTTGGATGTTGGAGTTGATGAGTATCGCGGTGTAAAGCCGCTCCTACGTTTAGTCCACTAAGGTGAGTATTCAAATATTTGTTGTCCCAATCAATCTTTCAGAATCGGTTCTGGGCGATGATCTGCTTGAGTCGGTTCTTTAGGTCCTCGCCCGTCTCGTAGATCATTTGCTCGTTAGATGGGAAGGGAATGATGGTGTGTTCGAGGAGTCCTCGATCATGGTGGCTCAGGGCTCGTCTATCTCCTTGGTGGGTACAGTAGTGGTGCTTGAATATGTGCTCACTCGCTAGAGGGAAACTGGAAAGGTTCTCTCGGCCTTGGAATGCGCGATATTCAACTTTACCCTCTATAGCCACTGACTTTGACTGAGTGAATTCAGTCACGACCGAGCGAGAGGTCACAAATTTGTCCACCTTGATGTCGTTACCTTGGGCGTCCCTGGCGACATTTCCGTTTTTGTCGAGCTTGTATTCGAAGCCGTCCTTGATCCGCTTCTCTCTGATAAGCTCTTTTTCGTATATCCTCTCCGGACTGACGACGATGTCTCTGATCGTCAGAACCATCTCATAGTCATAGTCGATGTTCTCGATGTAGTTATTGTGGTAAACGGACCAGGATTGGTTACCGTTTAGCTGGTAGGCTTCGAAATCGAGTAAATCGTCTTCGAGGCGTTTGGGCAAAGTGGCGTTGGATGCGTTTACGGTTTTGACCAAGACAAAGTCGGTCCCGAGGTAGTGGGCCTCTTTTATCAGGTTTCGAGTTTCTTTGTAGTTTGGGTTTATTTCATCTAGGTAGTTAAGATTCTCGTACGCAACGCGCACCTGGGGTTTGTCCTTGGTGGCGAGTAATTCGGTTGCATGACGGTAGAGGTGTTCGGAAAGGCGGTTTCTCGAGTCGAGTAGGGAGCCATTGTAATTGACGATATCAAAATGAGCCTCTCGTCCCTGATCGGCGATGTAGAGAGGCAGCAATGGCATGATGTATTCCTGTCTATTTTGAAGCGATTGATAGGTGTTGAATAGCTCTTCAAGAGCCGTTCCACTTTGGTCCATTCGCAATCTTTCGAGATTCCGATTGTCGCGATTAACGGCCTTGGCGAAGGCCTCTTCCAAAATAAGGATGTAATCGGCCGACTTCTTTTTCGTTCGGCTTTCCCGCAGGTTTTCGACGGAGTTTCGGATCGCCCGTTCGTAGTTTCCTGAAGCGACATGGACTTGGGTCTCTTTCAGGGTGTTGCACCCGACTAGGATTAGGGTGAGGAGGGCAAGAAATGGTGTTGTCGACTTCATTTTAGATTGGGGACAATGATTTACTATCGGAATGGAAGGGATATGCTGTCGTATCAGGCTGTTTTAAAAGAAAAATTTCACAGAGATGTGATTGTAAGACGTTGATGGGTTGGGACTTATTCGCCAATTTTAGAGGAATATACCGGGACGAGGCTGCGGTTTGGGCTGTTTGCTGGGTAATCCCCTTATGGGCAATGGGATGCAGGCGGTTGAAATCGCTTGCTAGGTCGGGGGGTCGAAATCAAGGTGATTGTCGTGCAAATCCTATTTCTGGATTCAATACCCCCTCTTTAAGGACCCTATGAATACTCATGCTAAGTTCTTGTCATTCCTCGCTGTACTAGGAATCTCCGTTGGCGTTTTTGCTACCGTAGACACCGACCCATTGTTTCTTCACGAAGTGATTACCAAGGATCAGTTGAGAAAGGGGCATCACTGGACTCCAGGGGAAGCGAACCTGAAAATGAAGGAGTACGGAGGGACATGGAAGGACAAGGCTTCGTGGGAAAATAGAGCGGCTTCGATTCGCAAGGGTATCTTGAAAGGGCTATATTGGAACAAGATGCCGCAAATTGAAGGGAACTTTAATCCTATTATCCACAGTCGGCGGGAGATGGATGGCTACGTAGTTCAAAATATCGCCATTCAGAGCTTCCCAGGTTACTATATCACGGGGAATCTGTATTCGCCCTTGAAACCCGCTGAGCGGAATCCCGCTATTCTCTGTCCGCATGGGCATCTGGCAGACAAGCGATTGAAAGAAGACGTACAAAAACGGAGTGCTTCCTTTGCCCGATTAGGAGCGATCGTTTTTGCCTACGACATGGTCGGTTACGCGGAGGCAACCCAAACCACCCATAAAATGCCCATTGCTGCCTTGTTGCAGACGTGGAACAGTAAGAGGGTTTTGGACTATTTGGTTTCGCGGTCGGACGTGGACAGTTCCCGAATTGGCATGACCGGTGGCTCAGGCGGAGGCACACAGACATTTGTTCTGACGGCGATTGATGATCGCATAACTGTATCCGCTCCCGTAGTACAAGTATCGGCTCATTTCTTTGGAGGCTGCGTTTGCGAGAGCGGTATGCCGATTCATAAGGGAGTAGAATATGAGACGAACAATGTGGAAATTGCCGCTATGGCAGCGCCGCGACCCTTGTTGCTCGTTTCCAACGGAGCTGATTGGACGCGTAACTCACCGCGAATTGAGTATCCCTATATACGGAGCGTTTATGCTCTGTATGACGCCGAACATAATGCGGAGCATGTCCATTTGTTTAATGAAGGCCATGACTATGGCTATTCCAAGCGGACATCAGTCTATCCGTTCTTTGCCCATCATCTGGGGCTCAACTACAAGCGAATCCCTTACGATAACGGATTCGACGAGAGCTTCGTGACGGTGATGCCGCGAGAGGAGCTCTATGTCTTTGATGAAGACCATCCTAGACCAGCAGATGCTCTTATTGGCGATAATGCGGTAATGGACTATTTGGGTTTTGAAAGGTAGGCAGGGGGATATGGAGATGAAGATTTTTACGAGAAGACTTATTTGTAAGAGCCCCGATTTGTCGGGGCGATATATGCTAACAGAATCGCGGCATGAAGCCGCTCCTACGGGAAAAGGCAATGATTTCCACCGTTGGGCGAGCGCTTGCTCAGTACTGCGTATGGGGGCGGATTCGGATAACGCGGCACATTGCAAGCGTTGGTCATGTGTAATGGTAGTTTTTTCGCTTTTGTTGGCAATGGTGGTGCTTCCAATTGCATCCTTTGGTTCCAAGATCGTTTCGATTGAAAACGATACTTTACGAGTTTCGATTAACGCCCGAGGAGCGGAGCTTTGGAGCATACGTCACAAAGAATCAGATACGGAGTATTTGTGGCAAGGGAAGCCTGAATATTGGGTAAATCGAGCTCCAGTGATGTTTCCGGTTAATGTTCGCTTCAAAGACAATCGCTTTTCTTACAAGGGAGATTCCTACGAGATCCCAAAAATGGGGATGGCTGTATATTCCGACTTTGAGGTTGAGAAAAGCCGGGATGGATGCTCCGTCGTTTTCTTACTTAAGTCGAATGAGGAAACACAGAAGCGATACCCATTTGATTTTGTCTTCAAGGTGATCTACCGATTGAAGGGGAATCGATTGGCCAACGAGTTTGTGATAGAGAACGAGGGAGGTGAAACAATGTATTTTGCTACGGGTGGTCACCCCGGGTTTAATTGTCCATTTGTGGATGGCAGGGATCGGAGTGATTATCAGATTAGCTTTTCAAAGAAATTGTCGGTAAAACGTAGTGAAATTGTGGATAGTTTAATCCAGAAAACGGAGGTACCCTTTTTGAATAACGAAGACTCTTTTACTTTGGACGATTCCCGTATCCCCAATGGGGGAATGTTTCAGAAAGACATGAAAGCGAGAAAGATTAGTATCGGGAGGACAGGGGAAGCACCATACCTAACGCTAGATTTGGGTGATTTTCCCAACGTTAATCTCTGGTCCCCTCCAGGGATGCCCTTTGTCTGTATCGAGCCGATGGTGAGCCATCACGATCTGCAGGATTCGCCGATGGACATCGAGGAGAAGTCTTATTTGATTCCCTTAGAGCCGGGAAAGACAAAACGGTACGCTTTCTCCGTGATTGTTAACCACAACGGGACTTTGTAGGGAGTTAGGCTGCCTGGGACCGCCGAGCCCCAGCGCGGCAGCAAACGTTTGTGTTTGCCAAGCTGGGGCGTGGCGTTCGCGGAGATCGAGCTATCTATTTAGGCAGGCACCATGCCGCGTTGGTTGAGCTTCTAACGCGGACTGCCGGAACGCCAGCCCCTACCTTGGGTTGTCTCAAAGCTTGCTCTTGCCTGGCAATTTTCTGATACCCGTGACGATTTCGTTTAATCCTCTATGCCCGCTTCTGTTGCAGATTCTCTAATACCTGTCCTTGAGATGAAGGAAATCGTGAAGACATTTCCAGGGGTAAAGGCTTTGAAAGCAGTGTCGCTGAAGTTGAAAAAGGGGGAGGCCTTGGGTTTGGTTGGGGAGAATGGAGCGGGGAAAAGTACGCTCATAAAAACGCTCGGTGGAGTTCACTTGCCAGAATCTGGAGAAATACGATTAGGGGGGCAATGTGTGTCACTCACCACGCCATCCGTTTCTCAGTCGCACGGAATCGCGATCATCTATCAGGAGTTTAATTTAGCCCCAAATCTTACTTCTAGTGAAAACCTTTTTTTAGGCAAAGAAGTGACGCGACATGGATTCATCAACCACAGTCGCGAGGAGGATCTTACTCGCGAGCTATTTTATCGCTTGGGGATGGACATTGATCCGCGAGCGAAATGTCGGGATCTTACGGTTGCGGAACAGCAGACCGTGGAAATTGCGCGGGCTCTAGCGGCGGATGCTCAGATAATTGTAATGGATGAGCCGACCGCGGCGCTTAGCAAGCAAGAGGTCGATAAGCTTCTAGCTATAATCGAGGATTTAAAGCGGGAGGGAATATCGATCATCTATATCAGCCATCGGCTGGAGGAAGTCTTTGCGATTGCCGATAGAATTACGGTCCTGCGCGATGGTGAGAGCGTTGGCGAATCGGCTACAGCCGATGTATCTAAAAACCAGCTGATTGAATGGATGGTGGGTCGTCCCATGGAGGAGGAGTTTCCGAAGCGAAAAGTAGACCGGGGACCTGTATGCTTGAAAGTGGAAGGACTGTCACGGGGTTGTGCCGTGCAGGATGTTAGTTTTGAACTCCATGAGGGTGAAGTTTTGGGACTGGCCGGGCTTGTGGGGTCCGGAAGAACCGAAACGGCTCGATTGTTGTTTGGAGCGGATCCGGCAGATTCAGGATCGATCTTCATGAAGGGGGCTAAAATTGATTTGGGAAATCCGAGGGATTCTATCGAGCGTGGAATCTGTTTGCTGACGGAGGATCGGAAAGAGCAGGGCTTGATCCTCATTCATTCGTCTGTCGAAAATTTTGGACTACCCAATCTCAAAGAGTTCCAAGAAAACGTCTTCATTAGCCAAGGTGCGGAAGTCGACGCATTCAAGGGCCATGTCAACAGTTTGAAAATCAGGCTATCCAATCCTTCTCGGAAAGTAGGGGAACTCTCTGGAGGGAACCAGCAAAAAGTTGTAATTGCAAAGTGGCTACAGCGCAATGCGGATATTTTTATTTTTGATGAACCCACACGAGGTATTGACGTTGGGGCCAAATACGAAATTTATCTGTTGATCAACCAACTCGTGAAAGGGGGCAAATCGGTCCTGTTGATAAGCAGCGAACTTCCCGAAGTTATTGGAATGTCTGACCGGATAATCGTGATGAAAGAGGGACGTATTCAGGGTATAGTTAACGATGCCCAGCGGGCGTCTCAGGAGGAAGTGTTGGAAATAGCTCTAGGAGAATAGGTGCTCGCAAAATGAGATTGAAGACTTTAAATTTCGGATTGGGTGAATATGGCATGGTGCTCGCTCTCATAGGGCTCTGCGTCTTGTTTAGCGTGTTGACCCTGAATCGGCAGTCGGGAGAGGGCATTGCGGCTGAAAGGGAGCTCACTAAGGTTGTGCTTGATCAGTTTCCAACCGAAGGAGTTGTCCTCGTCGTAGGTGCGGAAAACACGTCTTCGGCTACGATGGCGGAGAACGTGTATGCGAGTGTAGTTTCTGCGAACAGAGAAAATGTCCGGATGGTTGTGGGTGGACCCAGAGACCTGCGCGATGAGCTGGATGGGCTTGTCGCTGAGAGTGGTGGGCTCGCTGGGATTGTTACCGGTGGAGACGCTTCCAAGTGGCTCGTATTGGAGCAAATCGAGCAAAACTATCCCGCTTTCGAATCCTTTGAGATAGTCGTGCCACGCGAAAGACTTTGGCCTGATTTCCTAAAAGCGTCCAATCTCCTCGCCATTGTAGAGCGGATTGTGGTGATCGCCATCATAGCCATTGGCATGACGATGGTCATCATAACGGCGGGCATCGATCTTTCCGTCGGCAGTTTGATTGCGTTGTCTGCGGTGATTGGAGCTACCGTGGTTAAGCATATGGGTGGCCCTGAAGCTGCGGGCTGGGTCGTCGTTCTTGGGTTTTTTGCCGGAACTATCAGTTGTGGGCTCATCGGCATGTTTGCGGGTGGGCTGGTTTCACGATTCAAGGTAGCCGCGTTTATCGTTACATTGGGGATCATGATGATGGCTCGGGGGCTCGCCTTCATGACGACGGGTGGTTTCTCCATTGATCAAGTGCCGGACTCGTTTGTTTGGCTAGCGCAGGGTAGGCTTTGGGGGATTCCAAATACAGTCATTCTTTTGGCAGTAGTTTACTCAACCGCCCACTTATTTATGTCTCACACACGTTATGGACGTTACATATACGCAGTGGGTGGAAATGCGGAAGCAGCTCGTTTGACCGGTGTTCCGGTGGGAACGGTGATTGTGCTCGTCTACACCGTAAGTGGACTGGCCGCCGGACTAGGAGGGTGCTTACAAGCCTCTCTCGTACGAGCGGCGGCACCCAACATGGCCAATATGTACGAGCTCTATGTGATCGCTGCCGTAGTAGTGGGGGGAACGAGTCTATCGGGAGGTTCGGGTAGAATGTTTGGTACTCTAATTGGTGCGTTCATTATAGCGGTGATTCAAAATGGGATGAACCTGCTCGGTATTAAGAGCTATGCCCAAATGTTTACACTCGGTGCGGTGATAGTTCTCGCTGTGCTGCTCGACAAAGCCCGCCAAAATGGAGGGTTTCGGCGGTTGTTGCGAGGAAGGTAGCGATTCGCCCCACAACCCCCAGGTTTCCGAGCCAAGGCCAAGACGGAGAGAACGATACTTACGCCAAAGCGAGTGAGCTGTGACTCTTCCTTGGACCTAGTGCAGGATCGATGAGATGCTCACCCCACTTTTAAAGTTCGGAACTTGAATTCGTTTAAATCAGTGGAACGGGAAGGTTAATCGCTTGCCAGATCCTCTCAAAAGCGGATCAATGGATTTAGTTCAATTTATCCCTAGTATGAATATTCGAAATCTCCTTTCACTTCTTCTTTCGGTCCCTCTGATTTTGTTGGTATCCTGCTCTAACCCCGGGTCGGGAAAGGGATCGCCTGTTACGGTGAGAGGAAAGATTGGAATGACCTGTATGGACCTGACCAATCCTTTTTTCAAGCTCATAGCTAATGTGATGGAAGAAGAGGCGTTGAAATATGGATACAGCCTTGTCGCATTGGATGGGGCGAACGATGGGGCGGCTCAAAATTCTCAGCTAGCTGACTTTGTGGCCCAGGGCTACGATGCGATTTTCCTGAACCCTGCAGACTCGAAGGCGGCGGCCGAAGGGGTGCGAAAAGCTCATGCTGCTGGGATTCCCGTTTTCACTTTCGATATCCAGATCGATGATTCCACAGTCGGGGAAATGGTGACTTCCCACATTGGCAGTGACAATTTCCAAGGAGGGCAATTAGCGGGGAAGAGCATGATGAAGGCCACGGGGAATCGTGGAAAGATTGCTATTGTTGGCCTACCCGAAGTGACTTCTTGCATCCTGCGGGTGGAGGGTTTCAAGGACTATCTCAAGAACAATGGGGGAAATCTGGAGATCGTCACGGAGCTCAATGGAAAGGGGAATCGAAATGAAGGTTTCGCGGTAACCACGGACATCTTACAAGCTCACCCTGATATAGTCGGGATTTTCGCGATCAATGATCCCTCTGGTTTGGGAGCCTACGCCGCAGTAGCTAAGGCGAATCTGACCGACCGCATTACAATAGTCGCCTTCGATGCCTCTCCTGCTGGGAAGCAAGGGGTTTTCGAGAAGAAGCTCTTCGACACGCCTCAGCAATTTCCTAGAAAAATGGCTGAAGGGACAGTCCAGTCATTCATCCGCCATTTGCAAGGGGATGAGGTGAATAGGAGCATTTTCATACCCTGTTCGCACTACTACTATGAAACAGCGGTCAACGACGAGAGCCGTATTAACGAGCAGTGGTAGTTGAATGGTGGGGTGAGGCTATAAATGTTGTTTAAACCTGCTCTCGTGATGCGAGATCCTGTTCGCCAAGGGCGATCCCGATTGAATACATTTTGAAGCCGAGACAAGCGGTTTGTTTTAAGAGGGTTGATACTGCTTATCAGCAGTATGGAGCGATTGGCAGCAGGTTTGGTATTGAGAGGCTGTCCGGTTTTTTCGTAGCGCGGGCACCTGTGCCACGCCACGTTGGTTGAGCTTCTAGCGTGGACTGCCGGGTCGACAGTCCCTACCCTCGGTTAAGTGCAATCGACGATCGCGTCTACAGTTTTTTCGGAAAATAGTATCCCCGAAGTAGCCTTTGGCTGATTCTTTTATTCCGTCTTGCTCAGCGAGCGAACAAAGGATCCCGTTTATCCGGAATCAAGTTTTTTATATTGATAGATTGGTCGAACTCGAGTTCATGTTCATCTGTCGCTCGTCGAATGAATCGATAGAGCCCAATCGGTATTAAGAATATGAAAATGAATCATGCCTTACTCGCTGTGTTCGCAGTGCTCGTCTTCGGTTTAGCCGCCGGATTTTCTGCTACTAAGTTCCAGCAAAAGCAATTCGCGGAAGGGGATGCCAATGGCGACAAAAGCCTCAATAAAGAAGAGTATGTCGCCGTTAAGTTGGCTTCGGGCAAAAAATCTGCTCAGAAAAACAATAGGGAGTTTAATGAGGAAAAGGTAGCTGCCCGCCAAGCGAAAGCCTTCGGCAGACATGATACAGACGGAAATGGAAAGTTAAGCGAAGAAGAATTCTACGCTTCGTTCCCTGCTAGGAAGAATTAGTTCGGCCGGTTCGATTAATGGCGACTATCTCGGGTTAGTGGATCGATCGCTGTTGTGGATAGGATGTTCCTAAGGGAGTGCGAAAACATATCAAATATGAAGCGGCGAGTTAGGGCTGCCTTTCCGTTCGACTAAGCTCACGGCCGAAACCTTAAGCAGCCGAAATAGGACGAGCGAACGTGGCTGACTAGTGATCGTCATCCCTAGCTTTTAGCTCATTGGACGCTCTCTTCTTTTAGCCAGGAGCGCTTGTCGATTCTACTGTAGAGCGCTGGCGACTGTTGCACAGTGTCGGGGTCGTTCAGTTTAGATTCGGCCTGTTTTGGGGCCTCAATGATCGGTAAACAAGATTTCGCAGGAGGTTTCGTACAGTTGACCTTTCCGTTCGTTTTCGAATGCTTAGGAGTTCGTAAAACTCATCTATGAAGACTTTGATCGAGGATTCCTGCGCAAAGCTGGACAATGTACGCAAATGCTTATCGCAAGTGATAGTCGGGCAAGAGACATTGATTGAGCGTTTGCTACTCGCATTGCTTTGTGATGGGCATGTTCTGATCGAGGGAGTCCCAGGAGTCGCCAAGACACTCGTCATCACCACCTTGGCCCGCTCTATGGAAGCGACTTTTAGCCGCGTCCAGTTCACGCCAGATCTGCTGCCGAGCGATCTGATTGGGAGTCTCGTCTACGATCCGAAGGAGCACAGTTTTTCCGCCGAAAAGGGACCTGTATTCGCTAATTTGGTACTAGCCGACGAAATCAATCGAGCCCCTGCCAAGGTGCAGAGTGCCTTGCTTGAGTCCATGCAGGAAAAGCAAGTAACCTTGGGGAAAGAGACCTTTCCTTTGCCTCATCCCTTTCTGGTGATGGCGACTCAAAATCCGATCGAGCAAGAGGGTACCTATGCACTCCCGGAAGCACAAGTCGACCGGTTCATGTTTAAGCTTAAGGTTGGCTATCCCAGTATGGAAGAGGAGCATCAGGTTATGCGACGTATGGCCCGTACCGCTCCGAAGATTACCGTTGATCCTGTCATTCACCTCAACGAAATCCTCGATATGCGGACCTTGCTAGACAAGGTTTACATCGATGAGAAAGTGGAACGCTACATTTTGCGTGTCGTGGATGCCACGCGTAATCCTGGAAGCTACGGACTCGATATTGCCCGTTACATGCGATTTGGAGCCTCTCCCCGGGCCACTATCTACTTGTCATTGGCCGCTCGCGGCTACGCCCTTCTCAACCAACGGGAGTTCACGGTTCCCCAGGATATCAAGGATGTGGCGGGGGATATTTTGAGGCACCGAATCGCCCTTTCATACCGGGCAGAGGCGGAAGGTTTGAGTTCGGATGACTTGATTATCCAGATTCTGGAAAACGTTCCAATTGTTGATGAATGAGTCTTAACGATGACAGTCGGCTCAATTTGCTCGAGTTGAAATGTCGCCGCCCGGTCGAACACGTTTTGGCTGGAGAGTACCGCAGTGTATTCAAAGGGCGGGGAATCGAATTTGAAGACGTTCGTCCTTACTTCCCAGGCGACGATGTTCGGGCAATGGACTGGAAGGTGACGGCCCGCACCAGAGTTCCGCATGTAAAACGCTACGTAGAAGAACGTGAGCAGTTCTTCTTTCTTTTGGTCGACCTGTCCGCGTCTACGTTGAGTGACCGGAATGGGGCAAAACGAAAAACAGTATCTGAATTTTGCGCGCTTTTGACGTTGGCGGCTCTGTCCAATAATGACCGAGTCGGTCTGATCCTGTTTACAGATCAAGTCGAGCTCGTGGTCCCTCCAGCGAAAGGGCGTCAACAGAGTATGCGAATCCTGGATGTGCTTAACTCGTACGAGCCAAAAGGAACAGGTACACGTATCGATGTCGCTCTAGATGCCCTCGGGCATATGGCAAGAAAGCGTTCGGTAGCCTTTGTGGTTTCTGATTACTATACGAGTGACTACGGAATCGACCTTCAAGCAGCGGGATTTCGGCATGATGTGATCGCAGTCAATTTGATCGAGCCTTTTGAGCTGGAGACTCCGGACGTGGGCTTGGCCCGATTGAGGGATGCGGAATCAGGAGAGGAGCGTGTGGTTGATTTTGGGACGGGAGTAGGGAAGCCGAATCCCAAGAATTCCCGGATTAGAGAACAAATGCTCGATTGCGGTGTTGATCTTATCGATTTAAAGGTAGGCGACGATTGCGTCTTGGTCTTAGCGACGTTTTTCAAATCGAGGCAACGAATGTTAGCCGGGGAGTCTGGAGGCTGAATACAGTTCAAATTGAATACGTTAACTAGAACTCAGATACTGATTGGGCTGATTTTCGTTGTATCGAAATTCGGTTGGGTCGCACTGGGATCAGACTCCGTCTCGATTCAATTGGATCGAGAACGGGATTACTACCCTGGCGATTTGGTTGAGCTAGAGGTGTCTATTCAGTTTAGCGCCTATGCGCGGTATGCGTTGCAAGAGCCCCGACACAGATCCGCTCGTTATCTTGAAACCCAGCCGTTTCCAGTGATGAAGTCTGAGAACGGCCCCTACGAGCAAAGGTGGATAGTTTTATACCAGATTAGTCGATCGGGTAGTATCGGGCTTGATGGAGGAAGCTTGAAGAATGAATCGAATGCTGAAAATAATCCGATTCCTTTAGAAGCGGTTGTCATTACCTCTCAAGGATTTGGTGTCGAAAGCGATTCAAATGCGCCAGAGTTACTGGTAGATCAGTCAGCAAAAAAAGAAATAAGCAGGTGGATTTCAGTTCTGGTTGCGTTAGCGGGTGTTGCTTTGGGCACTTTTCTGTGGTGGAGGAGAAATACTCGTGTAGATAGACATGAGGACGAGGTGAGATCACCGTTGATTGAAGCGGTGGAGGGCTTGTTGGCGAAGCTGGAAAGTGGAAAGCGACCCATGAACGAAATGGAGCTTTTTTTGCGTGACTATTCGTCGGCCTGCTCGCCTTTACTCGTTGATTCTTTTGAGCGAATACTGTATTCAAAAAATGGAAGTATAGATGAGTTAGCGGACCGCTTGAGGAAGGAGTTTTCTCTATGAGTTTCGCTTATCCATGGGTTCTGCTTGTATTTCCTTTGGCGGCTTGGGTCGCATTGTGGAAATCATCTTCCACAGGTTTGACGGTTGCCTCACTCGGACAATGGGCAAATTTAGAGAAGGGACGGGCTCGGTACCTGTGGCTGCTTACCGCGTTGGAACTTCTTTTCTACGGAGGGCTGCTGATTGCGTTGGCGAGACCGCAAGCCGGATCGAGTGAATCGATTGAGGAAGCGGAGGGAATCGCGATTGAACTACTCGTAGATGTGTCGAGCAGCATGGATCGCGCGATCGACCTTCCCGGCGGAGGGAGCAAGACTAGAATGGAGATTGCCAAGGAATTGCTGGAGCAGTTCATTCTGGGGGATGGGGAGCGCCTGACGGGGCGGTCGAGTGATCTGATTGGACTGATTAGCTTTGCCCGGTATGCGGATACGCGAAGTCCCTTGACTTTTGGGCACAAAGCCTTGGCCCAAATTGTAGGGAGCCTAGAGATACAGGATCGACCCAATGAAGATGGTACCGCCTATGGGGACGCGTTGACCCTCGCTTGCGCCAGATTGGAGAATTTGGATGAACTGAAGTCTTTGAATGCCTCGCGCAAGCTCGCGGAGATCGAGAGTCGAATTGTGGTTCTGCTTACAGATGGGGAAAATAACTCTGGGAATCACTTGCCCCTTGAAGCGGCTGGGCTGGCTAAGCAGTGGGGGATCCGCGTCTACACGATTAGTCTTGGGGATGCCGGCGGGGTTCAAGGAATCGACAAGGTCTTTGAGGAGTCTGAGTTCTCTACTGCGGAACTAACGCTCCAAAGGATCAGCGATGAAACCGGTGGAGTCTTTAGGCGAGCGCCCAACTATGAGGCTCTAAAATCGATATACGAGGAGATTGATTCCCTAGAGCGCTCGAGTATCGAAACGCGTTCCTTTGAGATCGTATCGGAATGGTATTGGCTGCCATTGACATTGGCGCTTCTTTTCTTGTGTGGGCGTATGATACTGCAAACCACTTGGCTGAGGGTCGCTTCATGAAGGACATCGTATTTCAATGGCCCTGGTTTCTCTTTGCACTAACTGGAGTGTGGCCCTTGTGGTGGTATCTGAATTGGGCAAAGAAGAAACGCCAAGATGCTAGAGCGAAGTTGGGTCACTCCGGAGAAGTGGCGATTGAGCGTTGCGATTGGATCTGGATGGGGGTTTTTGTTCTCATCATATTTTCGCTCGCCCGACCGGGGTACGATCCAACGCGATTCTCTATTTCGCAGTCCGGTCGGGATGTCGGCTTCGTTTTGGATGTGTCGCGAAGCATGCTCGCCCAAGATGCCTATCCTACGCGACTGGAAGCGGCTAAACAAGGGATCCGGGATTGCCTAGATGGATTTGTGGGGGAAGAGGTTGGTCTAGTCATCTATGCGGGTAGTTCCTCTATTAGTTGCCCGCTAACTTCGGACTACGATTTTGTTCGCTACATGCTTTCTCAAGTCCAGCCGCGAAGTGTAGAGTTCGGTGGCACTCTGCTGCTTTCGGCGATCGAGAAATCAGTTGACCAGGTATTGGATCCGGAGCGGCGAGGATTTCAGGATCTGATTGTGCTGACCGATGGCGAGGACCATGGTCAGGGCATTGACAAGGTTGCGGAGCGCTTGAAGGAGAGTGGGGTGTTCCTGCTTGTGGTAGGAATTGGTGATTCCGTAACAGGATCCAGAATTCCGATCCTGAATGAGGAAGGGGAAAGCATTCCCTTGAAACACGAAGGACGAGTCGTTTATACAAAGCTCCACGATAGTGAGTTGGCTGAATTGGCTCGGAAAACGCCGGAAGGCGAGTTCGCCAACGTGGGGACTTTGCCCTTCCACCTGGGGGAGATCTACGAGACCTTTGCGAAGGAAAAGGAGTCGATTCGATCCGATGGCGATACGGGATACGTGGTGTATAAAGAAGCCTCTTTTCTGATTTTGCCGATCGCTCTCGTTTTGTCGCTTTGGGCTTCCGGTTTGGCGAATCTAGGAAAAGGGACGTTAGGGTTGGCGCTTTTGGTAGGAGCTTCTCTTGTCAGTGAGCCCGTTAGTGGCCAAGAAGAGCAAGAGTCGGCGAGTTTCGAAACAGCGCTGGACTGGCTGGAAGATGGAAAATTCAATGACGCAGGGGTCGCCTTTGGAGAACTGGCCTTCCAGATGGAGAGGCAAGGCGATTCTCCCGTGAATCTCGCCGCCGCGGTTTTTAATCAGGCTCTGGCGAATTTTAATCAGGTCGAAGTATTGTGGGAGAGCTCTCCGAGGGAAGCGCTTTCGTCTGCCCTTTTTGCCCAGAATCTATTGTTCCAAGCAGCCCGAATGCGCCCGGGATTTAAAAGAGCCAGTATGCGACTCGACTCACTCGCGGTGATGCTGGAGGTATTGGAAAAGCGGGTGGCTGAGGAAGAAAAGAAGGAGCAAGAAAGAGATGAAAAGATTGAGGTGCTCCTAGAGAGAATTCGAGCGCTTCTAGAAGGCCAGGCCGAGCTAAGGCGAAATGTGGAAAGTGTCGACATACAGCGACGGCCCGCGAATCGAAATGTTAGGGCGCCTTCACCTAATCCTCAAGAACCGCCGGAAAACGCGTCGATCCATGCGGTTCAGTTTGAGCAAAGTCAAAAACAGCACCGTTCCGAGGGAAAGTCGATCGAACGCTACATGATTGAGCTAGACAATGAGTTTTCGATGGCCAGTGCGGTTGCCCAAGCAAGTGAAGGAAAGGGGTTGGAGACCATTCTCAAGCGTCCATTGGAACTAATGGGAAAGGCGTTGGGAGCGCAACTGGAGGCGGAAGAACTGCTTTCGCAATGGCGTTACTGGTCGGCAGCTCGGGCACGCCAGTCCTTAGCGATAGACCGGCTTCAGGAAATACTGGATCTGTTTGCCTCGAATAGCGATGATGAGGGCGAAGGAGAGTGGGATGATGAAGATTGGGAGGAGTATTTGGATACGGATCCCGGGGAAGCAGTCGCTTCATCGCTTCCAATGAAAGGGGAATTCCGGGAGGACTCCCTGATGCAGCCACTTCCAGTTCCCAACTTTTCAGCGGAAGATGTGCTCATGGAAGAAATGGGCAGTCAGCAATTTCGACAAGAACAGCGGGCAAAAGCCAATGCGGGAAAAGTGGAGAAGGACTGGTGACTGCTTTCTTCAAAAAACCTTTCATGCGTGCGGGGGGCAAAACTCAGAAGCTTTTTTTAGCCTTGTTAGGTAACGGGCGACTGCCCGCCGGGCCGCATTGTTTGAGCGGCTTGTGCGGCACACCGGGCCGTCGCGCCCTACTGGCTCCAAGGATTCCTAGTGCTCTTGTGTACATTGCTTTGGCTATCAGGGTTCCGGTTGCGTTAGCCCAAGATGTTCCGGAAGCGGTCCAAGGTCCTCGTCTTCACATGATGGAAGCCAGTTGGTTTGTGGATGAGGTTTCGACTGTGCTACTCTTTGTAGATGCGAAGGTAGAGCCGATCCTCCAGCCGATTGAGGATACAGATGAGATTCGGTTTTTGGACTCGGAGGTGATGAAACTCGAAGAGGACGAACGTGGCAGCTACGCAATGTCGGTCCGCTTTCTGCCCCTGCGAACTGGGGTGCGGGACTTCCCCTCTCTTGCGGTCGATGTGGATGGGGACGTTTTGCGATCCCTCCCGCGCCAATTGTTCGTGGGCGAACCTCATCTTTCCGATTCGATGAGCTTCATCATCGAGGCAGAGAAAACTCAGGTTTATGTGGGAGAGCCTTTGCGGTTGGATTTCATCTGGCGTTGCCAATTGCCAATGAACCAGATGCGGGCGCTGAGCCTGTATCCAGATTTCTTTAACGATTCCGATATTGAAGTAGTTATTCCGCGAAGTGTGGTTCCGGAGGAAGAGCAGTTCGGTCTGCCAGTCGGAGGACGACGTGTGATCGCCCATCGGATTAGCGGGGAAGAGGCGTTTCCGCCCAGTTTGGGTGAATTGAGATTTTCGGTCTTCGTGAGATTTGAGGAATCGGGGATGTTCGAGATCTTGCGAACGCGTCTGCTGTGTTCGCGACTTCTAGTTGAAAATGCCCAGTCCAATCGTTACGCCGCCTATTTCGACAACGCCCTTTTTGAGTCCGTCGACCGCTCATTGCCCAACGAAAAGCTGCACGCATTCTCAAGCCCCATTGAGATCGAAGTGCTTCCGCTACCGAGTAAAGGAAGACTGGAATCCTTTAGCGGGCTCTTCAACGTCAATTCAATCGAGGTGAGCGTTCAACCCGCGACTGCCGAGGTAGGGCAGCTAATAGAGGTGCGTGTTGAGGTGAACTCGGATGTCTGTTCGGAAATGCTGGAGTTGCCAGATCTTAGTCGGCAAGCGTCGTTGCAAAACCGTTTTTGGGTGGGGCAGGAAGTAAATGAAATTTGGAGGCCAAGCGGCCGCACGTTTGTCGCCCGGGCAAGGCCTCTGTCAGTTGAGTCGATCGCTTTTCCTAGTTTGGCGATACAGATCTTCGATCCTGATGAGGCGGACTATCGCTTGATCCGTACAAGACCCGTACCCATTGAAATCTCGGCTCGAGATGGCATGAGTTACTTCCCGGTGGAGAAAATTCCTGGAGCGCAGTATTCGGTTATAGGCAGCAACGAAGGAATATGGCACAACTATGATGCGACGATTATGGGCGATGTAATGGATGAACTTGTGAACCTGCTGGCCGATGGCCTATGGGCGTTTGTTCTGCTCGGGCCCATCTTGTTTTATGGGCTCTCATTTTGGGCGCGAGAAGCGCGGCGACGCGCCATAGATGAAGCCTATCGAATCCGTCGCGAAGCGTTCGAAAAATTTAAGCGAGCGGCGTCGAAGGGGGAAGACGATGTGGAAGCGCTCAGGGAGTTGGTCGCGGCATGCTTTGAGCGCAGGCAAGCGGCTTTGACCGCGAAGGACGTGGCGAGACTTCTCGACGCGGCCGAAGGGGAAAGGGATCTAGTAGAGGAGATTGAGGCGACCATTGGAGAAACGGATACTCGGAAGTACAATCCAGGAAAGGGCAAGCCGGGAGAACGAAAGCGAACAGGGCGGTTGGGTGAACGCGTTTTTGAGCTTTTTCAAAAAGGACTTGTATCCGTTATCTTGATAATCGCTTTGGGTGCGGCTGAATATTCGAACGCTGCGGATTGGGACGATGCAGAAGCCCTTTTCACAGCTGCTTTGGAATCGGCAGAGGAGGGGTTGGGTTCGGAAATGACTGAATCCAAATTTGCCGCGGCTGCTCTCGAGTTTGAAAGCTGCGCTGCGAATGGGATTAGAGCGGGTCTGTCCTGGTACAATGCGGGAAACGCCTGGTTTAAAACGGGCGAGATTGGCCGCTCGATTGCGAGTTACCGGCAAGCCCAGACGCGAATGCCCTTTGATGAGAGATTGGCGACGAGCCTTGAGGCGGCCCGAGCCCTTAGACTTGACTCGTTTTCGCATGATCGAGAATCAATAGAAACTCCGATTCGTTGGCAAAAGGCAATGTTCTCTCTGCTTTGGCTGGTTTCGTTTGGTGTGACTTTGTTTTGGATACGATACCGGAATCGAGTTTGGCTGACGGTGTCAGGCGTGTTGTTTGGGGTGACGATAATGCAAGGACTGCTTCTGGGATGGGCTGTCGTTGCGGGACGGGATGAAGGCGTTTTGATTGTGGATGAGGTATATGGGCGAAAAGGTCCCGGGTATTCCTATTTGTCTTCATATGCCGATCCTCTGCACAATGGAATTGAGCTTTCTCTGTTGGAAGTGCGAGGAGAATGGCTCTTGGCTAGCTTGGAAGACGGTTCTGATTGCTGGCTGCCGTGCGAGACTGTGCAGATACTGGAACGGTAGGCACGTGAGCAGTCGTAAATCGTGAATGGGAGAAGGGTTCTCTTAATTGTATGCTCTGGGCGAGCCATCGCTATTCTTCTTTTCTGGACAATAGGCTCAATATCGTCAGTTTTTAAATTTACCCCATGAATTACCGAATCCCGAAAATCCAGTTTGCGAAAAGGACTATTGTTTGGAGCGTTCTGTTGCTTTGGGGACAACTTCACTCCGGATTAATCCATGCAGAAGAGTCGGACGACTTGGTTTCCTTTAATCATGATATACGTCCCATCATGTCGGATACATGTTTCCAATGTCATGGACCCGACAAAAATACTCGGGAAGCAAACCTGCGATTAGATTCAATCGAGGGAGCAACCAAGGATTTGGGCGGATACGCGGCGATTGTTCCAGGTGATCCTGACGAGAGTGAGCTGATTTGGAGAATCCTCTCGGAAGCTGATTCGGAACGCATGCCTCCAGAGGAGCACCCCCGTCGGTTGACAGACGAGGAAAAGGAGCTTTTCAGAAAATGGGTCGAGCAAGGCGCTAAGTATGAAGCCCACTGGGCATTCCTTCTACCGGTGCGAGGGAGGCTTCCTCAGGAAAGGGATCCCGTTTGGGAGCGGAACCCGATTGACGCATTCGTTTTTTCCAAATTGAAAGAAAAAGGTCTCACTCCTTCTCCGGAAGCCGATCGCGAGACTCTCATTCGCAGGATAACGCTGGATTTGACTGGACTCCCACCGACCATTGAGGAGGTCGAGGCGTTTCTTTCGGACCGGTCGCCGGATGCCTATGAGAAGGTGGTAGATCGGCTGTTGGCGTCGCCTCGGTATGGGGAGCGCATGGTATGGGAATGGCTAGACGCTGCCCGTTATGCTGACAGCAATGGCTACCAGAATGACGATGAGCGGGGAATGTGGCCCTGGCGTGACTGGGCAGTTGACGCTCTGAATTCAAATATGCCGTTTGACCAGTTCACCATCGAACAGCTCGCGGGCGACTTGCTGCCTCAGCCGACGATGGAACAGAAGCTCGCCACCGCATTTTTGAGAAACCACATGATCAATGGTGAGGGGGGACGACTTGCGGAGGAGAATCGAATTGACTATCTGGTCGATCAGACGGACACGGTATCCACGATCTGGATGGGTCTGACGATGGGATGCGCTCGTTGCCACGACCACAAGTATGATCCCGTTTCCCAGCGTGAGTACTATCAGCTCATGGCCTTTTTTGACAAGACAGAGGTTACGGGCAAAGGTCGTAATCCGCATACACTTCCAATCCTAGATCTCACCACTGAGATTCACGAGCAGCGTGTCGAAGAGCTGGAAGAAGCGAAGCGGATCGCAGCGAACCGTTTGGACCTGGTGGAGCGAGCCTTATTCCCTAGGGAAGAGGGAGCGCTGGCCATCGAGTCGGAAAAGGCGAAATCGATTACTAACGGAACCGTTCAAGGAATTCTCAAGCAACCGGTCATCAAACGACGGCCCGAGCCTTTGACGGAGATAATCGCCGTTTATGGTGAAACCGAACCGAAGTATGTGGAGGCGACGCTAAACTATATCGACGCTTACAAGGATCTCGACGTCTACAGCAACTCGCGTCCGATCGTGATGATCATGGAGGACTCCGTGGAACGGGATACTCACATTCTCGAAAACGGTCTGTACGACCAGCCGAGAGAAAAAGTGACGACGGGTTTTCCTTCTGCTTTGAATGGTGGCGATGAAGTGACGGGTGATTTCAACCGTCTCGATCTGGCGAAGTGGCTGATGTCCGAAGATAATCCGCTTACGGCGCGAGTGACTGTTAACCGATTTTGGCAGCAGTATTTTGGTAGAGGTATCTTGGAACAGGTGGAGAACTTTGGGGTTCAGAGTAAGCCACCGGTACACGAAGCCTTGTTGGACTGGCTGGCGGTCGAGTTTCGCGAGAGCAACTGGAATGTGAAGGAGCTTCACAAGTTGGTTGTGACGAGCGCGACTTACCGTCAATCGTCTCGAGTTACACCTGAGTTAATAGAGCGTGATCCGCAAAACGAACTGCTCGCGCGTGGGCCTCGTTTTCGCATGCCGTCCTGGATGATCAGAGATCAAGCTTTAGCTCTAGGAGGTCTTCTGAATGAAGCTCAAGGAGGCCCCCCCGTGATGCCTTATCAACCCGAAGGGATCTGGAAGGAGGCGTCCTTTGGATTTATTGAGTACGAACAGGGAAATGGAGAAGACCTGTATCGAAGAAGTTTGTACACTTTCTGGAGGCGCATCGTGGGGCCATCTATCTTTTTTGACGCGACTCCGCGTCAGGTCTGTGAGGTCAAAACCAAGCGAACCAATACACCCCTACATGCCTTGACCACACTGAATGATGTCACTTTTGCCGAAGCCGCTCGAGGGTTTGCGAAACGATTGCTAACGGAGTTCAAAGGAAGCGACTCTAAGCGGTTGTGGACTGCCTTTCGTATGGCTACGGCCAGGGATCCCAACAAAACGGAACAGAGGACTCTGAAAGTAGCCTTGGCGAAGTACCGTTCCCATTTTGCAGACGACCCGGATGCCGCTCTCAAGGTTGCCAGTGCAGGTGAGTCTAAAAGAAACGATCGGTTGAATCCTGTCGAACACGCCTCTTGGGCGACGATTGGCTTAATGCTGCTGAATTTGGATGAAACGATTACTAAGGAATGATGATCGATTTGTATAAAGCGCAGATTAGGACTAAATTGAATCAGGTAGCGGGCGATCTCCGAGCGCCCGTGGATAAGTACTACAGTCTTAATATGGGTGCTCGGAGATCGCCCGCTACCTTGCCATGAATCCATTAATTGATTGGAAAAGACAGTTTACTCGCAGAGAGTTTTTTGGAAAGTCGGCTCAAAGCGTAGGCGCGGTGGCTCTGGCAAGTTTGCTCGATCCGAAAGCGCTAGCCCGATCTCCATCTGGGCCCCCGAGTCTCCCTCATTTTGCCCCGAAGGCAAAGCGTATCATTTATTTACTGCAGAACGGAGCCCCATCGCATGTCGACTTATTTGATCATAAGCCCATGCTGGCAAAGCTAAGAGGGGAGCCGGTTCCCGATTCGATTTTAGGGGGCAAACGCTTTAGCTCCATGACCGATACCAAGGAGAAGCTGCTCTTGCCGAATATTACTGAATTCGCCCAATATGGAAAAAGCGGTATCACTTTAGGCAGCTTTCTTCCGCATACGGCCGAGATCGTTGACGATTTGTGCTTTATCCGGTCCATGCACACGACATCGGTTAACCATGCTCCGGGCATCAATTATTTTCTTTCCGGAGCGGAGATTCCGGGCCGTCCCAGCATGGGAGCCTGGCTTAGTTATGGGCTCGGTTCGGACGCGGAAGACTTGCCTTCGTTTGTGGCTATGACCTCTCGGGACAAGGAAGCATCCTGTGGTCAGATCTTCTACGACTTCTATTGGGGCTCCGGTTTCTTGCCCACGAAATATCAGGGCGTGAAATTTCGTGGCAGCGGAAGCCCTGTTCTGTATTTGTCAAACCCCGACGGAGTCAGTCGTGAGCTGAGGCGTAGTATGCTAGATGATCTGGAGAAGCTGAACGAGGAGAAGCTCAAAGACTATGGTGATCCGGAAATCGCGACGCGGATCTCTCAATACGAAATGGCTTACCAAATGCAAATGAGCGTTCCCGAGCTCACTGACTTTACTAGCGAATCGGAATCGACTCTCTCGATGTACGGTCCAGATGTGCATCGTCAGGGGAGTTTTGCCTACAATTGTCTAATGGCGAGAAGACTGGCGGAACGGGGTACACGTTTCATCCAGTTGATGCATGCCGGCTGGGACCAGCATAATAATTTGAACCGGCAATTGAAAGTCCAATGCATGGATACGGATCAACCCAGTGCTGCCCTGATTAAGGATTTGAAATCACGTGGAATGCTGGATGACACCTTGGTTATTTGGGGAGGCGAGTTTGGTCGGACACCCTTTCTGCAGGGAGAGTTTGAAGACTACGCTCGCTGGGGAAGAGACCATCATCCGTATGGGTTCACCGTCTGGATGGCCGGAGGCGGAGTAAAACCTGGGATGGTTTATGGAGCCACAGATGAATTTGGGTTCAATGCCGTGGAGGATCCGGTGCATGTGCATGACTTTCAGGCCACGATCATGCATTTGATGGGGATTGATCACGAGCGGTTCACCTACAAGTTCCAAGGCCGCAACTATCGCTTGACCGACGTGCATGGTCAGGTGGTAAAGCCCATTTTGGCGTGAAGTTGAGTATATTGATTCTAAACCACAGATCTCATGGATTGTACAGATGATTTGGAAATCGTTCTAGAGACAAAGGCTAATAGGCGGTTAGTGATAGGTAAGTGAGGACCGGTTTCCTCTCGTAGGGCCAGCGCTTGTGCTGTGCAGCGTTGGTTTGGAAGAGGGCGATCTCTGAGCGCCCAACCGATAGAAACGACAATGGGCGCTTGGAGATGGCCCGCTACCTTTAAATACCTTGGAGATGCTTTGTTTTGTAATACAACCGTTAGGATACGGCCTACGCGGCACGGCGCAAGCACCGGCCCTACGTTGAAATGGCTAATGGCTAGTCGCTCGTGAATTTAGTCGCACGACCAGCGACTGGTAGCCGGCTTTGCGTTGGTATTGCGCTTCGCGTTCGATGTTTTCATCGAAGTCGATGAGTTCTATACTTCCTATGTGTTCTGAGAGTTTCTTGAGGAGGGAGCGGATGATTAGGCGGGCGTGGGGCGCTCCGAGGCACATGTGAGTTCCGGCTCCGTAGGCGATATGTGGATTGGGTCGGCGATCGAGACGCACTTCTTCGGGGGAATCGAATACGGTTTCATCGAAGTTGGCGGAGGCCCAGCAAAGAGAGATCCGTTCATTGGAAGCGACGCTGTAGCCTTCGATCTCCGTATCCACAGGACACTTGCGCCCGATATGAGTCAGGGGAGTGATCACTCGAACAAACTCTTCCGCGGCGGTGGGAATGATCTTTGGTTCTTTCCGAATCGAATCGAGCTTTTGAATATGGGAACTGAAGTAGGCGATGATGCCGGTTATGGTATTAATGACGGTGTCGCGCCCACCGGCGAAGGTGAGGTTGGTGAAACCCTCCATCTCGTCTCGCGTTAGGGATCGACCTTGAAAGGTGGCTTGGGTGAGGGCGCTGAAGAAGTCTTCACTTGGCTCCTTTTCGGCCCGATCAAGCTGTTGCTGAATGTAGCTGTCTAGCTGCGATCCTTTCTCACCCGTCTTCGGGTCACGGAAGACGTGTATTCCCCACCGGATCCAGCATTCCGCTTCGGTTGGAGGAACATTGAGAAGAATCGCTAGCGCTCGACTCTGGATGGGGAGGGCGAAGTCGCGCACGATTTCAATCGAGTCGCGTGCTACCGCATCTGAAAGGGCGTCGCCGATCAGTTGCTCGACCTGTTCGATCATCTCAGGTTTCAGGGCTCGACGAAAAAAGGGCTCCACGATCTTGCGGTATTCCGTGTGTATAGGTGGATCGGTCTCGATGGGCAACTGCCGAACGCTTCGGACATCCTCCTCTTGAGGGATGGGAACATGGAATGGGTCATCTGAGCTGAAGGTCCTCCAGTCCTTCGCCGCTGCTCGTACGTCCTTGTGACGAAGAATCATAGGAATGGTCTCCCCGTCAAAGTCGTTCGGCAGAACTCCTTCGGATTTTCGGGCCTGTTTAAATGGATCGTGGGGACAGAATGCGTCAGCGCTCATGTGGCCTAGATTGGAGAGAAGACTCGGAAAGGAAAGACGCTTTCTTGGTTTTAGGGGCAAATGTAAATGAGGAAGCTTTCCCCCTTACTGCATTCAATCGGAAAGAGGTTTGTATAATACGAATGGAAAGTTTGGTTGGCAAAGCAGACTTGGCTCGGCTTGATTTATGGTGGTTGATTGAATTTTGCTCAAATTTGAGCCAAAATGGGATAACAGTCGGCCATTCTTGTTTAAGACGAGTTATATTTGAATGTAGCTTAAACTGTGTGCGTTCGCCCATTCCTACCGAAACCCTACCGCTACTATGGGAAAAAAGGCGTAAGTTTTTACCATCAAAGAAGTCTAAAACGACCCCTTTTCAATTCGTGTTATGGGCACATAATAGATTGATAATAGCCCTGATATGCAGAATTTGAGGAACGATTCTAGATGCCGAATCTGCTAAGATTTTAATAATAAGCCTACTATTTGCAAAGTTGGTTTTTTTAGGCTTGATTGAATGTCCAAATCTGCTGCGAGAAGAGATAGGGTATTCAGACCCCAAAGCGGTCACAAAGAGTTGCGTTTGCGCCGGCGACTTAGGGTGGGAAAACTTGGCGCTCACGACTTCAGTTTTAATATGAGTGACAATCTCTTACAGGAATTTCAGTTTATGCGGTGTGGGATGGCTTTAGCAACTCTCTCTTTTGCTGCGATCTCGGTATGGGGCAAAGCAATCGACGAGCCCAGCGAGCCAACGTCGGGCGTCGAGGAGAGCGATTTTATTGTAAGTGAAAAAAACGAGGTGGAGCTTGTCGAGGACTCTAACATAAGCGAAGCGATTCAGCGACGGCCGGATTTAACCTTTTCAAATGTCACTATTGATGGGGAGGATTCGCTTCAATCGCTAGACAGTATTTCAGCCGATGACGTTACCTCAGTTGAGGTAATGAAAGCGGTGACGCCTGATCAGGACGCTGATTCGCGTGGAGGTTCCATACGATTGAAAACTCGGCCTTCCTACACACAAAAGGAAATTTCGACAAAAATAATGCTCGAGAGCGAATACAACTCTTACATTGAAGAGCTTGGTTATGAGGGCAGTATATCGGTGGGTGGGCCGTTGAACGGGGCAGCGACTATCGGTGGTCGATTGACTTTTAGTTATGAAGATGAACCAGAAGGAAATCAGTATATCAACAAGGACTGGTTTCGTAGAACGGTTAATGGCGAATCTAAGCTTCTACTCAGAGAGTTGAAACTAAATGACATCCGCGAATGGAACAGCGATCGGGATATAACAGCTTCTTTGGATTTTAAAGGTAGTGATTCTTTACGTCTTTTTTGGAAAGGAAGCCATAGTATAAATCGGAACCGTGAAAGACGCCCTCAGCTTGAGTACCGCTTCAATGAAGGAAAGTATGCGGCCATAAATTCTGATCAGATAATCATAGAAGGTTTCGAAGTAGAGCGAGGGTTATATGAATTCGAAAATGAGATGGAAATAGCGGAAACGACTTTGGGGTCCGAATGGGAGTCGGGTAATTGGGAGGCGGATGTCAAATTATTGTATCAGATAGAAGACTACAAACCCATTGATTATTTCAATGTGGATTTCGTGAAACCTGATGTGGACGCAGCCTACGAACTTGACAGCTATTTGTTCCCCTTAGTCATGATAGAAAACGGTGACTCAATTGATGATTCTTCCCAATTTGCCCTCGAGGATTTTGCTATCCGGGACAGAAACCGTGACGAGAGGGACGCTATTGGGTCTGTTAACGTTCGATTAAAGAATGCTTTCGATAATGAGAGTTTATCTCTGCGATTTGGAGTTAAGAGTAGGCGAAGAGATTACGATACTTTTGGTGAAACTGCTTATTTCAGTGCTTCATCCGAATTACCTCTTAGTTTAGCAGATGCGGAATTGAGGAATAATGGCATAAGTCTTATAAGCGATCGGTACAGGTATGGGCCGGCCGTCGATAGGACAAAGATTGAAAGCCTCATTGAAGATAATTTTCAAAGCTTCCCTTACGAAGAGAGGAGATCCCGTGAAATTACTGATTCATCTACGTTCTCTGTTGAAGAAAATATAGACGCAATTTATGCGATGGGCGATTACAGTGTTGGCAATTGGAGGGCTCTTGTGGGCCTGCGCCAAGAGATAACATCAATCGACTTCGAATCTAACGAGGTTATCGTAGGCAACGACGTACTGGACAAAGATTCGGATGGCAATACCAACGAGATTGTGTACCTGGGCGCGAGTCCAACATTTGGCTCCAATCAATACAATAATTTCTTCCCGAATACCCATTTGCGTTTTCGATTGAATAATTATACGACGTTCATTACATCCTACACAGAGACCATTGATCGTCCGCGATACGCTGATGTTGTCCCATACCGCTTGCTGAAATTAGAGGATCAGGAAGTTGAAGAGGGCAATCCGAACTTACGACCGACGCTTTACGCAAATATAGACATCTCGGTCGATATGAAAGTAAAGGATGGAGGATTGGTTTCATTCGAGTTCTTCGATAGGCAGGTGGAGGACTACATTTTTAGCAACGAAACCATTATAAGCGGCGGCATATACGATGGATTCGAACTCGAAAGGCAGGAAAACGGTTCAAGTGCATTTCTGCGGGGTGTATCCATGACCTGGAGTCAGCCTATTAGTCTGCCATTTTTCGATGAGGGATTTTCGCTTAATGCCAAGTACGTAAAACAAGAGTCCGAATTGCAGTATCCGGAGCGTCCAGGAGAAGTCCTTCCGCTACCAATGATGCCGGACAATGAAATGAATGTCTCTTTTACTTACGAAAAAGAGAGGCTGTTTGCCCAGCTGAAATTTTGGAATGAGGAAGATAAAGTCTTTAGAGTAGGCAAGGACACCGAAAGCGATCGGTATTTAGGCTCTAAAAGCAGTGTCGATCTTTCGGTGAGCTATAAGCTGAAAGAGAAGGCAAGGGTTTATGTAGAGTGGGATAATATTACCAACGAACCCTATGGCAGAATCTACGAAGGAAGCCCACTTTACGCAACGTACTACCGCACTCGCCCTTGGACCTTAACAACGGGTATGCGGATAGAACTATAGTTTGCGAGCAATACTATCCCTGGCGGTGAAGTAATTTTTGTTACAGCTTTGCAGATCGAAAGCTTAGACTCGAGTAAACTGTCGTAATTCTTTATTCAAATGTGCTTCGATTAAGTTGAGTCATCGAGGTTTTTCGAAGATCAAAAAATGCTGCCAAGGTAGATCGTTTTTAGTTTCCACCCAATTGAATCCAACAAGGTTCATCTCTTTTTTAGCCTGAGCTTGAGTCATTTTGTGCAGCGGTTTGATGGGCACTTTTGGATCTTCAGCTCGGTATTCCAATAAGTAGACGATGCCTCCAGGCCGCAAAGCATTGAAGATGGATGTCATCATTTCGTAGGGGTGGGAGAACTCATGGTAGGCATCAACAAATAAAGCCGCATCGATCGTTTCGGGTGGCATTTGGATACTTTTGGTGCTGCCGAGGTGTGGCACTACATTCGTGATCTTTTCCGCGGCCGCTTTGCTTGTGATGTAGTTGAGCATCTCCTGCTGGATATCAACTGCGAGTGCTTTCGAGCTGGGATACTTCTTAGCGATACGAAAGCTATAGTAGCCCGATCCCGCCCCGATGTCGGCGATGACGGCATTCGGCTTTAAGTCGAGAAGAGCGATGGCTTTACTCGGAGCCTCTTCGTCCTCGCGATTGTCCCGCTCTAGCCATGAAATGCCTTGGTGGCCCATGACCTGTGCGATCTCACGACCCATATAGTACTTTCCAATTCCGTCGCGCGTGCGGGGGCCTTCGGTGTAGATAACAGCGCTATCGGGAATCGATTGACCCAGCAGCGGGAGCTTTACGCAGATGGCTAAGGCGATTAAAGCAGTTGAGAGCCGCATTCGAAAGGGCATGACAGGTACTCCATAGGAATGTTCGGAAAATACAAAAGGAATCGACAAAGCGGATAGTAGGTGGCGTAGCAATGGCACGATGATAGGCAAGCCAATCACAGCAACGCAACCTTCGTCAACCATATCGTAGGAGCGGTTTTACACCGCGATCATTTTTGATTTCAAGACTGTAGGGGCGGTCGTAGATCGCTCGCTATCTTTAGCGGATCGTGGGCCAGGTTTGGTTGCCAGATTCGTCGAATTCGATCGGGCGGGGTTCACCGTCCAGAATGATGTCCTCTCGACATTCAATTTCAGGAAGATAGGATGTCGAAACCCAAATCTTTTCGATATCTTTTGTATTGGAAATTTGGACGAGGCGCGCGACTTGATCTGGCTTACTAGTCGCATTGCGACAGGCGATTTCGATCGCTTGACGATCGGATGAAGCGATTAAAGGAACCTTAGCTCCTACGGGAGTACGGGCAGTGAGGGCATTGGTGTAGGTAACGGCAAGGTCGATTTTTTCGGCAGCCCTTGAGGTAATGATGTCGGCATTACCCATCCCAATGGCGTTACCCTTTGTGGCCTTGCTCAAATCGCGAATAACGATTTGGCCAATGTTGGGGGTGTACTCTCTTTGGACGTTGGTGGCGGAGCGGCCGGTCACATTGGAGTCCATGCCGGCCCCGCTAATGTCTTTCCCCATGGCATCGACCACGAGGACGTCGATTTCCGAAAGCAACATTCGCCCGATTAGCGTTTTAGAGTAGGCCAGAAGTTCTTTCTCTTGATCCAGAATCTGGTCTGCAGGAATGGCCTTAACTCTGGCGACCTGATTTGCAGCGTTATCGACGATGGCGACACCAAATAAGATAGGAGCTTTTTCGAGGAATATTTTGGCCGCATCGGGGAGCGCTTTGTGGAAGCGATGAAAACCCAACTTGTGAACCTCGGTCGTGCCTATATGTTTACCCAAGCCAATCATCATCATTTTTAGGAGGCCACTTTCGTATTCAGCGGCGAAGGCAGTGTGCGGCTTGATCCGGTTACAAACGATAATGCCATCCGACTCGTAAGCCAATTGATCGCAGCAAACGGGAGTTTCCTCCTCGATTTCACCTAGTTTCACAACATCCATCGATGAACGGATAGGAGTGTTAACGGATTCTTCGGTAATACCTAAGTTCTCAAGTACAGCCAGCTGTCCTTCCGCGGTTGCTCCTCCGTGACTACCCATAGCGGGAACGATAAACGGTTCTGCTCCCCGTTCTTTGAGTTGAGAGACGAGTGAGCGAACAACGGGGATGAAACCCTTGATTCCTCTGCTTCCAGCGGTGATGGCGATCCGTTTCCCTTTTAAATCCAATCCTGAGAATTGCTGAAGCTGGGCACGCATTTCAGCCTCAATGTCGCTAACGGTGTCGGTTGGGAACCGTTGGATTACCGGTACTAGCTCAGGCAGGGTGATGGGAGGTTGATCCGCAATAGTCGGGCAGATATTGCGGACGGTGAGACTGGACGTATAGGGTCGGGAGTTCATCTGTAGGTAGCTATTAATTACGCTTAATAGGTGCTTTTCAGCAATGGTTGAAGGGTTCGCTATTGAACAGCCTCTTGATTCGCTGTTACGAGTTCTTTCATTCCTGCGGCGACCATCCCTCCGTCGGATCCGACGGCGAGAAAAGAGAAACCTTTGGCATGAAACTTTGCAATGTCTGGAGAAGCGAAACCGAGAATGCCGCTAGCCTTGTTGTACTTTTTAGCCGCTTCGACCACTTTTTCTGTGGCGGCAATGTAATCCGGATGGTCAAACTGTTGAGGGATGCCCATGCAAATACTAAGATCCATGGGACCAACGAAGAGTACGTCTACACCGTCAACTGCTGCGATCTCCTCTACATTTTCAATTGCGGCAGGAGACTCGATCTGAGCAATAATTAGAGTGCTCTCATGAGACGATTCGAGTCGCTCGTTAAACTTGGCCCCGTAGTGGGCTCCTCGATTCATAAGGGCGACCCCTCGAGTGCCGTGCGGAGGATATCGAGAGTAGGATACGGCAGCTCGTGCCTCGTCAGCGGTATTTACATTGGGCACCATCAAACCATTAGCGCCTAGATCGAGGGCCCGTTTGAAATAGTCGGCCTGATTTGAGGGTAGCCTGATCACAGGGGCTGTATTGGAGCCCTCTAGGGCTATGAGTTGGTGGGTTAGCATGCCCCAGGAGCCCGAACCATGTTCCATGTCGAGCAAGGCCCAGTCTAGGCCGGAGCGTCCCGCCAATTCAGCGAGGATCGCTGATCCAGAGTTCAGAAAGGATCCCAGGAGTTTGCCTCCTTGCAGTGCCCTTTTTCGTATGGTAATTTCGTTCATGTAGTGTGCTTAGACGGAATGTCTTACGTGGTGGGTTGCAGCTACCAGCGGGTTGCTTTAAACTTCCATCCTGGCTCGATTTTCTGCATTTCGGCTTCGTCATTCCGGAACGAGAGTCCTGACTTGAGGTAATTTTGATGAAGCCGGTCCAATTCAGCTCGATTGATTGTGACGCCTAATCCTGGACCATCTGGAACTTGGATGGCGCCGTTTTTGAAGGGCAGGCGACCGCCTTCTATGATCTCGTCGGACTGCCACGGGTAGTGTGTATCCAAGTCATAGTCGAGCTGTGGGATACAGGCTCCCAGGTGGACCATAGCGGCCAGCGACACTCCGAGATGGCTGTTTGAATGCATTGAGATTGCCCGACCAAAGGTCTGGCAGATGCGGCACAATTCAATACAGGGCTTGAGCCCGCCCCAGAAGTGGTGGTCGGTCAAAATGACGTCTTCAGAATGGACCTTAATTGCGTTTGGAATATCCTCAAATGACGTGGTGCACATATTGGTGGCTAGCGGGGAATCGATTGCTTTGCCCACTTCGGCCATTGCTTTCTGGCCGCGAACCGGGTCTTCCAGGTATTCAAGAACTGAATCCAGCTTCTTGCCTATGCGAATTCCGGTTTCGACGGTCCAGACCGCGTTGGGGTCGAGTCGGAGGGGAACGTCGGGGCCAAACGCGTCCCGCAGAGCCAGCATAGCGTCGGCTTCTTCATCCGGTGGAAATACCCCGCCTTTGAGTTTGATCGACTTAAAGCCAAATGTATCGATCATGGACTGGGCTTGCTTGACGACGGTATCCGGAGTATTCGCTACTTGCTGTCGCGCGGCGGCCCAGCCTGTGGCGCTTTCGTTCATGCCAAATTTCAGTTCTCCGCCGGTGCCCGGTTCCTTGTAAAAAAGATAGGCGCCGAATGGAACCTCGTCTCGGACCGCCCCGCCGAGCAAATCACACATCCGGACCTCGAATCGCTTACCTAAATAGTCGAGGCAGGCGACTTCGAGAGCGCTTCTTAAGTGAACCCAAACTCGATTGTCCCATGGAGTATCGCCGCGCGAGTCTTCTTGAGTCGTGAGCCGCTCACCCGCTTTTTCCAGGAGACGGGTGAGCTGAAGGGGATCGCTGCCCAGCAGTCCTGCGCAAATATGGATTAGAGAATCGACAACTCCTTCGGTGCAAGGGATTTCGCTGATCCCCGTGAGACCGTCCTCGCAGGATAGCTCAAGCACTACTCGAAGTGCGTAGGGGGCATGCAATCCGGACGCGGCACGGAGTGGGGGATCAATTGTAGCTATTGGGGTAATTCGATAATGAGAGATCTTCATAGAGGAACTAAAACGAAGGATTTGTAGGTTATTGAGGAGGGAGTAGAATCAGGGTTTCTCTGAATTACAAACTGATCATTTAGATTGCACCAAGAAAGGGACTGGTTTTTCTCGTATTCTATATGAAGCGATTCTTTTTTGCCCCGATATTCGTAATGCTGTCTCTGTCTTCGGAAATCGGTCTGGGAAAATCTCCCAACATTATATTTTTCATCTCCGATGATGTTAGTTGGAACGACTACGGTTGCTACGGGAACGCGGGGGCGAGGACGCCCCACATCGACCGTCTGGCTGCGAATGGAATGCAGTTTACGAATGCCTATTTGACGGCGAGCAGTTGCAGTCCGAGCCGTGCCAGTATCGTTACGGGAAGGTATCCGCACAACAACGGCAAAGCCGCGGAGCTTCATTTGGCGATTGCGGATCATTTACCCTGGCTTCCTGAGGTATTGAGCGAAAAGGGCTACTATACGGCGCTTTCCGGGAAGAACCACATGAAGCGGGAGAATCCTCGAGACACGCCACCCTTTGATGATATTAGTTTAGGCAAAGTCGAAGGGAACCGAGGGGGGCATGCGAACTGGCTTCGGGTGACGCAAGAGCGCCCGATAGATCAGCCCTTTTTCTTCTGGTTTGCTTCGAATGATGCCCATCGCGCCTGGGAAGCAGACACTGAGTGGGACAACGCGATCTACGGTCCCAAAATCGATCCCGCAGCGGTCGTAGTACCTCCCTTTCTTGTAGATTCGGATAAGACCAGGGGAGATCTGGCGTCCTACTACAATGAAGTGACGCGTTTCGACCATTTCATTGGTGCGGTGGTCGGGGAACTTGAGGCCCAGGGTGTTTTGGACGATACGCTAATTTTTGTTCTCTCAGACAACGGGCGGCCCTTCCCGCGAGCCAAGACTCGCATGCATGACTCGGGGATGAAGACGGCACTGGTTGCTCACTGGCCAAACGGGATCAGCGATGGTGGTAAGAGCGATCGACTGGTCAGCGTGATAGACCTAGCCCCGACGGCTATTGAAGTGGCCGGGGGAAAGGCGGGGGCCACTTTTCAGGGAGTGAGCCTGGCGCCACTTTTCTCCAATCGGGAGAAGACCGTTCGGAATTACGCTTTTTCAGAACACAATTGGCATGACTACGAAGCGTTGGGACGTAGTGTTCGGACGGAGACGCATTTGTATATAGTCAATGATCGTCCTGAGAAAGCCTGGCAGGGACCGGCTGATTCTGTGCGGTCAGACTCGCATCTGGAATTACAGCGAGCCTTGAAGGAGCAAGCTTTGGATAATGCCCAGAACGACGTTTTTCTCGCACCACGGCCGGTTGTAGAATTCTATGACACAAAGAAAGATCCTCACCAGCTCAACAATTTAGCGGGAGATTCGAAATTATCGAAAACTGAAGCGAAACTGGCCGCGATACTCAAGAAGTGGAGACAGCAAACAGGGGACAGTATTCCTGAGCATATTTCGACGGACGAATTTCATCGGGAAACCGGGGTTCGTGTCGTGCAGAATGGTGCTTTTCGAGGAGAGACTCCTGGGGAATCGAAGGGAGCTTCCAGCATCAACCGGAGAGGACCAAGATAACATTGGAATTTGTAAAGAGCGCTTTTTACGGGCTTCTTTTGATCCTAGGCGGGGTCAATGTTGCTTTAGCATTGCCTCCGTACGTGGCTCGAGATGCAGAGCCGCTCTATAAAGAGTTTCTGGATACGGATTTTCCGTTTATCGAAGCTACGGTGGACATGCGAGGCGTGGCTCCTGCGGGAACGGATGACAATTTGATTCCTCGGGCAATCGTGATTCCACTCGAGCACGACGTATTCGTTTGCTTTGATACAGAGTTGCTGAGAGTGGCAGGAATATGGCAGGGAGGCTATCTCTCGCCGAATGGAGTGGCGATGTTGTCCTATCCAGTGCCACTTCGGAAGATGGGGTCTGGTCAGTCCAAACTCCCGCAACCCTTGGGTAGGGTCGTGTTTTCAACCGGGCTTTACTCCGGTTGGCAGGCCGGGCAGTTGAGTTTCGAGGATCCAAGACCAAGAGGGGTCGACCCGAAAGAGCTAGGACGCGGTCCTCTGGATCCAACGACAGGAGAATGGCTGGGGATGGAAGATGCCGGAAACGAAGCGGTTTTGCACTATCGGCTCTTCGATGGCAAGGTTAGGGAGCGATTTCAAGCCAAGGAGATTGACGGTGATCTCGTGGTTCTGCGTGCGATTGAAGTCAATGGTTTGAGTGAAGAGATTCGATTGATCCTGGCGGAAGGAGGCGACGGTAAAGCAATTAATCGAGGAAGTGATCTGGAAGCTGACCCTGAAGGAAATCGAATTTTCTATCGTCTTGCGGCGAGTGGGAATCCTCAGTTGTTATCGGTTGGCTACAACCTCAGTAAAGTTGGTGTCTCTTTAGTTTCTTCCAAAGAAAGTGAGTTGGTAGCAGTGGGGAAAGCGAACTCTCGATGGTCGGATACGGCAGTGGCGGGGATAGAATTGGGAGAGCCGCAAGGCTCGTATGTCGTCGACGAAGCGATTCTTCCTTATCCTAATCCATGGAAACGTCGCATTCGGCCGGTGGCGATTGATTTTTCCTCGGATGGCGAGGCGGTGTTAGTGACTTTTGACGGAGACGTATATCGGATCTCAGGGCTGGGGAGTGCAAACAATCAGATCGAGTGGAAGCGAATTGCGGCGGGATTTAATGAGCCGCAATCGATTCGCATACGGGGTGATGAGGTTTTTGTATTTAGCCGATTAGGAATTACCCGGCTCGTTGACAATGACAACGATGGGGAAACGGATTTCTATGAAATGTTCAGCAATCGGTTTAACCAAAGCGCGGATACAAGAGACTACCCGCTTAGCTTGGCGTTGAGACCTGATGGAAGCTTTATCATTGTTAAGGGCGGTCAACAGGCCTCGGCGAAATCTGTTCATAGCGGCCGGGTCATGTCGGTTTCCGCTGATGGAAGGAAAGTCGAATACTTTGGGTATGGACTCCGCAATGGATATATCTCGGGCCATCCGACCAAGGATATTATCACTGCGAGCGACCAGCAAGGGAACTGGGTTCCCTCTACTCCGTTCCATATCGTTCGCAAAGGAAGTTATCTCGGCTACCAACCAGGCGCGCCCTCTAAGGGTGACGCGGAGATTCAGTCTCCCGCTCTATGGATTCCACATCGCGTTGCTCAGTCGGGAATTGAGCAGATATGGCCAATGGATGAGCGAATGGGCGACCTCGATGGTTCGATACTTTATATTGATTACAAGAAACCGAGCCTATTCAGGATTTTCGTCCCAGAGGATCCTAGATTTGTTCAGACAGCTGGATCTCAGTTGCCGATCGAATTTGAGACGCCTTTGTTGAAAGGTGCGATGAACCCAGTGGATGGCAGCGCCTATTTCGTCGGATTTCAGATCTGGGATTCTATTGCTCCTAGACTGGAAGGCTTATGCCGATTGAGGTTTCTGCCGCACGAAAGTGTATTGCCTCGTAGTGTAGAAGTTTATAAGGATGGTGTCCGACTTTCGTTCGAACAGACTTTGGGACCCGAACTCGCAAGAGATCCTTCCATCTATCAGGTAAGCAGTTGGGATTATGTGCGGACAGAGGAATACGGTTCGCCTCAATTTAGGGGCGATGGAGAACCCGGAGTGGATGAGTGGATGGTGCACTCGGTATTGCTTTCAAAGGACCGAAAGTCCGTATTTCTGGCGATCGACGATGTTCGCGAAACAATGCAGTTAGAAGTTCAATACAACTTGTTCGGGGAATGGCAGCCACTCTACTTTACTATAAATGAGCTAAACCGGACTCGGTTGAAAGACTATAAATTCGAGTTGATTAACTTTTCGAAGTTGTTCGCATCTGAACCGGTTCCTCGCGTCGTGAAAACCAGTCAAAAAATTGTATCAGTTGTTAGAGGACAGCAGCTCTATAGCCAGATGGGTTGTGTTGGATGTCACTCGATCGATGGTTCTACGGAAGGGCGTAGTGGGCCTACTTGGCTAGGTGCTTATAAAAGTCGACGCAAATTGAAGGGCGGTGGTAGCGTGAGAGTGGACGAAGAGTATTTGAGAACTTCGATTCTAGACCCTGCAGCGGTTATTACGGAGGGCTTCGATGGGCAAGAAGCCGGTATGCCTTCTTACAAGGGAATTTTGAGCGACGAGGACGTAGAATCGCTGGTGATGTTTATCCGATCTTTGAGATGAGACAGAGGATCTGATTTCTCAGTATGCTCGGGAGTGGCACGATCATGGCCCCTTCCAATATGCAGCAAATTATCGGAAATCACTCGAAGCCTTTGCCGCCTTGCGACAAAGCTAAAAAGCATGGCATTGGAGAAGCGGGGGACTGAAGGCAAATCTAGGTGTGACTGATTGTCTTGCCCTGGTTTGGGTTTTATAGCCGACCTGCAGACCAGAGTAAACCGCGACTGACGATTTCCTGAAATTGGGGATCGGCGATCGTGTCGTTCGTATGACCGAACGTGGTTCCGAATACGCGGGCCTTTCCATATTCATTGGTCCAAAATACAGGATGGGTATCCTTAGTCTCTTCGCTGGTCCCGGTGGCGAGCGCTTTGGCGTTGGGCCATAGCTTCTCGATGATGTAGAGCTCGTCCATGGGAGAAACCCAGTCAGTTGGAAAGTCTTCCATGATGGGGTGATTTGGGGCGGTAACCGTCACGGGATAACGGCTCTGGTGGTCATGTCTTCGAGTGGTCACTCCGAGGAACTCACGCCAGTTATCCACTTCGGCGTCACGGTAGGTATGCATCGCGCAGTGTATCACGACGGCAGAGACACCTTGCCGATGGGCGTCCACAATTTTCGAAATGTACGCAGGGTCCTTCGTTTGGGCGAAGCATTCATTGTGGACGACCACATCGTACTCCCTGGCCCAATCGGGATTGTTGAACAGTTTGGACTGAAAGTCCCTGGACTCTCCTCCTTCCTGGACGATTGTCCACTCTATAGGCGCGTGCTGTGCGATGCCCGTGGTGAGGGCTTGCTTTTGGAAGTCGTAGTCGTGGCAGCATCCTCCGGTAATAAGAAGCGCGTTTACGGGGGAGTCTTCACTTGGCTTTGAGTAGCCTACGATCAGAGTGGAAAGGAAAGCGATAAGTGTAAGGTTTGTAATTTTCATTGAATATATAATTCCGAGGGAAAGTTATTGTTGAAGGGTTTGTTTATTCTAGTTCAAGCCAGTCTTTTTGTCGGCTTATGAAGTATTCATTGATGTCGTAGGAGGAACCGGGAGCCAGTCGGGCCGGCTTTGTGGGGATGTGCTTTTTATGAGCTGCTATGATTGATTGAAGGCTTTCTTTGTGGGAAAGGTTAGTCCATTCTTTGGGGTCCTTTTTCATGTCGTAAAGCTCTTCGGATCCATCCTCGTAGCGAATGTATCGATACCGGTCTGACCTGATCGAGTAGTTGAAGGGGCCGTATGCGGTGATGGCAGGTGTCTCCTTTGGGGATTCTACGTCCTCGAGCAGCGTAACGAGGCTGGTGCCTTCGTTCATCTCATTCTCTGGCAGTCCGCACAACTCGACCAGGGTGGGGTACATGTCAATGAGTCCAACCGGTCTACTGGATCTGCGATTCGGTTCAATTCCCAGTCCTGCGAAAATGAGTGGTACCCTTGTGTCTCGCTCCCAGATAGCTTGCTTGGCGAATCGGTTTTTCTCACCTAAATGGTAGCCATGGTCTGACCATAGCACGATGAGGGTGTTGTCGGCGTGAGGGCTGGTGTCGAGAGCATCGAGAACCTTCCCGACTTGGTAGTCTACCCAGGTGATACAGGTAAGATATGCCTGTACAGCTTTCTTCCATTCGCCATTTTTAATCAGTTCCTCAGTCGTAGGCATCATGGAAACATCTGCCACTTGTTGGCCCCCTATGGGAATATCATCGTAGTCGTTTTTCTTGTAAGGCGGTAATTCAATGGTATCCAGTGGATGGTGATCAAACCATTTAGGAGGCGCGTACCACGGTACGTGCGGGCGTAGAAAACCCACCGCGAGGAAGAAGGGTTTTTCGTGAGACTGCCCGAGCTTTTCAACTGCCCATTTAGCGACCTTGTAGTCGGTCATTTCCTCGTCGTTATCGGGGTAAGCCCCCCAGTCGGTTTGGGTACTGCCAATTTTGTGGTCATACCAGTCTGGGTCGAACTTGAATCGTTTTTCGGGTTTTGGCCCGAACCACTCGAAGCGTCCCCCATATTCGTCGAAAGTACTGGCGGCGTCACCCCCATGGTAGAGTTTGCCTACCGCCATGGTTTTGTATCCGTGATTCTCAAAATAATCAGGAATCAGAGTGCATTTTTCCGCAAGAGGGTGGCTCGATTTTAGATCCTTGTCTTTTATCTGCAGATAAATGCCGGTAGACGATGGGTAGAGACCTGTGAAGATCGAAGCGCGGCTAGGGCCGCAGATAGGGGCCTGGCAATGGGCATTTTCAAAAAGCACGCCTTGCTTCGCGAGGCGGTCAATGTTTGGGGTCTTGGTGTTAGGGTGGCCGTCGAGGCAGCCGACCCAGTCGTTCAGATCATCAATAGCGATGAAAAGTACGTTTGGTTTTCCGGCTACAGAAAGGATCGCGGAGTAGATGCAGGCAATCGCTAAAATGATGGCGATTTTAAGAGATCTTTTTGGATTTTTCATCGGGTTCGCTTGAAGGGAAGAAGATTTTCATTGTATTATACGTGCGTTACGATGCCAGGGATGTTGATGGGAGCGTTTCGGTAGCGGGGCAAGTGTTTTTCCTTCTGCTGGCTGCGTGGCTCCTCTTACTAGATTTGATGAATATTTGCCTAGTTGAAAGCCGAATATGCGATGCGAAAACGACGTTTCGTGAGATATTTTAGTCAATGATTTAGTACGACAGAAAAGCGAAAGAAGCTGATGAAAATGCAAGGGCACATAAGGATGAAAATCGATTATCTAAGACGATCTAAAGAAAGAAGTCGAAGAACTCGAGTTGGATGTCGCTGAAATGTCGGTGTCGAATTCGGATTCATGGGAGTGGGCACTTGAAATTGAAAACACGGAGTGGCTCTTTAAGGTACCGAAAGAACGCGTCGACCAAGCGAAAAAAGTTTTTGAGGAAAACAAAAGTGAAGCGCTCGCTGGAGTAAATAGCGAATTAGTAGAAACCAAAATGTAAGGATAAAGACAACGCTCAGAAGTGTTAAAGACCTAATTGGATATCCCATCGAAACAGTAGATGGCAGGATCGGGAAAGTGAAAGACGTGCTTTTCGGCGATTGGTATTGGCGTCTCCGCTACATAGTGGCGGATACGGGAACGTAGCTTTCAGGGGAAAAAAGTGCTCTTGACCCCGTACTACCTGAAGAAGCCTGAAACCGGATGGATCGGAAACGGTATCAAAATCGACCTGACTAAGGGTCAGCTTGAAGGTTCGCCAGAGCTCAAAACGGTTACCCCCTTATGCATGCAGTACGAGGAAGAGTATACCAAGTATTACGATCTTCCATCGTACTGGATGGATCCCTAATTGTTTGGAGGGTCAACCGTTCCTCCTGCGATGACAACGGAGGTCACTCCCAAGAGCGAGGCGCATCGAAGGAAAGCATTTGCGCTCGGCTTACGAGATCCTCGGATACCATATCGAAGCGAATGATGACTTGTTCGGCCACGTGGAGGTCTTCATTATCGAAGAAGAGAACTGGAGGCTCCAGTATTTGGCCATCGATACCAAGAATTGGCTCCCTGGAAGGTCGTCGTTGATCGAAATTGGATGGGTCGAAGGGTTTGATTGGTGGAACAAGACCGCCAGAGTTGATTTGCTGAGAAAGCAAATTGAAATGGCCCCTCGTTTCGACCCCTTTGATCCTGTCAATGAAGACGAAAATCAAAAATTGTACGACTACTATGGCAAGCCTAGGGATTATGAAACCCCGGCAGTCCCTATGTTTTAGTCGCAGTTGGATGGTCCTGGTTCTGAATGCGCCTTGGGCGTATCAGGCCCGGGCTTTTGTCTTGCGATAAGAATGAGGATTCGCTCGCTTAGCCCAAAGACGTTAGGGGCCCTTATGCTGGCGGGAAGAATTGAATTGCCCTCGTTGGGGAATTGAAGAGCAATTAGGTGGTCTGGATTTCGGCAGGCCCCAATTCGTTTACCTCATACTCAACATGAAAATTTACTGTATTCCCCTTTTCGCAAGTCTCATCATCGGAGTCGCTTCGTTCGGTCAGACATCTACGGGCCCTTTCATGGCTAATGGAATCAAGATTGGAGAGGTGGATCAGGACTCAGCAACTGTCTGGATGCGCTTAACGAAGGACCAAACCTATCGACTGGATGGGGAAACCTGGGAAAAGGATGACGAAGCCGTCCCGGCGGGAAAGACGTTGGGCGATATGCAATACAGTGCTATTGGAGCAACGGGAGAGGTTCGCATTTCCTATTGGCCCAACAGTAATCGATCTAAGCGGATAACGCTGGACTGGGTGCCTGTGACTGCAAAGCGAAACTACAGCGTTGCCGTAAAGGTAGAAGGGCTCTCGCCCTGGACGCGATACAACCTTAAGGTAGAGGGCCGAGGATTGGGAGAAACGCGTCCTAGCGTGGAGGTGATGGGGGGGGTTAGGACTGCTCCCGATCGGGACAAGGCGGAAAAGGTAAGCTTTGCGTTGGTGACCTGCCATGACTTCCCGAGGAGGGATGACCTTGTGAACGGGCACTATATTTATCCTGCAATCTTGGATACGGTACAGCCGGATTTTCTTGTCAATGCGGGAGACATAGAGTATTACGACAAGCCTGGGCCATGGGCGAAGACGGAGGAGCTCGCCTACTACAAGTGGGATCGTCTGTTTGGTCTGCCAAACTTTCGAGAATTCTATCGTCAGGTTCCGGCGTACTTCATGAAAGACGATCACGATTTGCTCAAGAATGACTGTGGACCCGGAGATACCTATGGCGAGCTGACTTGGGATCGGGGAATTGAAATTTTTAACGAGATCTTCCCGATGGGGGAAAAGCCCTACCGGACCGTTCGATGGGGCAAGGATCTGCAAGTTTGGATGATGGAAGGGCGGGACTACCGGAGCCGAAACGAAACTCCGGATGGCCCAAACAAAACTATTTGGGGCGAAGTTCAGAAAGCATGGTTCTACAAAACCTTTTCCGAGTCTGATGCGGCTTTCCGAATCCTGATTAATCCAAACCCCATAGTCGGGCCGGATCGGGTGAAGAAAAAGGACAACCATTCCAACAAGAACTTCACTCACGAAGGCGATGAGATCCGGTCCTTTATGGGGAAGCAGAAGAACGCGTTCATCCTCAACGGGGACCGCCACTGGCAATATGTGTCCGTAGATCGTGAAACGGGTGCGCGAGAGTATTCTTGCGGGGCGGGGTCAGACATGCACGCGGGCGGATTCAAGCAAGAGCTTCGGACCGACGAGCATCGGTTTCTGCGAATTAAGGGAGGGTTTCTCAGCGTGAGTGTGGATCGTGACAATGGTAAGCCCCGAATCGTATTACGGCACCATGACGTGCATGGTGAAATTGTGAATGAAGACCTTTTTTGGGGTGAGTAGGCCATTCCCATCTGCAATCATCGTGATTGATACCGCTTGTATCGCGGAGATTTATGATACTTTGCCTGTCCAATAAGCGGCGATTAGCCCGCAATTATATTTAAATAAGTCAGATTGATCGCTAACCGAAGATACATTTATATGAATAGAAGAACATTTGTTAAGAGTGGCGCCGCCGGTGCCAATTGTGGGCACCACTAATGTAGGAATTATCTCCTTGTACATTTTGTGGGCGAATTCCTGAAACGACGGCGGCGGAAATCTCGGTTGTGACGGCACTTGGCTCTAGACTGGTGTTGGAATCATTCCAATTTTCCGTAACGGAGTATTTGAGTAGCTAAGCCATTGCGACTGCAAGCAATCCGACTAGCACTATGGTGGTGATTAGGGCTGAACCGCGTTTGCTGAATGAGTCATTGCAAAACGTATTTAAAAAATTCTATACTATATTGATTTTTAATAGTTTATTCTGTCGCGTCATTTCTACAATCATGAAGTTAAAGGCTAGAGGTGACTGTGTTAAATTTAGAAGGTAATAAATTCGTGTAGTTTGTTCTTCGGTAAGTTCTGAATAGTGGTGTTCCCGGAGGGTAGGCACCTGTGGCAAACAATTTATTGAATCCGTATTCTCGATAGGGAGGACGGTAGTATGAAGTATGCCCCCAGATAGAAAAATCCACTTCCGATTCGTAAAGACAGACCATAGAACCTCGTAAGTAGAAATCTTCACCACCCCAGTTCTCAAGAAAACGCGGAAAATTTTCGTTCCCTCCGCTCTGACTACCGTCACCTTGAACATTTGAAGGACGGATTCCACCGACGACCGCTGTTGCGTATTCAGTAGTGACTGCAGGGGGAATCATGCTAGTGACTGAGTCGTCCCAATTTTCTGAGAGAAATATAACAGAATCCGCCATGACTGCGACAGGAACTTCTCCTGTCTCAGGTGTATAGGCGCTTGTCGTCGCTGTATATCCATCCGAGTTGAAGTGACCACGCAGATACAGTGCATTGTTTGTGACAAAACTCATACCAGGATTGAATCCTCGACTAGGAATACCTTCGCTAGGTACATCTGTTTCGGCCCCATGCAATCGGATACCGGAAAAATTCAAATTCTTAGCAGCAGCCGAATCCAGATCGGAGCTAGTGCATTCGAAATATACAACGCCGTTCCAGTCTGTTGCGGGGTCGTATCCGCCGATGTGAAGCACTGAGTCAGACGTATCTGGTGATTCGATCAATTGCTTCAATTTCCCAGTATTGATGTCTATAAGAGTGATGTCTTGCGACCTTCTGTGATCCTTCATCACATCCGGTTTATGCTCCCACAATGTCCCTTCTAATGAACTGATATCTAGCGGGCTTCCGCTGCCATCATATGCCGTGACCGAATTCGTGGTGGTGTCCCACTTGAAGTAAAGTCCAGCCTTGTTAGACATTTTCTGAATTTCAATTTCTACTTTGTATTCAGGATGGCTATTGGGAAGGGGTGGTTCGATTATGGCCCTTCCAGAGTTTACTGGGTCGTAGGCTGCCGTCCCTAGGTCGTCTGGTTCATAGTCAGGGAATGCAACTGGATTGAAAACTGGAACGCCATGTGCCTTTGTCTGTAGATTGCCTTGCCAGCGATTCGATGCAAAACTCCGAAATTTGTCATTGAGAGCTCCCGTTCCCATTTCTGAATCCATCCAAACACCGCCAATCATCATATTTCTAGATGCTCCGCTCTCGTCCATGAAATTGACGGCCCCCCGCCGAGTACTGGCCCCGAGATGCTCAAGATGGTGGTAAACATTGCCAGTTGCCGTCACGATATCGTGAAAGCTTAATCCGCCGATGGGAGCTAATCTTAGATTTCCATTAGTATGAACGGGTCCATAGACGGCCATTTCCGGACCTGGATGGATATCCAGATCGAGGTTGTAGAAGATAGCGTGAGAAAATAGCGGTGTGTCTCTGACCTGGAATGTTTGCGAAACGTGGGTACTAATTTGTGGGCCGCCATTTGGGTCATTAATTGTCGCTTTCCCGTAGACGGTCACATCAAAGGCCCTGACATACTTTCCTTTCAAGGGATCGAACATGTTGTCCGGCTCTTTAGGATCAATGTAAGTCAGACTGCTGGTTGGAACCGTGCTGGCAAAAACTGCCAATTTGGCGTAGTCAACATTGGATCCCAGACTCGCCTTTGGGGGCAAGGCAAGTGCCCCGGAACCGCTCGAATTAAAAGTGTTGGAAGCAACAGTGGTGTTATTGTCGAATGAGTGGGAAAGTTGTGCAAATCCGTACTCGACGACAGCTTCCGCTGTATTTTCAGATTGGGTACGAAGCTTGTGTCGATGATTGATTCGATTCTCCGTAACGGAGTATTTGAGAAGCGAAGCCATTGCGACTGCAAGTACTCCGACTAATACTATGGTGGTGATTAGGGCTGATCCTTTACGTTTCTGAGATGGATGAGTCATTGGCGTTTCGTTAAACTCTAACCCCTTGGCGAGACGGTGAAGTTGTAGGTGTTAGTTACTTGCTCGCCTACTGCTCCAATGTGAATAATCTCTCCCCGGACGACGACGCTTCGATCATAGAAGTTGTAGAATAGTTTTCCATCACTGAGACCTTTCGACAGTTCGATGATTTCTCCATGGGTTCCTTTTGTGTCTGCTCCAGGAAGCAGGGTACCGAGGTCGGTTGAGGTGCTGGGACTGTATTTGTTGTCGAACATGAGCACTGGCCCCTCCGCTTCCTCAGAAAGCGTGTAGCGGTAGTATCCGATGACTCGACCTATCTTGTCGGGATCGCTCACATCTCTGTGGACCAGAATGAGGAAATCGCCGGAACCTCCGTCGTTTTGTTCTGTTCTGTCAGAGAAGGAAGTATATGTTTTGAAATAGTCAGCGTACCGAGCGTTCTCGATCATCTCGTTGGTGAAGTTGCGAATATCGCGATTGATGAGGAGCCTTCCCATGCCGTTTGCCGCAGTGGTTGATCCCATTAGGAAAAGGGGAATGGCTCCTCCAAGTACGACGGCCGAGATCGTCATTCCAATCAACAACTCGGTGAGTGTAACTCCGGCCTTTGGATGGAGTGCGCTCTTTTGTGCAGCTTTACGTGAGAAAGTCATAATGCTAAAAGGTTGGAACATCGGAACGGATTGCGTAAAGTGTGTTAGAGTTGTTTACTGTCCGATAGCTGTCGCTGAATGAGTATTCGTATCTAAGTAGAATCCGTCGGGCTTCTCCGACTTTGTTTGCCGCATTCGTGATATTTTCGATGTAAACATAGACATCGAAACTCAAGTCATCGGTGGTATCGTCAGGAGTATTTTTAATATCAATCCGCTTACTGTTTTTAATATCGGTTCCCGCATTTCCATCGGTGGGGTCGGTAGATAATGGAGATACTGACAAGGTGTCAGCGACTCCTTCGTGGAACAACGTGGTAAGAACGGCTTCGTCTAGGGAGGCGAACTCCATGTTCTTAATTTGTTCGATGTAGCCCTGGCCGATCGTTAATGCAGTGTTCTCGTGTATCGCCAACTCTGTGTAGCGCCGTGACTGCATGAGCCCGGTCAGGAGAGCAAGTCCGGAAAAGCCAAGAATAACCATCGCCACCATGATTTCAACCAAGGTAACGCCGGATTTATTGAAAAAGATTTTGGAGCGGTAGGTTCGTTGCCGGTTAGCCATAGGTAAAAGCGGATTGTTCTGCACGTCAGCAAACGACAATGAGGGGAGAGTTATAAGATAAAGCGGTCAATTTGAGCGCAATACGGCGACTGAATCTCAAAGTTGAGCGAAATCACTCACGGGATTCTAATTAGTATTAGGGGTTTTCGGTGATACCAGCACTCGAATAAAATGGAGTTTGGAGAAAATATTTACCCGCTCAAGGGGAAGTGATTGCCCAATCTGAATTGGGTTCTTTGCCGAAGCTATTGAAAGCTTAGGGTGAGCGAAAACTCAATTTTAAGCAAGAATCTGATTTACGACTCTAGCGTATTCGACACCGGTCAGTCTTAAGTCCAGACCTTGGTGCTTGAATGAAAGCTGCTGATGGTCGACTCCAAAACGATTTAAAATGGTAGCATTGAGGTCACGAATATGAACTGGGTCTTTGACGATATTGTATCCAAAATCGTCCGTTTCTCCATAAACAGTGCCGCCTTTTACACCAGCGCCCGCAATCCACTTTGTGTAGCATTTGGGGTGGTGGTCTCTGCCGTAGTTTGATTCAGTGAGCGTGCCTTGGCAGTAAAGGGTTCTGCCGAACTCGCCCCCCCAGATAACGAGGGTGTCATCCAGCATTCCGCGTTGTTTTAGGTCAGTGATCAACGCATAGCTTGCTTGGTCGACGTCTTTGCACTGGTTTGGTAAGTCTTTCGGAAGCACTCCGTGCTGGTCCCATCCGCGGTGAAATATTTGCGAGAAACGCACGCCTTTCTCGGCGAGTCGGCGTGCCATGAGACAATTGTAGGCGAACGTACCCGGAACTTTTGCGTCAGGGCCGTACAAGTCGAAAATATAGTCAGGTTCGTCGGAAAGATCGGTGAGGTCCGGGACGCTGCTTTGCATGCGAAACGCCATCTCATACTGGGAAATGCGAGCATGTGTTTCAGGATCTCCAAACTCATGATACAAGTCCTCGTTGATCTCATTGACACCGTCGAGCATGTCACGCCGGGTCTCTCGGCTGATCCCATTTGGGTCAGTCAAATACAGGACCGGGTCACCCTTGGACCGCAGGCTCACCCCTTGGTGCTCTGAGGGAAGAGGTCCGGCACCCCACAAGCGGGAAAAGAGCGCCTGTGCTTCTTTGCGCCCGGTCCATGTGGAATTCAACACTACAAAGGTGGGCAGATTTTCATTCAAGCTACCCAAACCGTAGCTTAACCATGCTCCTAGGCTGGGTCGGCCAGGTATTTGGTTGCCTGTCTGAATATAGGTGATGGCTGGATCGTGGTTGATCGCCTCGGTCCATATTGACTTAACAATAGCGATATCGTCGACGATCTTTTTGGTATAGGGGAGAAGCTCACTGATCCAGGCCCCTGATTTTCCAACCTGTTCAAAGTCGAATATACTTGGAGCGATAGGGAACCTCGCCTGTCCCGACGTCATTGTAGTAAGGCGTTGACCGCGACGGACCGAATCGGGCAGATCTTTGTCGAACATGGACTGCATCTCCGGCTTGTAATCGTACATGTCTAGCTGGGAAGGGGCGCCGGACATGAAAAGATAGATACCGCGCTTGGCTTTCGCTGGGAAATGGGTCATGCCCAGTGTGCCAGGCCCAAAGCCTGGGGATCGACTGGCGCTGCCTCTCAGACCAGGTCCAACAATGGAAGCCAACGCGGCGATGCCAAGACCTTTGGCAGCCTTACCGAGGAATTGCCGACGGGTTTCAAAGGATACGTATTCGTCGATTGGGTTCATATCAGGAGTCTAGTACTTAGTGATAAAGGAATCGAGATTCATTATCTGATTGGCAACCATGGTATAGGAAGCAAGCTCTATAAGATGGTGGTCGGACCTAGGAGTTGAGTCCCCGACTTGTATGAAGGCTTGGGCATCGGACCTTCCTTCAATGAAAGAGGAATGGAATTTTCGGTAAGATCGCTCAAGGATTTCCTTGTGTTTGTCTGCAGGCATATTTCCGAATGCATAGGCGTACATTTGAGAAATACGTTCGCCAACTGAGCCATCATGATGCGTCAATACGCGTTCCGCCAATTGTCGGGCGGCTTCAACGAACTGAGGATCGTTCATGAGGGTGAGTGCTTGCAAAGGTGTGTTAGTTCTCTCTCGCCTAACATTACAGTTTTCTCGGGAAGGTACGTCGAACACGACCATATTGGGAGGTGGTGCGGTACGTTTCCAGAAAGTGTACAAGCTTCTTCGATACAAGGCCTCTCCCGAATCCTGAAAGAAATGGGCGGTGTTGCTATCGGAATAGGCCACTGCATTCCAAATGCCCTCAGGCTGGTAGGGCTTAACAGGTGGACCTCCTACGGCAGAATTGAGGCTTCCGCTCACAAATAGAACCTTGTCACGTAAAACTTCTCCATCCAGCCGATACCTCGGTCCTCTCGCAAGGTACCTATTTTCGCGATCAATCGCTAGTTCCTCAGGTGTGATCGTTGACTCCTGCTGGTAGGCGGCGCTCATTACCAAAGTTTTGAAAAAGGACTTCACATCCCAGCTTTCTTCCCGAAAGCGAATGGCCAGCCAATCCAGGAGTTCCGGGTGAGTCGGATTTTCTCCCATAATCCCAAAGTCTTCCGATGTAGCGACAATACCCGTACCGAAGAAGTTCTGCCAAAAGCGGTTGACGGTTACTCTAGCGGTAAGCGGATTTCGCGGATCAACGAGCCAGTTGGCGAGACCCAGCCGGTTTTTTGTCGCATCTGGGGGAAGTCCGCCGAGAGATTCGGGTACATCCGCGAAAACCTCTTTCCCTAGTTTGTCATACTCGCCTCTTTCCAGTATCCTGGCGGTGGGAGGCGAGTCCTTTTCTTCCATGACAAGCGAGACCGTTGCCTGATCGTAGATATGGTTGTAGTCCATTTCATTGATCGCCTGCTTGTACTTGAGCTCCCGATATTCGGGAACGAAATTGGTAAAGTAATATTCTTCTATCTGATTTTTATCTCTGCTCCGGTGACGTTCCTCGGGAGTATTCAAGAGTTCTTTGATCCTTTTCACGGTAGCCCCACTGCCAGATTGGAAGGGATATATTGGACGGTCGAAGACTTTAAGGGAATTGATACTGCCGGTCTTTGGACCGTCACTGCTTTTGTCGTAATAGCCAGTTTTATAGCTCTTGGCAGCGAGTCCCGGGTCGATCAGTCCTGTTGAGAAGTTTCCGATTTGTAGTGGAGCTTCCACTGCGGCACTTCCCGAAAGATTGTCGATCACCTTGCTGTAGTCGAACGGCTGGCGAGATCCGGTACGTATAGAGAGTCCCGCTACCGAGCCTGATCCATCATAGGTGACATGTATGATGGTGTTGCTAAACTCCCTTGGATTGAGGCGTTCTGCCTTGGTAGTGGCCGAAATCATTTTGCTGTCCTTGAGGGAGTGAATCAACTCAAACGTAATCTGATAGCGATTGGGAAATGAGGGGTTGGAGTTTGCCACTGCAAGCCGCCAGCCTCGGTTGCCATCAAATTGCCTCACTACAGGTATGCGGCCCTGTTTCTCTCCCTCCTCCACAGGCAGTTTCAAATTGCAGGAAATGGTGAACGGTCTATCGGGGTTAAATTCGAATCCCTGTCGCACCAGATCGATTTGCTCGCCCATCGAAATATCCAATGTCGGGTGGGATGGCTTCTTCGGTTTGGTTTCAGTCTCTTCATTATCGATTTTGAGTAGCAGCTCGAATGAAGGTTTGAAGTCAGGCGTGAACGTTTTGTACTCGCGACCCTCGTCCTTTTTCCATGCGGTTAAGGTAGCTCCTTTGTTTTCCTTGAGCTTTTTTACTGCTTCGCTCAATGCTTCCCGCTCATTAGAAACTTGTATCCAATCATTGGTGTGTTCTGGTTTTGGAATTGTCACAACGGGTCTCGTATCATAGGCATTTCCGTCCATAATGGGCCCGTCAAAATTGTTAAAGAAGGCGGAGAAACGGTAAAAATCCGTCATGGTGATCGGATCAAATTTGTGGTCATGGCAAGAGGCGCATCCCATGGTCAATCCCATGAAAACAGTAGCTGTGGTCTCCACGCGGTCCTTTGCGTAGATCGCCCGGTATTCTTCGTCGATGGCTCCGCCTTCGCTGGTGGTGGGGTTGCATCGATTAAAGCCAGTAGCAAGCCGCTGATCGAGGGTGGGTTTCGGCAGCAAATCGCCCGCGATTTGCTCGACAGTGAACTGGTCGAAAGGCTTGTTGTCGTTGAATGCTTTTACGACCCAGTCGCGATAGGGCCATATTTCGCGATAGTTGTCCAAATGGAGTCCGTGCGTGTCTGCGTAGCGAGCCGCATCGAGCCAGATACGAGCTTGGTGCTCACCGTAGGTATTGCTTTTTAGCAACCTGTCCACGAGTCGCTCGTAGGCGTTGGGTGAAGCATCTTTCACGAATTCCTCAACCAGTTCAGGGCTTGGGGGAAGACCTGTTAAATCGAGGGACAAACGTCGAGCTAGGGTGGGTCGATCTGCTTTATCGTTAGGTTCAAGGCCCTTGTTTAACATGGCTTCATGTAGAAAAGCGTCGATCTCGTTGTTGCCCCAAGGCGCATTGGGTACTTCTGGCTTTTCGGGCTGGCCGAAAGCCCAGTGTCCCTCCCATTTGGCCCCTTCCTCGATCCATTTAGCGACGAGCTCTATCTCCGATTCTTTTAGAATCTTGTGTGAATCTGGTGGCGGCATTTTATCATCCTCGTCTGAGGTGGTAATGCGCTGATAGAGGGGGCTCTCGTATGGATTTCCGCGCACAATCGCTGGATCGTACTTGCCATGCGATTGGAAAGCGTGGGCTTCGATGTCAAGTCTAAGATCAGCCTCGCGCGATTCCGCGTCGGGTCCATGGCAAGCGTAGCAGTTTTCAGAAAGAATAGGACGAATGTCCTTGTTGAAACTGACGGTTTTGGCTCCGGTGTTTGCGGCAAGGAACTGAACTACGGCTATGTAGGCAAGGGATCTAACTAAGAACGGGTGGTTTCTACGATTCATAGTTGCTTTTAAGCGTGCGAAGAAAAGTTTCATTGGAAAAGGTAACCAGCCGAGGGGCCAGAGAAACGTAAAAAGCTTCGACAGTTTGATTCAGCTAGTCAGATTGAGTCAAGTTAGAGTTATTATCTACACATTTATAAGAATTCCCGTTGAATCGCTCAATTGATTTAAATATTTCTTTCCTAGTTTTGAGTCAACTCGGGATGCTGATTTCTTAGTGGTGAGGTTTTGTTTTGGACGCTAATTCAATGAAGGAGCCCGACCGCATCGTTTGATCTCCGCTGATTGATGCCGAAGAAGCATCACTAAATTGGGGCAGCACTCTTGAGGGCAGAAAATGAGGCACTGTTTAGATGGGGATTAGTGTTTGATTTGACGACACAGCCTATTACTCCAACACGAGCTTGAGCACCCCGTTTTTAACGGATTGGATTTATCCAAGATCGGCGGCACTCTTCTCTCGCCCTCGAAATGACGTTCACTCACCCTTTGAATGGCTTAGTTATGGTGATACCATTTATTGTCTACGTTACAACAAAAATGCAAAACCGCAGAGATCATTTTGCTTTCTAACTCCATCTGGGTTTGCTAGAGATCACCTTGGGTCCGGTCCCCAAGAGCCCAGCAAGCGGTATCCGCCGAGGGCACTCAAAAAACAATAACAAAAAGGAAATTATCTCATCCAAATCGGGTCAAATCTAGGGGTCCAAGCAAGGGCTTGATGAGGGGCGTTACTTGCGCTGCTAGCGGTGTCCAAATTAAAAGTAGGGATAGCGAGGTCAATGGTTGGGTTTCTTGAATGACACAGTCGAGATCGAGAGCGGTGCTGATGTAAATGGGAGTATCTACGTTTGCGGAGTGGATGTATACGTAAGCGGTGACAGTGCATTGGGTACGGCGTTGGATCCCATCGAGATTAGCTCTATTGGAAGCGTTTACGGAAGTGGCTCTGCGGTTTTTGTAGGTGTTGTTTATGCAGGAGAAAGCATCGAGGTAAAAGGCGGGGGTATAATCGAGAGTAGCACTTACGCGGGTGGCTCTTTAACGGGCGACAGCATCTCGAGTGCCTCGGACCCACTTGGAATCGCCTATTTGCCCGAACCTATCGATTCTGGATAGTCTTGCGTTCCCTGATACTACGGACTTTAGCGCAGGCGGAGCAGACACCAACCTCCACAAAGGTAACAACAACTCGCCGATGTATTAAACCGCGTATCCTAGAAATTAAGACAATTTCGAAACCAGCGACTATAGTAGCTACACGCACTTGTATTTCGAGACGGGCAAAGACAATTTCGAGAAAGTGGACTTGGGTGGGGAGCTGAGTTTGTACTTCAACCTCTCGTTAAGCAATGACATCCGCGGGTTTGTTTAGGATGACATTAAGTTCGACGAAGAGTTGGGAAGGTATTAGTTTCGATTGGTAGATCAAATTATTACCCCTTGAAAAGCAGTAATGTAGATCCCGCGCTCGCCGCCAGTGTTTATTGGGATTCCCACGCAAAATTTGAATTGAAAAAAGAAAGCCAGCGGTTCGGGTCTCTTTTTATGGCATACGATGACTTGAAAGTGAAACAGGATAGTTTGCTCATTGGCCCTTTTTACTTGCAGGGACAAAATCGAATTAAAAGCCAGGGCAGTGATCTAAGTAGAGGCGAACTATCTAAATGAGGACTAGCACTGGAGGAGTCCAGTGTTTCGCGCGGACCATAACTTGAACTATTTATGGATGAATAGTTTTGTTTCGCTCTGTGTAAAAAAGCTTGTGCAGACCGAGAAACGGAGGAGAATTGCGGTGTGAAAAAAATCACAGAAGAAGATGTATCTGGTGCGGTAGAGCGTCTCAACGGTCACCCGCTTTACAAATCCCTTAAGGAATTGGGTGACTTAAGAATGTTCATGGAGCATCATGTTTTTTCAGTTTGGGATTTCATGTCTCTAGCGAAAAGCCTGCAAGAGATCGTAGCACCGGTGCGTCAACCCTGGATGCCGGGAGAGGATGGGGCCCTGCGTCGATTCATTAATGAACTAATACTCGAGGAGGAGTGTGACGAAGGACCGAACCACGGGGAGTATCGTAGCCACTTTGAGATTTACATGAATTCGATGTCAGAGGTGGGCGCTGATGTGGAACCATGTAGACGTTTCCTACGTTCGGTCGTCAATGAGGGGTTGGACATGGCATTGGAGTTACCCTGCGTGCCAGATCCTTCGAGAGCATTTACACGCGCGACGTTCGATATCATTAGGTCGAAAGAGCCTCACAAAATAGCGGCGGCTTTCGCGCTAGGACGAGAGAGCATCATACCTGACATGTTTCGCGAGATACTGAGTAAAGCGGAAGTGCCGGAGGATTCGATTCCGACGTTTCATTACTATCTGAATAGGCATGTGGAGCTAGATGAGGGGCAGCACGGTCCGATGGCGATGCGTCTGTTGAACAGCCTATGTGGCGGTGAGGAATGTAAGGTACGTGAGGCGATTCATGCTGCCGAGCAAGCTATTGAAGCGAGAATCAAACTTTGGGATGGCATTCTTGTGTCTATCGAAAGGGATGCATGCGTGGGAACGTAAGAAGTCAGTCTTCAGGGCCAGCCGCTTTTTAAGAGCCGAAATGGTGACTGGCTTCTGGCTTGGCCCCCTTTAAATGAGACGGTTTTCGGTGATCAAAGAAAGGAAGATTCACCTACGAAAAAGACGCGACGTGCTACCGAGCAGATAATCTGCATCCTCCGTGAGTCCGACGCGGGCGTGCGTACCGAGGACATCTGCGGCAAGCATAACGTAGTCTCCCAAGGCTTTTAACGCTAGTGGAGCAAGTATGGCGGGAGGGACATCAAGGAGGCTCCAGTGCCTTCACGACCTGAATAGGGAGAACATGGAGTTGAAGAAGCTTCTGGCCGTCCAGATGCTCAAGTCCAAGGCCCAATAGATCACCCTGGAAAAAACCTCTAAGCCCGAAGCGGCGGCGCGGTTTCGTGGCGAAGGTCCAGACCGTGCTGTCCTTTTTCGGGAGAGCCGTTTGCCGTTGGCTCGGGGTCAGCCGCTCGGCCCTGCGATACCACCCCAAGCCCGTGGCCGAAGGCAAGCTCCTTCCCGCTCCGGTCGCCCTGCGCCGGAAGGAGAAAAATAACAACATCAACCCCGAAAACCCGGTCGGGAATCTCTCATTGGAACCAGGCTAAATAGTGGGGCCAAGCAGTGGCAAAAAACTGAGAGATTTTCTCGTGAACCTTTTTCTTTAATTCGTCGGGAAAAAGGGAATACAAAGGAATGTTGTTTTCCGATAGGGCTGCCCATTCCTTTTTGAAAATGGCAGATACTGGCTCATTGCTAGTGAATATGTTCCTGAGTTGCTTCCAGATGGACATGCATGGATAGACTAGTTGGAATGGTGCTCGAAGGAGCCGCTTTACGCCGCGATCGCAAGCAGGTCATTGCAGTGTGAAGGCGCCTCTTGTAGAAAACTAGTCACGCGAGAATGTCATTGACGACATGAGCCTTCTCTACGCCGGTCAGTTTCTGGTCGAGACCTTGGTGGGGGAATATCAGTTTATTGTGGTCGATTCCTAGTTGGTGGAAAATGGTGGCATGCAGATCGCGGACATGTACCGGGTTTTTGACGACGTTATAGCAGAAATCGTCCGTCTTACCGTAGCTGATTCCGCCTTTGATTCCACCGCCGGCCATCCAAGTTGTGAAGCAACGTGGATGATGGTCGCGACCGTAGTTTCCTCTGTCGCCTGGGGCGAGGTTTTGGGCAAAGGTCGTACGACCAAATTCACCGGCAAACACGACCAGAGTATCTTCTAGCAAGCCTCTTTGCTTTAGGTCAGTTAGCAATCCAGATATCGGCTGATCAATGTCGCGAGCCTGCCCTCGCATATGCAGAGGAAGCTGTCTGTGGTGATCCCACCCGCGATGGAAAAGTTGAATGAAACGTACATCCCTCTCCGCCATACGGCGGGCTAGCAAACAATTGCGTGCGAAAGATCCGGACTGATGTACTTCAGGGCCGTACATGCCTAGCGTTTCCTCACTTTCTTGAGTCAGGTCGGTAAGCTCAGGCACAGAGGCTTGCATACGGAAAGCCATTTCCTGCTGCGCAATGGATGTTTGGATTTCCGGATCTCCGGTAACCAGTTTCTGCTCAGCGTTTACTTTGCTAACAAAATCGAGCATTTTGTTGCGAGCCTTTCGATCGACGCCTTTGGGATTCGAAAGAAATAACACGGGATCACCGACCGATTGGAACGCAATGCCCTGATGCTTGCCGGGAAGAAAACCGGTGCCCCAAAGGCGGCTGTAAAGCGCTTGAACATTCGTCTTTCCGGACCAAAAGGCGGACGACAAAACCACAAAATCCGGCAGATCACGATTTAAGGTTCCAAGTCCATAACTAAGCCACGATCCCATGCTCGCCCTGCCTGGCATCTCAGATCCGGTACAGAAAAATGTCTTGGCTGGGTCGTGATTGATCGCCTCCGTATGAGTGGATTTGATCATGCAAATATCATCTGCATGTTTAGACAGGTGCGGTAGAAGCTCGCTCATTACCAATCCGCTTTCCCCTTGTGGCGCGAACTTGAAAATCGAAGCGCAGATTTCTTGTTTCTTGCCACGAGTCATTGTAGTGACCCGTTGGCCACGACTGATTTCTGGTGGAAGTGACTGTCCGTGCAGTTTTTCCAAACCGGGCTTGTAATCGAATAGGTCAAGCTGACTAGGCGCTCCGGCCATGAAGAGGAAAATAACCCGCTTTGCCTTGGCCGCATGATGTAGACCTGGCTGAGCGGCGGCGACGAGGGGAGTCATCGATCCGCCCAGTGCAGCGACGCCCAAGCCAACTGAGGCCCGCTTGATGAATTGCCGTCGATTGAGTTGGTCACAAAATGATTGAAATTGATCCATGGCTATCGTCTTACTTTGGCGAGTTCGAGATTGAGAAGGCTATGAGTCATCATCGTCCAGGCAGCGAACTCCACACGCTTGCTAAAATCGGTGCCGTTTAACTCGGGCGTAAGGGACTCGGTTAACACTGCGTCATTTTGGTAAATTTCAGAAAACTCCACGAAGGTTTTCTTCATGAGTTCCAGACGCTCTCCCTCGGGCAAATGGGAAGTGATCTTTTCGTAAGTTAGGCTCAGCCCACTTTCCAGGCCATCGGTTTCCTCAAGCGTCTGTTTCGCGCAAGCCTTGGCCGCTTTGAAGTACTCTTCCTCATTCATCATGAGCAGTGCCTGAAGGGAGGTATTCGTTCGTTCTCGCCTGGGCAGACAATATTCCCGCGATGGAGCGTTCATGATTGTCATTTGCGGTGGGGGAATGGCACGTCTCCAAAAAGTGTATAGGCTCCGACGGTAGATGTTGTCATCGCTGTCGGGAACATAAGGCCGATTTGCGACCATGTTCACCATTTCCCATAAGCCCGGTGGTTGGGGTGGCCTAACACTCTTACCGTACATGGTATTGTTGAGCTGACCGCTCACCGCCAATATCTGATCGCGAATCACCTCCGCATCGAGACGGTAACGGGAGGCTCGTGCCAGTTGCCGGTTCTCAGGATCTTTGGTGTAGGAATCAGGATCGGCGTCAGAACTTTGTCTATAGGTACTCGAAAGCACAATCGACCGAAATAGTTCCTTAATGTCCCACCCCGTTTCCATAAAGGTGACCGCTAACTCATCTAGCAACTCGGGATGGCTGGGCCACTCCCCTTGTGCCCCAAGGTCCTCAGAGGTTTTGACTAAGCCAACGCCGAAAATTTGCTGCCAGAAACGATTAACCGCGACGCGGCTGGTCAGTGGGTGGTTGGGGGCGACGAGCCATTCCGCTAAGTCCATGCGGGTATACATGCCTTTTTTCTTTTTCATCGGAGGCAGAAAAGCCGGCGTGTTACGTTCAACAGGCACATCAGGAGCATCGTAGGCCCCGCCGACAAACATGGTCGCCTGCCGAGGGGGGTTCATTTCTGACATGATCATCGCTCCGGGAATCGTGTTATAAAAGGCAGTTCGCTTGGCCTTCAAATCGGCGATCTGTTTTTGAGCCTCCAATACTTCTTTTGAACGCACTCGGGTAGTCCACTCACTTTCGTGTTCGGGATCATACACCTCATTGGCAGCCACCCAGGAAGATTCCTGATCGACACTCACTTTCCAATCGGAACTTGTTGTAAAGGTCCTAGTGTCCCCCCCCACTCTGTATTCAAGAATAAAGGCAAACCCCGATTTCCCGGTGGTTTTTGCCGTAATAATATTTTCCCCGGAATTAAGTAGGCCACTCAACTCCGCGGCGACACCATCCTTCAATGTGAGTGCATTCCCAAGATAAACGCCATTCACGAACACTTCCGTTTTCGGAACACGCACAATCGCTTCCTCAGTATTTTGAACACCGCTCGCTTCCGCTGCGGCACCATCGTTTGATTTAGGAAGGTTGCCTTGGAAAGGGCCTTTCCTGGTTCCGTCTCTTTTTGGCAGACTTACAAATCGAGCTATAGCGAATTCAGGTTTTTCGGACAGGTCCAAGATTGTTTTAAGATCGGTGCTATAAGACTGCCGTGAGGGTTCGTGCCAAATCCAAGGGACCGATGCTTTTGAAAAATCTTTTGGCCATTTATCTGACAATCCTTGGCGCCGCAATATCTCTCCGAGTTCGAATTCAAGCGCCTGTAATCTGACATCAAAATCGGCTAATTGGTTTTCCTGTTTCGGGCCGGTAAGATTTATGAATGGTGGCTGAAGACCTCGTTCGGGCTCACGATCCGTTTCAGGTGCACCATTAAAGTTATTGAAAAAGGCGTAGAGCTGATAGTAGTCCCTTTGAGTTAGCGGATCGTATTTATGATCGTGGCACTGTGCGCATTGAACCGTCAGTCCAAGGAAAGCCGTACCAAAGGCTTCGACGCGATCGACAACGTTTTTATGCAAGCTCTCCTCAGGAAGTGCCGTTCCTTTGTCGATGATCATGTGCAACCGATTGAATCCAGATGCGACGAATTGATCGGGACTTGGATCATCATACACATCACCAGCCAACTGATACGTTATGAAATCATCAAACGGGAGGTTTTCATTGAAGGAACGAATCACCCAGTCACGGTAAGTGGAAAAATCGCGATCAAAATCGTGGTGCATGCCATTTGTATCAGCCAGCCGAACCAAATCCGCCCAATAACGAGCCATGTGTTCGCCGTAAGCCGGGCTGTTGAGCAAGCGTTCAACGAGATTCTCGTAGGCGGTAGAGCCGCGGTCATCCAGAAATTCCCGGATTTCGCTCACAGTCGGGGGAAGGCCAGTGAGATCGAATGACAAACGCCTGATCAGAGTCCGCCTGTCCGCTTCTTCATTGAGTCGCAATCCTTTCGTCTCAAGGGAGGCGTTTACAATTTGATCGATAGCATTATCGTAGTGTGTTTCAATTTTTTTTGGAATGTGACGTTGCGGTGGCACGAATGCCCAGAAATCCTGGTATTCGCCACCTTCTTTGATCCACTGAGTGATGCGATCAATCTCGTCCTCAGTGAGCGGGGCTTTGTGCGAGTCTGCCGGTGGCATAAACTCGTCTTCGTATTCGGAAGTGATGCGAAACCAAAGCTCGCTCTCCTCGGGTTCCCCCGGTTTAATGATGTGGTAGCCATCCCTTGGGGTGAGTGCTCCCAGCTTGCCTCCAGCTATGTCCAATCGAAGTTCCTCCTTGCGATCCTCCTCGTCGGGTCCGTGGCAATGGAAGCACTTGTTAGAGAGAATCGGACGAATGTCCCGATTGAAATTGATGCTCTTTTCCGCAAATGAAAGACTGATAGCGGTAAGAAGGAGGTATATGTAAGCAATTTTTTTCAACAACACCACGGTTAGTGCGAGGGAGGTTTGGGGTCAACGACTTAAGCCTGAGTTTTGACATTGAGTAGAACAATAAATTATCATTTAGACCGTTGGAAACTCAAGGACTCCCAAGCCATTCGCTTTTACCGGCCCACCAGGTAGATTGCGGTTCAATCAGATTTCGCAGTTGCTAGTTCTCTTGGCATCTGCGTGTTTGCCGGTATCTGGATTGTGAAGATAGCTAATTGAGTGTATCAAATTGAAACGATTATTGTTAGCGACTGTTTTGGCTGTGATTCTAGTGAGCGCGTTTGTCCTTGCCCAGCAGTTTAGGCGGGGTAGCCGCAATTATGTGGATCGTAGCGAGTTTCCGATTTGGGAGAACGAGGAGGAGTTTGAAGAAGACGTATTCACCTTCGTGCGTATCCGATATATTCCGCACGGTCGGCGAGGATGGGATGGCGACTATCCGGAGGCCGATCTGAATATATCGTATCGGCTACAGGAGCTGACATCGATCAAGGTCAACCCGAACCCGGTAGTGCTTGAATTGACGGATAGGGATTTGAAGAACTATCCTTTTGTTTTTTTGATCGCTCCCTGGTCGGTCAATTTTTCCGACGCTGAGGTCGCTGCGTTGAGAGATTACCTATTGAGCGGCGGATTCCTGATGGTGGATGAATTTTGGGGACCGCAGCACTGGGATCTCTTTTACTACCAAATCAAGCGAGCACTCCCCGAATTCGAACCGCGAGAGCTTCCTATTGAGCACGAGATATTCCACAATGTCTACGACTTTAAGGAGAAGCCCCAAGTTGTACCGATACACATATGGCGACAAGGTTACACTTACCATCCGATGCCAGGAGTGGCGGATGATCCCGAACCTCACTTCTATGGAATATTCGATGATACGGGGCGAATGATGGTTCTCTTATGCCATAATAACGACCTGGTGGACGGCTGGGAACGGGAGGGCGAGGACGAGGAGTTTTTTCGTCAATACTCTGAGCGCTACTCTTATCCGATGGGGATAAATATCATCACGTACGTCATGACCCATTGAAGGCTTAACGAGTTGCGGTTTATGGCGAGAGCACTAAGAATTTCCAAATGAGGATTAAATTTTCTGTAGCGGTATGCGTATTTTTAGCGAGTTTGGCTGTTGCAAGAGCGGACGATTTGATATTTCCCGAAGAATCGGAATGGGAGCTTGTTTCCGATGGTCATCAGTTTGCGGAGGGTATGGCTTGGGACAAGGAGGGGCATTTCTATTTTACGGATGTCCCCCGGTCGCTGTTGTACAAAGTGGATGCCAATACGGGTGAACGAATCCTGATTGACAACAATACCGGCAGGGCGAATGGGATCGTTTTTGGCCCGGATGGGCGACTGTATGGCTGCTCTCGAGGGGCGAGTCGAATCTATGCTTGGGATCCGGTTACATGGGGCAAGGTAGCGGTGGCAACCGGTCCAGCGTCAAACGACATTGCCATTTTAAGAGACGGAACTGTCTTCTTTACTGATCCCGGAGACAACAACGTATGGCGGATCGATCCGAAGAGTAGGGACTTGACGAAGGCGGCCGATCCGAATTGGATGCCCAATGGGATTTCGCTTTCGTTGGACCAGAAGACGCTGCTCGTCGCTGAGTTCAATTCCGGAACGATTCATGGTTTTTCCGTCGATCCATCGGGACAGCTGAAAGGGAAGAGCTCGCCCGCCTATCGGCTGGGGATCCCATCGAACGCGCTGGGCCGACTAGATGGCATGCAGCCACTCAAGGACGGACGTCTGTTGATCGGTACCGCATTGGGAATACAAATTGCTCCCCGGTTAGGGGAAGAAGGTGCTCATCCGTTGATTGTTATTCCTTCTCCGGACAACCGTCCGCGCTGCAATTACGCCCGCATCAGTCCTGATGGGCAATGGCTTTATGCGGCATTTGCCAAGGACATCCTTCGTCGTCGGGTGGTGGAAGGAGTCAATCACTGAGAAGATGGGGAGGGTGTTGCCAACTCAAGAATAGTTGCCCACATGATGAAGGAATTGGGATTATGAAAGTACGTTGGTGGCCACTCGTTCTGATTTGGGTGCTTGGCGTTTCAACGATCGGTGTCGTCCTCTTTCTTCAGGATGGCGAGGTCGGTGCGCGACAGGCTATGGTTATGAAAATGACCGGAGTGGCGATCGTGTGCTTCGTACTGTCGATCTTTTGGCTCCTCCTATTTTCAGGTCTCAGGGCGAAGTATCGGTTTCAGATTCTAGGACTCGTTGCCCTGATATTGTTACTATTCGCGAGCGCGGTCAGATACGGAGGCGTTACGGGGGATTTGGTTCCCATCTTTACCTGGAGATGGTCTCAGCCTTCGGTGGCTAGAGTTGAAGAAGCGACTCTTCCAAAGCGAGAAACGAATGGCACATTTCCGCAGTTTTTGGGACCGAATCGGAATGCCTCGATTCCTGGAATCCGGCTGAAGAAAAACTGGTCTGAGTTTCCTCCAACGCTTCTCTGGCGAAAGCCGATAGGTGAAGCTTGGTCGGGATTTGCGATTTCAGGCAACCGAGCGATTACGCAGGAGCAGGATGACGAGGATGAGTTGGTATCCTGTTTCGAATTGGTCTCGGGGGAGTTGACTTGGCAGTCGCGAAACACGGCAAGATACGACAATCCATTGGGAGGAGTTGGACCGCGAGCCACTCCGACGATAGAGGGGGATCGCGTTTACACGATTGGGGCGACCGGCTTTTTCGCATGTCGTTTAGTAGAATCGGGCAAGTTGGTCTATTCACTCGATCTCCTAGAAGAACATAGTGCGCCGTTGCCCGATTGGGGGGTGGCCGGCTCTCCTTTGATTTTCGAAAACCTCGTTATTCTGAGTGCGGGCGGGTCTGATGGGCACTCTCTTGTGGCGTACGACAAGTTGACCGGAAAACTCGTTTGGCGAGGAGGAAGCGACAAAGCCCACTGGAGTTCTCCGGTTGTCTACCAAGTGGATGGCGAAGATCAGGTTCTTATCTTCAACAAAGGAGGGGTAGCGGGACATGACGTCGAAGATGGAAGCGTTTTATGGGAATTTCCTTGGACAAGATCTACCGGAACGCCTCGCGTTGCGATCCCCGTCCGAATTTCGGAAAACCGTTTTGTAATATCGAGTGGATACGGAGCGGGTGCTTCGATGTTCGAGGTCCAGAAATCTGAAAGTGGATATGTGGCCAAGGAGTTGTGGAAGAGCCTTCATTTGAAATCCAAGTTCAATAACTTTGTATTAAGAGATGGTTATTTGTATGGGTTGGACGATGGAATGTTGACCTGTATCGAGGTGGCAACCGGTCGCAGGACTTGGAAAAAAGGCCGTTATGGTCATGGGCAATTATTATTGGGAGACGATTGGTTGTTACTGATGGCAGAGAACGGAGAAGCGATTCTTCTTGAGCCGAATTCAGAGGAACCAGAGATTCTAGGAACGTTTGCAGCCTTGGAAGGAAAAAGCTGGAATCCACCCGCATTGGTGGGATCCCTATTGTTGGTTCGCAACCATCTTGAGGTGGCGTGCTATCGTCTGCCGCTGGAAGAATAGCTTTGAATAGTAGGCGTCTTTCGGAGATCTGTAAGTTAAATGGAGGAAAATAAAGAGCGCATTCCGACCGAGAGAGAAATTTCCCTCTGTCCTTGCAAGAGTCAGCTCAACTACGGGATATGTTGCCGGCCTTTCCATTTCGGTCAGGAGAAGCCAAAAACAGCGGAGCAGCTGATGCGTTCGCGCTACAGTGCTTACTTTTTCCGAAAAGTGGACTATCTTGTCGAAACGACGTATCCAGACACGCGAGCCCCAAGTCTAAGGGAGGAACTTCAGAAGACGATTTACCAAGCGAATTGGAGCTTTCTTACCGTTCTCGGCAAGATACGAGGGGGAGAGTTGGATAAAACGGGTAAAGTGGAGTTCGTGGCGGAGTACTTTGCCAATGGAGAGCCCTTTGAGCTTCACGAGTGCTCGCGATTTAAACGCTACAAGGGCGTTTGGAAGTACCTAGACGATAAAGGTTAGCCGGTGAACGTCTCTCAGGAGATTCCATTCAGATAGTTAAGGAACTCCTTCTTCTTTGAACGGCTGATGCTTCAGCCAGTTTCGGTTCGTGACCGATTTTAATGTCGGAAGCTATTATGAACAACAGGAATGGCTATTCTTGGACTATGGTTCCAGAGCTAAATATTCCAGCGAGTTTTCGCTTTTTTCGACGGTTGGTGGATCTTGAAAAGAATAGGGTCGTGAACTCGGTTACCAAACTCAGCGGTTTGCTCGTCCAGTTCTTTCATGCGATTCATAATCGTCACCAAAGGGTGTTCTTCGGGAATGTCCTTTGCGTTGCTATGAGCGTAATGTCCCTCACAATACACGTGGATTGCTTTTGAAATACTTGCGGCTGCGTCGCGGACGTGATCATTGATAAACCCATCATCGTTTGGTTCAAATCGGCCTTTTTCCATAGAGAGAGCGTTATCGATCTCGATTGGGAATAGAAGCGAAATCGATGGGATCTAATCCAAGTAATGCAGGCGGCTTTTTTTCAGTTGTCGAGAGAGAGTTTATCTGCAATCCAGAAGTTTCGATTCGCGATGGATGGGAGAGCATTAACATGGACCCGATAAGCCAAGGAGCATTAGGAGCGATTGCAGCTGCGACGCTTTCCAAACCAGTCCGTTATCGATGGGCGGTAGCGGTTGGTTGGTTGGGCGGAATGCTGGCAGATGCGGATATATTCATTCGTTCCGAATCAGATCCTTTGTTGAATATTGAGTACCATCGGCACTTTAGCCATTCACTCGTTTTTATACCGTTAGGAGGACTGATCTGCGCGGGTCTGTTGTGGATCTTTCTTCGCAGGCTGATTGGGTTTAGCGAGTTGCTGCTCTACGCTACAGCGGGATATACGACTGCGGGTTTACTAGATGCCTGTACGAGTTATGGCACACAGTTACTTTGGCCCTTTTCAGACCTGCGTATTGCCTGGAGTGTCATATCGATCGTCGACCCGGTATTTACGGTCACGACCCTCGGTCTAATCGCAATTGGTTGGATACGTTCTTGCCGAAAGTGGGCGTGGATGGGGGGCACTTTTGTTTTGGTATACTTGTCTATCGGGGCCCTTCAGAATCATAGAGCTACAAGCGCATTGGTCGAACTTGCAAGAAATCGAGGCGAAGAGAGAGCCAGTCGATTTACCGTCAAACCCTCGATCGGAAATTTACTGGTATGGCGAGGGATTTATGAGATTGAGGGGGACCTCCAAGTAGATGCTATCAGAGTGAGCCTTTTGAGTGGGAAGATTATTGTTTACGAGGGTGAGCGGATTAGGGGGGTTGACTTAGAGAGATTGAAGGGAGGACTCCCGGAGAGCTCGGTGCTGAGACAGGATCTAGAACGATTCAATCACTTTTCGGCGGGCTACCTGGGTTGGCATCCCGACCGTCCACATGTCATCAGCGATGCGAGGTATGCAATGCTGCCACAGTCGGCGATTCCGTTGTGGGGAATTGAATTCGATCCCGACCAACCGCACCTGCACGCTCCGTTTTTAAACTTCCGAGATGCGAGTCCCGAAGTGCTGAAAAAGCTGTGGGGCCAGATTAAGGGAGAACAGTGACAGGCGAAAGTGGTAGATGTTTTATCCGATATGACGTTCTCTATACCTAGCCTAGACCTTGATTGGACGGATAGACCTTACTTATTCTGTTGTCATTTTTATTGACCCCAATTATTGGATACTATTTTTCTTTGACCTTGGCTGTGCGAGCGAAGACCTAGTCCACTTCTGGTCAGTTAGCCATGTCGTGTTCCCTTCGGCGATTACTGGTGCCGCAATTGGTACTTGCCAGAGTAGTTTTAACCCAGTCTGACGCACTGAAAGCGACGTTTCTTGGCGACAAGTATTACCCTTTTATTATCAGGGATCATTTCTTTTGTGAATCGAGCAGAAGAATTCAATCCAGAGCCTGGAGCGATGATCGTTTGGGCAGGAGATTCGATTACACACCAGCGCGGCTGTACACAGTACTTGGAGAATTTCCTGTATACTCGATTTCATGATAAGAAGCTACGTTTCGCGAATGCGGGAATAAAGGGCGACTGTGCGGGCGACTTGTTAGAAAGATTTGATGAGGACGTGGCAAAGTGGCAACCGCAGTACGTTACCCTGCTGTTAGGGATGAACGACGGAAGGTACGAAGAATTCTAGAGGGAGAACTTTGCCGTCTACCAGCGTGATGTGAATACCGTATTGGACCGCCTAAATGAGATCGAGGCCCGTTCGATCATTCTTTCGCCGACCCTGTTCAACCACCTTCAGTATACTATTCGAAACGAAGACCCGGATTTTCGCTTCAAGCGACTAAGTGTCCATCAGGAGTACAATGCCAAGCTAGCGTTCTATGGAGGTTGGCTACGGAATTTTGCTCGGACGCGGTCTTTGGAGTACTTGGATCTTTGGGGGTCGATGAATGACTTTACTACCCGCTTTAGGCGGGATCACCAGAGTTTCACTTTGATGCCGGATTCGATTCATCCGAACCCTGATGGAATCGCTTTAATGGCGGTAGAAATGGCAAGGTATTTTGCCGGGAGTAGAGTTGAAGCGAGTCGAGTTGAATTGAAGCGGGCGACCGATGGCAGGGTGACAGTGGGAGGGAACGTAGTCCTTCAAAATTTCGATCGGGATGGCCTGGAGGCTACTGTTACCCCTGGGTCTCTGCCTTGGGTACCGCCGACCTCAGGGGAGATTGGGCCGGCTCCTTGGAATTATTTAGATGATCCGAGCAAAGGTTTTAGGGCTTCGCTGGAAGTTCTCCCCATCAATAACGATTTACTGTCAGTGAGCGGCTTGGGTCAGGGCGTATACAAGGTGCGGATGAATGGCGAAATTGTTCTCATCGCTGAAAGCGACGACCTTGCAAGAGGAAATTCACGACAGTCGAACCCTGAATCGCCGAGTTTTAAACAATCGTGCGAGCTGGCTGGACTGAATGCTAAGCGAAACGACGAAGCGGTCGGGTCCTATCGAGGTATTCAGGGAAAAATGAAAGGAGCTCGGAGGAAATTTGACGGGGATTCTGTGGCTTTTGCGGCAGCGCGAGAGTAAATTCGAGTTGAACTCGATGAGCTTCAGTTGCTGGCTGAGAAAATGGAGAGAGAGATTCACCGGATCGCCGTCCCCGAGACTTATGAGCTGGAGATCAGTCGGTTTATCCGATAAACTGCTAAAGTTTGTTCTGCAGTCGATCCCAATGTCAGGAAAAGACTTTCTTTAGATTGATCTCTTGAGCGAAACAGATGTCTTTCGATTCATTGCGTTAAGTCGAAAGGCTTTCTTTGACACCTCTCTGTCAAACACTATTGTCGGAAGCTCAACTTGATATTTACTAGTTAATCCCTCAATAATGAAAATTTCGCTCTGCTTTTTTATCCTTTTTGCAGCCGTTTTTGCCCCATTAATTGTCTATGGTGCGAGACCTGTGGTCCTTGAGGACTTACCGGGTTTTGATCGGCCCGTTTCGGCCGCTTTTTCCCCAGATGGGAAGTCGCTTTTCGTAGTCAATCGATCTAGGGGTGAAGTGGGTGCCCGCCGAGATGCGGGCTCAATAACTAAGTTCAGCGTAAGTGAAGGTCCCGAATTCAAACTGGCAAGCAAGCGATTTGTCGTCGGATTAACGGCTCCTTCCGACATTGATTTTCTACCCGTTGATTTGGCAGGTGTCGCTCCAGCGGGGTCGCTCATTCTCGTTTCTGGCACGCCGCTGATAGAAACGGAGGATGGGAGAATGATTAAGGATGCCTCGGCCGATTTTATCGGTCTGTCCTTGTATGACCCAACTACTGGCAAGTTGATAAAGAAGGTAGATCTGGGTCCTGCTTCGGATGTCAAATTGAATGGTGAGAATCCCTTGGTTTCGCCCAATAACATCACGATCGACAAAAGCGGAAGTGTTTACATTGGGGATACGGGGATTGGCGGGAATCTATTCAAAAACAGGATTAAGGCACAGCCAGTCATTTACCAGATTAGCATTATTGGTTTGATCGATATGTTTACAGGTAAAAGTCCTATGGATGTAGAGGTAATGAAAATTTCCAGCATTCCGGGAGATATCTCCTATCAGAGTGCTGACGACTCGGTTTTCTTCGTGGCCAATCACATTCAAGGAGCAACAAAGGGAGCGGTGTTCAAGGTTGCCCGCAGCGACTTTCACAACGTGATGAAAATCCAGACCGTAGTACGCGAGCTAACAGCTTTGAGCAGCATGCGTCTAACGCCGGGTGGAAAAGTTCTTTTGGCAACGAACAAGGGTGAGCTGGTAGTTCCTCGGGGGAGGAAGGCATCCCGTTTGATTCGGTTCAAGCCAGAGATGACGTTTTCAACGCCGGGAAAGTTTGCGATGTTACCGGAGCCGGGAGGGGACTTCATTATAGCGGTTCCGGAGGAAACGGGCAGTGCCGGAGCAGGAAAAGGTCAGAGGGTGCGAATCGTAAGGGTCCCTTCAAAATTCTGATCAACTAAAGAGGGAAAATAAGGACGGTTTTGTCCTGATACGGGGGGAGTTCAGGATTGGCTTTATGAGTGGATCGAATATGGCCAAATTGAATTTACAGTAGTTGGGGTCGCATCAAATGCCGAGATAGCAGAAGCGGTCGGGAACAGTTTGGGCCGCAACGAGAAATAGGGCGGAAAGGTCAGAGTTCAGGGTCGTTTCTCAACAAGAAAGCCCAGCCAGCGGTTTCTCGAAGCTTACCTTTTCAGGCAATCAGGGGAGCGGTGCGTTTGTCATAGGGAATTGGATATTAGAGCCGGCCCCATCGCACTAAAGGAAAGTCTTGCCCTTGTATTCGCAGAGAGAATATTGTGAAAACGAATCGATTTCGTTTTGTGAAAGGAAATGGCGGTTTCCTGCGAAACGAAAGTCGATTACTGGAAGCTGCTGGCTTTTTCTAATTTTCAACGTTTTCGAAGCGAAGCTGATTGTAGTCCGGACGATCTTGAAATGGTTCTGGAATTGATAAAATCAGAGTGTCTAGATGTAGCAGGAGGGGTACTCATTTTGGACGAGTTCGAAAGATTCCAGGAATTACTGAAGGGTGAGTAAGAAACAAATTTCAAAAATAATGAATACAACGTTGAAAATGTACTTTTAAGTGTGGACGAGCGGGTAAGTTGGGTATCGAAATGGAACGAGATCAACGGAGGGATTCTAGACCAAAGAACTCGCGGGATGATCGTCGAAACTTTCAAAAAATGGCTTCCTTGGGACGAGGCGATTCCGCGAAGTGTGGTGCCCTTATTCTAGCTTCCCTCAACCGCGCTTGACTTGGTGGAGGGCTCCGTCTATCCCCGCGACGATGCCGAAAAGTACAGACCAGATTCCTGAGACCGCTATTGCTGTCTACTCAGGGGGGATGGATTCTACTGTAATGTTGTACTCGATGTTAGAGCAGGGAGTCGATTTACAAGGAGCCCTGAGCTTCGACTATGGCCAGAAACACCGCAAAGAGATTCTGGTGGCGAAGGAGATTTGTGAAAGGCTCGGAATGGAACATAGAATAGTGGACTTGAGGAGCATTGCGACTTTGTTTGGATCGAGCGGTTTGACGGATTCTGATACAGACGTGCCAGAGGGACACTACGAAGAAGTATCGATGAAACAGACCGTCGTCCCTAATCGAAATATGATCCTGATTTCATTGGCAACGGCATGGGCGATTACGAAAGGGGCGGAAGCGGTGGCTTACGCCGCACATAGCGGGGACCATGCAATCTACCCTGATTGTCGGGAGAGTTTTGCCAATACATTAGATCAAGCCATGCGACTCTGCGACTGGAGCGAAATTCGACTCTATCGTCCTTTTGTTAATTCAAGCAAAAATGGGATTGTGGCAGAGGGGCATCGTCTAGGAATTCCTTTAGGAAGCACTTGGTCATGCTATAAAGGAGGAGACTTGCATTGTGGAAAATGTGGTACTTGCATCGAGCGCAGGGAAGCTTTTCATTTGGCGGGCGTCGAGGACCCAACGAGCTATTCCGCTAGTGCGCCGAGCGTCGAAACGCTTGTCGCTCAAAACTGGCACCTTCCAACTTGATATTCAGAATGTTCACCTGCCAAAAGACTTACTCGGAAATTCCCTTTGCTCATCGGCAGCATAGGCACGATGGTCATTGTGCCAAGATTCATGGCCATAATTGGAGTTTTACCTTCACGTTTGGCTGTAATCAACTGGACGATTGCGGATTCGTCGTAGATTTTGGAAAATTAAAGGAATTACGCGCCTGGTTGGAGGAAAATTTGGATCATGCCTGTGTCTTCAACCAAGACGATCCGCTGCTTGAATCCTTTATGATTTTAAAGGACGAAAATGGAAATAGCGTCTTCAAGTCACTTGTCGTGGAGCAATGTTCGAGTGAAGGGATGGCGAAATGTCTTTTCAATGTCGCCAAACCAATGATACAAGAAATGTCGGGAGGAAGGGCGTTTCTAATCTCAGTAACTGTTAAAGAGGATTTTCGAAACAGTGCCACGTATAGTCCGGAATTAGATTGATGGAATATCCGGTTCATGAAATGTTTCACTCATGGCAGGGTGAGGGAGATCATTCGGGAAAATCAGCTTTTTTTGTACGTCTGTATGGATGTCCTGTTCATTGCCCTTGGTGTGACTCGGCAGGAACTTGGCATCCCGATTATGTCCCAGAAAAAATAGATAGGATAGACGCTGCCACGATCGCGGACGCAGCGGCTGCGGTGAGGTGCGATCTAGTGGTGATTACGGGTGGAGAACCGACAATTCATGATTTGGGGCCATTGACTGATGCCATGAAGGAGAGAGGATTAAAATCCCATTTGGAAACGTCGGGTTCGTTTCAGATTAGAGTTTCGTTCGATTGGATAACCTTGAGCCCTAAATGGCTTTCAACGCCATTGCCCGAGTCATTGGCGGTTGCGAACGAGTTTAAGCTGATTGTTGAAGATGAGAGCTCGGTTCAGAAGTGGGTAGATGCATTGGGCAATTCGATTGATAAGCGTTCGGTATGGCTCCACCCCGAGTGGTCAGTTAGGAAGGATCCGCGTATTCTGGAGTCAATAACGGAATTTGTGAAGAAGAATGGTGCTCCTTTCCGAGCTGGTTTGCAAGGGCACAAGTATTATCGTGCTGACTTGCTGGATCGAAATTCAGCTAAGCCTTCGCCTCTTGGCGGAAATCCGATGCGGGGATATTAGAAGTTTGCTGATGAGAGACTACATAGATTGAGGAATGCAGTTTAAGCGGATCAGTGTTAGAAACTATAGGAATATAGAATTCAACCGGTTGGAACTAGGATCTCCTCGTGTGTTTCTTCATGGCCCGAATGGGCAGGGGAAGACGAATATGCTGGAGGCTCTTGGACTGGCGACTGCTTTACGTCCCTTTCGTACTCATGAGAATCGGGTGGTGATAGGTCCCGCGGCGTTGTATTCGGAAATTGTATATGACTTAGACCACGAAGACCTGGGCGAGACTCAGGTTAGGGCTAGAATTAAGAAGTCTGGAAAAGAAGTTTGGATCGATGGTGAACCCACAAAACGATTGTCAGATTTTGTTGGGAAATTTCCGACAGTGATACTCTCTTCCAATGATTTACAATTAACTCGGGGCACTCCAGGAAATCGAAGGCGTTTTTTTGACGCGTTTATCTGTGGCGTAGATCGCAACTATTTTAGAGCATTGCAGACCTTTCAGAAGCTCTTGCAGGAGAGGAATGCACTACTGAAGCAAAATGAGTCTGATGCAGTAGTATCCGCCTTCGAATCGCAAATGGACGAACCGGCATTGAAGATTTGCAGGGTTCGAACGGAGATATTGGATTCTCTCATGGAGTATGCCGTTGGCGTGCACCGAGAAATTTCATTAGATGGTGAAACTTTGGCCTTGGAGTATAGTCGAAGTGCAGAGCTCGAAGATGAAGGGGACTATCTCAAGTTGTTGGAGAAAAACCGGAAAAGAGATGGCTACTTACAGTCGACGGGTAAGGGGCCACATCGCGACGACTTTTCGATCTCATTAAACGGGATGTCTGCCGATGACTTTGCATCTGAAGGACAACAGCGTTCAATCACGCTTTCACTTTCGTTGGCGATTATCGAGTTTTGGCAGAGCCGATTTGGATTCAGACCGGTTGCTCTTGCAGATGATGCTCTGGGGGAGTTAGACCAGCAACGTAGAGATAGGTTCTGGTCTGTTCTTGACAAGGATTTGCAAATCATTGCGACAGGCACTCAGCTACCCTCGCCTGGAGAGAAAGACGATTGGAGAATCGTCGAGGTTTCGAAGGGGAATTTTACCGGGTAGTATTTTTGACAGCTGACTAGCTCCTGTGACCGTTATGTAGATACGCAAAGACGGCAATTTTTAGAGAGGGAATTGTGAGCGCTTCAGTGTTGATTGTACCCGGGTTTTTAATAAAGATCCCTTCAATTTCGTCGGAGCACGTTTGGACGCTCTGAAAGTTTTCCACCCTAGCCAAAAAGTAGACATCGTTAACTATAGACTTGTGGGAATATTCGTTGGGCCAACCTCCAAGGTACTTCCAAGTGTCCAATTGGATTCCGACTTCTTCCTTAACTTCTCGAAGCATTGCGGTTTCCAGGTGTTCTATGGGATTTACGAATCCGACCGGTATTCCGAGCTTCCCTTTATTTGGCTCCTTGTGCTATTCTTATGAATGGGATATCCCCATCGCAATCTTGGATTAAAGCCGCTGCAGAGGAAACTGGGCTGAAGTCCGTTTCAAGAAAGCAGTCTCAACAGAAAGAAGAAGTTTTTGTGTATGGGTTCTGGCAGGGGAGCCGCAGGAAGGGCAAAAGTCAAAATGACCAAGAATCGGTTTTTCTGAAAGGTTCATTCTTGGAGGGCCTGAAAGCGACAAGAGTAGGGGGGGGCTTTTTCGATACGGCATCGTTGAAGCAGTGCGTGGTTGGTAGCCTCGCAGGGATTCGAACCCCGACAGAAGGAATCAGAATCCTTAGTGCTACCATTACACCACGAGGCCATCGCAGTCGGTGAAGCTAGGATTGGGATTCTGAAAATCAATAGAAAAACGTCCGCCATTGGAATGAGAAGCGACGTTTCTAGCGTCTTGGATCTGGCAGGCCGGGGCTAATTCGGTCCTTGCGTAGACTTTTCTACCAACGCTCGATGATTGGAATTCTTCTCCTGTTTGTAGGGAGAGTTTTTCCAAAAGCCACGGTAGAAGCAAGAACGGTTGCCAGCGAGGAACTTTCTGCATTGTTCCTGGTTCAACTGGTTAGCAGAAACGGTTTTGGGGATCGAGCGACTCATGATGGATGGAGTAGTATATCGTCACCGTTGAGTAACTATTGACCGTGATTCAGGAAAAAACGGGATGAAGGTGTATTTCTAAGCTCTTGCTGGCGAAAGAGTCGCGTTGATTGTTGATTTGAATGGGGGGAAGGCTCTATATAGAAACATGAATTTAGCGATCATTAGCGGAACGAGCATCAACCGGTCGGCAGTTTTTAAGGACTGGAAATTGGATCAAGTGGAGACGCCTTACGGAGCGATTGACTTCAAGCGCGGTAAGGGAATCGTAGTAGTGAATCGTCACGGCTTTTCAGAACCGCTTCCTCCCCATAGGAGCAACTATAGAGGGTATGTCTCTGCCCTAAAAGGTTTGGGTGTAGACGCAGTGCTAGCAGTGACCTCAGTGGGTTCTTTAAAGGAGAATTTGAAGCCCGGAACGTTGGTTTCTTGTTCGGACTACGTGAGTTTTGCTCCAATGACGTTTATCGATGATCGCCCCAGCGGATTCGCGCCAGCTATCGACAACGGGCTTCTGAACGATTTAAAGAGGCTGTGTCCTCAAGGGATCGAATCTGATCGGGTTTACGCCCAGACGCGTGGGCCACGATTTGAAACAAAAGCCGAAGTAAGAATCCTTCAGAGCTGGGGTTGTGACGTGGTTGGAATGACTTTCGGCAACGAAGCGGATTTGCTCTTGGAAAGCGGGGTCTCGCTCACTTCCTTGTGCATGATTGACAACTATGCGCACGGCATTGGAGATCAGAAACTTAGTATGAGTGAATTCCACGATTCAGTTGACCGAAACCAATCGGTTATTGATGGAATTTTAAGTGGCGTAACTGCCCGATTTGGCAAGTAGATGGAGTTTTACGGTTATCTTAGGGTAAATAGCCCCCTATTAGAGTAAATTCCCCCTCGATTCAGCCGATGGTTTAGGCGGGCTGAGGACATGCTTCAGTGAGAATTTAAATTTATAACGATATGAGCGAGTTTCTCTCTACAGAAGCAATGATCGCCTCACGGGAGGTTTTTAATCGACTTAAGGGCTTGATCAACAGCCGGATCAAGGGGAAAGACGATGTCATTGATAACATTCTGATCTGTTTTGCAGCGGGAGGCCACGCTCTTATAGAAGACTTACCGGGTGTTGGAAAAACCACTTTGGCGTATTGTCTCGCTCGAGCGATGCATTCGGACTTCAAGCGAATACAGTTTACGAGTGATTTGCTTCCCACTGACGTTACTGGTGTTTCTATCTATGACGAGTGCAAGCGATCTTTCGTGTTCAAAAAAGGGCCGATCTTTTCAAATATCGTTCTGGCAGATGAGATAAACCGAGCGACGCCAAAAACGCAATCGAGTCTTCTAGAAGTTATGGATCACGGAAAAGTTACCATTGATGGTGAGACTTATTCGGTAGGGGACCCATTTATAGTACTAGCTACTCAAAACCCAGTGGACTACGAAGGGACGTTTCCGCTTCCGGAAAGTCAGATGGACCGATTTCTAATGCGACTTCAAATGGGTTACCCGAGTACTGAAAACGAGTTAGAAATCCTAGCTGGGAAGAATTCTGGTTACGATGATCTATACTTTGGTGACCCCGTGAGCAAAGAGGAAATAGTGAAGATTCGAAGTACGGTTTCCAAAATCTATTTGGAGGACAGCATTTTGGATTACATCATGAGAGTCGTAACTGCAACACGAACAGAAAGCGAGTTCAAGGCGGGAATCAGTGTTCGGGGAAGTCTGGCCTTGAAGGCGGCATCCCAGGCTCGTGCTCTGTATTTTGGAAGAGATTTTGTAGTGCCAGAAGACGTGAATTCCGTTGCTTCCTCAGTTTTGAGCCACCGTTTGAATTTGCGTCGTCCCTCCTCCGATGCTATCGAGGAGCGTCGTTTAGTTGAGGGAATTGTTTCGCGAATTTTAGCAGTAGTCCCGCAGCCGAAGTAAAATTATAGAAAGCAATGTCAATTTCTGCCTCAAAGGACCAGTTTATGTGGCGTGGTCCTGCTTCGGGTCGGACGCCAAGGCCATTTTCGGTTAAGCTAAAGGAGATTTTTATCCCCCCAAAAGGGGAAAAGGTTCTCCCGACCGCTTCTGGTATGATGTTAATCCTTATTGGACTATGCCTTGGGTTGGCTGCTTATAACACTGAAAACAATATACTTTTCGCGGCCCTATCTTTGCTGATTGCAACGATTATCATGAGCGGTTTTTTTTGCTGGTCGAACATCATTTCAGCACGTTGGAGGCTCGAAACGAGCTCTACTTTTAGAGTTGGCGAAGATGGTGAGGTCGCAGTCGTAGTTGAGAATGCGAGACAAAGATTTCCCTTGTTCTGCCTACTTTTCCATTTGGGAGACGAGACATCTCATGAAGTGAGTGACCTTTATTTAACTGAGAGCCTCGCTCCCGGAGAGTCAAGCCGGCTCGTGTGGCGGCATCGTCCAAAGAAGAGATGCGTAACCAGATTTCGCATATTTGAGACCACGTCTTCGTTCCCTTTTGGCTTTCTACGCAAGCATGTGCTGGGAGAGTGTGAAGTGAAAGCAAGGATTTGGCCGGCTCGTACTGAGTATCAAAGACTCAAGATGATTGGGACTGGTTTTGGATGGCAGGGTGCTAGTACCAAAACAAAGGGATCAACTGGAGAGCTAATCGGTCTGCGGCAATATGCAAAAGGAGATGCGCCAAGATCTATCCACTGGAAAGTTTCTGCACGACAGGGGACTCTAGTTGTTAAGCAACATGCCGCTGAGAGCCAAGCGCGATATTCGCTGGTTGTAAATCCGTCTCGGTATCTGTGGCCCAAAGAGGATGTGTTTGAGAAAATGTGCTCGTTTGTCGCAAGCCTTGCTGAGGACTTATTCTTAGCGGGTGACTTGGATCATTGCCGAATCGTTGGCGGTGCCTCGATCAAGATAAGTCGAGTAGCCGATTTGAGTAGCTTCCTTGATGAAGTTTCTGCCCTATTATGGGGAAGGGAATCAAGTGACAGTGAGAATTTGGTACAATCGAATTGTGTAGTATTTTCACCTTTGGATGGGAAATCAGTGGAAGCGATAGTAAATGGAACGACGATTGCCAAAGCTTAGCGTTAACGCCCTGTACAGACTGAAGTGGTTGGTGGGGGCTCTCATGGCGTTTGTATCCATGACAGCACTTTTAAATCTTGGGAGTCTTAGTAGAGTCCCTGCATTAATAGGGATTGCTGCTATTTGGGCATGCATTTTTTTCCCAAAGCAGTATTCGAGTACTCCCCCTATCGTTTGGAAGGCTTTCGCTTTCATTATCGTCCCTCTGGTGTCAATTGACGTTCTGGCAAGAGAAACCATACCAGCTCTGCTTAACCTGAATACCTGGCTAGTTATTTATCGAGCATTGAATCACCAGAAGCGAAGAGAAGAGATGCAACTCGTTTTGCTTTGTCTATTTCTTCTAGTAATGACTGGTATGTTAACCGCATCACTCGTATCCGGGCTACAGCTACTTTTCTTTTCCGGATTAGCGATTGGCTTTCTGACTGCTGGTACGATTCTGGATAGCAGATCAGGTGGTAGAAGCGAAGAGATAGACGCCTACAATGCATGGCAAAAACATGAAGGCTGGTTTCATTTGGCTCGTTCTTCTCGTTACCGTAATCTTGCAATTGGGTCTGCAATGTTCACGGCCTTGATTGGGATCGCAGGTGTCGCTTTCCTCTTCATTCCGCGAGTGGACATTCAAAACAAGGTCAACTTGTTCAACATGAAAGCAACATCCTCCCAAACTGGTTTCAGTGAGAGCTTGAATCTCGGTGAAGTCACGAACATCAAGAACGACACGCGAGTAGCTTTGCGTGTTGATGTCTCGGGAGAGCAAATGGTGCCAGCCACTCCCTACTGGCGCATAGTGGCGCTCGACTCCTACAACAATGGAAGCTTTTCCATTTCACCGAATCTCAAAGAGTCGCTGAACAACAGAGGTACGACTCCTTATATGGCAGTTCGGTATTGGAGTGACCTACTGTTTTCGGACATGCCTAGTCGAGATGAAACAAGAGATAGATGGACATTTTTCGTTGAACCGGGAGTAAGCAAGTTCCTGCCTGTTCTGGGTTCGTTTAAACAGTTTACCTTTGCCAATCTAAACGAACTGAGTATCGGGCCGCAGTTGCATGCATTCTCTTTGAGAGAAACGCCTAGTAAAATGGTTTCCTACCAATTGGAAGGAGTAGATTTCAAATCAAACATACCAGATGTTCCGGCTGACCGGTTTAATGAGACGATAATGCGCCGCATTAGCCAAACAGAAGAGTTTACAAGCTACAGTTATCCCGAATCTTTACTTGGACTGCCCAATGATAAGGCAGCTAAGGAGTATTTGGATATAATTGTTCAAAAGATAACGGGGGGAGTCCCGATGGATGCGGTTGCATTTGCAACTCGAGCGACTCAGTACCTGTCTGAAAGTCACAATTATTCGATGAGCGTGAATTTGCCGGAAGCATCAGGTATTAATGATCCTGTAGTTCGCTGGCTTCAGTCGGATCTGGATGGGCATTGCGAGTTCTTCGCTTCTTCACTCATCCTGCTCTCAAGGGCTGCCGGATTTCCGTCCCGGGTCGTTATCGGTTACAAAGGCGGTGCCTGGAATGCGTTTGAGAAGTACTACATGGTGAGGAATTCAGATGCTCACGCTTGGTGCGAAGTCTTCGATGGGAAAGATAGCTGGTTTCGCGTTGATCCGACGCCAGGTTCGGACTTACCGATGGCACCGCAAACGACTGTGCCAATTGAGGCACAGATGGGTGAAAGTGATACGCTTGCTTATTTCGATAGCCTCCGAATGTTGTGGTATCGTAGAATCGTGAACTTTGACGAACAGGCGCAGAAGGAAGTTGCGATTCTGATGAAGGACTTCTTTTTGGCTTACATACAAGTAGCAGAGGAGTGGGTCATTAGCACGGCCAATGAAGTGTATTCCTGGATCGTCGCCCCATGGAGTACCAAGAAGTTTATAAATTCGATGAGTTCTTTGGTAGTTGCGATCTTAGTACTGCTTTTTCAGAGAAAACTCGTACTGAACTATCGCGAATTATTCTTAGCCACATTTAGGAGGGGAGACCCGATTCGGCGCAAGGCGAGCAAGGTTCTTAAGAAGTACGAAACGAAGCATAGAGACCTGACTGACGATGCGAAAGGGAAACGGGAATCAGTTATACAGGAGTTGAAACGGCTAAGATTTGGTCGCCGAGACTCGTGGTCAAACCCGCGTATTGTATTCAAGGAAGCGCGGCGGTGGTTGTAGCTTCCTGAGTGTTTACGTACTCGGGACGCTTGTCAAAGTAGGCCTCCAAGACGTAGCGAGCCATCGGAGCGGCGTATCGGCCGCCGCCAAAGCTCACATTGAGTTCCTGTCCCTCTACCAGGGCGACCACCGCTATTTTTGGGTCCTCGATCGGTGCAAATCCGACAAACCAAGCAAGCTCAAAATTGCCATCCTTTTTGTTTATCTGGGCAGTGCCTGTTTTACCTCCAATGTTGACTCCTTTGATGATAGCGGCGCGAGCGGTGCCGGTGGGGCTGACTACGCGGTCCATGCCATCTATTATCGCCTTATGCAAGTTTTCGGGAAGGCCCAGAGGTTTTGGGGCGGGGCGCCGGGCGAGTTGTTCGGGTGATTGTTTAAGAATGCTCGGATGGGAATAGACCTGATTTTTAGCAACCGAAGCTACCATCAGGGCCATTTGGAGTGGGGTTACGATTAGGGCACCTTGTCCAATCGACATATTTGCAGTGTCACCTGGATACCATGGCTCTCCAAAGCGAGTCTTTTTCCACTCTCGAGAAGGCGTAAGCATTCCCCGAGTTTCGTTTGGCAAATCGATGTGAGTGGGTTCGTTAAGGCGGAGGTAGATGGCTTCCCGACTCAAATTGTCAACGCCCGTTTCTAGCCCAACCCGATAGAAGTATTCATTGCAGCTTTTCTCGATAGCGGTGCGCAAGTCGATTTCTCCATGGTGGCCCATGCAGGGGAAGTTGCGGCCTCCAACTCGATGGGAACCGTCGCATTCAAAGACTGTATTATCGTCTATTTTGCCCGCCTTTAGCCCTGCGATGGCGGTTATTAGCTTAAAAGGCGAACCAGGAGGGTACAAGCCGCGCAAGGCCTTGTTCTCCCAGGCTTGATTGTCGCTGATTTCCTTGAAAATCTTGTTTGAGATGAAAGGGGTGGTTTGGTTCAGATTGTAGTCGGGCCGACTGAGCATCGCCAAAACTTCCATTCTATCTATGTCAATGGCGACTAGGGCTCCTTTGTCGCCGTATAGATCGTATCCGGCTTCGCCAGCTAATTGGAGGTCAATATCGATGGACAATTCGATATCTCGGCCTTTTCTCGGATACTCCCTTTGGACGGATTCCACTTGGTATCCGCTAGGGTCGACGACCCAGATTTCAGAGCCGGTTTTACCCTGTAGTTGCTCGTCGAAACGCTTTTCAATTCCATTGCGACCGTAGGTGCCTTTTGTCGCGAACGTCCTCAGTTCTGATCCTGGCATATCGCTTTGAACCTCTAGTGGACTGTATCCTACGTATCCAAGGGCGTGCGTGGCTGCGTTCTCGTAGGGATAGTGGCGCATGTTGGATACGTACACTTGAACAGGTGACTCGACGGGAAGCGATTCCAGAAGGATCGCGAACTCTTCGGGAGCAAGGTTGTCGATGAGGGGGTAGGGAAGTAGTGGATTGACATTTAAGTGTCGGGTGATGGCGGTTGCATCCACTTCTTCATGTCGGCCGATCAATTCGTTGACCCCCTTGAGGTAGCTTTGAAGAACGTTCGCTCGCGAGAGTATTCTGAGCTCTGAGTAACTCTTAATTTTTTCTCCTCGTTCACGGTAGTCTCGTACCATCCTCCGATAGCTGTCACTGAAAGATTTCTGTACTTGGTTCTCTGAAAGAAAAACGACGGCCGAGAACTTGGACTTGTTTGCTACTAGAACTCGTCCTTCCCTGTCCAGAAGATTGCCTCTTGGACCAGGGGTTAGTATCCGACGCTGGTTTTGGATTTTCTCTTTTGCCGCATGCGATTCGGACTCGATTAGCTGGCGAAAAAATAGGCCACTGTATAGAATGACGAGAAGTAGTCCGAGAATAGCGTAGAATATCCAAAGACGTGACTGGTATTTCTTTGTGTTTTCCGTATTCATCGGGACTGACGCTTTTCTAGGGCGACGTTGATGCCAAAAACTCCTAGTATTTCAATCAGGGCTCTCTGGTAGTGCAAGTTGATCAGGGCTATAACCAGACTACTTATTAGGAGATTCATAGCTACCTGAAAGGCGTTAATTCCTTCGGTTCCCAAATTAGCGGCTGCCAAAAACGTATATACGATATAGATCGCTAGGTTTGCAGCGAGGGCAGTTGCAAGACTGGCTCCTTCGGATTCGCGTCTCAATCGATATCGGACAAGGACGGCAATGTAGTGAAGACCGATCAGGGTTAGAAGTGAGGACCCAAATGGAAAAGGGGTTTTTGTATCGATGAGAAAGGCGACGGGTATGAGAGAGAAGCTGCCTTGAAGGTGGTTTAGGGTGAGCGAGCTAAATGAGAGTAGCATCCCAGCAATCAATACACTGATCCCGAATGGAGCGATGTAGAAATTGAGCTGGGTGAAGAATAAAATCGTGACGTAATGGGCGATTGCCACTATGATCCAGCGGTTGCGAGATGCAAACTTCATTCCATACCTTCCTTAATTGTGATCAAAACGGCAACCTCGGTGAGATTGGAGAGTCGTTCTTCCAAACGTACGTCACAATCTTGAAACATGCCGCTAGCCCCTGGCCTCAGGCGTTGAAGGTACCCGATATGCAAGCCTGCTGGGAAAATACCGCCCATTCCAGAAGTGACTATTCGTGGTGGATTGGAAGGATCTGAGATCGAAATATCGTTGGGAACGTACTCGGCAAGACCTATGGGAGAACGAAATATCTTAAACCCTGCACCGCGAAAACTCATAGGTCGGTTGTCGCCCTCGATTACAACCGCCATTCGAAGATGGCTATTGCTCAACAGCTCTACGGTTGACGTATATTCGTGTACCTCGCGGATGCGACCCACTACACCTCCAGAGAAAACAACAGGCGCTCCAACGGGAATTCCGTGACGAGAACCTTTACGGATTTCGAAGTGTTGCCACCAAGAGTTAAAATCTCGGGTGACGACGCGAGCTATCTCGTATTTGTATTCAGGTCTTGCGGGCAGTCCCAAAAGGGCTTCGAGTCGGACTACCTCCTGTTTCAGGGACTGATTCTCAAGGACTTCCAACTGATAGGCAGAATTGAGGTGGGCGAGATCCTTGCCTGCTTCGTATAGTTCGCTTTTTGACTTTAATCGGGCTGCCCAGAAATTTTGAAGCTCCCTCACGTAGGAAGCTCCGGCATTCATGGGAGCCTGAAACTCGTAGAATGCAGATTGTAGCGTGGTCTTAACCGCTACCGGAACGAATATCCAAAAAACTGCTACTCCAAAAAGGACAGCAAAAGGCTTTATGCTAAAGAATCGCTTTTTTGCCAATGGACCGCCCGTTCGCGTGATTCTAGTCGCACGCTCTAATCTTTGGAATCGCTAGAAACGTAAGGTAGCAGTGCATTTAATTCTGCCAATACGGCACCGGTTCCATTGGCGACCGCGCTAAGGGGATCGTCTGCGATGATGACGGGGAGTCCGGTTCTATCGCAAAGCAGACGGTCGATCCCTCTGAGGAGACCGCCACCGCCTGCGAGGACAAATCCTCGGTCGACTAGATCTGCCGACAATTCCGGTGGGCATCTCTCAAGGGCGCTACGAACGGCCTCTACGATCGCGTTGACAGTATCGTGTAGGGCTTCCCGGATTTCTTGAGAAGAAACTTGGATGGTCTTGGGAAGACCGGCCACTGAGTCTCGTCCTTTCACTTCGAGAGTCATTTCCTCATCCAAAGCGGCTGCCGATCCGATTCGCAGTTTAATTTCCTCACCAGTTCTCTCCCCAATCAGTAGATTGTAGGCTCTCTTCATGTAATTGATTATCGCCGCATCAAGCTCGTCGCCCCCTACACGTATGCTCTTTGCGTAAACAACTCCAGCTAGCGAGATAATTGCCACTTCCGTAGTACCGCCACCGATATCGACAATCATATTGGCAGCCGGCTCCTCTACGGGCAATCCAACGCCAATAGCGGCTGCCATTGGTTCTTCCAGAAGCATTACGTCTCGAGCGCCAGCGTGCGTCGCAGATTCCTTTACAGCGCGTTTTTCGACTTCAGTGATGCCTGATGGAATAGCGATTACGACTCTGGGGGGAATGATCTTAGCCGTTTGAACCTTCTTGATGAAGTAGCGGAGCATCGCCTCAGTAATATCGAAATCGGCGATGACACCGTCTTTCATCGGACGGATTGCGGTAATGTTGCCGGGGGTTCGCCCCAGCATCTTCTTCGCTTCGTTACCTACTGCGAGAACTCTTCGGGTTCCACTGTGAATGGCGACAACACTTGGCTCGCGAAGAACAATCCCTTTGTCTTTTGAGTAGACGAGGGTGTTTGCTGTTCCGAGATCGATACCGATGTCGTTAGAAAATAGACCGAGGAAATTTCGCAACATGAATGCCTAAAATGTTCAACGAAAGGACGTTTTGAAGCAAGTGTTTAAACGGAGCATTACTCAAAAGCAATTTTGAATACGGAAAAAAACTGCTAAACGTCTCTTTGTCTAGGAAATGAGAGGGTTTCTGGGCATTTTATGCGATCCTGAAAGGATCTGTAAGGATAGCTAGTATAGGCGGGAACGATTGAGAAGGGTGTCGCTCGCTAAATAAGAAACGGCCGGCTGTTTGTAAGATCGGCCGGCCGTGTGAAAGTGTGTAGCAGAAATTTGAAGACAGAAACTTAGCTCTCGGAAGTCGCTTTCTCGCTCGTTTCTGCAGGTTGCTTTGTTTCGATAGGCTTTTTCGGAGCGGGCTCTTCCTCCATCGCAGTACGGAGATCATCTTCGATATGGCTCGTGGCCTTCTTGAATTCCTTGATCGATTTTCCGACTCCTCGTGCGAGCTCAGGTAGTTTTTTCGCTCCAAAAAGGAGTATAAATACGACGAGGATGACGACAATCTCGGGCCAGCCAAGATTCGTTAAAAAAGCGAGTGAATATGTTGTTTCCATTTTAAAATACTTTCGGTGTTGGGTAAGAAATCGTGATAAACGTTTCTATAGATTGTGTGTTTTGTTTGTGCCTGGCAATGCTGCTTTGCGAAATCTGGCAATTCTATCCTTGTTTTGGCTCCGTATGCTTATTTGGAACCGGTTTCTCTGCCGGTATTCTGCTGGTCGCTGAGAAAAGTGTTTGGGCCGTCGAATTGTTCGCTTTCGAAAAATCCGTGCAATTGCCGAATACGGGTGGGATGACGCATTTTTCGTAGCGCTTTCGCTTCTATCTGCCGGATTCGCTCGCGGGTAACCTTAAATTGCTTTCCAACCTCTTCCAAGGTGCGGCTGTAGCCGTCGACAAGTCCGAATCTCAGTGACAAAACCCTTCGTTCGCGTTCGGTCAAGCTATCAAGAACGTCGATGATCTTCTCGCGTAGCAGACTGAAAGCCGTTTGATCGTAGGGATTCTCCGCTGACTTATCTTCGATGAAGTCGCCGAAATTGGTATCATCTCCATCGCCGACGGGGCTCTGGAGTGAGATTGGCTGTTGAGCCATCTTCATGATGGTCTGAACACGCTCTACTGGGAGGGCCATTTCTTCTGCGACCTCTTCCGGTGTCGGCTCGTGTCCGTACTCTTGCAAAAGCTGTTTCTGAACCTGCATGACCTTGTTCAGCGTTTCAATCATGTGAACCGGGATGCGGATCGTGCGAGCTTGGTCAGCGATCGAGCGTGTAATGGCTTGGCGTATCCACCATGTAGCGTAAGTCGAAAACTTGTATCCGCGGCGGTACTCGAATTTCTCAACCGCTTTCATCAGGCCCATATTGCCTTCTTGAATCAGATCGAGGAAAGAGAGTCCGCGGTTCGTATATTTTTTCGCGATTGAAATGACGAGGCGAAGGTTCGCCTCGACCATCTCCGTTTTCGCCTGATGCGCTTCTCTCAGACGCATGCGAACATCACCAATCAACCGGACTAATTTTTCGGGATCAATGCGGTGCTTGTCGTGGATTTCTTCTAATTCGTCTTTCAACTTTTGAGGATTAAGCTGGGCGTCTCTGGCTGTTTTTGGCTTTTTGACTCGATCCAGGTCTCGATTGATTTGGCTGATACGGCTCAGGTCCTTGCTGATCACGTCATCGATATGCTCTTCGAAAACTTTGAGCTTGAAAAAGAACTTAGAAAAATTGCCTCTCAGCGTATTTTCCTGTTTTCTGAACTTGGAGCGGATTTTCTTTCGATCTTCCGGATCTGCCGCTGCCCGGAGCTCAGACCAAGTCTTGAGCATGCGATCGTGTGTTTTGCGGGATCGTTCTATTAGGATGGGTAGGGCTTGAAAGTAGGTTTCGCGGTTTTCGATTTTCTTATCAATCACGATTCGATCGAACCGCTCTTCCCGATTGTAGAGCTTTTCAGCAAGATTTAGCGTGAAGTCCGAAGCGATCCCTACAGAAAAGAGGGCTTCTTGAGCTTTGATTTCAGCGCTTTCGATACGTTTTGAGATCTCGACTTCTTGCTCTCGCGTCAGAAGGGGGACTTGTCCCATCTGCTTGAGATACATGCGAACAGGATCGTCCAGTATGTCGTGCTGACTGGTTTTGGTTTGCGCCTCTTCCTGCTCTTCCTGCTTCGCTTTGTAGGAATCGACTTCATCGGGATCGAGGATGTCGATTTCCAGATTCTGCAGAATCGAGATGATATTATCGATATCTTCCTGCCTATCCACTCCATCTGGCAGAGCAGTGTTGATATCGCTGTAAGTTAGGTAGCCTTGTTCTTTGGACTGACGAATCAAGTAGCGAATACGTTCGTTAACTTGATGTTTAGACAGTCCTTGCTTGGTTTTTGCGTCGCTTTTTTTCTTGCGTGGCATAAGGTTTTATTGGCGTGGGTTTTACCGTAATATGGGAACGATGATGGGACTACTCGAGTTGCGGCGGGTTTCCCTTAATATTCTGTAATTTTACAATTTCGTCAAATAGAGAGATTAAAGCAAAGTCTTGTTCAGATTGTTTTTGGGCAATTTCAAGTTTTATCTTCTTAATCTTTTGATCTGCAAATTTAGTTACCAGTCTCTTAATCGCTTCTTCTGCAAGGCGTTCGGGATTGTCGTACTCGGGTTTCTGGAAAATTAGGTCGATTGCTAGGCTCTTTAGTTCGGTTTTATCAAGCTGATCGTTAAGAGAATCGGGTCCATTCCACATGTCGTGGAGGAAAGCGTTCAATACGAGATTGAGCAGTTCCCCTTCTAAAGAGCTAGTGTCTATCCACTGCTCATCGACGATTTGCGCGATTCGGTACCCGATTTCCTCCTCATTCAAGCAAAGCCCTAATAAGTCCCGTTCAACCGTGTGGACAGTCTTACGTGTGATTGGTTCATTCTGGACACCTTTCTCTGCCTGTTTGGGTCGCCGGGCGGTGGCTTGGTTGGTTGAAAACCTCCGGTAGTCTCTGATTGCGGCATCAGGATCGATGTTCAACTTTTCGGCTACCTGTTTAACAAACTCAATTTGGGTGGTCTCGGAGTCCGCTTTGGAAATGATTTGGAATAACTCGGCGGCAGCTTTGGACTTCGCTTGAGGAGTGAGGGAATCGATGCTGGGGGCGATTGAATCGGCGGCAAAGGATATGGCATCGGTTTCTCGCTCGAGCAGGGCATCTAGCGCTGCGGCACCCTCGAACCGAAGTAGGTCATCTGGGTCTTCCCCCTCGTTGAGTGGGATGAATGTGACCTCAACGCTTTGAGCGAGAGCAAGCGGCAACATTCTAAGGGCTGCTTTTTGCCCCGCCCGGTCTCCGTCTAGAAGGCATCGAACTCGAGGCTCGTACCGCTTAATCAGTCGCAACTGATTTTCCGTGATTCCAGTCCCCTGGGGCGCAACGGCGCCTTTTAGCCCGACGCTCCAGCAACGAATGGCATCGAGCTGTCCTTCAACCATAACGAATGGGGTATCGGGATCGACTTCCATTCGTGCTCTGTCCATACTGAAGAGAAGGGAGCTTTTATTGAAAATCGGCGTTTCGGGAGAGTTGACGTACTTAGCCTCCCTACTGGGGTCGTCATCGGGCGTTAGCTCCAGTTGCCTAGCCGTAAAGGCGGAAATCCGCCCTTGGTGATCGCGAATGGGGATCATGAGCCTGCCGCGAAAACGGTACCCCATGGTAGCTGGATTGATGCCCTGTCTCGTGTAGAAAAGTCCGCAGGCTTCGATCGACTCTTTGGAGAATCCCTTTTTGGTTACGCGCCGGCCAAGCTCCAATCCGCCCACGGGCGCGAATCCGATCTTGAACTCATCTGCGATGGAGATCTCGAACTGCCGAGTCTGGGTCCAGTAGTTGCGAATCCACTTTCCGCCTTCGTCGCCTGCATGGAAGGCTTCATGGTAGTAGCTCGCGATAAATTCGTGCAGTTCGAAGAGTTCCTGTCTCAAGGACCGGTCTTCGCGAGGCCTGCCACCTTCTTCGTATTCAAGTTCAATGCTGAATCGCTTAGCGAGCTCCTCCACTGCTTCCACGAAGTTGAGGCGCTCGGTCTCCATGACAAAGCTTATGATGTCACCGGCATTTCCAGTGGAAAAGCACTTGTAAATCTCTTTGTCGGGCGAGATGAAAAACGAAGGTGTCTTCTCGTTGGTGAAAGGGCTGAGTCCCTTGTAGTTGGAACCTGCTCTTTTGAGCGCTACTTCACGGGAAACCACATCGAAGATTCCAATCCGATCTTTGAGATCGCGAATACTGCTCGGCTTAATCGCTGGCATGGGTGGGGAGGAAGGGATCCAGTTCGATTCTACCTACTTAGGTAAGTGGTCGCCTCTTTGATTCCTTCCGCGCCGGGTGCCGCTGCACTAAGAAAATTGTCGTATGCATCGGAGATTCTCGATCTTGGAGCGTTGGCTTTTCTCAGCAAGCGGGCAAATGCGAGTGAAACGGAGGCCTTCCTGGGAAAGAGGTTTACTAAAGCTTCGGCCTCGCGGACCGCTTTGGATGGGGCCTGAGTTTGAGCGACGATCGTCAAGTAGGCGCTTGCAATGATAGGTGACCTTGGATCGCGCCGTTTGGCTTCAAGGATACAGGCTTCGGCATCGAGCCAATTCTGGGTCTCTATGTAAACGTTTGCGAGTTCGTGCCAGATGACGGGATTTTCGGAACCGGGCCCTAAAGCCCTCCAGTAGAGATCAATAGCCTCCATCGAGTCCTCCCGGTCAACGGCAGAACGGGCAGCTTCCAAGTAGTCCACATCCGAGACGATTGACGGAGGTGGCTCGTTATTCGTATCTACCAGGGCTACGGGCGGTTTCTCTTCTAGCACTGGATTGTTGATAGATTCAGGATCGTTTTCGGCGGCATTGCCGGGCGTCGGATTTACATCCAAAAAGGCTGGATTGTTGTTGGCGTTTGCTCCCGCTACTAAAGATTGCTGAGCGATTAAGGCTTCTCGTTCCCGCTGTACTTTCTCTCCCTGGAGCCGCTCTGAGAGAGCCTGATCTTCCAGCTCCTTTCGCTTTCTCTCAATCTCAGCCGCAGCCTCCGCGATGTCTTGCTGGGCTTTTCTCCACTTACCGATTGTATCCCGAGCCCTCACAATCCTCGGATCTGCACTTCCTGGACCATAGCGCGAATCATACTGCTCCAACCAGGTCGAGGCAGGCATGTATTGCTGCAAGTCGATTTCAAGTTCGATCAGAGCAGCGAGAGCCTCTTTGGCTCCGGGATCATTGACATAAGCCGCCGCTTGGGAGATCCATGATCGGGCCTGAGGCGGATTTCCCATCTTGTTAAAGAGATACCCGAGCTTCAGTGCGGGCCCTGCAGAAGGCCGAATACGGTTCCACTCGAGGTAGGCCTCAATCGCTGCATTAAGGACGCCGCGCTGTTCCTGCAGGTTAGCATAGTTCTTCCAAGCGAGAAAATCCTCCGGAAATCCTTCGAGGTAGTTTTCGAGCGCTTGAGCTGCCGCCAGCTCTTCTCCTAGACGAATGTTCAGATCGGCGATGTTTACCCAAAGGCGCTCGCGCCCGGGATCTATTTCAATCGCCTTGGAGTAAGTGCTAATGGCGGACTGGAGATCATTGTCCTCCAGGTGTGTGTGCCCCAAGGCTTCAAGGAGGGAAGCGCTTTCAGGGTTTTTTAAAGCTGCTTTGCCCAGGATCTTGAGGGCTTCTGAAGTTTCATTCCTCTGTCTTGCTTGATCGGCCTCGTTCAGAGCGAGATTGATGCGCTCTTCACGGTTTGCACATCCAGACAAGATCGATAGAGTGCCTGCGATGGTCGCGATATAGGAAAGGCGCTTGGCAATGGAATATGTCTTGTGCATGCGAGCGGGAGGACGGCGAGAGGGCTTAATGGCTGAAAGCGTCCTGAGTTTCTATTAAGGTCTGTGGTAACTTTTAGGTCTTTAGGATTGCGTTTTACAAACTAATTGTGCGGTTCGATAGATGCGAATCCGAGCGTTCAAGATGAGTACTGTCAAGCAACGCTGCCTAAAGCTTGATGATTCTCTAAATATTTGGCAACCTTGGCTCGTTATATTGTCTGTTCTAAGCCCTTATATCGCCAATGTACACCCACAAAATTCTATACTTCCTGAAGCGTGAGTTCATCCTCTTGCTGATTTTGGTCGGCGTTTTGTTGCTGGAACAGGTTAGGGGACAGAATCTGATTGGGGAGTTCCAGGAAAAGTCGGAACCATCTAATCGGGTTTTTAACTTTCAACTAAGAAACTTTTCCCAGTCGAGTTACTCAGAAGCGGTCGAGAATTTATTGGGTATCTATGAACGATCACAAAAGGTGGATTTTACGCCCGGCGGGAAGAGAAAGGTTGGGCTCAAGGTATACAGCGAGTCAGGTCCTGGATTAAGCACGCCGGAGTCGCTTGTGGAGGCGGTGGTACAGTCTCTCATTAAGCGCGGCTATGAGCGTTCGGACATATTTATTTTAGGCCTCAATGGGCGCATGCTTCGGGAATCCGGATTCTTGCCTCCCTTAAGTGAGCGCTCGATGTATTTTAACCGAGTGTTCGTACGCTCGCTTGATTCCGGCGAGTACTACAATGCCAAATGGTTTTATGACAGTCCGCTCCCAGCCAAGTCCGCTCAATACTGGATCAACATAGAAAAAGAGAATGCGATCGGCGAACGGGGTGACGACGCAAACGAGCGCAAAAGCTATTTGCCGATGCCGCTGATGCACGAGGTCGATTTTTGGATAAACTTACCTTGCTATTCGGACCATCCAACCTTGGGAGTAAATGGAGCTCTGATGAATGCGACGATGTGGAATGCAAGCAACACCACTCGCTTTCTAAGAAGCCCCGCCTCGGCGCCTGTGGCCGTTGCGGAAATGGGGGCAGTTCCCGAGCTGCGGGAGACTTGGGCTCTGAACATAGTGAGTCTGCAGCGGTTTCAGTATGTAGGCGGACCGATTTTCAATTCGATGTATACCGTTTCGGAACCGCTTGTGATGCTGTCGGATAATCCGGTGCTTCTTGATTCAATCATGCGCGAACGCATTAACCAATATCGAACTAAAAATGGGTTTGCTCCGCTGCCGCAGGAATTGAAAATATTGGCCTATTCTGAGCAACTCGGTCTTGGCGAGAAGGATGCGAGTTTTGCGAATCTCGTCTCGGTCAACTAGATCGCAACTTATCCAAAATTTGAACTCCCATCTCTCTAGTACCACAAAGATCGAGGTTTCCACTTCGAAAGAGTCCTATCCGATATACATTGGACGAGGACTGGAATATGCTCTAAAAAGCGAAATCGAAGGGCTGGCTCGATCAGGCTCAAAAGTAGCTGTCGTTACCGATTCTTCCGTTAGGGCGGTTTTGTGCCGGTTCTTTGATTCGGCTTTGGGTGAGTTGCCGATCCTCGAAATCCCATTTGGAGAAACGAGCAAGAGCATCGTGCAATATGAACGCGTTTTAGATTTTTTTGCCTCCAATGGCCTTGATCGCGGTGGAGTGGCCGTTGCCGTGGGCGGCGGTGTTATTGGAGACCTTACCGGTTTTGCCGCAGCATCGTGGCTTCGAGGAATAAGATTTATCCAAATACCAACTACACTTCTGTCGATGGTTGATAGCTCGGTGGGAGGTAAGACGGGGATTAATATTGCGGCGGGCAAGAACCTTGTAGGCGCATTTCACCAGCCGATTGCGGTCTATGAAGACTTGAATTTGTTGGCATCGCTTCCATCCCGAGATTTCTGTGCGGGTATGGCCGAGGTCATGAAGTACGGAATGCTGGCAGACTCGGATCTTTTCGAGATGCTGGAGAGACAGCCATTAACCGACTCTAGGGATCATCGGCTCGGCTCAGTCGTTGAACGGAATTGCCAAACGAAAGCTAACGTCGTCAATGCGGATGAAAAGGAACTTACAAGCTCGGGAGGGCGAGCTCTGCTCAACTTGGGGCACACGTTCGGGCACGCAATCGAGAACGTTGCGGGGTATGGGGAATACTTACATGGTGAGGCGATAGCGGTTGGCTTTGTCGCTGCTGCCCGGTTAAGCGCCGATTTTGGATACATCGAGCAAAGTGATGTGGATCGGGTCGTTAAGGTGGTCAAGGCTCACAAACTTCCGGATCAACTGAAGAGCCCATTGAAATTAGACGCTCTTTTCTCTGCCATGCAGAAAGATAAGAAAGTGCGGTCTGGAAAGCTGAGATTTGTGGTATTGGAGTCGATTGGGCGAGCGATTACCAAGGATGATGTCCCGTTAGAGAAGGTTGAGGAAGTGTGGCGTACGGTTGGAGGTATTGATTGAGTTGCTACGTCACTCTAATCGGATTTGAGTAGATAGTTGATGGATGAGTTGATTGTCAAAGAGTACCTGGAGTTGAACGGTTTTGTGACAATCCCGTTGCGGAAGGGGCGCTCGCAGTCGAAGCGATCGTTGCAGGGGGAGGGGGTCGATCTTTATGCGAGGAACATGAAATTCATCGAAAAGGAGCGCGATCCCTCGTTTTTGCTCTTCTCGAGCGAACTCAGACACCTCAGGAGCGCGATAATTTGTGTGAAAGGATGGCATGGAGAGAAGGCGGCTTTGGGCAATGTTGCGAATGGAGCGGACATGCTAAAATACGTGGAGGGGAATGTGCTCAAAAAAGTCGAAAAATGGTTCGAGCCTGTTAACTGGAGAGAATTAGGGGAACCCGTCATGCCAAAGAAGATTCTCGTCGCTCCGGCTTTTCCCACTCAGGAGGTGTATAGAGCACGGATTGTTACTGCTCTGAAAGAAAGAGGAGTGGATGGGATTCTCTCGTTCAAGTCGATCTTGTTAGACATTATCGACCGTGTTGACCCGCGCCAGGTCTACCCGGGTTCAGAATTACTGCAGTTCGTTCGCACACTCAAAACGTTTGATTTAGTAAAGGATTCCCAGATGAATTTCCTTGGCTGAACTCGTATATGTGCGACGTCATCTCATCTAAGTGCTTACTTGAGTTGATCCAGTGCGGATCAGGAGAAACAATTATATCTTTATCGAAGTTGGTACAGGTAAAAATCAGTGTAATATGGAAATGGTTATCTGTTAGAATCGCGATTGTGTCGATTGGTATCAGGAAGCTTCAGATCGGAGAATATATAGAGGAGGGTGTCACTTAGTTAATGAATATTCCAAGAATAGCGATTACCTGCGGCGATCCAGCCGGAGTTGGACCTGAGCTGGTCAGAAAGTGCTTTTCTAGTCGTGAAAAACACGATTCGGAGTTTACATTAATTGGTCCTCAAAAGTGGATTGATGAGGTAAAGTCGGAATCCCAGATTAGGTTGGGCTCGCTCGCGGTCGGCTTAGCTAGCTCCCATTATGTTCCCGGTGAACCCACACATGAAAGTTCTAAGATTGCATTGGAAGCAATGGAACGAGCAGCCAGGGGATGTGGTGTTGGCGAATTTGACGGAGTGGTAACGGGGCCGATTTCCAAGGCACGTTGCGTAGAGGTGGGGTTCTCTCATCCAGGCCAAACTGAGTTTTTTGCCAGTCACTGGGGTGGAACTCCGACTATGGGTTTTGTGGGGGAACGTTTGAAAGTGGTCTTAGCTACCTGGCATATTCCTTTGGCGGCAGTTCCCTACCACCTGACAGAGTCGTGCTTATCTATGGCGATTGATCGGGCTAACGATTTGGCGAAGCGCCTTGATATTCCAAATCCTCGCATTGGTGTTTGTGGTCTGAATCCTCACGCGGGAGAGGAAGGGCTTATCGGAAATGAAGAGGGCGCGGTTTTCAACCCGCTCATTGCCCAGTTGAGAGAGGTCGTTCCCGGTTTGAGTGACTGTCAGCCCGCTGACACGATTTTCCACAGAGCGGTTAATGGTGCTTTTGATGTGGTGGTGGCCCTTTACCATGACCAAGGATTGGCTCCTCTAAAAACGATAGAATTTGATACGGCAGTTAATGTGACACTGGGATTACCTTTCGCTCGCACGAGTCCGGATCATGGAACCGGATACGATATTGCGGGGTCAGATGCAGCCTCCCACCGGAGCTTTTCCAGAGCCATCGACCTTGCGGGGAAGCTGGCAAAGGGGCAGGTAATGGTTTGATAGGTGGACAAGATTAGCTTGTGTGAGCCTGAAAACGACCGATATTTAGCGACCATTGAGAACAACGAGTGACATTGAATTGCCTGAGGGGGTTCGGTTGGGTGACGATCGTCTAATCAATTTGACTGAACCCGCGCGCAGGAAAGTTGAAGCCCTTTTGGAAAAGGAGAAAGAGCCCTCTTTCTTGCGGGTTGGCATATCTGGGGGTGGTTGCAACGGTCTCTCTTACAAGATGAAATTCGTTCCGGAAGCGAGGAAGGGGGACATCTTAGTTCCATTTGGCGATGCCAAGGTGCTCGTTGATAGTAAAAGCGCGCTTTATCTCAAAGGCACTAACTTGGATTATTCAGATGCATTGATTTCGGGAGGTTTTAAGTTTTCCAATCCCAACGCGACTTCAAGTTGTTCCTGTGGCGAGAGCTTCAGCATCTGATGAATACCCAAGAGTTAGCTTACTCGAACTAGTCAGGAAAAGTGTTGATATGAGGAATCTTTTGCGGGATAAGCATTCAAAATAGCTACAAACTAAGAGTAATCATAAACTAATTAATGCCAAGACCACGAGGTAAACGGAGGCCGCCCAGAAAGCCGGATCCATTCGCAAATATAAGACGCAACCATCGGATTCGCGTTCCAAAAATCCGAGTAGTTGGTCCTGATGGGAACCAAGTAGGCCTCATGGACACCAAAGAGGCATTGGCAATCGCTCAAGAAGCAGGCTTGGATCTGGTTGAAGTTGCCGGACAGGCGAGGCCGCCGGTTTGTCGAATAATGGATTTCGGCAAATATGTCTACGAGCAACAAAAGAAGGCAAAGGACTCGAAGGGAAGCTCGAGCAAAACGAAAGAGGTCAAATTCCGACCCCGCGTGGATGTCCACGATTTCATGACGAAATTGCGTAGAGCGGAGGAATTCTTAGACAAGGGAAACAAAGTAAAGCTTACTCTGTCTTTCCGCGGTCGGGAAATGGCCCATACGGAAATTGGATTTGATACGATTCGAAGAGCGATAGCGGACATCGCCCACATGGCGACTCCCGATAACGAGCCAAGGCTGATTGGCAGAAATATTAACGTTATGCTGACACCTCTTCCAGCAAACAAAAGAAAACCAAAGTACAGCCATCATCTTGTGGATTCCGAGCACGAGGAGGATGAAGACCTCGAGGATGATGATGCGGCGGATGTAGAGCCCGATGTAGAGGATCGGGTCTCCTCGGATTAAGGCTGAATTTATTTGGGAAAGATGAGAGCTGCGCAAAGCAAACTCCAGCGTTTGCTAGTTTTTATGGGATGTGCGGTTCTGTTTCTATGCTCCTGTCAAACTCCACAGTCGGAGGTAGCGGATCCAGGAGAAACCGCTGTAGCCCCTGAATTAGGAGTCGAACCGAATCAGATGAAGACAGTTGAACCTGTTTCTGAGCCCGGGCCAATTGTTCCACTTGAAAAGAGTAAAAAGCCCACTCCGAAGGCCGCGGGAATATTTAAGCAGGCAGATCAACGAGGGGCTCGTGTTACCGAAAAGGGCGATGGAGTCTGGCTGATTGAAAAGGGGGAGCGAAGGTTTGAGTTGAGGGAGCAAAGTCGACAAGCAATTCTGAATGGAACAGTTGTTTACCTGAACGAGGTCTTCGCTGAAAAAGAGGGAAACTTTGCTTTAAGTGATTCAGACTTCGAATACACGTTGCGTCCGGCCCTCGATCCACCGGAGATTGTGCTAAGGTCAAAGACCGTTGTTCTAGATCCTGGCCATGGGGGAGCGGAGCCGGGATCCGTAAACCGATCCTTGAGCATCCTCGAGAAGGATCTTAACCTGGATGTATCGCTTCGATTGCAAAAGCTGATGGAGGAGAATGGTTTCAAAGTGGTATTGACTCGCTACAACGACCGACTTGTACCTTTGGAGGATCGGTCTCAAATCGCGAACAGGTCAAATGCTGGCGTATTCGTTAGTATTCACTTTAATGCGGCTTTTAACAAAGAAGCCTCGGGTGTAGAAACCTATTTGCTGACGCCTCAAAATTCGGCGTCAACAAATGATGATGCAATCGGTTCCAGTGAACCTTCCTACCAGGGCAATCAAACCGATCTATTAAACTTTGAACTTGGATACAGGGTCCAAAGTCGATTGATCGCCGATCTTCAACGTGTCGATCGTGGAATTAAGAAGGCCCGATTTAAAGTGCTTAAAGATCTTGAATGTCCGGGTCTGCTGATTGAGTGCGGATTTTTATCACACGGGAAAGAAGCGCCTTTGATTAATACTCCGGTGTACCGTCAAAAATTGGCTGAATCATTGTCGTATTCCTTGACTTCGATTTTGATGGCAAGCCGGATCGTTTCTTCGGATCGATGATCAAAGCGGCTCTGATTGTAGGACTTGGTAGCTTCCTAGGCGGTGGGTTGAGATACCTTTCGGTTGCGTGGATAGAGCGCAAGGCGGACATGGATTTCCCGCTGGCAATACTATTGGTGAATATTACGGGTTCGTTTCTGATTGGGTTTGTGACGTCTGGATTAGAGCGGGCTTCCTTCGGGGGTGATTCCTTGATGCCCTTGTTTTTGACGGCTGGAATACTGGGAGGCTTCACGACTTTCTCCACTTTTAGCCTTCAAACCTTGAAGCTGGCCCAATCGGGCAACTGGAATTTGGCTTTTCTAAACGCATTAGCCAGCCTACTTTGCTGTCTAGTATCCGTGTTTACCGGACTTAAGGTAGGGCAACTGTTATTTCGTTAGCCTTTCCCGAGGCCCTCGATCGGTTCTGGGAGAGAGTGCGAGAGGATTGATGGGTTACACTTCGTCGATGATCTTGTCAGCCAGACCATAGGTGATTGCTTCTTCAGCAGTCATGTAGAAGTCGCGATCTGTATCCTCCTCTATTTTTTCGAGAGGTTGACCAGAGGCATCAGACAGAATCTTGTTTAGTCGGACACGAAGTTGTTCGAGATATTGCGCGTGGATGTGGATATCCACCGCAGGGCCCCTCAATTGGCCCGCTATTAAGGGCTGATGAATCATTACGTAGGAATGTGGATACAGGTAGCGATTCCCTTTCTTGGGAGCTGACAGCAATATCGATCCCATCGATGCAGCCATGCCGGTTACGATTACGGAGACCTCCGAAGAAATCATCTTGATAGTATCGTAAATGGCCATCCCGGCGGTAATAGAGCCGCCAGGGGTATTAACGTAAAATGTGATGGGTTCGCCAGGGGCATCGGCTTCCAGATAGAGTAGAGTTTCCGTAATCTCCTTCGCGGATTCATCAGAAACCTCACCCCACAGGAATATCTTCCTTTCTTTGAGGAATTTCCTTTGGATGGTCGATCCTACTGGGGACTCTTGTGGTTTTTCGTCTTTGTTCTCGGACATGGAAAATTAGTGATTTGCGATTTTGTTGGTACTTTACAATTAAGGATTGTTAAGGAGTTCAACGGGAAACTAGGGCCCTTACGATATTCGAGAGAATAAACATGAATTTGATAATAGGCCGACTGTTTAGAAACACCGATTTCAAAATACAGGAGCCTATACAAGTCCTAGGATCATGCGGCCTTCTTCGCTTATCATGCTTTGATCCCAAGCGGGTTCCCAGGTCAAATTTACCTCTGCTTCATCTACGCCCGGCACGAGGATTACTTTGCTCTTTGCATCCTCTGCAATGGCAGGTCCCATTCCGCATCCGGGAGCGGTGAGTGTCATTTGAACTACGACTCTATGGCTACCGCTGTCGTTGGGTTCTACACTCATGGAGTAGACAAGACCAAGATCAACTATATTTACGGGGATTTCTGGGTCGTAAACGTTTTTAAGTTGCTGCCAAATGGCTTCTTCATCCGGTTCTTCACCCTCGTCCAACGTCTTTATGGGTGTCGCTTCCTGTTCGGTTTCCTTGGATTTCTCCTCCACCAGATCGGGTCCCAGAGCATCCGCATCTGCTCCTTCAATCCGAGCCAAGCCGTATGGGGTCATCACGGTGTAGCTCCCGCCCAGTTGCTGTGTGATATGGACTTTAGTTAAAGCGGGTAGTTCGATCCGATCGCCACTGGGAATCTGGACCGCTTCGACCTCTCTTGTAAGGCTGCGTTCTTTGGAGTCTTCGGTCATGAAATTAGGGAGCGTTTTGTCGGCTAGGATCCAAACTTCTTGCGGATCAGCTGACGGGTAAAGTGAGAGAGTTTTTCATCCTCGATATTTTCCAGGATCTCTTCGAAGAAGCCGTACACGATTAGCTCTTCGGCGGCATCTTTAGGTATCCCGCGGGCAAGCATGTAGAAGATTTCCTCTTCTTGAATCTCGCTTGTCGTTGCTCCGTGACTACATTTTACATCATTGGCTTCAATCTCGAGCCCAGGCAGTGAATTAGCTTCTGCGGTATTGCTCAGCAGTAGATTTCGATTTGTTTGATAGGCATCGGTCTGCTGGGCGACTTCATCGACTTTGATCAGGCCGGAAAATATCGTCTTTGAGTTTTCTTTCAATGCATTCTTAAAAAGCAAATTTGAGGTGGTGTGCGGTGCGGAATGTGTTTGCAAGGTTCGCTGATCGATTTCCTGGTCAGCGTCGGCCAACGCCATAGACCTCATATCTACGTGAGCTCCTGAACCTTTGATTTGGCCATGAGTTTCCGACCGGTATTGTCCGCACCCGAGAATGACACTGTTCATGCTCACGGTAGAATCCTGGCCGGCGATATTGGAGTTGATCTGAAATCCCAGTGTGTTCTCGTTCAGATTCTGTATGAGCGTGTAGTTTAGCTCAGAGCCAACACCGGCGAAGAGGTGAGTGACTCCGCAGGAAAACGCGGATTGCTCTCCTTCAGAGAGGTGGGCTTCGATGACGCTGGCTTTTGCGTTCGCTTCAGCGATTACCAGCGTGTGGGGAAACAGAGTGCCATTCTCCGAAGTGGACCAATTGTAGGAGCAAAATGGTGCTTCGATCTCTATTCCTTTGGGAATATAGAGAAGGACACCGTTGGTCACGAACGCGGAATGAAGATGGGCAAACTTTTCCGAGCCAAGATCGATGCCTTGTTTCATGAAGTAATCTCGAAGCAAATCGCTATGCTCGACGATCGCCTCGCTCAAAGGTGACCAGATAACCCCTTGGTCGGTCAGCTCTTTGGGAGCCCGGTTTGCCTTCACAACCTTGTTGTCTGCAATTACATAACCGCCCGCTTGTGCTCCAGTGAAACGAGACTGTTCGACCAGGGATGAGACATTGGCTGAAACGCTATCCCGGTCGAACTGGAATTTTCCGAGACTGAGATTGTTTCGATTGGCGAAGCGCCAATTCTCGTCATTCCGCCTCGGCCTCGGCATGTTTGCATAAGATTCAAACGCGTTCGTCTTGAACTCTCTCCACCATTTAGGAACGGTATTCAAGGAATCCATATGATTCTGAAAGGCGTATCGAATCGCCTCGTCAACACCTGCTTCGGCTTCCATTAAAGGGTCTTCTATTAGTGAGGTCACTGCGTGATTTATAAATTAGTTAAAATATCCGGCTGATGAAATAAGTTAGCCAACGGAGCCTTCCATTTCCAATTCGATTAAACGTTTTAGCTCAACGCTGTACTCCATCGGGAACTGTCTGGTGAGATCATTGACGAATCCATTCACGCTTAAACTCATCGCACCAGCCTCGCTGAGTCCGCGTTGCTGCATGTAGAATATTTGTTCTGCGGATACCTTACTGACTGAAGCTTCATGCTGCACATAATTTCGGTCGCCCCTTACGGTTATTGCTGGATAGGTGTCCGTGCGGGAATCGGAATTGATTAGAAGGGCATCGCACTCCGTGTTATTCTTGCAGCCTTTTAAGTGTTTTGGGATATGCACCTGGCCTCGGTAGGTCGATCGTCCCTTTCCCACGCTTATCGACTTCGATATCACATTGCTAGTGGTTTCGTCTGCCGCATGGATCATCTTGGCACCGGTGTCTTGGTGCTGATCATCGTTGGCTAAGGCTATACTCAAGACTTCTCCTCGGGCTTTGCGTCCTTTGAGTATCACCCCTGGATACTTCATCGTTAGTCTTGAGCCAATATTGCAATCGATCCATTTGACGACTGAGTTCTCATGGGCGATCGCCCGTTTTGTCACAAGGTTGAATACGTTGCTCGACCAATTTTGGACGGTTATATATTCGATTTTGGCGCCCGGCATAGCGACGAGCTCAACGACGGCGCTATGGAGTGTGGCAGTGTCGAATTTTGGTGCCGTACATCCCTCCATGTAGGTGACTTCCGATCCTTCATCGGCGATAATCAACGTTCGTTCGAATTGGCCGAAATTTTCTGCGTTGATGCGGAAGTAGGCCTGTAGAGGGTGGCTTACCTTGACCCCAGGCGGGACATAGATGAATGAGCCACCCGAAAACACTGCACTGTTCAATGCTGAGAACTTGTTGTCACCAGTCGGTATGACTTTCCCAAACCACTTCTTGAATATTTCGGGGTGCTCCATGAGCCCGTCTGTACTGCCCATGAATATTACCCCATCCTTTGCGACTGCTTCCTTGATATTTGAATACGCTGCTTCGGAGTCGAACTGAGCCTCAACCCCTGCCAGGAATTTTCGTTCATTCTCTGGAATGCCAAGCCGTTCGAAGGTTTCTTTGACCTCATCTGGAACGTCGTCCCAACTTTTCTTGGCACGCTGGTCGCCTGCGAGGTAGTAGCGGATCTTGTTGAAGTCGATATTCTCCAGATCCTTGGTGGCCCAATGCGTGGGCATTGGTTTGTCTTGAAAAACTTTCAGAGCCCGTTTACGAAAATCGCGGATCCAGTCGTCTTCGCCCTTAACATCGCAGATGTAGTCGACCGTACCTTCGTTCAAGCCGACGCCGGCGTCGAACTTGTGAGTTTCGGCGTATTTGAAATCCCCTTTTTCCCGATCGATCTCTATATTGTTGGTTGCAGTTGTCATCTTCTTTAGGTGCTGGTTTTGGGTCCTCTAAGCGGCGTTTTCTGCGATTTCCTTGATCCAGTCGTAACCCTTACTTTCGAGCTCTAGAGCGAGACTCTTGTCACCGCTTTTAACGATGCGGCCGTCATACATTACATGGACCTTGTTTGGTACGATATAGTCGAGCAGGCGTTGATAGTGGGTGATGACGAGAGCACCTAGTTCCGGCCCTCGAAGTGCGTTTACTCCCTCGGAGACAATTTTCAATGCGTCAATATCCAAGCCCGAGTCCGTTTCATCCAAAATGGCGTACTTAGGATTGAGCATGGCTAACTGTAGGATCTCACAACGTTTCTTTTCTCCTCCAGAGAATCCTTCGTTGATAGAACGGGAAGTGAATTTCCGATCGATCTTGAGCGTATCCATTTTCTCATAGAGCTCCTTGTAGTATGCAGGAGCATCAAGATCTTCGCCCTCTGGCAGACGCGCATTTCTCGCCGCCCGGATGAAGTTGGCGATCGATACGCCTGGTATTTCCATTGGGTATTGAAAGGCGAGGAAGAGACCCGCCCGAGAGCGTTCGTCTACTTCCATCTCAATTATCGACTCTCCATCCATCAAGGCGTCGCCACTGGTAATTTCGTAGTCGGGATGGCCGGCTAGCGCCTTTGCCAAAGTACTTTTGCCGGTACCGTTGGGTCCCATGATGGCATGCACTTCGCCCTTAGGAATAGTAAGGCTGAAGTCCTTTATGATCTGCTTATCGCCGATACTTACGTTTAGGTTCTTTATTTCGAGTGATGCGCTCATGAAAAATTTAGTTGAGAGGGTTCGCCGCTTTCTTTGGCAGGTTGTGCTTTCGTCGCACTCCTCCCGCGAAAAGTGATATCGATCGAGCTGGGTTCAAAGTTCTCAGGCAAGAGGCTGGAAAGCTTATCGAGAATTTCAGGTTCGAGCTGTACGTCGAAAACCTGCCCGGTATCGTTATCATGGAAATGGGCGTGCTCGGATAGGTTGGGGCAGAATCGCGTTGATTCCCGTTCGAGGTGAACCTGTTTGACTAGGTGGCACTGAACGAGCGTGTCGAGGCAGTTATATACTGTCGCGAGAGATATGCTTGGCATATCTGCTTTGACGCGGGCGAATATCTCGTCAGCCGTAGGATGGTCCTGTTTAGAGAGAATCGCATTAAAGACGACTTCTCTTTGACGCGTGGATCGAAGTCCCGCCTGCGCGAGCTTTCGGTTGAGCGTCTCTGTGGTGACTTCTGAGTTCATTTTATCTATACGTGGTGGCTCTAACTAAGAATCAATCTCAATACCAACAAGAAACTGGAATAATTCTAAATATCAAGAGTAAATTGGAATCATTCTAGATAAAGACTGCTCTAAATGGGAATTGGGCAAGTCTGGTTTACGGCATTTTTATGACCTTGAGTCGAGCCAATGGGGCCCACTTGGACCAGGCGGAAAGTTGATTGGCTTGCGACAAACATTTCAGGTATGATCAAACAGGATTTAGTCCGACTCCGCCAAGTAGCGCTCGGCTTCAATAGCTGCTTGGCAACCCATCCCAGCAGCGGTGATCGCCTGACGGTAGACGTGGTCGGCACAGTCGCCAGAGACGTATACACCAGGAATATTGGTCTTAACCTGACTGCCGGTTTCCGGAACAAAGTAGCCGTTTTCGTCCACCTTGATGGCATTGGCGAAAGGTCCCGTATTGGGAAGGTGCCCGATGGCGATAAAAACCCCCTTGCAAGGAAGTTCCGATTGTTCAAGGGAAACCCGATTCTTTAATCGAACGCTACTTACGTTTCCTGTGTCGTCAGCGACGATTGCTTCGACGACGGTATCCCAGAGCACTTCAATTTTTTCGTGGGCGAGAGTTCTGTCTGCCATGATCTTTGATGCTCGAAGCGCGTCTCGGCGGTGAATTAAGGTGATCTTTCTACAAAATCGAGTGAGAAAGAGGGCTTCTTCGCAAGCGGTATCCCCACCCCCAACGACTACAACATCCATATTGCGGTAAAAGGCTCCATCGCAGGTGGCGCAAGTGGTGACTCCTTTGCCCCCAAACATCTCCTTTTCACCGGGTACTCCCAATAGCCTGGGAGAGGCTCCAGTGGCAATGATAACAGAGCGGGCCTTGTACTCACGGGATGAAGTTTTGAGTGTATAGGCGGATTGGGAAAAGTCGACGGACTCAATTTGGCTTTGTTCGAAGCGCGTGCCAAAGCGAGTCGCTTGCTTACGCAAATTGTCCATTAGCATAAAGCCGTCAATTCCGTCTGGGAATCCAGGGAAATTCTCCACCTCACTGGTCTGAGTCAGCTGGCCACCGGGCAGGTTGCCCTCAAGGACGAGTGGGTTTAAGTTGGCGCGAGCGGTGTAAATCGCTGCAGTAAGGCCAGAGCAGCCGGTGCCAATGATGACGACGTTTTCTGTATCGTTAGACATGTTGGGTTTGGATTCAGATTTGAAAGTAGTTGGTTGGCGATGATAAAAATAGATCTGTTTCGCCACGGAGAAGCCAGGTTGAGAATAGCTTTGCAACCACGGCCCTCTCCCTTAAGCGGTTTTTGGTGGACTCAATCATAGATACGCACACGCACCTAGAAAGATTTTATCGCAAAGGAAATCTGGACAGCGTTCTTGAGGCTGCGGTGAATGAAGGCGTTGACCGTATGGTAACGGTGGGTACTGACTTTGACGATTGGGACCTGTACGGGGAGCTTGCAAAGTCGTATCAGGGTAAGATCGACTATACCGTTGGAATCCATCCCTGTTCGGTGGATGGGAGTTGGGAACTGGCTTTTCGAAAGATTGCCAATTTCTGGACAAGAGAGAAGGTGCCCGTTGCCCTTGGCGAAATCGGACTAGATCGGTTTCATCTCCCAGAGGATGAATCGGATGCTGAAAGGGTTTTCAACCTGCAATTAGACGCGTTTCGGGCTCAGCTGGAAATTTCAAAGAAACTAAACGTACCCGTAGTCGTGCACTCGCGGGGGGCTTTCAGGGAATGTGTAGAGTTGATTGACGATTCAGGTATGGATTGGACCCGGGTTGTGTTTCACTGCTTTTCGGAAGGGCCTGGAGAGATGAAGCAACTCATGGATCGAGGCGCGTTTGGAAGCTTCACTGGAATCATAACTTTCAAGAACGCCGAGTCGATTCGGGATGCGGCGAAACTGCAGGGATTGGGGCGATTGATGATAGAAACGGACGCGCCTTATTTGGCTCCGATGCCGCATCGCGGCAAGCCGAACGAACCTTCCTACTTACGCCACACGGCAGATTACTGTGCGGTAGTTTTTGGGACGACCCCAAGCGAGCTGGCGGCGGTGACTACAGAAAACGCGTTCAGCTTTTACGGTTTGAGGTAAACCTAGGCGACTGACACTTCGGACAACTAGGTAGATCCAGAAGCTCTACTTTTCGTCGAACTTCGACGCGAAAAGCGTCTCGAGCTCGTCCAAAGCCTGCTTTGCGTCTTGTCCAGAGGCGATGGCCTTGATCTCTGATCCCTTGCTCGCAGCTAGCATCATAAGGCCCATGATGGACTTGCCGTTCACCTGTTCGTCATCCTTTTCAAAAAACATGTCACTCTCGTATTTGTTCGCGGCGCGCACGATCATGGCAGCAGGACGAGCGTGAATTCCCATTTGGTTTTGAACCAAGAGAATTCGTTCGACGGATTGTCCTTCTTGATGGAGGTTCGAAGAGTCCACTTACGGCTTCAAATAGTGTTATGGCTTTTAAAACAAGCGATAATTCAAAAATTTGCGAGTTCACAAATCTCGTTGGGCCGTTTTTATAGCGGTCTATGTTAGCGATTATTGCTCCCGCTCGTCTTGCCTCCACTAGGTTTCCCGAAAAGCTTCTCTATCCGATTAAGGGTAAGCCGCTCATTTTGTGGGTGGCAGAACGTTTGCAAGAACAAGCGCCGGAAATACCACGGTATTTTGCGGTGGATGACTTGCGACTGGAGACAGTATTGCGAGACGCGGGGCATAAAACTATCACGACGCGTGATGACCACACTTGCGGGACGGACCGTCTAGCTGAAGCGAACGAGAAAATTGGAGCTGAGTGGTTAATCAATGTTCAGGGGGATGAACCTCTAGTGACTCGAGGGCAAATTCTAGCACTGGAGTCTCTGCTAAAAGAGGGCGCTTATATGGCGACTCTGGCGACTCGATTCAATACGAGGGCTGAGTTTCTCGATCCCAACCAGGTTAAGTTAGTGATGGACACGGCCCAAAACGCTTTGTATTTTTCCCGAGCGTCGATTCCGCATGACCGGGATGGATTCGAGATTTTTGATGATGACTGGGTGGCCAGGGCTCCCGCCTATCGGCATATAGGGCTATACGGATATCGAGCGGATTTTCTTCGGACCTACTGCAGTTTGCCGGAAGGAAAACTGGAAATGGTAGAGAGGCTTGAGCAACTTCGCGTTTTGGAAAACGGCTATGACATTAAGGTCGCTCTCACGGATGAGCTATCGATTGGAATCGACACTCTCAATGATGCGGCACTCTTCGAGGAATACTTGAATCGAATTTAGGCAACACCGATTGCTGGTCGCTCTAGGCGGGCGCGGCAGCGTTTGCGGCGACCATTTTGTAGAATTTCTCGAAATTGGGGTTAGCGTCGCTCGGTCCGGGACCCGCCTCGGGATGATATTGTACGGAAAAGACAGGTTTGTCCTTCAAGCGAATACCGGCGATCGTCTTGTCGTTCAGGTTGGTCTCAGTGATCTCTGCTCCCGCTTCTTCGAGTCCTTCTTCGGACGTTGCGAATCCGTGATTATGGGCGGTTATGGCAACCCAGTCGTTCTCGAAGTTCTTTATTGGCTGGTTACCCCCGCGATGGCCAAACTTTAGCTTGAAGGTTTTGGCACCTATGGCGTGCGTAATGATTTGGTGCCCTAGGCAAATCCCGAACGTAGGGAATTCCTGGATGAGTTCTCGAACGGTTTGGTGTGCATAGGTCACCGCCTCAGGATCTCCGGGACCATTGGAAAGAAAGATCCCTTCTGGATCGATGGCTTTGATATCCGCAATAGAAGCGGTGGCAGGAAAGACATGAACCTCGAAGCCATGAAATGCGAGCTCGCGAAAAATGGATTGCTTTGCTCCGAAGTCGAGAGCGGCGATACGGAAAATTCGATCCTTGTTCTTGTTAGAGCGAACCGTTGAGCCGGCAGGGTTGTAGGGCCAACTATCAATATCTGAGGGAGAGTAGACGTAGGGAGTGGAGCAGGTTACCTCTTTAACGTAGTCAGCGCCAACGATGCCTACCCAGTCTTTCGCGTTCTGGATAGCCTCCTCGTCTGAAATATCCTCAGTGCTCAAGCAGGCCTTCATCGACCCGTGAACACGAAGCTTTTTGGTTAGGGCACGCGTGTCGATACCCTCCAAACCGGGAATGTTGTTTTGCTCCAGAAACTCAGATAAGGTACAGATGCTTCGCCAGTTGCTAGCGATTGGGCTGAGCTCGCGAACAACGAAACCCTGGACCATTGGCTTGGAGGCTTCGTTGTCCTCCAAATTGATTCCGTAGTTGCCGATCATTGGAGCGGTCATGGCAACGATCTGTCCAAAGTAGGAAGGATCGGTCAATATTTCCTGATAACCTGTCATGCTGGTATTAAACACAGCTTCCCCGACGACTGTCTTATGGCTTCCGAAGGCTTTGCCTCGAAAAATCGTTCCGTCTTCTAATGCTAGTACACCCGTTTGTGATTCGCTCATTCTGATTTTTGAGAAAAGGTAGTTTACTGATATGCGCCAATCCCTTTTTCTTCCTAATTCAAATTATTATGGGATTTGATTCCCGTGCAGACGAAACGGTTTTCGAATCGTCTGTTATCAAAAGCAAATATTCTTATGCCGTACATCGAAGACAGAAAAGATTGGTTTGAAGGCCAAGGGCTTTGGGAGGTCGTTCCGGAGGAAAAGTGGAACGATTGGAAATGGCAGCTCCGGAATCGCATCACTTCCTTGGAAGAGCTCGAGGCAAAGATGGAACTGACTGACGAAGAGCGAGAAGGTTGTCGTCACGCGAACGAAAAATTGGCGATGGCGATCACTCCCTACTTTTTCAATTTGATCGATCGCGATGATCCCGACTGCCCTGTTCGCAAGCAATTGATTCCCCGTTCGGGTGAGATGGCCGTTTCGGCTGAGGAGATGCTGGATCCTGTTGGCGAAGATTCGCACTCACCAGTTCCAGGCTTAGTGCATCGATATCCGGATCGAGTCCTGTTTTTGGTTACCGATCGCTGTGCTGCCTACTGCCGCTATTGCACTCGCAGCCGCTTGGTCAGCAACGCCCAAGACTATAACTTTCATCCGGAATTCGAGCAAGGGCTTAAGTACATCGAGTCACACCCCGAAGTGCGGGACGTGCTTTTAAGTGGTGGAGACCCTTTGCTCTTGTCGGATAGTAAGCTGGATTATATTTTGGGAAGACTCAGGCAGATTCCTCACATAGAGTTTATTCGGATCGGTTCGCGAATCCCCGTATTTATGCCCCAGCGTATCACTGAGGAGCTTTGCGACGTATTTCGAAAGCATGGGCCGATTTGGATGAGTATACATGTAAATCACCCTAGGGAGTGTACCGCCGCTCTTAAAGATGCCTGTGAGCGACTGTCTTTCGCCGGCGTTCCTTTGGGGAATCAATCCGTTCTCTTGAAGGATGTGAATGATGATGCAGATGTGATGAAAGCTTTGATACATCGTTTGTTGAGGATGCGAGTGCGCCCATATTATATTTACCAGTGCGACTTGATCACTGGGAGTGCCCACTTAAGGGCGAGTGTCTGTAAGGGCCTTGAGATTATGAAGAAGCTGCGCGGCCATACAACCGGTTATGCCGTTCCTCAGTTCGTTATCGATGCCCCTGGGGGAGGGGGAAAAGTGCCGATCAACCCGCAGTACATTACTAAGATTGACGATGACGCCATTCATTTTCGCAACTTCGAAGGCAAGTTATACCGGTATCCGCTCAAGAGTTTCACGATCGACGATGATTGCCGCTTTAATGAAGAGGAGGTTGAGTGCCTGGAGCCTTAGAAGAATTGAGTTCCTCGAAACGCCCGCTATCTTGGAATTACTTTTAGTTCGGACCGAAATAATACGATTTGGGTTAATCTTGGCGTAAAGCCGCTCCTACGTTTGTTATCAATCTCGTTGGAACGGCTTTACGTCGCGGTCATTGTTTAAGCCGAGTCTGTACCTCACCCCGTAAACGAAAAAAAACGCCGCCATACCTAAATAGCGACGTTGCGAAAATCAAATTGGCGCATTGCAACTTAGCCAATTGCCGCCTGATAGTTGGCGTTGGCTTTCTCCCAATTCACTATATTCCAGAAGGCGGAAATGTAGTCGGGACGGCGGTTTTGGTAGTTTAGGTAGTAGGCGTGCTCCCAAACATCGAGCCCTAGAACCGGTGTTCCACCATCCATAAGAGGTGAATCCTGATTTGGGGTTGAGCAAACGCAGAGTTTTCCATCGCGTACGCAAATCCAAGCCCAGCCACTTCCAAATCGAGTGAGACCTGCTTTAGTGAAGTCGGCCTTTAGCGAATCGAGTCCACCGAGGTCGCTGTTGATTGCTTCTCCTAGCTCTCCAACGGGGTCGCCCCCGCCGTTGGGCCCGATTATATTCCAAAAAAGACTGTGATTGGCGTGACCTCCGCCATTATTTCTTACGGCCCCGCGGATTTCCTCTGGTACCGCATCCAGATCGGAGATCAAGTCTTCGACTGACTTGGCTGCTAGATCTGGGTAACCTTCCAGTGCCCCATTTACGTTATTGATGTAGGTCTGATGATGCTTTGTATGATGGATTTCCATCGTGATAGCGTCGATGTGGGGCTCCAATGCGTCGTAAGCGTAGTCCAGTTTTGGGAGTTCGTATGCCATAATATTTATGCAGATGTTAAAGTAGAGATTTACACGTCAGTTAAATAAAGAATATACTTTGTCAATTAGTTCTTGTTTCTGATTCACGTTTTAAGCGGAAAAAGGTTTGAATCAGCTCAAGGCAATCATCTTGCAGGACGCCGATGTCAATCGTTGTTTTGTGGTTCATTCCTGGATACTGATTGACGTTGAAGGCTCCTCCGAGGCCGCCCATCTTTGGGTCAGGCACGGCATAGACGACGCGACCAAGCCTTGCCATGATTGCGGCCCCCGAGCACATGGGGCAAGGCTCCTTTGTTACAAACAAGGTTGTCTTGTTGAGACGCCAGTCACCGATTGAATGGGAAGCTTGGCTAATCGCGATCATTTCAGCATGCGCAGTAGGGTCGTTTGAGGATTCTACCTGATTGTGCCCTGACCCAACAACACTCTGTTCATGAACGACGATTGCTCCGATTGGAACTTCGTTGGACTTCCATGCTTCGATTGCCTCGTTGAATGCGAGAGTCATGTAAAAGACGTCGTCGCGAATCAGTTGTGAGGGGTAACGCTTCTGAAAAGGGCAGTTCGGGGCAGTTTTCTTGGCGTAATCCATAGGTTTTGTAGCGATAGTGGTATCAGTGAAAACTCTTGACTAATAGTATGGATATGAAAGACACGTTGCTCTTTTATTGCAAGGTCCTGGACAATCGGGAAGACTAGAACAAGTTATATGGCAGACGATGGCATCCAAGTAGAAGGTAAGATAGTAGCGGTTCTTCCCGGGACTATGTTCCGAGTCGAGCTTGAAAACGGTCATACAGTTCTAGCCCATATATCCGGTAAACTGAGGAAGCACTTTATCAAGATCACCGCGGGTGACATGGTGAAAATGGAAATGAGCCCCTACGACCTGGATAAGGCTCGGATAACCTATCGCTTAAGGAACAGCTCTCAATCGAGGAATGCCCCAATTCGTTCGTTTGGACCGCGTCGCCGCCGTTAGTTTAGTAAAGTAATAGGGACTTGCTGAATTAGGTTTAGGCTCTTTGGTTAGAAGCCTGTGACTTTCATTATGCTGGAAGAGATTGAAGCCTATCTAGCGTTTGCGTCGTTGGAAAAAGGGCTAGCTGAGAACACCGTCCTAAGTTATCAGCAGGATATTCAGCAATTCGCTTCCTTTGTCACTAAAGTCCATCGAAGGAAAAAGTGGAGCCAAGTGAAAGCGGGAGACGCTTCTGATTGGATTTACACATTGAGTGACCAAGAGTACTCCAACGCGAGCCTTTGCCGCAAATTGAGCACCCTACGAACGTTCGTATCCTACTTGCTTAGGGAGGAGAAAATCGAAAAGTCCTTCCTCGAGCTAGTTACCGGCCCAAAATTGCGACGGAAGGCCCCGGATGCATTGACAATCAGTGAAGTGGAAAGGCTGTTGGATGCACCGGATCTGACGACCCCGGCGGGTCTCCGAGATCGGGCGATCCTCGAGCTGCTTTATTCTTCGGGACTGCGAGTGAGCGAACTATGCGATGCTAAACTGCAGCAGATCGATATCGCTAGTGGAGCGGTCAAAGTATATGGAAAGGGGTCCAAGGAGCGGGTGGTTCCAATGGGATTTCAGGCAGTAATTGCGCTGTCCGACTATCTTGATCAGGGAAGGCCTCGATTGGTTAAGCCGATCACAGGAAGTGGGTGTTTTTTAAGTAACCGGGGAGTTCCGATTTCTCGAAAGACGGTATGGGTCATCGTTAAGAAATACGCCCGCAAAGCAGCGATCGAGAAACCGGTGAAACCTCACGGCTTAAGGCACTCATTCGCGACCCATCTGTTAACGGGAGGGGCTGACCTGCGAGTGATCCAAGAATTACTGGGGCATGCGGATATTTCTACCACCCAAATTTACACTTCGGTAGAGGCTGAACGCGTTAGTACCGCGCACGAGGAGTTTCATCCAAGAAGTAAAGGAAAGGCTGACTGGTAGGCGAATTGGCAAAAAAAACGCTCACTGAATAATCCAGTGAGCGTTCGGAGTTGAGAGTTTTCGATTTTAGAAGCTTGGTTCTGTCGTGCTTGTCACGCCAGGCTGAGCGATGTTATTTCCTCCAACAGCCCAATGTATGTCGTTTATCAATACCTTGTATTCAAAGGCACTGTTTGTGTCAGACATTGAAACAGACCAGGAGTCGGCCCCCTTGCAATCCATGGGGACGCCACTCCTCCAGGATAATCCTGGGGCGTCACCGCGAATATAGAGGAGGTTACCGAATCCAATGTCGATTTTAGCTTCGATTACAGTCTTTGAGTGTTTGCTCGCTGCTGGTTTCTTAGCTGTTTTCTCCGCCGGCGTTTTTTTTCGAGCTGCCGTTTTGACAGCTGTTTTTTTCGCCACTTTTTTGGCAGCTTTTTTAGCTACTTCAGTAGTCGCTTTTTTCATGTTTACGCTTTCTTATTTTTATCAAGTCGGAAGAAGATTGCGACTCAAAATAGCGGCAATCTACCTTCAGAAGCGCGATTTCCATACCACTTTGATACAGGAATACAATAATTGCTTCCACTTTCCTGTGACGAATCCGTAAAGGTGGCTTTGCTTACGAAGGAGAGACCGGAGACAAAGCTCACAAGTTCCTCAATCAGTGGGCAAATAAAAAAAAGCCCACGCTTCATGCGAGGGCTTTTGTAAAATTGATTTTGCCGGACGATCCTAACGGAGGACTAGGAACTCGACGCGGCGGTCTTCGGCCATTTGGGCCGCCGATGCGTTTTCGATCGCATTGAGATCGCCTTTCGAGAGGGTTTCAAGTCGTCCAGGGGAAACTCCCAAGGTTTCTAAGTATTGGCGAACGCTTTGAGATCGGCGATCACCAAGGCCAAGATTGTACTCCGGAGTGCCCCGCCAGTCGCAATGGCCCTCCAATACTATGCTGTGCGAGGGGAAGTCCCTCAGATAATTGGCGACTTGAGTAAGTTTCGCTCGCTCGCTCGCTTTGATACTCGAGGAGTCAAAATCGAAATAGACCATTGCGGATATGATCCCGCGTTCACCGGATCCATCTCTACCTTGGCCGGATTCAAGCGTTGTTTCGCCCGGAGCGAAGGTGCCCGAATCACTCAGACTGTCAAAGCTTTCTCCACGTCCCGACGTGTCCGAGGATCCCATGACCGTGTCTAGAGGATTGGGGCGGCGGGGTTTCTTCTTACAGCCGGAGAATCCGACAGCGACGGCGATAATGAGGATGTATAGGATGGACTTTTTGGAAATCATAGATCTGAACACTTCAAATACAATTGACTATTCGGTAAAATTTCCGTTCGGCAAGAATTATAAACGGTTGAAGGGTATTTCTTATGGATGACAAGGCTTTGGGAAGGAAATCGGGAATCGTTTTGGTCGATAATGGGTCCCTAAACCCGAAATCAATTCTCGAAGCGAGATCGCTAGCATCGTCGCTCTCCAAACGCCTCCAGCGATCGGTTGCCTCGGTATCGGTCGCTCACAGCGACGGAGTTCCTGCCTGTGAGCTGGGAGGCCTTCGTGCCCAATTGTGGAAATCCTACCTTGAAGAAGCTGTCTCGTCTGGAAGACAGGAAATATTCGCCATCCCCTTATTCATTGGGCCGGGGTTTGCTTTAAAGAAGGGGAAAAAGATGGGTTTAGCTCAGTCCAAGGCAAGCGGAGGACCGATCGTTAGATGGGCGGACCCACTGGTTAGCATGACGGAGCAAGACTCGCTCCTTACTGAAATTTTGGCGGAGAACGTTCTCCGGGTTTTGGATGCGAGTAGGGCAGAGCCAAAGGGTCACAGGGTCATGTTGGTAGATCATGGGAGTCCCTTCGTGGAAGTAACTGCTTGCCGCAATTTCGCCGCTAGCCAGCTTCAGAGTGCTCTAGGAAATCAAGTTGAATCAGTAGTCGGCTGTTCGATGGAACGGCGGGAAGGGAAGGAATTCGATTTTAATGAACCTTCGCTGGAAAAGGCTCTGAGCAGAGCGGTGGAGGAGGGAATCGAGAACGTTGTCATTTGCTATCTCTTTTTATTCTCGGGAAGGCATGCCGGTTCTGGGGGGGATATCGACCAGATATGCCTAAAAGCAGGTTGGAGTCCGAGCCGGAATCTATTGAAAACTGATTTGATTGGCTTGAATCCGAAGCTCTTGGACCTGCTGGAAATCCGCTTGAATTCAATTCAGCCCAAGCCCGAGTTTCAATAAGCTAAAGCTGCTTCTTAAATAATAATAGAGGCAGTAAAAAACTGCTTGCCTTTGGATTCGATCGCAACTGAATAGCCAACTTCTCGTTTTCCGAGGGCGGGTCGATAGCTCAATCGGTAGAGCAGTTGCCTTTTAAGCAATTGGTTCTGGGTTCGAGTCCCAGTCGACCCACCACATAAGTCCCTAATAAATAGAGACTTAACAAGCTAAAAAAGTTAGCTGCTTGACCTGCTTAACCGTTGTGCTTAACCCTTGTTGATAGGAATTTCAATTGTTCCGATTTGATTCGGAGGGGACACTTGTTAGACCTTCAGATTCACTGGGCCCGTGTAGAATGTATGAGTCCAAATAATCAGTATGAAGGTTCTCTAATGTGCTCGCGAAGGATGCCCTAACCTGAGTTTCATAATCCGAATGAGGGTCAAAAGGAAGGCGATGGTCATGCCCTCTTTGATACGTGTATTTGCTTTGTAAGAATAAATCTTCTCGTGCAATGCCTTCTTTTTTCAATTCCAATAAAGCATCGCCTGCATAATCCTCTCGGTAATGTCTTTTTTGATTTGCCGTATCAATCGCGCGGAATCCCGCTTTAACAGCTTGCATAACAAGCTTGGCGGTTTTATTCTCTTTCCATGCTGTTCCGTAAATAATGGGGGGTAGTTTTATCTTCATTGACTCTTCCAATTTGATCCAAATTTCGATTCTTAATATCCGAACTTATTTAAAACCTCCTGCACCAAACCCGACCGGGGTACTTTTTGAAATTCACGAAGGGGTCTTGCAAGCTGGGTAAGTTTTGAGACATTTGCGTCATGAATGCCCGCAAATGACAACATTTCTTTGATTGTCTCATAATTGTTGTTTCCGGTTAAGTCTTCCGTCTTTACAATTTTATAGTTTTGGCCCAGATGCTTTTCGCTCCAGTCCAATATATCCTTGTATTGAGCAGCCCAAAGCATTTCAAACCTGCCTCTTTGATCCAGTTCAGAATTCTTTTCAAAATAGGCGTCGTATAGCTCCTCCCTGCCCTGGATATGCATTTGTCTAATGCCCCTCACGTCTCTTACGATAAGAATGAATTTAAGTTTGGGAAAAAACTTGTACATAAAAGGCATCCAAAATAAATTATAAGGTTCTTTCCACCCCCATATTCTTGGAGCTCTTTTTTCTGAACAAATGTTCTTGATTAATTGCTCACAGCAGGACTCTATTTTTTTTCTTAAAGTTGTTTCCACATTCATGGGATCATAATTAACCGTATGTGTATTCTTCACGAGTTCGGCCATGAGATTAAAGTCATTCAAGCCGGATCGTCTTTGGCTAAAAGAATCCAGGGTTTTACGGGAGGAATAAAGCAGTCCAAATGAGGAAGTTTTTTGAAATATTTGCGCGGCAAGCCTTGTTCCGCTGCCACCCTGCCCGGCAATAATTACGGGATCTTGTTGGCCAACAAGATCTTTAAGGAGAGGTTTTCTTCCCAACCAATAGCGGAGTTGTATGATTTTTTCATTTAAATTATCCAAATGAGATTCTTGCCACCACTCTGCTTGTCTAAAGGGCTTGGTCATTGGGGACTTATTTTAATTTGCCTAGAGGCATGAAATATCCACGGTGGTTGATAGGAAATTCAATTGTTCCGATTTGATTCGGAGGGGAGGTTGATAGGAAATTCAATTGTGTTGATAGGAAATTCAATTGTTCCGATTTGATTCGGAGGGGAGGCTAAAGGTTGATTTCGCGCTTTCAAGTTAGAAATTAATGATAAAATTAAAATTATAAAAATTCAAAATTATATATTTATCAAATCTATATAGAAATAAATTTAAAAAAAATATTGATACTTATAGCAATACATATAAAGTAAATCATCAATTTATATATATTTTTTTTAACGAGTTGTAAGTCTCATTTGTTACTAAAAACTTTATTGATCGTTTTAAATTTAAAATTAAAAAATTTTTAAAAATTCTTATTTTCTTAACTCTTTTTCGAATTAATTTCCCAGAAAATAAATGATTATGAGAAGTAGAATTAATACCTTTTGAGACTAAATAATGCGCAAAACATCTTTCAGAAGCAAAAATTTTACTGGGTTGATTCCTAACAGATGAAAGATTACCAAAATGATTAAGTCTTTTTTCTGAATTATTATTTTTAATAAATGAATAATTTTTAAAATCATTTTTTAACTCTTGGTAATAGCAACAAATTCTCTCGAAGAACATATTTTTTGAGGGATTTATTCCTATATATTTGGTGGGGAAATTATTCCATTCTATTCTAGTACTACCTTTTGCTCTAATTATAAAGTCTGGATTTAATGGAATATATGGATAATTTATCCAGTCTTCACTTAGATAAAAAGAGAAAATTTCATCATAAAAGTCTGCTAATAATTTTGTATCCTCAATATCAAAAGCAAATATAATGTCAGATCTCAAGAGCATATTCCCCTTACTTACGGAATTCAAAAAACCTTGCTTTATATTGTATTCAAGTAAATAAGGATTTAAAAATGCTATATCACTTCTCATTCTTAAAATTGTTCTAAATCCCTTTACTTGCCATTCTTTTTTCCATTTATAGAGGGATTGTTTAAATTTTAACCATTGAAGCATATTATTTTGATGCTTTACCTTTTTTAAGGCCTCTTGATAAAATTCATCTTCCTCGCTAAAACAAAATCCAGAAGAAATTTTTTCCAAAAAATCTCTATGACTTTTATGTATACTTAAAAAACTTGACTTGTCAGTATAAAAATAAAAATCAGTATAATTTTTTATTTTATCTGCCCATTTTATAAATTCACTAGCATTTCTAATTTCTCCATTAACTATTAATACAGTTTTTTTATCAAATTTATTAATCAATTCTTTTGTTTCAGTTTTATTTATATAATCATTAAAATTTTTTTCTGATAGTTTGCAAATAATTTTTTTATGAGTAATTTCACCTCTTTCAAGGTTCTCAATTTGATAAGCATCATCATAACCAAATTCAAATGACCATCCCTTTTGTTTATATTTTTCAATAAAATTCATACAAAAAAGTTATAATAAACCTAGCTTTAATATTATATATTAAGGAATTTCGATATATTTAAATTCAATAATAAAAGATAAAAAATTAAGTAATCTAATATATTCTTTAAATTATTAACTCTGCGAGCTATCAGCCAAAACATTTGCAAAACCTAATATAGCTTGATTGGTGATCTTAATGTAATCCAGGAAGCAGCTATTAGATTTCGCTTTGTTGATAGGAAATTCAATTGTTCCGATTTGATTCGGAGGGGAGTTGATAGGAAATTCAATTGTTCCGATTTGATTCGGAGGGGAGGCTAAAGGTTGATTTCGCGCTTTCAAGTTAGAAATTCCGTGGATTGGTTGGACTACATGGCTTTATTGGTACCGTTGGTCGAGTTAAATGGCTGGCACTCGTCGATTTCGCGAAAATGACCTGTAGTATCTGCCTATTTGTTGAAGAATGCCTGGGGCCGACCGCTACGATGCTGTCCCGCTGGGATCTTGAGTCCGAAAAACGCTTAACCCTCATATGCAAAATTGGGCCGTCAGAGGCTGATTAGTGCTTTTTTAAGGTGTTACAAAATGGTTTGCAAAGCACTAATAGTGAAACATTTGAACACAAAAGGCAAAATTTCGACACGCTGCGGCTTTCCCTTTTAAGCAATTGGTTCTGGGTTCGAGTCCCAGTCGACCCACCACATAAGTAGCTAAAAAACAACGACTTAAGAAGCCGTAAAGTTTAGTGACTTGACTTCCGTAACCGCCATTCGTAACCGTTAGAGATTACGGCGGTTACGGAAACTCACAAAGACCCTTACACTTATTCAAAGACGCGGACGCCTAACCTCGTTAGGTACGATAGGACCAAGGAGTACTATCTCCTTTACAAACTTAACGGCAAGCAGGTCCGAACGGCGCTAAAAACTACTAACTACAAGGTGGCCGTTAATCGGCGAAACGAAAAGATGCTGCTTATTGAAAAGCAGCGGCAGACAGTTACGCCTAGCTCTGGCGATAGTGGCGGACCCATAACCATCGGCGATTTGTGTGATGAGTACGCAGAGAAAACGCGTAATGATTTCACACTAACAGAGAAAGCAAAATACGCGAGGCTCTCTGCCTTGAAACAACTGTTCATTCCACAGTGAAGAGCATATTGTCGCGCCCGACTACAATCGGACCAGAATAGATTTCGGCCATACCACGGACAAAATTATTCTCCTGTGCTTCCAGAGGCTTGATCGAAGGAACGAGGTGCGTGAGGACGAGCTTTTTCGCATTCACCGCCTTGGCCACTTCAGCGACCTCCAGGGTGGGTGTATGATGCGACATCAGGTCTTCCACCATAGCGCCGGTTCGTGGACGGTTTCTTATGAGCATAGGTAAAGTCCGATTCAATATCGTAACGTTCATGGCTTCGTGTATCAACAGGTCACATCCCTGCGCCGCATCGATCAAGCTGTCTGACTTCTTCGTATCGCCAGAAACGACGACGGATTTTCCCTCGTAATCGAAGCGATAGCCGACAGCCGGAACAATCGGCTCATGGTCGACGTTGAACATCGTTATTTTGAGGCCATCCTCATCAAAGATCACCCCTGGTTCAAACTCCCGGACCTCACATTGCATGGCCTGTTCCGACCAGTGTTCCCCGTGATGGTCGATTCGGTACTTCTCATCAATAGCTACGGATGCAACGATCTTGTTGACGACATCCTTCGTGCCTTTGGGTCCCAGAACTATCTGCGGCTGATCGGGGTTAGCCCCTCCACGTCGAAACATCATCCAGTCCAGATCAGCGGTGTGGTCGAGGTGGAAGTGCGTATACAATACATAATCCACGGTCTGATAGCCGTTCTCCGTCAGACGTGCGGTGCTCCCGGGGCCTGTATCAACCATGAATGTTTTGCCACCTGCTATGATAAGCGTTGCCGCCTTCGCGCGTTCCGGATTAGGAATGGGGATGCCGGTCCCCAGCAGCAGAGCGTGAAGGCCAGTGTTGGGAATCTTCGATCTGGATTGCCCAGGTCCCCGGAGTTGAGCCTCGGTCGGCGTTAAAGTAAGAAATGCAAGGGTCAGTGCGAGTATTAGATAGCCCGTTGTTGAGTATGTCATTGTATCTTTCTGTTGATAGGAAATTCAATTGTTCCGATTTGATTCGGAGGGGAGGGTCAGAAGTTGGTTTTGCGTTACCAAGTTATAAACTCCGTGCAAGCCTCAAAATCCGCGCAACCCTTAAAATCCGCGCAAATCTAACCGGTTTAAGATTGTCGTTAAGTTCGCGTTGGGTGATGAGGCCTAATCGGTGCACGGCCATAAGCCTGCTATTCCAGTTGTGGATGGTGTCTCTGGGTCTGATGAACGCCTTGAAAAGAGCAAAAGAACTACGGAAAGACTCATTGAAATCGTAGGTGCAATGAACCAACTCCTTCGGAAAACAGGTCCAACTGATAGGTGCGTCTGAGTTGTGTTTGAGCGATTGCAGGTGAAGACGAGTATTCCATCCGAGGATGGCTGATTCATAAAGCCCTAATTTTTGGTTGACCATTTGTTGGTCCCAGCAATCCGGCAAGAACTCATCGCGAATTGATTGCAAGAATGCAAGTGTCCTGTCATTGCAATGGATGAGGATTAGCCCGATATTGACTTCCTGCCCGTTGTGATTGTCGGCAAACACGAAATCATATTTTTTGTCTAGTGAGCTCACGAGGTTTTGGAAGGTCGTGAGGTTGTTTTTGTTTATGCTCCAAGTGCAATCTGAGAAAATAATGCTTTTACCCAGGTTCGATTGGATTGCGCTGATGACAAGGCCAATTTTTATTGGGACACCTTTAAAGTGGTGTCCTTGCTTTTCATTTAGGTTAAATTTTTCGATGGGTATGGGGTAAACGTGAAAGTCATTCGATAGGCTTGTTGCTAACGTTTGGTGCCAAAATGCATAGTCGGGCGTATAAAAATAGAACCAAGTAAGCCTGTCTTCACTAGCGAAATTGCCCATGTGGGAGCTCCTTTAATTGTTGATAGGAAATTCAATTGTTCCGATTTGATTCGGAGGGACCAGGATCTTTTCGCAAACGTGTCTTTCTGGACCAAGTCGCACGTGTCTCGAATGTTCGAGCCGCAGACTTTAACAACGACGAATGCCTAAACCTTTTAGTCATAAAATATGGATACAAACAGGAGGAATTCGATGGATGAAGCAAATCGCTCCCTGGAAGGTTGAGAGCAAAACGCTCTTCCGTCTTTCCGGTGCCATGAATCTATGTCGACGGATTTTAATCAAGACGGACATTTAGATTAGGATTCAACTCAAGATCAAGAATCCGCAATTGAGCTATCGCCTCGGAACGACTCAACAGATCTTCATAAGAAAAAGACGACAAGGCAATTGCATGCACACGCGCCGACACTTCTTCCATACCCAAAACCCTATTCTGCAGTTGGCTCTGCATTTCGGAAATCTCCTCGACCAACATCGAGCGAAGTCCCATCGGCAACCAACTTTCGCCCAACAAAGATTCCAATATCGTTTGCATGCGCTTAATGGCCGTATCCTGATCGACATTTGAAACAACCCCATCCACGAGCCAGTGTGGGAGCTCCACATATCCCGTTTCCCCATCTACCTGTGAATACTTCATAATCTACAAAACTCCCATTTCACTCCGACTACTTTTAGCAAACGATTTTCACTGAAAAACGAATTCCGAAATTTCAACGATCATCTTATTGCAACTAAATCAAAACACCCGCTTTTGATTATGCACTCCCGCAATTGCAACGATTTCGCAACGCTCTGATCAGCCCAATTTCAAGCTAATGAAATCAATCTGCTTGTTGATAGGAAACTCAATTGTTTCTATTTGATACGGAGGGGGCTAAAAGTTGGTTTTGCACTACCAATTTAGATCCCGCGATTGCCCCACCTAGAAACCTTGGTCGGGGGCGACGCTTTGCTAATAAAGTGCGAAAGTATCGGTTGTTAATGCTGCTGTAACTTTAGCCTAGGGATTGTCACTGGAATGTAACTCCGGCGGCTTTACAACCGAGTTCGGTTAACTGAGATTGAAAACGTTTTTCACTCAGTAAGAGCGGGATGGCAATGCGTATAGAAGTACCGAATCTTGAATACAAATATCCCCGTTCGAGTGCGGATAGGGAGCGAAGCAGCTGTCTCGTCCGATCGAGTTCTTGACGAATCGCAAGCGAAGTATGAAAGTCGTCATCGCTACCTACGGATCTACAGGAGATATCTTCCCTTTGATCCGCCTCGGAGTAGCTCTCAAGGAATCGCGACATAAAGTGTCATTCGCGACGAGCAAGGCCTTCCGCAAAGACGTGGAGAGTGCGGGATTGTTTTATCGTCAGTTGCCGCCGCATTGGGAACGCCGCGAACTGATGCGGTGTATGGCGCATATACAGAAATTTCGCTCTCCGGTTCGGCAGTTGCGAGAGCTCTATCGATTAGCCCTTCCGTGTTTCGACGACATTATCGATGGACTGGATGAAGCCTTAGAAGATGCGGATTGCTTGATTTCGTCGTATCTCTTTCCGGTAGGGAAGTCGATCGCGGACCGGAAGGGCATTCCTTCTGTTAGCTATGCCTTCGCTCACAATACCATCCCCTCAGGGAGCTATCCGCCGCACGGCACTCCTCGCATGAAAGCACTGCCTCCGTGGATACGCTGTCGCTGGAACCGTTTTGCATGGCTACTAGGCAATGTGGTAGTCGATCGAGCCATCAATCGTACGATTTCGGGCATACTCGAACGGAAAGGCCTGCCGCGCGTTCGCAATTTCTTCTCGAAGCCTTCGGATCTCGTTCTCGTTGGCGTATCCTCTAGTTTGATGCGTCCGGAGATCGACTTGGATCCTAGGTTCCAGTTTACGGGCTATTGTCGCTGGCAAGCGCCAGAGTGCGAAGCAAGCGAAAGACATCTGCGGGATTTCAAAGGCGACGAAGGATTACCGGTACTGACCTTCGGCAGCATGGCTTACGACGACCCCAAGAGGTGGTTAGATCGGCTCATTGGGAACTGGCCATCGGATCGAAAAATTATCCTACAGCCAGGCTGGTCGGGCTTCTCGGTTCCGGAAGGGGCGGACCACATTCTCGAGCTGGGCCCCATGTCGCACGATCAGCTGTTTCGTCACGCTTCTGTCGTCATTCACCATGGGGGAGCGGGGACCACTGCATCGGCCTTGTACGCGGGCAAGCCTCAAATCATCGTGCCGCACGTTGGGGATCAGAGCTTTTTCGCGTCTGAGGTAGAGCGACTGGGCTGCGGAATTAGGCTTGGCAAGAAGCGATGGCCCGAGCGCTTGGGGGACAAGGTCGAGGAAATTGAGAAAAACCAAGTCTATCGGTCCAAAGCGATCGAGAATCGGGCTTTGCTTGAAGAGGAAAACGGACCGCAGTCGGCGGTCGAACGGATCGAGTCGTTCGCCGCGGCAAGTCGATGCAGCGAAGGCGAGCCTTTACCGTCGAATTTGGTTTGGGAGATGAGCACATGAAATTAGAGATCGTCACTGAAACCTTTCCACCGGAAGTGAATGGAGTCGCTATGACGCTCGAGCGAATCGCTTCGGGCATGCTCGATCGAGGGCACGACGTAGGGATCGTTCGCCCGAGGCAGGGCGGTAACGATCGAAGCGGCTATGTGGAAGGCTTGCGTCACTCGGTTTCTCGCGGCTTTCCAATTCCTGGATACGCGGGCTTGCGGTTCGGCTTGCCTTCACGGAAACGTTTTATGCGCGATTGGGGAGAGTATCGGCCGGATTTAATTCATGTCGCTACGGAAGGGCCGCTCGGATGGAGTGCGATCCAGGCAGCTCGAACCCTGGGTATCCCGGTGGTCTCTTCCTATCATACGAAGTTCTCGTCCTACAGTGACCACTACAATATCGGTTTTCTGCGTCGTCAGATTGGGCACTACTTGCGTTTCGTGCACAATCGCACCCAAGCGACTCTCGCTCCTTCGTCGGACTCCATGAAGGAGCTGTATAACGAAGGCTATCGGAATCTCTATTTGCTCGAGCGTGGCGTGGATACAAAATTGTTTTCACCTATGAAGCGCGATGAATCTTTGCGATCGGAATGGAAATGCAAGGCCACGGATACGGTTGCCTTGTATGTCGGAAGGGTAGCGAAGGAAAAGAACTTGGATTTGCTCATTGAGAGCTACAAGCAAATGAAGGCGATATCGCCTAGTACGCGGCTGGTCGTGGTAGGCGACGGACCTGAACGGAGCAAGCTTCAACGCGTTTGCCCCGAAATTGAGTTCGCAGGAACACGTCGAGGTGAAGATCTAGCTCGACACTATGCGTCGGCAGACGTTTTTCTATTTTCCAGCTTAACCGAGACTTTCGGCAATGTGGCGATCGAAGCTATGTCGAGCGGATTGTATGTGTTGGCATATGATTACGCAGCGGCAAGTCGTTTCGTGCAGTCGGGCACGAGTGGACGTACTGTAGGTTTCGGCGATCGGATGGAGTTTCTGAAAGCGGCCCGAGAGATCGCGAGTAATCGCGGCGATTGGGACGAAATACGAGCAGCGGCTCGCGCAAGCGTACTTGGCTATTCGTGGAATTCGATTGTGGAGCAATACGAACAACTGCTCGATCAGATAGTTGCCAAGCGAAACGGAGTTCCCGCTCCCTCTAAGAAAACGAGACCATCATTGCTCAATCCTGTTCGCGGTAGACCGAAGTCTGCCCCTGCGAAAACGCTAGCATCCGTACCCAAGGGCGAAACGCTCCCAATGTAAAAAAGTAGTCCTAATACCGCTAAGAATTTCCTCCCAATTCTTCACGCCATGAAAAAAGTCACCTTGCCATTCAAAACTATCATCCTGTCGGACATCCACCTCGGCAGTCCCTATTGCCAGATCGAAAAGGTCAATAAGTTCCTCAAGCACTCTAGCGCTCGAAAGATCATCTTAAACGGCGACATTATCGATGGCTGGTCCCTGAAGCGGCAGGGAGGGTGGAAGCCGGACTACATGAAGTTCATTCGCATCCTACTTAAGCGGATCGAGCAAAAGGGCGTGGAAGTCATTTATGCGAGGGGTAACCATGACGATATCCTCGAGTGTTTCATTCCGGTTACTTTTGGCGGGCTTCGTGTAGTGGAGGAGCATATACACCAAGGTCGGAAGGGTAAGTATCTGGTGATTCACGGAGACATATTCGACTCGGTTACCCAGAACACTAAATGGATATCCGTGCTCGGCGACGTGGGATATCAGTTGCTTATGGCGATGAATCGCCTCTACAATCGATACCGCTCATGGCGAGGCAAAGAGTACTACTCGCTAAGCAAGAAGATTAAATCGAAGGTCAAGCAAGCGGTTAGCTTTATTAGCGACTTCGAAACGGAAGTCGAGAAGCTAGCTAGAAAGCGGGGGTGCCACGGGGTTATGTGTGGTCATATTCATACGCCTGATAACAAGATGATCGGTGATATCCACTATTTGAATTCTGGAGATTGGGTGGAGTCGAACACAGCCTTGGTCGAGCACTTTGATGGTAGTTTCGAGATTCTAGAATACGACGAATTCTGCCGTCGCTTGGAAGCCCAAGAGAAGGAAATTAAGAAGAACAAGGTATCCAGCAGGACGTATTCTCCGACTCGCGAAACCGCAACCGACTGGGACATGGCCGATTTCGAAATCGTCGTGGACGAAGAATTGTAGCGGCTAACAGGTAGGGCTGGCGACGAATCGCAGCCCTGCCATCACCATCTTGAGACAAGGTGCGCTTCCCTTGAATTCGAAAAGCGGTACTAGCCCTATCAAAGAGTTCTTCCATGCCAGATTGCGTAATCTTGAACTAGGGTGAGACCTCGATGGCGTAGTAGCTCAGATTGTATAAGCTATGGGATTGGATTATTGACGCGAGGACGCGGGAGGCTACAGGCAAAGAGTGTCGGAAAAAATGTCCCATGATCAAATCATCGAAGCCGAAGAATTAGCCGCTTCCTGGATTTACAAAATAAAAAACAAGAATGACCCTAGTTATAACCTCTTTAATCGACTGTGCGATTCTTCCGCATCGGAAGAGACCACACCGAAACCATAATCAAAGGAATTACATCAAAGCACTTTTCCTAACCACACACATCGCTCTTTGTCTTACCCTGCATCAAGCTCAGGGTAAGGAATCGATCATCCACAAAGCTGATATTTGTGTCTACGGCGGTACGGCGAGTGGCGTCATGGCGGCCCTGGCAGCGGAGAGAGAGGGAGCGAAGGTCATCCTGATCGAGCCCAGCCGCTGGCTGGGTGGCATGACCGGCGGTGGAATCAATCATCTGGACTGGGGCAAAGGCAGCACCGTGGGTGGCTCGACCTTCAAGATCCTAATGGAGGGCGTGGAGGTTAAGGAACAGAAGCATCATGGCGGAAATGCCATCAAAGGCATCGGCAACAAAGAGTATCGCGAGCGCTTTAAGAAACTGGTCGAAGACCAGAGCATCACCGTGATCTACGAGCACCGCCTCGGCAAACTTCAGGTTGGTGACGCTACTATCGACGCACCGACGCGCCTGCGGCCGATCGCCATGAACGAAACTTACGAGGAGAAGAAGGAGGGCCAATCCATCCAATCCATCACACTCGACCACGCCCCTTTCGACAAAAAAGGCTGCCCCATTCCCGAGCCCAATAAAAGCGACGCCATAACGGTTTCGGCGAAGGTGTTCATCGACTGTTCCTACGAGGGCGACGTGCTCGCTATGAGTGGGGCCAGCTACACCTGGGGCCGCGAGTCGCGTGAAAAATACGGCGAATCGCTGGCCGGCGTGCGTCCCAATCTGTGGGTCCATGACATCGACCCCTACGTCGAGCCGGGGAATCCTGAGAGTGGCGTGCTTCCCTTCGTTCAGGATCGGAAGATCGGCCCGTTGGGCAGTCCGGATGACTTAACGATGGGCTACTGCTTCCGCTACGAGTTCGACATGAGCGGCAAGGGCATACCGGTCCCCGAACCTGAGAATTACGATCCAGTCGAATTTGAAGTCTATCGCCGGGCCATTCGCGATGGTGTCGACATTTTCTCCAATCGACACATGAGATCGACGCTCAAGAAGTTCTCGGTGCATAAGAAAGGGCCATTCGTCGGAGGTGCCCAACTTAATCGCAACCTGATGGCGTCCACTGTTCACGGAATCAACGATGACTATCCGAATGGGGACTGGGCGACGCGGTCGGGGATCTGGAAGTTCCACCAGGAGTTTCTGAGCAAGTCGATTCACTTCGCCAAAACGGATCCCATGGCCCCTGAAAGCATGAAGCGGCAAGCCAGCCAGATTTCCTTCAGGAGGGGAGTCTTCGACGAAACCGGTGGCTGGCCGCACCAGTTGTACATTCGCCAGGCTCGCCGGATGGTCTCGTCCTATGTCGTGACCCAGAATGACCTGGAGGGGAAAACCGATCCGCCGCACACCGTCGGCCTCGCCGCCTATGGGGTTGACGATTTCCCATACACCGTGGTCGCTCAGGATGGAAAAATCGCGGTGCAGGGCGGCGGCTTTTCCATCATTTACCTAGACGACGGGAAGTACAACGGCAGCTACAAGATCCCCTACGAAGCCATCGTCCCGCACAGGGGAGAGTGCGACAACTTGATCGTGCCCGTCTGCGTTTCGGCCAGCCACATCGCCTTCACCTCATTGCGCATGGAGCCGGTCTGGATGGTTCTTGGCGAATCTGCCGGCGTGGCCGCGACCATGGCTCTGGATGCCAAGATCCCCGTGCAGGACGTTCCATACCAGGAGTTGCGCAAGAAGCTGGACGCCCTGGGCCAGACCCTGGAGCGGATTCCGCCACAACCTCTGAACGCACCGGATGTGCCACAGTAGCAGGCCTGCTTAAAGTCTCAGGCCGACTGGAACCAGGGAGGCCAGAGACAGCATCTCCAAAGAAATGCCATCCGATCAACTCGCCGAAGCGCAGAAAATGGCCCGCGAGATGGTGGAGGCCAACCCCAAGCTGATGGGTGAGTAGAGGATGTTTGTGTAACCGCCATCTCAAAAATTGGGCAAAAACTAGGGTTTATCTACGTTTTTGGCTGGTCATTAATCGTTCCTTAGGTTTTTGTAACTAGTTGGGAAAGAGCGAAATAGGGCCAAATAAAACGTAAAGGAATATCAACTACGTTCACTCGTAATGAATAGGTCGTCGGTTCGATTCTGGTGGGCGGATCCATTACGCGATCTGGTTTAGGTGGCACAAATCCAACCACATTAGGATCGGGACTGGAGTTGCCTGGCCGCGTCTACGTTAATGGGGCTACAATTCAGATTTAAATGGTTCATTCGTCGAGACATTATTATCAACGGTTATCCCGCTTGGAATTTATGCAAAGACCCACGACGCAGGTTCCGCGGCAGCACTCCACGAAGCGGGTGTAATCCTCATAGTTAATGATGTGCGAAGGATGGGTAGAGCGATAACTATTTTCAAGGCAACTGATACAAGGCCCAACGAGCTTTTTTTCCCCTGAGGTGCCGGTCCCTTTCAGAAAGGGAATCAAAGTTTTCGACAGTGTTTGAACGGGCTACAAAGTCAGAAAAATGCCGTTCTGAGCCTAAGATTTGTATTCACCTATACCACCAATCGGTCCTTCCTGCCGTATTTGAGATACAGCGATCAAGGAAGTTTGTATCGCTCATACTAGTAACTAATTTTTTCAATTCCCAACAAAGGCGTCGATGATGGTAGCTTGCGCTGCGGATGAGCTTGCTCAAAAGCATAAGCTATTCTAATTATGGTCTCTTCGTCAAAGTGCCGCCCTAGGAATTCAATCCCGACCGGGATTCCGTCCACATTAAAACCTGCTGGAACGGTAAGCGTTGGAAGCCCAGTCACGGTAGAAAGACGATTACCTTCACCTCTTCTTCTGTCACGTGGCGGGTTCGGCGAGTTGCCCTCATCCGCAATAGCCTCCTGAAGAGTTCTAATTGGCTTAGTCTCATGCGGATAAACGATTGCATCGAGAGACCAACGATCCATTAGATTATGAATAAATTCCCGCATTGTATCTCGTCCTTTAATAAGATTTATGTAGGCAGGATTGTTAGTCATTTCGGGGGCCGCTTGCTCCTCCGCATAACGCTCTTTAAGCCGACCAAGGATACCTCCAGAGGAGGTTATGTCCTCTAATGTTTGGTATGGGAATGAGGGTTCGCGCATAGAAAAATAAACCTCCATCGCGGCCCTGTTTTCGAATCGCCCGTAGCTTGTGTCGCGGATTATTTGCCAAAGATCTACGGCAACTGTTATTGGGTCGATGACTATGGCTCCTTCGCTTTTCATTTTACTTATTGCTGATTCAATAAGTTTGACGGCAGGAACATCCTCAGGCTCACTCCCGAAAAGTGCCCGTAAAACGCCTATTCGAGCTCCTTTTAAACCTTCCTGATCCAAAGCGGACAAATAATAGTCAGACGAAGTTTGGCCAAGTCCTTTAAAAGTGAAAAGATCTGCGGCGTCTGTACCAGAAATCACGCCCATCGTAATTGCAGCATCAGTTACGTTGCGTGCCATGGGCCCGGCTCTGTCGTAAGTAATCGAGATTGGAATTATTCCACCCCGAGAAACAAGTCCCTCTGATGGTGAGAACCCGACTAAATTTGCTTTTGTCGAAGGATTCCGAATTGATGAGCCTGTCTCGGTTCCCATCCCAATCCATCCGAAAAGTGCTGCGACGCCAACACCCGAACCTCCAGATGAACCACCCGGAATCTTATTAAGATTATAAGGATTCAGCACTTGCCCACCAAGGGAGCTCGTTCCCGTTGAGCCTCTGGCGAATTCGTCGAGATTGGTCTTCGCTAGGATAATCGCTCCAGCCTCACGCAAACGTCCTATTGTGAAAGCATCACGCTCAGGAGTCATTCCTTCCAAAGCGATTGCTCCACCGGTCGTCGGCATGTCGAAAGTATCGTAATTGTCCTTAATAATGAAAGGAACTCCATGGAGGGGTGACCTGGGTCCAGAAGTCCTTCGCTCAAGATCAAGTTTGCGGGCAGTCGCCAAAGCGTTGGGATTGATCGTCAGAATTGCATTTAATTCAGGACCTTTCTTGTCAAAAGCCTCAATTCTTTTGAGGTAAATCTCGACAATTTGTTCCGATTCGACGCCGGCGTCATACGCATTCTGTAGATCCAGAATTGTTGCGGTGCTAATATCAAGCACACCGCCGAACGAACTAACATTACAAAAAATGCAAAAAAGGGGGACTGCTCTCGCAAGCAGATTACTATATAAATCTACAAATCTCATAATTACATCACGCTCGAAAGGTCTCACTCGGACAACTTATACGGACAACCCTATTCAAATAGAAACGTAATTATGTGATTTGAAAATTTTTCAAAAGTCGCGATGTCCTTTTTAAAAAAAGACAACTAACGGCGAACCCTATCGTAGTTATAAATAGGTTACCCTAAGTGCGTTTTCTCGATCCATTATTTCGATACTAGCCTGAAGTAAATGCAATATGTTAAGGAATTGAAAAGGCCAATCTTTAGGACAAAGGAAACACTTTTAATTATGATAATTTAAACAAAGGTGAGTTTGGCCTCTCCTTATCTTTCGACCGATAATTGAATTCAGCCGCCAGCAAAGATTGCTTGAAACCCTCTTGCTTTGTAAAACGTTCAATCGCGGCAGCAAATTCAGGGTTCGGAGAAGCGATATTTAACCGCTCCCAAAGAGGAAGTCTAATCGGCAGATATTGCGAGACTGAATTCACAAGCAGAATGATCAATCAACCCTTGCTTATGATGGAAGAATACGTTCTCCAAACGTGCATGTCTTACCGGTTACAAGTCGCGTATTCGATTCCACTCATATTTGGTAATCTAATCAAAATCTCCGTCCATTATTGCTCTAGTTTTCAATTCGTTAAACTCTCGATTCTGAGCATAAGCGGAATATTCCTGGATAACGCTTAATGATTTCTCTTGCCTAATTTGGGGTGGGGCGATGGTCGAGTTCTGTCTCAGTTCAAAGATAATAAATTCTAGTCCAACAAGGACCCCGACGTTGGGAGTCGCTGTGCTTAAGGTATTTGTTTTCAGAATGCCGCGTTAGATAATAATAAGCCGCATTAAGGGCAAGAGCTACAAAATTGGGGCTATCTTTCAACTACGCGAAGACTTGCGCAGAATGGAGAATTTTTAAAAGGAGTACGTGAACGAAGCTAAGGTTCTTACGGAGGCTAGAGAAGCCGAAAAATTACCTGAGGCTTCATGCCACGGGTCGAATTGGAAAAGTTACAATCCAGCCGGAAAAATGGGAGAGAGATCGCAAAGAGAAAGCGTTGCAGCTGAGTGGCTATCAATTGGAGGTGGATTTGTATCACAATACATTCAAAACCAAGGGGCGCCAGTTCAAAGAGGGCCATCATCTATTTCTAAGGGGAGCTCAGGTTTTTCTGATGGGCGTTGTAGTCGATTTTGCCGTCGCGAAAAACGACCGAGGAATGGTGGTTACGGAATCGTGGGATTCTAAGAGCTCAAAATTATTCATTTCGGTAGCGGGTTAGCGGCACTTACCGCTTGGGAATTGGGCGTGTTGCGTATGGCCCTCAAAAGTTCTGCCATGCGAGCGACCCGTTTAGGGTGTTGCTCAAATAGATTGTCCCGTTCCTGCAGATCGGATTTGAGATTGTAGAGTTGGCCAATGGGTTGCCCGGGATCGTAGTCAAATGGGCTCCAACCGATGCCTCCACCGCCTTGAATCATGAGAAGCTTCCAGTCGCCAACGCGAATGCCATAACCGCCCCGATAATTGTCGTGAACGAGGATTTCGCGATTAGGTCGTTCCGCTTTTCTCCCCAATAGTGCACTCAGAAAGCTTATGCTATCAGGTCCAGCGTCCTCGGCGAGCTGGATATCGAGCAACTCTCCCAGGGTCGCCATAACATCGGTTAGGGCGACCAATTCGTCGGAGGTCGAACCCGGTTCTATCCTACCTGGCCAGCGAGCAAGAAGCGGAACACGATGGCCCCCTTCCAGCGATTCCGTTTTCTGGCCGCGCAGCGAGCCATTGGTCATGTGGCCGTTGTGATCGACGAAGGTGGCGGGCTTGTGGCCCATTTGGACGCCCCCGTTGTCACTGGAAAAGAATACGAGGGTGTCATTGGCGAGTTTCAATCCATCGATGGTATTGAGGATTTCCCCAATGGACCAGTCTAGCTCAAGAAGAAAGTCCCCGTACACGCCAATCTCGCTCGTACCTTTGAACCGCTCGTTGGGGGCGTAGGGACCATGGACGTTGCGGTGAGCGAAGTAGAGAAAGAAGGGCTTTTTGGCTTTTTGGGCCGTGCCCTCTAGCCACTCTACAGCTTTCTCCGTCAAAACCAGAGCAACGTCTTGTTGTCGGTATTTGGCTCCCTCGCCGCCTTTGAAGTGATGACGGGGCGGATACATGTGTCGTTCGAAGTAGGAGGAGCGGTGAAGCCAGCGTTCGTCCATGATCAGCTCGAGCGGAGAACTTTCCGTTAAGCCGACAACATGGTGATTTTCGATAAAGACATGAGGCTGCTGCCCGACGTGGGGAATGCCGAAGTAGTAGTGAAATCCGGCTTCCAAAGGTCCTGGAGCGATTTTCCCGTTGTAGTCTATCCCTTTGAGGTCGTCCCAGCCGGGGGTTCCCGGTCGGCCGTAGCCGAGGTGCCACTTCCCAATCAGCGCAGTTTTATAGCCTGCTTCGCCCAGCATTTTTGGGAGAGTGTACTGATGGTCGTCGATCAGCATCGGGTCGGTTGACCAGACGTTGGCCGTCTTCGCCCAGGTACGCCAGCTATAGCGCCCGGTCAGCAGACTATAGCGAGTTGGGCAGCAAACTGGATGGGGCGAATGGGCGTCGGTGAACTTTATTCCCTCGATTGCCAGCCGATCAATGTTGGGCGTCTGTACTTTGGTGGCCCCGTAGGAACTTAAATCTCCGTAGCCAAGGTCATCAGCTAGGATAAATACGATATTGGGTCTGTCAGCCGCGACCGAGCACAGTGCCGCTGAGAGAGTGACCAGACAAAGAATACTAGCTCTCATAGAACGCTATCGAATTTCAGACTACTGTGTTCGGGTCGATAGCGATCGCAATCGCGAGGATGACCCAAGGAACTTGAGCCGATAAACTTATAATTTTTTTCACGAGTTCTTATTTGACTAAATTACTTTGCCAGATTCGAACGAAACACCTCAGTATGTACTCCATTCGCTTATTTTGGTTTTCTATTGAAACCTAAGTCCTATGGGAAGCTTCTAATAGTCATCTAAGGCTCCACAGCAGCCCTTCTTGGAGCTGGGGTTGCGGCTCTAGCCTTTGCAAGGTGCAGGCTGGGATAGGGTATCTATATTTTAGTTCGTTTAGTCGATCGTCCCTTTCTTTTTTGCAAGGAACCTGAATAGTCTCAACATTGTTAAATCCATTCCACGATGAGAACTGATTGTATCTGATTACTTCGTTAAGTTATCTACCTTTAGTAAATTACCCAAAAAGATCTTTTAAGACTTTACCATTTTGGCAATGGTCTGGGTATCCTCAAAAGCCTCAAAGGTTTTCAATTTATTGTCCTGCACAGACCACATATGGATACTCTCAGTTTTTAGGCTACCATCAGTGAGAAGCACCCTTACAAAAATGGTATCATCGCACTCCCAGTACCTGATTGGTTTGAGGGATAAAGTAGGAATGCTCTGAGCAAGAATCGAAAAGTTCTTTTCGATGATTTCACTTGGACCAATGTAGCTCCCGGCGAAAGCGTAGTCGCCATAGGAGATAAATGAGATCTGGTCATCCATTAACTGTCTTAAACTCTCAATGTCACCTTCTCCAAATAATTGATATGCCTTCTCAACGGTTTCTAAATTTGTCATAGCAAGAAAAAGAGTTAGTTTTGTTGAAAATGTACAGTGCAAACGACTCTTCGAAGACAGCAATTTGTTTCGGAATCCCGCTGGCCTAGAATTGGGTCAAGTTTGGAAGATTTACCCTTTGGCTTAGCCGGAATAATGCTTAACCCCGAGCTGATGGGTGAGAAGGGGAGCACGACATCAAGGTATGGGACGTGGACAACGCCAATTTGAAAAATGGCAAGCGTTTTGTCTCCATGCATATGGATGGGTTTGATTTCATTGGCCATTCAGATGGAATCAAAGCAGACACAGACGGCAATATTTGGTCAAGTGCAGGGTGGGTTGGAGATGGCTACGATGGGGTGCACGTGTTTGCCCCTGATGGCGATCGCATAGGGCAGATAATGTTGCCGGAGAATTGTGCTAACCTATGTTTCGGCGGAAAAAAGCGTAACAGGTTGTTCATGACAGCAAGCCAAAGCCTTTACGCCGTATACACGGATGCCGTAGGCGCTTATTGATCGCTTACAATATCTCTTACCCGGGAGGCTCAATAGGTTATTCGGTGTGAGCATCTTTGCTCAAATCTCACCCAAATATTTCAGAACAATCCGCTTAAATTAATAGCCAATCCTTTTCAGGAAGGCAAATGCATCCGCCAAGCGAGCGTTGAGAGTGCCGTCGCTGTGGCCAGCCGCCAAAACACGACGGTACTCATGGCTTACCTCGTTTTTGAGTAATGTGCGGTGTAGAAAATATGCACCCCGATCGAGTCCGAATTCGTCATCTCCGCCTACCTCAAAATATATCCTTAGCCCGGAACTTTTTATAAAGTCGGCATTTTGTTTAGCGATCGAGGGTGGGTGGTTTTTTCGCCAGTATTTGTGATCAAAAGGCTGTCCGAATTTCTCCTCGTAGACCTCGACAGATCGATGTTCCCTATCCATCGATTTTATTTTCACAAACTTGTAAGCTGGTTCGATGGCTGGAGCGATCGCCGCGATTGCTCCAAACTTTTCGGGATATTTAAATGCCATTCTGAGACTTCCCATGCCTCCCATCGAATAGCCTCCTATAAGTGTCTTCGCTTCGGCCTTTAATCGATATTTTTGTCTCAGGTGAGGAATAAGCTCCTCCATGATGAAGGTCTCCCATTTTTCTGAGCCGTCTTTGTAGTCCATGTAGAAAGACCTTCGAGCAGATGGTACGGCAACGATCAAAGAACTGAGGGCGTTTTTCGCCCAAAACTTTTCTAGTACTGGTTTAAGTTTCCGATTCAAATAAGAGTTATCCTGACCATTGCCATGCAGCCAAAGAATCAAATGATTTTCATCTTTCTCTAGGGCGAAAGCAGGCGGAGTTACAACAGAAACCATTACCGAGCTGGGTACTAATTTCGTATTGATTTCAAAAGTTTCCTCGGAACCGTAAGTGAGAGACGCGAATACAGAACACGCCAACAGGTTCAACTTTGCGTAATTCATAAAGTCTCTAGATTAATGGAGGCACCACCTAAGCACAAATTTTTTCGGAAGAAGCTGTGGCTTTATTCGAAAACAAATGGGGAGTCTAGGCCTTTAAAGGGGCGTGGGCATTGGCTCTTCCTCCTTTGGCTCCGTTGAGTGTTTTGAGCAGCCGACTGACAATGAAAATGAAAGGACAAGGAGAGCTTTGAATGCAAAAACCACAAATCAATGAATGGCAGTTTTGGAGATTATGCAAGAATCCCTGACAGCGCGACAAGGGGTAATTTGGCCTTGCTTTAACCCTTAACATCGCTAGCATATTTTCATTGTGGATGTTCGTAAATACTATCAAACTTAGCCTCGTTTGCACTTTCATTCCCGTCTATGCACAGGCGGTATCAGTTACAGATTTCGATGTCACGTCAGTGGGCGACTTGAATTCCATTTTCTATAGGTCCGCCCAAGGCACAAGCAATAGCGTCGGGTGGTCCATAAATAATACAGGAGCTTCTGGATTCCAGACGGCGGCATATCGTACGACGACCAACGGTCTCTTCGAGGGGTTTGGCGGCTCTACTGACCGGCTGCATACTTTCGGTGGAACATTCACCATCAATTTCAACGCCCTCATTACGAGCATCAGATTTTATATGCTCAACGACAATGACGGTGGCGCAAGTCTAGACTTCGGAATCACTCCAACCGCTTCATCCGGGGGCGTAAGCATTAATGGTACAAGAGTTACAAGTGGCAGTTTAGTAGGATGGGTTGAATTCTCTGGTATATCTACAAACTCCCTGACCACCACTCCGTCGATGGCTGATGGAACCGATGCAGCTTGGGTTGTGCAATCATACGCTATCGATGCCCCCGATACAGGCTCCACAGCGGCTCTTCTTGGAGTTGCTGTAACGGCTCTAGCTTTAGCGAGACGCAGGCTAGGTTAAGGTTTTCTCAAAAAACCCTAACACCGTTCGCCCTTGCCATTAATCGCGGACTTGGTTTGTTCGGCAAAGCATGATTCGGGACGCTACCATAATAGGAATCCTTATACTTATCTCTTCAATGCTTAAGGCCAATGAAGAAGAGAGCTCACCAAACGTTATTTTTATTTTGGCCGATGATGTCGGTATTGGCGACATCAAATGCTTCTATCCTCCCTCGAAGGTAACGACCAACAATATCGATCGTTTGGCACTTGAGGGTATCAAGTTCAATCAAGCATATTCGCCTGGTGCTACTTGTTCGCCTTCACGTTATTCTTTGATTTCTGGTTCTTACCCCTGCCGCGGTCCTTTAAGAAGCGAAGCCGTGAACGCCACAACTCCACTTACTATAAGAGAGAATGAACTCTCGCTTCCCAAATTTTTTAAGCAACAGGGCTACCGAACTGCTCATATCGGCAAATGGCACTTGGGTTATGGAGGTGAGGGTGGAGTCACTAACTGGGCGGGAGAAATTAAGCCGAGCGCAAATGAGATTGGCTTTGATTATCATTTTGCGTTGCCTACCAACCATAACGATGGCTTCAAGACCTACGTTGAAAACCATAGCCTGCTGTGGTTGAAAGATGGTGTCGACGAACTTCCTGGCAAACCAGCGGTTGAACAGCTAACTCAGATTCGCTTTGATGACCTTGTGGAGAGTACACTAACCGAGCAGGGTATCGCCTTTATAAGAGAGAACCACGATCATCCCTTTTTTCTCTATCTTGCTTTTACCGCTACGCACACTCACATTACCCCTCACAAGAAGTTCCGTGGAAGCAGCGAGATTGGTCAACTGGGGGACTACATTAACGAGTTAGACTTCCATGTCGGTGAGATCATGCACACACTTGAAGAGCTTGGTATTGACGAGAATACTATTCTTTTCTTTTCAAGTGACAATGGAGGCTCACCAAGGGATCACAGAACGGCAGGAATCAACCTCAGTTTGTATGACTCTTCTAAAGGTGTTAGAGAAAAAGCGAAGACAGCGAAGGCTGATGCAAACAAGAAGTTTGGGCACCTGACCAATGGGATGTTAAGAGGAAGTAAGGGATCGAACTTTGAGGGTGGCCATCGGGTGCCATACATAGTTCGTTGGCCGGGGAGAATTGCTGCAGGCAGTGAGAGTGATCAATTAATTACGCTAGCAGATACATTGGCTACTTGTGCTGGATTGTTGAATACGAGAATTCCTTTTCAAGCAGGAAAAGATTCTTTTGATTTGAGTCCTGTGATGCTAGGAAAGGAGATTGAGAAGCCTAGAGCCGAAGTTATTTTACAGACAAACGATGGAACCCTAGCTTTTCGGCAAGGGAGCTGGAAGCTTCATTTTTTAAAGCCAACGGTTTGGCAAGGAGAAGAGCCTTGGCTCTCAGCAAATTGCGAACTTTACCATTTGCTGACAGACCCGAGAGAAGAGAGGAATCTCGCTGCAGAACAGAATGAGCGAGTAAAAAAGATGAAGGAACGTTTGATGAACCTTCTCAGAGCGGGGAGGAGCTCCACTTTACTGCGTTAAAGCCGAAACTTTTGAAAACAGATAGGCTTCTGGAGTCCTCTCAATATTAGATCTATGAAGGAGAGCGGTTAATCGACATCGGTGACAAGGCCTACGATGTGTCCCAGTTTGGGAAGCTAGGTTTCCGTAACCGTCATCTCAAAAATTGGGCAAAAACTAGGGTTTATCTACGTTTTTGGCTGTTCATTAATGGTTCCTTAGGTTTTTGTAACCCTTTGGGAAAGAGCGAACTAGGACCAAATTAAACTTATTAGAACATCAACTACATTCACTCGTAACGAATAGGTCGTTGGTGCGATTCCTATGGACGGCTCCATTTAAACCAATAAATGAGAGAGCTGGACGAGCAAAGGCTATAATTCAGTCAAATTTAAATTGATCGTATACTTTAAAATAAAGCTATAGCTTAAAATATTCAACCATGAATTCTCAAGTTTTCGTCAGTTATGCATCTCAAGATCGAAAAAGGGTATTGGACTTAGTTGATCGATTAAGTGCACAGGGGGTGTCGGTTTGGATCGATAAAGTGGGTATCGAAGGCGCCGCTATGTGGAGCCAAGAAATCGTAGCGGCGATTCGCGATTGCAAAGTGTTTATTCTAGCCATTTCGAAAAACTCGGCCGGATCAGAAAACGTCGCAAAAGAAGTGGCTTTAGCTTCAGAAGGGAGAAAGCGTATTTTACCCGTTTTTTTGGAAAAAGCGGACATCCCGGAGTCGATGGCTTATCAGCTAGCGGGCATTCAACGAGTTGATTTCTTTGAGGACGATAAGGACGCTAGTCAGCAATCAGTAATCAGAGCATTAAAAACACTTGGAGTGGATGTAATCGGAGGAGCTAGGGGAAATACTACGACTAGCCACCACAAAGTGCGGGAGACTAATTCAGGAAATAGTCGAACGATTAAAAAACGTATTTTTACGAAGGGTAAATTTGCGTTGGCTATAGCCGGTTTGACGTCGGTTGTAATCGCCTTACTTTTCTCTGGAAGAATTGGAGAGGTCAACAAGGGAGCTGAAGCAGAAACGCAAAATCAGTCTTTCGAAACAGCCCAACCGTTAGACACAAACCGATTGGTTGTTTTGCCTTTTAAAACGCTTGGGTCCCCAGATATAAACGATCTTGGCTACGGACTTGTGTCGACATTGACTAGCAAGTTGCAGCCATTGCGAAGTCTAGTTGTTATTGCAAACGAATCGGCCCGACGGTTTGCGGATACTGAGCTTTCTGCAAATGAAATTGGTAAAGCTCTAAGAGTTGGAACAATCGTTACTGGAGAAGTCCAGATCAGTGGCGAAGTTGTCCAAGTCAATATTCGATTAATTGATGCGAACACTGAGGCTCTCAGTTGGGCAGGAACATTTAAGAGATCATTTGTCGAATTCCTCGATCTACAAAACGAAATTGCGACCCAGTTGGCGTTTGAGCTCAAAGGCGGTTTGGATGCAGCCGAAAAACAGCAACTTTCTCAAAAAGAAACAGAGATCCAAGAGGCTCAGAAAGAATATCAAATAGGTCGGCGCGAATGGAACAGAAGAAACAAAGAAGGTTTTGAGAATGCCGTACTACATTTCGAGAAAGCAATTAATCTGGATGCAAGCTACGCCGCCCCTTATGCTGGTTTAGCTGATACCTACGCAATGCTTCAAATCTACAACTTTGGTGCACCTGACGATGTAATGCCAAAAGCTAAGGAATACGCCGAAAGAGCAATCGAGATAAATCCCAGAGGTGCTGAAGCTTATGTTTCGCTAGCATTCGTATTATCGATGTACGAGCATAACTTCAGTCTTGCCGAAAAAAAATTCGAAACAGCTCTCCAAATTAATCCCAACTATGCGACGGCATATCATTGGTACGGAAACTTCCTCAACCACATAGGAAGATCTGATGAGGCTATTGAGATTCTAATAAAAGGCACGCAGTTGGATCCAAACGCAATGATTATCAAAAATGGGCTCGCAATTGCTTATTGGTGTGCAGGCGAAAGGGGCATGGCACTAAAGGCTGTTGAAGAGCAATTTAGGTTTGATCCGTATTTTCCGCCGGCTATCCTCACAAAATACACTTGGCTGCTTGCAGATACCTCACCAAGTGCAATAAAGTACCTAAACGAAGCGATCGAGGTTTATCCAGATCAGCCATTGATTCGATCAGCTCTTTTCAGCGTTCATTGGGCTGCGGGCAACCGTGAATTAGCGAAGGATCAGCTGATCGAACTGCACGCTCGTTTTCCTGATTCACTAGCCAAAGCAAGATTCGCGGAATTATATTTTATGATGGGAAGGGAAGATCTCGCTTATCCGTGGCTTCAAAAAGGAATCGAAGCGAAAGAGGGAGTAGTGTTATTTACATCGGTTATACCTTCGACAAAAAAATATCAGAAGCAGTCACGTTTTCGAGAGCTCTTTAGGGACATCAACCATCCGCTTTATCAGTTCTAAGAGTACTTGTCATAAACTCCAGTTTTTCCCTAAAAATGATAGTTACGAAATCACCCCCAAGCTGCTGGGTGAGTAATTTATGGTTTCCGTAACCGTCATCTCAAAAATTGGGTAAAAACTCGTGCGGAACTGAGGAAACTATCATTCGATTTCTGCCTTCAAAAATAGTATTTCATGATCGGAGTTAACGGAAGTCTCGTTTATCAGGTTCCAATCAAGCATATTTTGACTGCTGAAAATCCGTAACTTATAGTTGCGGAGAGAGGTTTCTGCATTAAAGAATTGTATAGTATCTGTGAATACAGAATCAGACTTTTGTGGCAAGAAGTGCCCTGAACTTTCGCTGATGATTTCTGTGAAATTGGCAAATTTTGATTTAAGGGATAGACCCAACTCGAAGAAGATGTCGTTTCGTGCTAAGAAGATCATTGTTTGTTGTTCAAAAGGCTTCGCCTCATCGATCAGCTCTAATAATCCCAAATGTGTTTCAGGAAGGTAGCCGTTAAAAAGGAAAATCTTATCAAAATGCGTTTCCGACTGAGCCAAGTATACAAGGGCCATCGGTACTCCTTGGGAATAACCCAAGAGCCCGTAAAATGGACCATTAGCTTCGACGAAAGAATCTAAAAATAGTATCGAATCATTTGCCCAAGAGCGATCTTGCGTCGGATTTTCTTTGGACGGTGGGTCGTCGTACCAAATTCCAGATGGCAGGGGCGAGTCAACGAATAAAAATTCAAGTTGAGGCAACTCATCTATCAAATCCTGCATACCAGGCATGGCATTGAAAGACGCTGCACTTCCACCGCCGCCATGAAGGCAAAGAATCTTTAAGCTAGAGTAGCTGTTACTGGAGATTATCAAGCTGACGGCTATTATGATTTTAAACTGTAACTTCATAATTCTTCGATAGAACTTACTTTAGGTTAAAGCGAACTAGTTCATCAATAGACAATTGGTCTGAGGGCCGCCAAAATGTATCCCCCAAATGTATCCCTAATCTTCAACATCAGCCGAGTTCTACCTTTTAAGCTTGTTTCTGGAGGTTGTAGATTCTTTAGGAACGTTTTTTTAAACTACTGAAGGTCAAAAAGTTTAAAAAAGCTGAGACGTAGTTAAACGCTAATTTCTTGGCCTTTTAAGCAATTGGTTCTGGGTTCGAGTCCCAGTCGACCCACCAGTTCCCCCCAACCGCCAATTGGCGGTTTTATTGTTCCTAGAGTGGTACGAATTCCGATTGGATTAAGTTCAGAGCTATGTACCGAGCATATTCTGGATCAGTATTGGACAGGAAAGGGCTCTTTGGGGGAGTGATTTTAGCAACCGGAAATGATTTCTGTGCGTATTAGTGGGTAGATATATTGAATGAAGTGCCAACAGGGTGCGTCTTAAGGGTGTACATCTTTGGTTTAAGGCGAATTTCAAAACGAGAAACGCTCGAAAAAGTCAGTTCACGGGAAAAAGGGATAGGAGGAAAAAGTTGGGAACTTTAATCAAAGAGAGACGTCAGAAAGGCCAAATTGCTATGTCAACTAAAGCGCAGGAAGTAGCCTTGGACAAAGTACTTGTTGCACGGTTCAAAGACGGGGACGAGGCTGCCTTCGAGGAGATGGTAAGCCGTTATTGGGATCGGATCTATGCAATGGTTCTGCAACTGCTTAGAAATTCGCAGGATGCGGAAGAAGTAACCCAAGACGCGTTTATTAGGGCCCACCGTGGGCTGGAAAACTTTCGTGGGGATTCCAGTTTTTCGACCTGGCTCTATCAGATAGCGACGAACTTGGCTCGGAATCGGTACTGGTACTGGTTTCGGAGAAAGCGGGATAAGTCTGTGTCTTTCGACCAGAAGGTCGGAGGAGATTCAGACACGACGCTGGCGGAAATTTTCCAGGCTGACATCGAGACGCCTCAAAATATCGCCGTCACTAATGAATTCCAGGAACGTGTTTCGGCCGCGATGGAGCTTTTGAACGTCAAACATCGAGAGGTTCTTGTGCTTAGGAACGTCAAAAGCCTTTCGTACGAGGAGATTGCCGATCAATTGGGAATTAGTATCGGCACGGTCAAAAGCCGTATCGCCAGAGCCCGCGAAAGCTTGCGTGATCGGCTCGGAAATGAACTTTTATGAATAAAAAGCGCTTCACAGAGTTGGTGAACCTGTACTTGGACGACGAAATCTGTTCTTGGGATCTTTCTGATCTTATGGAGGAGACTCGGATGAATCTGGAGCGGCAAAAGGTATTTCTCGACCACTGTCGCATACATAAAGCGTGCTCTCTTCTCGGAGATTCCTTCGAGGCGAGAAGAAGCAAGCGTAGTTTCAAGCAGGTCGCTTACGCTGTGGGTGGACTCGCGGCGGCATTTGCGCTTCTAGGAATGGCGGGTAGAAATCTGTTGCCCATGCTGGATGGTCCGACTGCGCCGCCTGCGATCGTTCAAAGTGGACCCTCGGGTGGCAGCACGCTTTTCTTTCCTGAAATTGCCTCGTCTGAAGTGGCGACCCCGCGATTCTTCAAGGTGAATGAGCAACCACGAAGTGAATACGTAGGAGTTTCTAGCTTTGGCAATTTGAGAAGCGAGAATACTGGAAACAGGAACGATCGACTCGTCTTAAGCCCTTCGCAGGACCAGTACGGATTGAATGCTGTGAATCTTTTTTCGGAAGAACTTTTGGATCTGGGAGCGTTAGAACTACAGGATCCTTTTAATGCCTTCAACGAAATGAACTCTGCTCCTCTCAGCTTTTCTAAAGCGGCCTTTTCTTTGGGGACTAGTTTTGAAAAAGCTACCGTACGAGATAGCCGCAAAAATATGAAGTAGGTAGCCTACGCCTTTTGGATAGGTTATCTGATGCTAGCCCAGTGCGGCTTTTATCATCGCTTCGGTACTAACGTTGGGACCGAGTTTCTCAACTACTTTGGAAATCGCTTTTTTGGCATCGATTTGCTTGTAGCCAAGTGCTTGGAGGGCTAGAGCCGCATCTTCGAGTTTAGATGATTCCTCTGATTCGGCGGATACAGACTGGTTTCCTGAGGTTAGGTCTATCGATTGGCTAGCTGAAGCAAAAATAGTGAGCTTGTCCTTAAGCTCTATGATAATCCTCTCTGCGGTCTTTTTTCCAATCCCCGGTGTTTTTGCGAGGAGATTTGCGTCTTCGCTGGAAATCGCAGAAATGAGATTTCCGAGGGGAAGCTTGCTCATGAGGCTGATTGCCACTTTGGGTCCGACACCGGAAACTTTCTCGATTACAAGCGCAAAAAAGTCGCGGTCATTTTCTTCCCAAAATCCGTAGAGCGCTTGCGAGTCTTCGCGGTAAACTGCGTGCGTGTGGAGGATTACGATCTCCCCATTTTGAGGAAGCTTCTCAGCTGTGGTAACGGGAATATTGACTGCGTATCCAATTCCTCCTGCAGAGATAATCGCTGAAAGAGGTGTTGCTTTGAGCAGTTTGCCTTCAATAAGGACAATCATGCCTACTTAAGTCCGAGAACATCCCGGATAGAGTATACGCCGGCTTCTTTACCGAATGCCCACTCAGCGGCTCTAATGGCGCCGCGAGCAAAAATTGTGCGACTGGATGCCCTGTGAATGAGTTCGACTCTCTCTCCGATATCCGCGAATATGACGCTATGATCGCCCACTACGTCACCGCCTCTAAGTGAGTGCATGCCAACCTCTCGCTCTCCGCGTTCTCCTAGAATTCCTTCGCGGCCGTTTTGAAGATCGTCGTAGCTGAGGTTGCGTGGCCCCAGTACGGATTCGGCTAGCATGAGGGCCGTTCCACTGGGAGCGTCCTTTTTCATGTTGTGATGCATCTCGGTGATCTCCGCGTTACACGATAGAGGCAGAATTTCCGCGGCCTTTTCTGTAAGGTAGCAGAGCAGGTTGACTCCAATGGAATAGTTTCCTGCCCAGACAGTGGGCATAGCTTGGGCGATTTTAAGCAATTTCGCACGCTGTTCCTGGGTGTGACCCGTCGTTCCGCAGATCACGACTTTACCTAACTCCGCAGCAGCTTCGAAAACGCTTTGCGTGACGGTGTGAAAGGAAAAGTCGATCACGACATCAGAGTCGCTAAGCGCTGCCTTTAGATCGTCTCCGATATCCACTTCCCCTGTGATTGTGTGACCCGAACTCGCGGCTTCATCCGCAATCGCGGCACCCATCCGACCTTTAAATCCGTTGATGCAAATGTTCATGTTCTAAGCGATTTGGTTTGCGTTCGCATTAGCGATTACGGACGAGAGGCTTTCCAATATTGTTTGCCGGTTTTCTGGACTTGCGTTGCAAAGGGGTAGGCGAACGCGGTCGGTGGAAAAGATTTCGAGCTTTTTAAGACAGATCTTCACAGGAACAGGACTCGGCTCAATAAAAAGATCTCTGAATAATGGATACAGCTCGCGGTGAACCTCCGACGCTCCTTTCAGGTCTCCACTCAATGCGGTAGTGACAAGCTCAGTCACTTCTGCAGGTAGAACATTGGACGCTACTGAAATGACTCCATCGGCTCCAGATGCTATGAACGAAAGAGTAAGTCCATCATCGCCACTGAGGACTGTGATGTCGTCCCCTAGCGCGGATTTGAGTTCATCGACTCTGCTTACTTCTCCGCCGGACTCCTTAATGTGGCGAATGTTCGGATGCTTCGACAAGAGCCTTTCCACAGTCGCGATTGAAATATCAACGATACAACGACCCGGAATTGAGTAGAGAATAATCGGCTTGTCCGTTTCTTGGGCGATTGCCGAGAAGTGTTGAAAAATTCCCTCCTGGGTGGGCTTATTGTAATAGCCGGTTACGTGCAGCGTGCCGTCAGCACCTGCGGCGTCAGCATGCTTTGTCAAAGAGATCGCTTCCCGAGTAGAGTTGGATCCGGAGCCTGCGATAACGGGCAGACGGCCTTTGGCGGATTCTACTACGATTTCAACCACCTCACCATGCTCCTCATGATTAAGGGTGGGGGACTCGCCAGTGGTTCCCATGGGCAGCAAACCTTGGATGCCACCTGAAATTTGCCGTTCGACAAACTTTTGTAGATCTTCGATTGCGAGCGTGCCATCGTCATTAAACGGAGTGGCCATCGCAGTGATGGATCCTGTGAATCGTGTATCAGTCATTTTTCATCGCAGTATAGGAGGGGGGTTCCGAGTTCCAATATGATTTATATACTCGGTCAACTATTTAGGTCCTCAAAGGTTAGAATTATCAAAACTTAGTAAAAACAAAACGATGTCCTTAGAAATATTCGATGAACTATTGCTGCTCACCGTGTAAAATGGAGCGAGTGACATAGTTATAAAGTCTGACAAGCCAATTTTATCGCGAATAAATGGGGGCTAGAAGAAGTTGACATGCCTTCCATCGAAGGGGAAGACGCCCTCGCATTTGTGGAAGAGAGCTTACCTTCCAACTTTCGCGAGGTTTGGGATATGGAAGGACAGGTCGGTTTTGCGTACTTTCTCGTCCAAGCGGGTCGTTATCGTGTGAACGCCTTTTTGCAGTGTGGATCCGTTTCCATTGTGTTCCGCCATATCAAAAGCAAGATCCCAAATTTTGAAGAGCTGAATCTAGACAAGAAGACTCTCACCCAGTTTATCGAAGCGAAGGATGGGATCGTTCTACTCTGTGGCGCTAGTGGATCGGGAAGGAGCGCCACGATGGCTTGTCTTCTGAATCATTTGAACCACACGGCGGAAAAGCATGTGGTCTCTCTGGAAGACTCAGTTGAGTACAACTTCATCGACCATCAAAGCGTGTTCAACCAAAGAGAGATCGGCATGGATACGCTAAATTTCAAAAAGGCCCTTCGTGCGGTGCTGCTTAAGAATCCCTACATTATTATTATGGGGGAGACGCTTGAAGCGGGCACTTTCGATACGGCTATGTCTGCTGCGGAGACGGGTCACCTTGTTTTCACTACACTTCTCGCGGCCAGTGCGTAGCAGGCGATTCTTAGGCTTTTCGAATATTTTCCGCAGGAAAAGCAGGAACTTGTTTAGCGCGAGCTTTCCGATTCACTCCGATGCGTAATTGTACAAAAAAATACTTCCTTCGCTTGAAGAGGATAGCCGCGTTCCCGTGTAAGAAATCATGGTGGCGGACTCGGTTGTTCGCAGCACGATCAAGGAGGGCAAATTTGATAAGATCCAAGCGCTTCTAGAGGTCTCCTCTGAAACGGGATATCGTTCCTTCAATAAGGACCTGTTCCGACTAGTGAAGGAGGTAAAGATCAGCAAGTGGGACGCGCTTAAAAAGTCTCCGAACCGCCAGGCTCTCGAAATGAATATAAAGGGGATCCTCCTTGGCGAAGGAAGCCGCATTATTGGAAATTGACGATACCTCTGCTTTCAAGCATCTGCCAAATGGAAGCCGACTTCTGAGCCGCGATTTTTTCGCTGTGCTTGATGGCAGCTCTTCTTTCGCTTAAATTGTCCTTTGCGATTTTTGCGAGATCGTCTAGATTGTAGAGGTAGACGTTTTCAATCTCTTGGCAGGAGGCGTCCATATTCCTCGGGAGTCCGAGATCTATGAGAAAAAGGGGCCGGTTCTTTCGGGCGTCCATGTGCTTTGCAAGGGATCTTGCGTCTAGCAAAGGGGAGTCCGTTTCGGTAGAAGAAATAATGATATCGTAGTCGTTCAGATAAGTTTCCAGTTCGCCTAATGCATGCGGATTTCCTCCCCATTTGTCCGCGATCTCATTGGCCCGTTCTGAATGGTGACTAGCGACGCCGAAGTTGCTGGCTCCTCGGCTTTTCAATGCTTTAGCAGTCTTTTCCCCGATTTCGCCGGTTCCGACAACGAGAGCTGAGGTGTTCTTGAGCGATCCGAATATTTTCAGAGAAAGATCCACTGCCACATTGGAAATATTAATTTGACCCTCGCCGATTTGAGTTGAGTGGCGAATCAGCTTCGCGGCTTGGAATCCTTTCTGGACCATGCGATTAATCAATCGTCCTGAGTACCCAAGACGCTGGCAGGTGGCATAGGCCTTTTTAACTTGTCCGAATATCTCAGCCTCTCCGGTGATTTGCGACCGAAGTCCGGCGGAAACTTCGATTAAATGTTTTATCGCTTCCTGCCCAAATCGAATTCTAGCGTGGGATTCGATTTCTTCTCGTTGAACGTTATAAAATGAGGCCAACGTTTTGAATGCGATGGCACCGCCATTTTTTGGGTCGCTCGTTTTCGAATAAAGCTCGAACCGATTACATGTATTCAGAATCAAAGATTCTTCTAGTAATGGTGAACGATGCAAGGCTTCGTAAAGCATCTTTATTTGTGCATCACCCAGTGAATACCGCTCCCGTTTCTCCAAGGATACGGTTTCATGGTTGATGGTTATAAGCAATAGTTCACCTTGATACGTACTCATGGAGATCTAGCAGGTGGCGTGCTATCTAGAAGGAGCGACTCCTTTGCTTTGGGTTGATCAACTGCCTCAAGCGACAAGAGGGCTGTGGCAAATACGGCGATGCAGGTCCAGGAATATTGCTTGTAGGAAAGTGTCTGGCGGGATCTCAATAGGATTAGGATTCCGTATGCGAACCAGACGACAATGGTAGTGCCTAGCTTGGAAAGATCCACGGATTCGGTTTCACGAAACCAGTAAACCGCTCCGATTGCAAGTGACGCGGACAGTATGAAAAAACCGATGGCGAGCAGGCGGAAGTTGATCTGGGTTAGCTCGAATATCGAAGGCATGTAGGGGAAAAGACCCCCCATCTTCTTTTGCTTCAAACTCCTGCTTTGCAGGAGGTACATGACGGAGGTAAGCGCTAGAATCCCAAATACTCCGTAACTGAAAAGGGCGAGGGCAGCGTGCGTCTCAATCCAGGGGGAATCTCCAAAAATCGTTACACGCGATGGACTATCCCAAGATCGGACTGTAAGTGAAAGTATAGAGAAAACGCTTGCGAAGGTGGATGTAAACATCCCCAGAAAACTGACGCGGAAAGCGGGTCCGACAAAGATGTAAAGAGCGATTGCGGACCATACCATGAACTGGACTAGCTCGAAGCGGTTCGAAAGTGGGCAGCCCCCATATTCGAGACCGCGTGTGTAAAGGCCGATCGTCTGAAGGATCCAGCCTAAGCTAACGAGCACGAGCGTGGAGGGCCGCTTCGCTTTTCGATGCAACTTAAGTGCAGTATAAGTCCTTAGCGCTGCGGCAACGACAAAAACAACAGTCGCTAGGAAAATCCACTGGCGGTCCTCAATTCCGAGAAGACTCATGGCAAACGTTCAGCGAGATTGGGAGTTTTCTCCTACTTGCTTTTTCTCGCAGCTTTCTGCTCCCGCTCAATTTTGCGAGATAGGTAGGCTTTACGCCTCTTTTGCTTCGTTTTTTTTCTGTGTTGTTGTCCCATATGGTCAGTCCTTTTGAAAGGTATCTAGATAATGATTAGAGTTGTTACGATGTGAAAGGCTTGGGTCAAGCTGCTAAGGGACCGGCACTTATCCTATCTACCAAAAAGGACGCTCAATAGTTCTAGCCCAGATTTCACCCGCACAAGGCAGCCTCCGCTATTTACTCATTCTTTTTCTAGAGGATGTTAGCTCGATTGCTCAGGAACTCGCATGGAAAACCGAGGAATCTGTACATGTACTCGCATCCCATCATCGTCCACCCCGTGGAAACTGCCCATTGCTGAAGCATCGGTCGCTGACACATGAAAACTGTTGTAGGAGAAAGTTTCGCCCGGAACGAGATCTGGTTCTTTGCCTACGATCTTGTCCCCCTCGATGACCATCTTATCCCCGTCGGGTTTGTAAATAATCCACTTTCGGCCGAGCAGCTTCACCCTGCGGTCCGAATGGTTCGAAATGGTTAGATAGTAGACGAAAATATGAGGTGTTTCATCGGGAGTGCCAAAACTGCCATAGTTGTATTCCAGCTTGTCGAGGGTCACCTTGAGCCCGTCGAGGGCTAGCGATTGTTGACTCATGTAGCGTTTAGCCGCCGGCGACGATCTTTACGATTTCCAGCGAGTCTCCCTCTTTAAATATGACGGCTTTCATCCACTCTTTGCTGCTAAAATTGTCGGTGCCAATGAGCAGTCGTGAACTGAATTCGCGGTTTCCAATTGTGAGCGGTTCTGACAGATGAAAGGCCATAAATTCAAGCGAGCATCGTATCGTGCCGTGGTCAGGGCAATTCAAATAGAAAAGTGAGAAGTATCACGGGCGAGGTAGAGCTGCAGTACGATTATGATTGAATGCCGTTCGAACTAGGGCGGTATTTCTGCCATGGGCAAAATTGCGCTTTTGGCGACACGCGATACTTCCGGGCTCGATTCGCTTTCACGTAAGCTAGGGGACCTGCATGGGTACCAGTTGCTTAAAGTGTCGTCTGTCATGCCGGAAGGGTTGAATCACTGCGAACCAGTCGATTTTAAACAGGCCAGAGAAAAGCTTCAGAATGGCGAAGTTTCTCTGCTGGTCGCCAACTACTTTGATCCTGCAAATGTCGGCAGGGATTTCCTATCTTGGAAGACCGCACTACAAGCGTTTGATCATGAGATCGCCGACCTCATTCGCTCGGCTGCCCAAACGCCTCATTCGACAACTGTCCTTGGAAATCCGGATCTTTATGCACTAGCGGCAGGGTATTTGGAGAAAGGCGATGGAGGTTTTTCCCCTGCTTTTCGGATGGAGCAAGCTTGCAACGCATTGCACGCGGTATCTCAGTTCGATGCCTCGGTAGCCCAGTATCTCGAAGCCCAAGGGGGCGAGGTCCCCGATATCGACGCGCTTAGCGGCTTACCAAGGACGGTAACCTTTTCCTGGAAGCGATCACATTCGCTTCCCGGTGGCGAGACCCCTCGCCAGAAAGCGGGCCTCTATGGATCGTATGCGAATCATTTCGAAACGGTTGCGGGGCCCGAAGTTGACTATCGGGCGGTGGTGGACAGTTCGCTGGCAGCCTACGCGATCGGCGAGTTTGAGAAGACGACCGCGCTTATTACGCAAAGGAGTGAACTGATGTCGGCGGCCAGTTCGGATGACTTGGGAACCGCAATTGAGCATGCAATCGAGGCGACTGAACCGGATCTAGCCGGTGCGACATTAGCGGTAAACGCATCACTGGAGGGAGCCGATATTGCTAAGATTGACTCCATTCGATTCGCGACTTTCGTTGCGCCGTCTTTTATCAATAGGGAAACGCTGGAGGGAATTCGATTGCTCGAATCTCGCGAAGGCCTCGGATATGAGGCTCTACAAGAATTGAGGTCGGTTGTTGGGGGAGTTTTGATCCAAGACCGAAATCGTTCGGCGGTGAATCCGTTTTCCTGGAGAATGCCGAGTGCCAACCAACCTCTCGTAACCGATTGGGAAACTATGATTTTCGGGGTGAGGATTTCGAGGCATCTAAGATCAACCTCTTGCTTGGCCGTAAAGGGTGAGCGGATCATTGCCCAGGCCTCCGGACTTTCGCATCAACGGAGATTTAGCCAGCGGTTACGTGAAGACGAAAAATCGCTAGGAGACTCTATCTTGGTGTTTGACGAGGATATCGAAGATCCAGACCTCTTGTCCGAAGTCAAAGAGCTTGGTGTCACGGTCGTAGTTCATCCGGGAACTGCCAGCTCGCGAGAAGGAGAATTAGTGGACCGAGCGAATCAACTCGGACTGGCATTGGTAGCAACTGGGGTTTCCTTCACTAATTTCTAATCAATGTGGCGGCCGATCTCGGTTTTTGCGTTGTGCTGGTGAGAGTCTCTACCTTCGTCCTTCGATGAAATACCTGGGCGTCAATCGGGGGTTGATTGATTCCAATGAATTCTATCTCTCTTCCCATTCCTAAATTGCCAAACGGGATTGGGTAGTTTTGGGTGTTATCATGTTCGACCCTATCGAAAAACTTAAAGAGCATTTGCGACACGCAAGTGTTTCAACGGATTCGCAATTCAAGGAGGGTATGGCCGCGTCCCAGAACTTTTTGACTGGTCTATTTTCGGAAATGGGGCTCAGTGTCGAAGTCGTGGATACGGATCTGCATCCGATCTTATTGGCCAAGAGGGAGGGGGACCTCAGTTGGCCGCACATCCTAATCTATGGCCACTACGACGTACAACCTGCGGATCCTATCGAGTTGTGGAATTCGGACCCTTTTGAACCAGTGGAGCGTGATGGAAGGATTTACGCTCGTGGAGCGGCCGATAACAAAGGACCGCAAATGGCTCATGTCGCAGCGGTTGCCGAGCTGCTGGAGGAAAATCCGAATCTGCCGTTGAGAATTTCCTTTCTGTTTGAGGGTGAGGAGGAAATCGGAAGTCCCAGTCTACTGCCGTTTCTCGAATCTCGAAAGGGGGAGCTTTCACAGGCAGACCTTGTGCTTCTGTCAGACACCTTAAGCCCCAGTGCAGACCAGCTCGTGGTTACGGTAGGCCTAAGGGGCATTGTGGTCATGGATGTCGAATTTACGGGTCCGAATAGCGATCTTCATTCGGGATTGCACGGAGGATCCGTTTATAACCCGGTTCAGGCGCTTTGTGAAGTTTGCGCTTCTTTGCATGACAGTGACAATCGAGTCACTGTACCTGGATTCTATGATGGAGTTACGGAAGTTGAGGAATGGGAACGTGAAGAGCTTGCTCAATTGGGCAGTGATGAAGAGGCTTACAAACAATTTGTCGGTGTAAAGGCCTTGCATTCACTGTCTGGTTACACCGCTCAAGAGTCAGTTCGCTATTTACCTACACTCGAGTTTAATGGGATTGGCGGCGGATACCAAGGAGAGGGAAGCAAGACCATTGTGCCTTCCAAGGCCATGACCAAGATTTCTTGCCGCCTTGTTGGAAACCAGGATCCAAAGAAAGTGGGAGATCTGGTTAGGCAGGCGATTTTGGACCGGACTCCTGAGGGGATTATGGCCAAAATCGACATGGGTCATCAAGGGGCCCCTTACTTGGTTGTTCCTCCTGGAAAACCGAATTCGCCGGACAATGCCCCGGTGCTCCTAACGAAAGCATTCGAAGCGGCTAAAGTGGCCATTTCGGAAGAGTTTCCCAAATCCGCACTGTTCCTCCGAGAAGGGGGAAGCATCCCGATTATCGCAGACATTAAGACGACGCTCGGACTCGATAGTGTAATGATAGGGCTCTTCCTTCCAGAAGACAATTTGCACGCTCCGAACGAGAGTATGAATATCGATGTCCTCAAGAAGGGAATACGCGTTTCGAAATCTATACTAAGATCCTTGGCGGGTTGAGGCTCAATTGATTCTAGCAATTGCCTTAGGTTATTTCGTCACAGCCTGTACGGTGTAAATATTTTATACGAGTATAAGAATCACTTTGAACTTGGATGCTTAGTTATTTTCCATACATCGGGCTTGAGGTGGAGGAATGAGGTAAAGTTACTCACTTCTTGCTCTAAAGCGGACTTGAAGGTGAGTGAGGATTGCGTTGGAAATTTTCTTTTTCTGATAGTTACGGAGGATAGTGAGCCGCATCAGGTCACCGTTCCTCGATCGGGTCATGAGGGGACTTATCAGACGCGATAGGCACGCCATCCAAAAGGCTTTTCCATTTAAAGAGACGACCGGTCGTCCCACATACTATAGCCTGCTTTAGAAGGGATAATGAGTTCGTTTCGGTATCCGGCTAGGTGCCTTCTTCAGAATTTGACCAAAATTGCGTTCGGCAAAACAGGGGGGTGGACCGGAGTTGTTAGCCAGATCGAAATGAGTGATGCCCAGATCGAAGGCCGTGAAAATAATCTCTCGATGATCATCAGTTGGAGCGTCCCCGCCAAAATTATGCCATAGCCCGAGCGATAGCTCGGGCAGGCGAATCCCGCTTTGGCCACAACGGCGGTAAGTCATGGATTCGTATCGACTGGAAGAAGGAAACTATGTAGACACATAACTGGCGGAACTAATTGAATACAGAACTTTTTGAATTTAAGGCAAAGTTCTGAGAGATTTACCTCAAAGGCATTCTTCCAATATTTCGCGAAGGTCCGCACTTTCGAGATCGATCGGATTCCCTTTCATACTGCTGGATTGGGTGGATTTTTTGACTGCCTCTGGGATCATCGCCTCGGTAAAGCCGAGTTCGCTAAGAGGTGCTAGGGGGAGATCTTTCAGGAGTGACTCTATCCAGGCAATTGCGTAGCTTCCTTTTGCGGTCGGGTTCCCGGTTAAAATCTGAGCGACTTGGTCGAATTTTCTAGAAGTCTCTCCGTCGGATTCCCGTCGCATTACGATATCATAATTCATCCTTAAAACGGGAAGTAGCAAACTCGCGCAGAGCGCTCCGTGCGGGGCTTCGATCATTCCTCCAATAGGGCCTGCGAATCCATGGACTGCACCCAGTTTTGCGTTCGCGAGAGCGATGCCGCCACAAAGGCTAGCGACGCAGAGATCTGATTTGGCCGCCTTATCTAATTTTGGTTGGCAAGCAGCTCGAAGGGAAAGAGAAGCCCTTTGGAGCCCTTGGAGAGCAATTCCATCGCTCAATGGATTTGCGTCGCGTGAAAGATAGGCTTCCAAGCATTGAATGAAAGCGTCCATGCCTGTGTAGGCTGATATTTCTGGCGGGAGGTCGTAGGTGAGCTCCGGATCAACGACTGCCCATCGTGGAATCATATACGGACTGCGCAGGCTCACCTTAACGGCAGAGTCGGGGACACCGATTACGCTGTTTCGCGTTACTTCAGATCCGGTGCCAGCGGTTGTAGGGATCGCCATGTAGGGGATTGATGGATGCAAAAGCGGTTTTCCTTTCCCCACTATTTCAAGGTAGTCTAGTAGCTCACCATCGTTGTTGAGCAAGGCGGCGAGGGCTTTTCCAGTATCGATGACACTGCCTCCGCCAAGTCCAATGACCGTATCTGGCTGAAAAGTTCTCGCGTTCTTAAGTGCGTTAGAAATCAGGTAGGTTGTGGGTTCGGATGTAACTGGAAACAAGGCGGTTTCGATATCATTTTCGGCGAGCCTGCCCATTAGAAATTGATGCCTCGCAGGTGTTTTCCCGGTAAGGATAAACGCCCGCTTTGTGCTTTCGGGAAGGAAGTTGCACAGGTTCTTTGCAATGCCATCGCCTAAGTGAATCGAGTTCGCGGTCGAGAATGAAAAGTTCATTGTGAAAATTCAGGGCCTGATTGAGAGGCGGTGCAATCCTTCAATGTAGCGGGACTAGCGAGATTTCTTAATGGGAGGTATTGATTAGCCAAACCACTCTTGAAACTTTTCTGGGCCTCGCTCTAAGGACTCCCAGATCTCGTGAGCAAGGCCTCTGCTCTCGTCGTTGTGGGTGGCGAGATCGGGAACGAGTATCACGCGAGCTCCCGAAGCGGCCGCGGCGTGGATACCGTGACGTGAATCCTCAAAGGCAAGGCAGTCTGACGGGTCGACTCCCATCTGTTCTGCGGCAGTAATGAAAATTTCGGGATGAGGTTTTCCGTTTGTAACTTGGTCTCCGCTGACGATAGAGTGAAAGTGGCAGATCAGATCGTGGTGCCCGAGCTTCTTTTGCGCGAGCGACTGTCTGGACGAAGTGGCGACACTTTGAGGAATTCCCTCGTTGGACAGCCATTCGATGCAAATGCGGGCCCCTTGGTGCATTGGAACGCCGTGCGCGATTTTCTGGTGGTAGATCTTATCAGACTTCGCGACTAGCTCCGGGACATCGACTTGGTCGCCAATTGCTTGGTGGAGAGCTTCGCGGAAGCTGGATTCGTTCATTCCGATGATCCTTCTGAACTCGACTACGTCGATTTCGAGGCCCAATTCCTGAGAGGCTTGGAGCCATGACTCGTGCGAAATTCGCTCGGTATCAAGAAGAAGGCCATCCATATCCCAGATCACTGCTTTGAATCTCACACTTAGAATAGGTCAAAAAAACCGCCGAGGAAGCAACAGTTATCGTGACCTAGTGGAGTAAATCCGATTTCATTGATTCTCATGAAAAGACCATCTCGCAGACTCTGGATTCTCCTTTTGGTGATTGGCGATGTTCTTTTACATGCTCTATCTGCCAGTCGGGGTGTATCCCGTTCGGGAAAATACGAATACGGGCCACCTATCTAATCCACTTGATGGAAAACGAATTTTTAGTATCTTATTTCGTACATTTATGATAACTCGAATTAAGGGCCCTTTCTCAATTGGAAATCGCGTTTGGCGAATAGGCAGCACCGCATGGTACCTTTTGGCTGGATTGATGCTTCAGTCATTGAACGCCCAGGACTCCCGATCACCTGGGGTGAGCTCGTCGAAACCCAACATCGTCTGGATTATCGTGGACGATATGTCGGCGAACCTTTCCTGCTATGGAGAGACGTTGATCGAGACGCCGCATCTCGATCAGTTAGCGTCGAGCGGGATTAAGTTTACCCAAGCCTTTGTGACCGCCCCGGTATGCTCGACCAATCGCTCGGCATTCATCACCGGAATGTACCAGACCACAATTGGTTCGCATCATCATCGCAGCGGACGTGGAGAAATCAAAATCCGCTTGCCCGAAGGCATTCGTCCCATTCCGGAATACTTTCAAGAGGCGGGCTATTACACAGCGATAACGGGCTGGCCGAACAAAGACCGGTCGAACAACGGTAAAACCGACTACAACTTTGAATGGGATCGTTCCATATATGACGGTCCGGACTGGAGCAAGCGCAAGCCGGGCCAGCCGTTCTTCGCTCAGATCCAGCTCCGAGGTGGGAAACACCGGGGAGGGGATATCGAAGCTTCGAGAAGATTCGTTCAGAGAATAAAAGAAGAGTTTGGGTCCGTGACTGATCCCAAGGATGTAACGTTGCCTCCTTACTATCCCAATGATCAGGTACTTTTAGAAGACTGGGCTGCTTATTTGGATACAGTGAGACTGACCGATAAGTTTGTTGGTGATGTCATTGCTCGGTTGAAGGGAGAAGGGGACTTCGAAAACACGGTTGTGCTTTTTATGACGGACCACGGAATTAGTCACGCTCGTGGTAAACAGTTCCTATATGAGGAGGGGATTCATGTTCCTCTAATTGTTAGCGGACCTGGGCTTGCGGCCGGTGCAGTTCGAACCGATTTGGTCGAGCATATTGATATCGCAGCCTTGTCTTTGGGACTGGCGAATATAGAAATTCCGGGACACATGCAGGCCAAGAATATCCTGAGCGAAGATTACATTGAGAGGACTGCGATTTTCTCCGCTCGCGATCGTTGTGATGAAACGGTGGAGCACATGCGTTGCATCCGGACGGACCGCTACAAGTATATTCGGAACTTTCTTCCCAACCGTCCTCATATGCAGCCGAACCGATATAAGGATGGGAAATCGATTATCAAAGTACTGCGTGAGGCTAACGAGGCAGGCATGCTTAACGAAGTTCAGGCACGTATTTTCGAATCAACTCGACCGAAAGAAGAATTGTACGATCTCCAAAACGATCCTTTTGAAATTCACAACCTAGCAGATGACCCGAAGCATCGGAAACGTTTAAAGGACCTGCGAAGTCGACTGGATAGCTGGATTAAAGCTACAGGTGATCGAGGACCGGAGCCGGTGGGAATGTATGATAGCGATATGGCGGTCTATTTGCAATCGCGAGGAAGCGATCCTAAACAGTTGCAGGTGTTGGCTGGAAATATCAAGCAGATGAAAGACTGGGCTGCTGCAGGGAAGTAGCTCTGGTATTCAATCGCTCCCGCTATCAGCGGACTAGGAGAAAACTCCCATTATGAATAAAATTTTCAGCTTTGTGATCGTACTCGCAACGAGTGCGCTTTTGTGTAGTTGCTCTAACTCGGGAAAGGTCGTTTCCCTCTTTGACGGAAAGAGTCTGGCTAATTGGGAGATTCAGAGTGGCGGGAGATTTTCAGCGGAAAATGGAGTGCTAAAAGTAGACAAAGGGGTGGGCTGGCTCCGTTCCGTGGATACGTTCGCCGACTATACTCTGACCATCGAATTTCGGTTCCTTGAAAAGGGTTCGAACAGTGGCATCTTTGTTCGTACAGGTCCGACTAGCAAAGATGATGAGAGCGGTTGGCCGGACAACGGGTACCAAGTGCAGTGTATGGACACGCTGGATGGAACCTATCCCTTGGCGACGATGATTCCTTACGGTGCGCCGCCTTTCGATCACGAGTCGGATCTCGATGCCTTGCGCAAAGCGTATAAGCCTGCGGGTGAGTGGCATACTTATGAGATAACCTGTAGCGGAGAGGAAATGTCGATTTCGCTTAATGGCTCGCTCATTACAACTTGTACCAGTATTAAGAATCTCTCGGGTCACATTGGAATTCAGTGTGAGCCGGGGTTACTCGAGTTTCGGAAAATCGAAGTGGACGTTTTTTGAAGATTAAGAAGCCTCGCAGTAGATTTTAGGAATTAGTTGAAAAGACTTTGATAGTCCTTGGTCTTTGACTCGCGTCTCAGGGTCAATCGGTCTTCTTCTTCTCCATAGAATCCAGTCTTGATGCTAAAACTACTCGCTCCAAACGTACCATTCCGACCCTCAGGGCTACCGTTTCACTACGGGTGGGTAATTGCCGTGGCAGCGGCCACGGGGATGGTCGCGAGTATTCCCGGGCAGACCATCGGAATTAATGTATTCAACGATGAGCTGATAGTGGCCTTGGGCTTGACCCGGTCACAGGTGGCTTTGGCCTACTTTATCGGCACGGCATTGAGTGGCACATTAATCTTCTGGGCGGGCAAGGTCTACGATATATTCGGATCGCGGCAATTGATTGTTGGGGCGAGTTTCAGTCTAGGAGTTTCGCTACTGTATTTGAGCGTAGTGGATTGGATCCCGGTTAAGCTTTCCGCGTTGGTAGGCTTGGAAACAGTTCCTAAGTGGATGCTGGTCACTAGCCTAACCGTGGGTTTCTTTCTGATTCGATTTACTGGCCAAGGCTTCGTTGCGATGGCGGGGCGAAACATGGTGGCCAAGTGGTGGAAGTATCACCGGGGTAAGGTACTGCCATTTAGTGGAATTGGAGTGAGCGTTTGCTTTTCGCTGTCTCCCATAGTATTCTATGACTTGATACAATCGACGGGCTGGCGGACCGCCTGGCAAATTTTAGGATTGGCGACTGGAGTCGGGTTTGCTCTGTATGGGTGGCTCGTCTTCCGGGACAACCCACAGGAATGTGGTTTGAGTGTAGATGCGGGAATCCGGCCGGGAGAATCGCAGAAAGACGATCCAGAGTTTTCTGTTGTCAAAGACCTAACCCGAGGAGAAGCGGTTCGAACGTTTTCGTTCTGGGTTTTCACTGGAATCTTTGCCCTCCAAGCATTGCAAATTACCGCTTACGTTTTCCACGTATTGGATCTGGGCAAGCAACTCGGCCTGACTTCCGACATCATTTTGGGACTTTTCTTTCCGAGCGCGCTGATTGGAGGAGGCATCAGTGTCTTTGTGGGCTGGTTCAGTGATCGCTTTCGCCTGAAGTATTTCGCTGCTCTAATGGCCTCAGGGATCGGACTGTCTTCATTCTCGCTTCTTACTCGAATTGACGGTCTGTTAATACCAATGCTCGTGGCAGGTCTGAGTATCACAAGTGGCTGCTTTGGACCCATATCGGGAGCGTTTTCGGCCCGCTATTTTGGGATTAAACATATAGGAGCGATTAGTGGGGTTTTTATGTCTACTATGATTGTGGGAAGTTCGGTTGGGCCGCTCTTATTCAGTCTGGTGAGAGACCTCACGGGTTCTTACATTCCCGCTTTTGGTGGGACATTTACGCTTTCGATCTGCTTTGTCGTGGCTTCCTTTTGGGCCAATAATCCGCAACGGAAAATTAAGGCGGAAATGGAGAAGGCTGTGGATTAGCGACAAGAGGTACAAAACGAGCGGCTCCCTGAGAGATTTACTTTGCCCTCTCCGCGGGGTGAGCAGGATGGTGTTGATGTATGCACCGCGCGAGCTCTGGCCCTACGGAGAGATTCGCTTGTTTTTAGGCGCAAATGGTCGGTGAGGAGTTGCTCAGCGATTGCCTAGCAGGGATTAGGCAACTATATGTAGTTTTACATAGCCATTAGCGTACTTAACAACGTGATCAACAAGGGGAAAAGATTCCCCAATAGGGATGCTGTTGATGTAGGAGCGGCTTTACGCCGCGATAATTGCGGTTTAGACCTGCCCGGGCAAGTCGAGGCTCCTGTACTTAAAGATTGGCTCAATCGTTTTGCATCGTCGCCATTGCCCTCTTCAGTTTCGCGTGAGCGGCCTTGGTTTCGTCGTTGGCGTTTCTCAGATCGATGGGGTGCAGTAATTCGGGATCGGTGGTGTAGTCAAAAAAGTGGTGATGACCGGTTTCGTCGAAAAGCTGATACTGCTTGTTCTGTATCCAGCGAGAAAGACTACGCCCGATTTTGTTGTGCCCGGGTAGAGGGTCATGGTGGATGAAAACCCAGTCGCGCGGATTGCCCTTTTCCCCTTTTACCTGAGGCAGGAAAGAGCGTCCGTCGAAGATTTCGTTTTGGGGAAGTGGAATACTGGCTGCTTCAAGAAGAGTCGGAATGAAATCGGTGGTATCCACTAAATCGGAGACAACGCGCCCGCCCGCTTGCGATCCAGGCCAATTTACGATCAAAGGAACGTGGGTGCCGCGGCGATTGTTCAATCCTTTACCTCCGATTATCACGCGGCCATCCCGCATTTTAGAGGTTACCTCGCGAGGGGTCCCGTTGTCGCCATAGAAGATAAGGATTGTGTTCTCACGGATTCCAAGTTCGCCCAATTTCACATCGATAAGCCCGATGAGCTTGTCCATGTACTCGACCATGTCTCCAAAATATTTGTCGGGATTGCTTTCGAAACGATTTCCGTTGAGCCAATCATCGCTATCGGGAGTTGGGTTGAAGGGGCCGTGAGTCAGTGCCATGGGGTAATAGACGAAAAAAGGCTCTTCGGAATTTCGCTCCATGAAATCATTGATGTAGTCCACGTATAGGTCTGGCCCGTATTTGCCTTTAGTGTCTTTGACGTAAGTCCCATTAGACTGAATACGAGGATCGGGATATCGTGAGGATTTATCTTCGGTATGCTCAGTGTGCCAAAGAAAGTACTCGTTGAATCCGGAGTCTTCCGCTCTCATTCCCCGATTGCGCCATTCGGGCATATAGTCCGGGGGATTGTAGCTTCGGAGCTGCCATTTACCTGACATGCAGGTCTTGTATCCAGCATCTGAAAACCAGTGCCCAAAGGTTTTGGCCTCAGGGTCAAGAATTCCAAAGGCCAGCCAATTGCGGAAATTATACTTGCCTGTCATGAGAGCAACTCTTGTCGGCGTGCAAAGCGGCACGGCATGAGCGTCATCAAATCGTACACCCTCCTCGGCGAGTCGATCCAAGTGGGGCGTTTGGTAGGATGTACCCCCGTAGCAACCTAGCGCTTCCATTCCCAGATCGTCGGCCATGATAAGAACGACATTGGGTCGATCCGAAGCGGCGTGGTGAAACGATGTCAGGAAAACGGAAATGCAGAATATTCTTAGGATCATGATTATGCGATGAGAGATAATGGAAACGGAGGCCCAGCGTTTGCGCTATGCCGTGACCTTGGAGAGATTTGGGGTAGAGTCAAAGATGGTTTGGCTACCGGCAAGCTGGTGAATGTGTTATTCAGATTCAACCAGCATAGAAAGCATAATCTGTTTTTTGACGGTTCTATGGGATACAGAAGTCGGGGCTGGTCCTACGAGGGTCTCGCAAGAAATTGTGGTCAAATTAAACCCGTGTTCTAACAGGCCTAGTTCAGATTCAAGTGCTTAGGCGCGTTTGGATTGGCGGCGAGGTAGTCGCTAATGTGCTTGACGATATTCGGGTACTCTTTCGAGACGTCTTTGCTCTCCGCGAACATTTCGACTTTGGGTCCGTATAGCATGAGTTTCGAGCCATCGCTGGGAACGACCGCTTTAAAGTGATCGTAGCGAACGAAATGGGAGTAGCTTTTGTCCTCGGGTATGGCGTTTCGCAGCCGTTTGGCGATGTTAGCCTGTTCGGGGTCGTCTATTCGATTGGTCCATTCGTTGGGGTCGTTCTGGTGGTCGTAAAGCTCTTCACTCCCGTCGAAGTAGCGAATATATCGCCAGCGGGGAACGCGAACGGTGTGGGTTCCGCGACCGACGGTTGACAAAGCCACGTGGGGCCAGTGGGCGTTTGGGTTGGCGAGAAGGGAAGTGAGCGAGTTACCGTCGAGATCGGATCGCTTTTTGAGTCCAAGCATGTCAATAACTGTTGGATACACGTCGATTAGAGAGACGGGTTTCTGGCTTCGTTTGCCAGGCAGGAAGCCTTTAGGCGTCGCGTTTTTTGGGGGGGTAATCATCAAGGGGACGCGAGTTGATCGTTCCCATGCAGTGAATTTTCCCCAATGCTCTTTCTCGCCCAGTTGCCAGCCGTGATCGGACCAGAGCACGATCATGGTGTTGTTGGCGTGCTCCGAACGGTCGAGCGCATCGAGTACCTTACCCAGCTGCTCGTCCACGAAAGAAATACACGCAAGATAGGCGCTGACTGCGTTACGCCACTGACTGTTCTCGACCACCGTGGAATGAGCCCCACTGGTCAGAGCGTATCTTGCGAGTTCCCGGGCGGTAGGCGAGAGGTCGTCAAGATCGTCAGCGGGCTGCTTAGGCAAAACGACGGATTCAGGTGGATACATATCGTGAAAGCGTTTTGGCACCCAAAGTGGCTGATGCGGGCGATAGAAGCCGACCGCAAGCATGAAAGGTTGATCATATTTCTGGCTCAGCTTTTCAACCGCCCAATCTGTGCTTTCCGTATCCGTCCATTCCTCGTCGGGCCGGTCGATGGGTCCCCAGTCAAACGAATCGATGGTGCGGGACCCGCGTTGGCGGTCTCGAGGCATTTGATTGAGCGGCATGGTAATGCCTAAGCGGGGAATTTCATGGCGCACGTAGGGACTGCTGTCCTTTAACTCTTTTTCGGAGATGGTTCGTTCATCAGGCAGGATCGGCATCCACTTGTCGTAGTCGGGTCCATATTCATCAAACATTCGCTGGCTCTTGCCGTGGAGCAGTTTTCCCGTTCCCATGGTGTAGTAGCCCTGTTTCTTTAGATCTAAAGGCAGCAGCTCGGCGTCTGGCATGGTCCTTTCAATCTTCTGACCGTTACCGTAAACGCCGTTGTGAATAGGAAGCAGGCCGGACCAGTTAGCGGCTCGCGAACCGCTGCAAGCGGGTACGACACAATGAGCGTTAGTAAATAGGAGGCCCCGCTCCGCTAGGCGATCGATATGAGGCGTCTTGACTTGTGGATGCCCATCGAGGCAGCCGATCCAGTCATTCAAATCGTCGATTGTGATGTAGAGAATATTGGTTTGACTTGAAGCTCCCTTTGGACTCGCGGATGAAGGGTTCATGGCTAGAAACGAGGATAAGCATACGACAATTAGCGATAAGCAAAACGGAATTTTGTGGTGTGCGGTAGGTCTCATACGCTAGGAGTATGGCGTTGGAAACGGCACCGTTTCAAGTTAATTTGATTGGGCGGTCATTTGCGGTTGAGGAGCCAATGCTTGGGCGGTCCCCATTTGGGATCTAATCGCTTAGGGTGTTGTCGGTAAATGGCAGAGAATCGCCTGAAAGAGGCTTGCATTCAGCCCGCTCCATTTTTAGGGGTTCCAAAACGGGAGTCAGCGAAGAAATCATATAGAAATAAAGGCACATAGCAGGGTATCCGTCTCACGAATCCATTATCTGAACCACTGTTTGGACTTCGCAGATTTTGAGAGAATGACCATGCTGACGCAGATTGCGATTGTCAGGAGGGCTATCATGATGGCGGAAGCCCCTATTGAGCTAATTGGGTCGGATAAAAAATAGATGTGGAACGTCCGGAGGTCGTCACCCTACCGGTTCAACATTTTATAAATGTATACCTAGAGAGTCACTTGGCAAGATCCGCAGAAATTTCTAAAACAAATAGGAATTGCCGCGAGCGTCGTCTCTACTGTTCGCCTATTAGCTTGAATACCGCAGCAGTACAGGCGTCGAGATCGCTTATTGGCCTCCAGTCCCAGTCCTTTCGGGCACTGGAATCGACAAAAACATTAGGGGCGGTGGTAAGAAGCGCTTCTACTATGGGGTCGGATTTGAAGTTGTATTGAAAATCTGGTTTCACTTTCTGAATAGAGTCTGCGATTTCTTGGGCGGTAGGGCAAAGAGCGTGAAGATTATAGGCGTGTTGACGGAGTTTATTCTTGGGAGCGAAGGCCAGCTGAACGAATCCTTCGACGAGGTCCTCAATGTAAATAGTGGACATACCAATGTTCCGTGAGACCGGAAAGGTGAATGTCTCGCCCTTTGCAGCGGCGACGTAGGCATGGGAGGCATAGGCAGTCAGCGCGGCAGGGGGTGCATAGGGAGAAAGGACGAGTGGGGGCCGGAGACATCGAAAGTCTAGACCGTGTTTGAGCTTATAGTATACGCCAAGGCGTTCGTTCGCGACCTTTGTGACTCCGTAAATGTTCTCGGGCCATTGCGGATGGTTTTCCGGTAGGATTGATGGCACGTCGGATCCATAGGAGGCGCCCGTTCCTGGGAAAATGATACTCGGCAAGCCATTGGCCAGCGCCATTTCAAAGAGATTGAAAGTGGCAAGAGCGTTTACATCGAACGCGCGGCGTCTATCGATTTCCGAGCTGCCAGAGAGAAGCGAAGCGAGATGGAAAATAATCTCGGTTTTTTTCGACTTGAGAGTGCTCTCAATGGTCGCTTCGTCACAAATGTCAGCAGTGACGTAATCGACTCCCGCAACCGTGGATTCGGATTGGGGCTCTGTGATGTCTAGGCAAGTGACGCGGTGATTGTCTTTGAGCAGCCGATTGGCGAGCAGCCGAGCGATGTTTCCATTGCCGCCAGTGATGAGGATCGATTTGGGTCCAGACATAGAGGGTTGTTTAGTTCGAATCGAGTGGCACTTTGAAATGCGAGAGAGTTAATTGTGTTTGTTCGATTAGACTGACCCAAAGAGCGGGGCAAGAGATTTGGTTGAAACTAATTTTTTGCAGGTTTCACAATTTCCTATCTGATTATTGAAGCCCTCCATGGTTATCATCGCTTTTACGGTGAATCTTTAAAGGCGGAATTTCCCACGGGTTCTGGCAACTGGCTAACTTTGCAGGAATGCGCTGACGAAATTAGTCGAAGAATGAGTGGACTTTTTATGCCGGACGGAAGTGGCAATCGTCCTTGTCATGGAGATTCGGATATCTATGCGAGTGATTCTCATTTCAAGAATTATTCCTTGTTCTACGAGTTTTTTCATGGCGAATACGGCAAAGGGCTAGTCGCCAGCCACCAAACCGGTTGGAACGCGATGGTGGCAGAACTGCTGCGCTGCAAGTAAGAAAGAACCGCAAAAGGTCCCATACGTCGGATAGGACCTATTTGAAAGGCAGAACTATGACAAATTCTTCTTAAAAAAAGCGACCGTGCGTTCCCAAGCCAACTTGGCGGCGTCCTCGTCGTACCGTGGTGTGGTATCATTGTGGAAACCGTGATTCGTGCCGGAGTAGATGAACGCTTCGTAGTCTACGCCATTTTCTTTCAAAGCCTTTTCGTAATCTGGCCAACCCGCATTTACGCGCTGATCGAGTTCTGCGTAATGAAGTTGGATCTTTGCCTTTATCATCTTGGTGTCCTCTGCTGACGGCTGGGCACCGTAGAATGGGGCTGCTGCTTTGATGATATTCGGGAGACGAACTGCTAATGCATTCGACATGCCACCGCCGAAGCAAAAGCCAACCACTCCTGTCGATTGGCTACTTAGGTCATGACTGTGCAAAAATTTTGCGGCCGCTACGAAGTCTTCCGTAATCTTGTTTCGATCAAGCTTACGTTGCATCGCACGTCCTTCGTCATCGTTTCCAGGATAGCCACCTAGGGGAGCAAGGGCGTCGGGAGCGAAAGCGTGAAATCCCGCTAAGGCCGCTCTGCGCACCACGTCTTCTATGTATGGGTTTAGTCCCCGATTTTCGTGGACCACTAATACGCTCGGCAACTTCCCGCTAGTGTTTGCTGGTCGGGCTAAGTAGCCTCGCGTCTTGTCGTGGCCATTCGGCGACGGGTATTCTACGTATTCGATTTTTAAGCGCGAATCCGATTTGGAAACTTGCTCTGCCCAGGCGTAGTGGGGACTGAGGGACTCAATCAGAGCCGCGGTAGTTAATCCGGCGACCGCGAATTTGGCGGCCTTGTTGAAAAACGTGCGGCGGTCGATGATCCCGTGCACATACTCGTCGTAAATATCCAGAAGCTCCTGTGGAAAGTCGGAGGCTTTTTTTCGTTCGATGTCAGCGAGGAGAATGTCTTCTTTGGAATTCATATATTAATGGGGCTAGTTGTTGATTGCATCTTCACCAGCAGCTTCCTTCTCGGAAGCTTCAGGTTTCGGAAATTCGGCGATAACGTCGGTCCGTTCGTAGCTGTTTTCTGAAGTTTTGGGATTATCTCCTGCTAGTTGTTTTAGCAACTCGAGTAGATGATCGCTTTGTTCTCTCAGGGCTTCGATATCGGATTTCAGTCGAGCGCAAGAACTGGATTCCCAGTTCTGGTCCAAGTTTTCAAGTGTTTTATTAATGATGCTCACCGGCGTGTTCAGATCCTGGAAAATTGGGGAAACCAGATTGTATTGTAGGCTGACTCCTCAACCGTGCGTTCCATTTGGGGGCAAATCTCGTCATTCCTTTTCTCGATCTCTGTGCCCACCTCAGCCTTCCGTTCATGCTCCAGATTTGCATCCAGACGTTTTGCTGCCTCCTCCAAGTGAATCTGCTCGAAGCGCATTTCTTTAATCAGCTTCGATTTTTCGGCGATCTCTGCTTTGGCTAGGCTTCCTTTTTGTTCAGCAGTATCGAGTTTGGTTCTGTAATAGACATTGCTTTCTTTCAGCTCTTCCAACTCCGCTTCAATTTTCTCGATCATGAGAGCCCGACTCTTCAGGAGGTTGCGGAAGCGATTCACTTCCATCAGTTTGGATTTCGGCGAGTACCCGCTGTTTAGACGGTTGGTTTCAGCTTGCTTTGTAAGGGCGATCAGTGGCTGTGAAGCGATTTGCTGGAATCTGAGCCAGAGAATCGCGAAGATAGCGATGATTGCGATCAGTACCCCTAGCACGAGCGCCGATTCCGTTATTCCGAGCTTAGAGAATAAACTGGCCCGGCTTTCCTCGAGCCTAGGAAGGCAAAGATAAACGATCGTTGCCAGCGAGGTGATTAAGCCGGTGGCAAAGTAGCTAGCCGAGAGTGAGTTGGATGTATTCATACTGCGTAAACGAGCTCGTCTAATTCCTCAAATCGATAGTGCCCTAGAGTGTCGGAAGAGCCCACCAGATTATCCACAAAAATTGGGAATACCCCCACGCGATCAAGCGCTGCTGTTTCTCATGGCGTGCGGTTAAAGGAAACCTAATGCGATTCCATAGAGGCTCCGCCAGCAACCCCATTTTGGAACTGCTTCTCTATGAAGGAATATCGGTTGAATCGTGCTTGGCTCGATTTTTCAGTGCGTGTTTTCCGTAAATCGCAATACGTACGGTTTGGAGTAATATGAGCGGGGCAAAAACCTTAGCGGTTTCGCGGTACCCGGTCTTCTCTTGGGTGGCTTGATGGTAAATTAGGAGAAGCATAATTAGGTAGGCTAGCCGGTGAATCCGTTTCCAGTTTCTTCCACCTAGCTTTCTGACTGACCAATTGTTGCTGGTTGCGGCGAGCGAAAGCAAGAGAGCAAACCCGACGATTCCTGAGAGAATGAAAAGCTTGTCCCAATCCTTCACGAATTCGCTCCAAGAACCCATATAGGCGAAATAGATGAGGAAATGTAGGAGGGAATAGAGGAATACGCTGACCCCGATTTGGCGTCTGTGGATTGCGATACTTTTGGCAATCGCGAATTTTGGAAAGATCTTTCTGAGCGGCGTTATCATGGATAACGCTACAAAAAGGTAGGTAGATGCTAGGCCAAAGTATTCAAGAAGGTATTTAGCCGGATCAGCAAGGTATGTGGTATCATTCTGTAATGTAGGCACAAATACATAGAAAACAGGAGTGCAAAGGAGAAGGTGGATGGACCACCGTTTTCGAAGGAAACGCGCGACTGGATTCATGCGTTGGATCGACCGTCAATCGACTGATCAGAAATTTCGCTTTAGGTTTAGTCCTTCGTAAAGATGGGAGACTTGCTCCTCGTATCCATTGAACATGAGCGTATCCTTGCGTTTACTGAAGAATCCTGAACCAATAATGCGTTCTGTCGCTTGCGACCAACGAGGGTGATCTACCGTTGGATTGACGTTGGCATAGAAGCCGTATTCCCTTGGCTGTAAGTCCTGCCAAGTATTCATGGGTCGGCTATTGTTAAACTCGATCTTGACGATCGACTTGATGGATTTGAACCCGTATTTCCAAGGAACTACAAGGCGGATTGGGGCGCCGTTTTGGTTGGGGAGGGCTTTCCCGTAGATGCCGGTCGCGAGAAAACTTAACTCGTTTCTTGCTTCTTCAATCGTCAAACCTTCTACATACGGCCAATCGATGGATCCGCCGTTTTGCCCTGGAGCGTTATTGGGGTCGAAGAACGTCGAAAATTTCAAGTATTTCGCTTTTTCGGTAGGCTCGACCATGTCCATTAGGGTACTCAGCTGAAATCCATCCCAGGGGATGACCATCGACCAGGCCTCCACGCATCGAAATCGGTAGACCCGTTGCTCGATTCCGCCCGCTTTCTTTATAAGCTCATTGACGTCTATTTTCTGAGGCCTCTTTACATGGCCTTTTATTTCGATTTCCCAAGGCTCTGTTTGCCAGTCACGGTTAGCTAGGTCTTGAACTTCACCCTTGTCGTAGGAGAATTCGTAGAAGTTGTTGTACCCTTTTATCAGATCATACTCAGTCGGTTCGAGTCCGTCTGGTCGGAATTCTCGGTTCACTTCAGACGGAAACCCATAGGTAGCGGCTTGGGCGAGAGATTGGCCGAGCAAGGCTGAGGATCCCAGTCCAACGGCTTTCAGGAATCGCCTTCGATTGATGAAATCGGCTTCCGAGGTGGCAGCGGATTCAGGGAGGTTCCAGGGCTTGTTTTTTCTAATGTGCATAGCAAATCGAGATTGCGATTGTTAGATTAGACGAATGAGACCGCTCAGGGATTGGGAGGTTTCGCTAGTTGTTCCAGGAAATAGCGTCGAGGTCCTCGTTTTATGTCCAGAATATTTTAAATTCTCCGCCGTATCGGATCGGAAGGTAGGGGTTCTAGCCATCCTTTCGCGCTATTAGATGAACATCTCCTTGCGGGATTGGGATATCGGCATCTTTGAGCGCTTTGAATACTTCCAGATTGGCAGCGTATTGAATGGGGTAGTAGTCGTTGGTTTTCACCCAATAGCGGTATTCGGTATTTATGGACGAATCTCCAAATTCCTTGATGCCGATTTGTCCGGATCGATGCCAGTCACTTTTGCTAGAGCGTTTCTGACTCATTTAATCGCCTGCTCGGGATCGGAGGCGTATTCAACCCCGACGATACCCTCGACGACTAAAACCGTAAACGAGTTCGTCAAAATTTCACCGAGAATCTTCTTGTTCGGGATCGTGACGACCTGATCATCCTCGATCTCGAGTTGAGTGTAGCCAAGGCTGACGACAGAAACAATCCCCGTGCACCCGTGTAGGGTGAGCGGGTCGTGGACTTTGAATGGCCGAGTGAGAATTATCGCTATACCCGCTCCGTAGTTCGATATCGGACCTTGTATAGCTAAACTGAGACCGAGGGCTCCTGCACCGAGGAGGGCGATAAATGGGCTTATGTCTACGCCGATCTTTCTAATTGCGATGAATAGGAACAGCAGAACGATGAGTAGTTTGATGGAGCTCGCGAAAAACCGGGAAAGAGTGACGTCTATATCCCGCTTCGTGCAAACACGAAGAATGAGCTTTGAAAGCGAGGAGCCGAAAAGAAACCCAATAATCAAGATGATCATTCCCGCGATCAATTGAGGGGAGTAGTCGATCAGCTTGTTCGTATACGTTTCGAAGATGGACTGTAATTGGTCGACTTCTTCAGGCATAGAGTTGTACTATAGGAAACATAGAGTTTGGGACAAGCGCGAATCTCAGATGCTTGCGATTTAACTCTTAACCCTCACGGGTCCGACTCTGCTTCAATATTCGATACCGAGCTTAGTCAGGAAAGTTTCCAGTTCGCGAGTGTCGAAATCAGCTAATATTTTGCCGTCGATATCGATTGAAGGAGCGCTGGACTGCCCGGTAAGCTCACGCATCTCTTTTGCCGCAGTGGGATCCGAAGTGACATCCAATTGAGTGTACTCAAATCCGTGGGCATTTAGCCAAGCGATGGCTTCGTGGCACCATCCACAGTACGGTTTTATGTAGAGTCGAAGTGAGTTCGGTTTCATAGATATTTCGTGACTAGGAGGTTACTACGGACAACAGGTCCTATTGGCTGCAATAGAATTTTTAAAGAGATAACTCAATGCAAGAGCTAGATTTGCCTACCTGGACCTCTTGGGCGCCCCTGTCCGACTCGACCACCCGGTTGACCGGGTCGATTGCGAAGTATTTCGTCGATTTCGATGCGGTATCAGTTGTCATTCCAGGAGCAACGAAGGTCGAACAAGTGAAAACGAATGCTGGGGTATCTGATTTGCCGAAAGTAAGTTACGTGATACACAGCGATCTGGCAACTCTATACCGCGAGGAAATCGCGAAAAGCGTTCGAGGAGCCTATTTGGTTTTCAGCGGTTCCTTCCGAGCGAGTGACGAGATCTTTTTTGATTTGCGGATAGCAAATTCGTCATGAATAGCATATAACTCCACCGATTAATGGATACCAGTTTGTATTGGCGCGCTGTGTAGCCAATTTTATAAGTTGCATTTTCCAAACACGTGTGTGAAAACTCGGCGATGATCTCGCAGAAATCATCTAAAAAGGTGAATACAACCCTCGCATTAGCTGATTATCTAGGGTTGTCGCGATGGACGGTCTCCAGAGCCTTGAATGGCCACGCGGGTGTTAAGGCAGAAACGGTAGAGCGGGTTAATGCAGCAATGAAGACGCTCGGTTTCAGCCCCAACGCGCTCGCTCGCGGCCTTCGAGGAGGGAAGACGGGAGCAGTCGGGATCTGTTTTCACACTTTCGGGACGCCGGTGTTCTCAAAAAAGTTGATCGCATTGCAAGATTCGCTTCGCAGGCGTGGGTACAGCGCTATCATCGAACTGATCGAGGATGATGCGGCAGCTGAAAATAGGGTGATTCGTCATTTTCTCTCACTAAAAGTAGAAGGCATTATTTTTGTGGGTGGGCCGCAGGCTGTAAATCTCGAATTCGTTAGAGAGCTTCGCAACAACAACTCGCTTTCGGTGCTAGTGATTGATCCCTTTTCCGAATCCGACCTGCCCAGAATTAGCCTAGATAGAGGTTACGCGATGAGGGTTTCGTTAGAGAAGCTTTATGAGTTGGGACATCGAAAGATCGCAGTGCTTGGAATTCGGCAGGATGTTATCTATGGAGCAGAGAGAGTGGCCAGTCTGGACAAAGTTTCCAAAGAGCTCGGACTGGAGTGGGGCAAAAGTGTAAAGCTTATTATCGATGAGGAAAGTCGGAGAATGGACTTTGATGCGGGACGGAAGCTAGGTCGCAAGTTTTTGGTGGAGGCCCGTGATTGTTCGGCGATCATGGCGATTAACGACCAAGTAGCGATCGGAGCGATGCGCGTGCTTCTGGAAAATGGCTTATCGGTACCAGGTAATGTTTCTTTGATCGGCTTTGACAATCTTGACTGCTCGTCGCACCTCCATCCCACTTTGGCGAGTGTCGATCAACGAATTGAGTACTTTACTGAGGAAGCGGTTGAAATGCTGGTTCAGCAAATAGTGGAAGGCCTACAAGACGAGGTGGAGGCAAAACTTGTAGAACCAGAACTGGTGCTCGGTGAGTCGATGGCGCCAGCCGGAAAATCGCGTGATTTCGCCCAATAGTGTGAGAATGTCCTATTGCTTTACGGGCCCGAGAATCTGTGATGCCTCAGGAAGGATGGTGCCGAATTCCTTGCAGGACTCCAAATAGGAGCAAAAGTCATGATCCTGAGAATCCTTTCAATTGAAACAAGCGAGTATGAACTATTTTGTAGTATCTGAAAAAGTGCATAACGAAGTTGTTTCCGCGGCTTATTTGAAGCGCGGCTATTTTGAGGATGAAGGGAAAGATGCGGCCCGTATTTGCGCCGAAGCTTCGCGGCACGGCATTCGTACGCACAATGCGATTAAGGCCCTCCACTTGGACGATATGCTTGGTAGTGGCTCCAAGGGCTGTGTGCCGGGAGCTGAAATTATCGAAATGCCATCGAGGTTTCCTGCTGTTAAGATTTGGAACGCGCAGCAAAAACTCGGGCAATCCACAGGCTACCGGGCTCTGGAAAAGTGTATCCAACTAGCGGATGAATTTGGAGTGGGGATTGTTGCGGTAGATAATGCTTTCCACTATTTGTGGGGTGGAGGATACATGTTAGAGGCGGCGCGACGAGGTTACCTAGCCTACACCAATTGTACGTCAGCATTAACAGAGGTCGTTCCATATCAGGGCAAATATCCTACCTTGGGAACCAACCCTCATTCTTGGGGCTTTCCCACCACCGAGGTGGTTGGTTTTCCGATAGTAATTGATTGGGCCACCTCCGTGGTCGCCATGGGCCGGGTCGAGCAATTCAAGCGAGAAGGAATGATGCTGCCTCCAAATGCGGCGGTGGACAAGGACGGGAACGTAACTCAAGACCCCTTTGAAGCGGTGTCTCTGCTTCCATTCGGTGCCCACAAAGGGTATGGTCTGTCATTGATCAACGAATTGGTTGCCGGGCTTATTGGCGGCTCTCTGCCAACGATACGAAACCGGTGGATCGAGGAAGCCGATGCCGAAAAGAGGGGAACTTGTTTCTTTTTTCAATTGATTCATCCCGAAGCGATTTCAAGTGGGCTCTTTGCCAAAGGGAGGAATCAGGCAGCTAATATAAAAGCGGTTATCGACGATATATTGGGTCACGGAAATGAGAATTGTCTATTGCCGGGTCAGCTGGAGGCGAATGCGGCGAAACTGACCGAGGAGCATGGAGGTTTGCTGTTTTCGGAGGCAGAGGTGAAGGAGTTCAGTGAATTAGCGGTGGAGTGCGGAAAATCGTCTTGGGATTTGGAATCGCTAAAAATGGTATCTTTATAACTTAAAATAAAATATGAGCTCATACATCGAAAAACTATTTAGTCTCGAGGGTCAGGTTGCGGTCGTTTCTGGGGGAACGGGTGAATTGTGCGGAGCCATGGCTGAGGGGCTTGCCGGAGCCGGGGCATTTGTCTACCTCCTCGGACGCAGTGCCGAAAAAGCCGCGGATAAAATTGCCCGAATAGAATCCCTGGGCGGATCCGCTGCGTTTCTTCCGTTTGAGGCGACGAAGCGAGAGTCTATTCAGTCGGCTTTGGATTCGGTTCTTAAAGGTCATGGAAAAGTTGATATACTGGTGAATGGCGCAGGTGGCAACTCAGCTACTCCCTTTTTTGATATTTCTGATGAAGAGTTTCAGTCTCTAATAGAGTTGAATATAAAATCGGTTTTTTCCTCGAGCCAAATATTCGGTGCCCAAATGGTCGGGCAGGATGATGGGGGTTCAATTATTAATGTCGGCTCGATGTCTGGTTTAGTGCCTCTATCGAGAGTCTTTACTTACTCCCTTACAAAAGCCGCCGTGCACAACCTCAGTAAGAATCTCGCCCGCGAATGGGCGCCGTATAATGTTCGAGTGAATACGATCGTCCCGGGATTCTTTCCAGCGGAACAGAACCGCAAAGTCCTGACGGAAGACAGAGTGACAAGCATAATGAGGCATACGCCAATGAATCGTTTTGGAAATGCGGAAGAACTTATTGGGGCAACGTTGTTACTGGCTTCCAGTAGTGCGGGTTCTTTTATAACAGGTGAAGAGCTTGTTGTGGATGGTGGCTATGCATCCATGACGATATAGTTTGAGTTAATATTACCCAAAAGAAATTCACGCTTGAAATATAGAAAATGCTGTAGGATGAATATAAATTCTTAAGGGATATCACCTAAATAGTGCCGGAGTGAACAAGAAATATGAGCTGATCTTTTAGCACTATTGAAAAAATAGGTTGATTAATATAAAAAAGGGAATTTGGTGAGGGACATGATTTCAAACACGATTAAAGCAATACAAGAAACCAAGTCAAAACTTGCAGCTCTCGAAAAGAAAGCAGCAGTCGAACAAAAGGCAAGAATCCAAAACCTTCATAAAGAAGCTGGATTCGCAACTCGCCAGGAATTAATAGATGCGCTTCAGACTCTTGGTGGAACAGCTCCCAAGAAAGCCAAAGCCCGTGGACGCAAGGCGGCGAAGGCGACTAAAGCTTCAAAGCCAGCGAAAGCCCCCAAGGCAAAGAAAGCGGTTAAAAAGGGTGCGAAGAAAAGGGCCAAACGTACCGTAATAACCGCAGAATTGAAAAAGGGTATTATTGGGGCTCTGAAAGCAGGAGGGACGGGCGCCGCTATCGCAGCCAAGTTTGGCGTATCGGTTCCGACCTTGCACAATATCAAAAAAGCGGCAGGCCTTACCAAAGCTCGCAAGAAGTAGATTCTCGCTCAGATCAATTTCGTTGAGCCCACTCGATTGAGTGGGCTTTTTTGCACCTTGAGCAGATCGTGAAGTTAGGGCACGATGTTCCGGCGTGCCGTGCAAACCGATCAACAAACGCGGCTTGCCGGGCCCTACCTGCGGGGCTAGAGTTCTCTCACTCACACGGGCATGACCGACTAATTGAAAAATACCCTAGTACCGTCGTAAACTGGTATCAATCTCCCTGGCCCAGGCATCGATGCCACCCGCAATATTTATGGCATTGGGATACCCTTTTTGTCGGAGGTATTGGGTGACTTGCATACTTCGGGAACCGTGGTGACAGCAAAGCATAACGGGACCAGAAGTTGGCACACTGTCTAAATTGGCTGGGATCGTATTCATAGGAATGAGGCTTGATCCCTCAATCTTGCAAATATCGTTCTCGTAGGGTTCGCGAACGTCGATCAAAGCGGCCTTGCCCGTTTGCAGTATCTGATTCGCTTCGGACACGTCGATTTCGATTGGGTAGGGTTCGTTTTCCATATTTTCGGTATCTGAATTATCAATGTCGCAATTGTATTGGTACGACTCTGATCGTATCATTTCGATTTCCGGGGCAGCGCCACAGAGGGGGCAATGTGGGTCTTTCTTGATTTTCAATTTGCGGGTTCGCATAGACAATGTGTCGAGTACGAGCAATTCGCCTGAGAGAGATTCTCCTATTTGCAGAACTTGTTTGATGGCTTCGAGTGCCTGCATGCTGCCGATTATGCCGCACAGAGCGCCAAGCACGCCCGCTTCTCCGCAATTGGGAACGCTGCCTGGGGGTGGCGGATCGGGGAATAGGCATCGGTAGCAGGGTGCTTCGGGATTGTCGTTGAACACTGAAACTTGCCCCTCGAACTTGAAGATGCTTCCAAAAACGAGGGGTGTATTGGAGAAGTACGCCGCATCATTATTCAGATAGCGGGTGCCAAAATTATCCGAACCATCGACGACGATGTCGTATTGGTCAAAGAGGCTGGTCGCGTTTTCGGGTGTCACCCCAGAATTATGCAGAACAACGGAAACATGGGGGTTTATGTCGCCGAGCCGCGCTCGAGCGGATTCGGTTTTTAAATTATCTACATCACTTGTGCCGTGCAGCAGTTGGCGCTGGAGATTGTGTAGCTCCACCTTGTCGAAATCCGCGATTCCGAGCGCTCCGATCCCTGCTGCAGCCAGGTACATTGCGGCTGGGCTGCCGAGACCGCCCGCTCCAATCACTAGAACGCGTGACCGCTTCAGTGATTCCTGTCCGTGCACGCCAATTTCATCCAGCAAAATGTGGCGACTGTATCGGGCCAGTTCCTCAGATTGGAGTGTGTTCGCGAAAGGGCTCATGGATTTTGGTTGATAGGAATCACGAGAGAGAGATCAATTGTAATCGCGTATCGCGTTGCCGAGCCGTTTTCGGAATTCTGTGTGAAAATACCGTTTGGAATGGAGAGTTGGGCTATTAATCGTTGACCTCAAATGTCTGGTATCCGATTTGGATGAGTCATGGCAAACCGATTTGTAGTTATCATGGCAGGGGGAAAAGGGGAACGCTTCTGGCCTGCAAGCAGACTGAAGCGCCCAAAGCACTTGCTGCCGATCGTGGGCGATAAGCCAATGCTGACTCAGACAGTTGATCGATTAGAGGGATTTATTGAGCCAAAAAATATTTTTGTCATTACTAATGTGGAGCAGTTGGACGGGGTACGCGAAGTTTGCCCTAGCTTGCCTAGGGAAAATGTTGTGGCAGAACCCGTAGGGCGCGATACCGCGGCGGCGGTGGGCCTAGCAATGCTCTTGATTAAGGAAAAAGATCCCGATGCATCTTTGGCGATGTTGCCGGCAGATGCCCTTGTACGTGACCTGTCAGGATTTCAAAAAGCGCTGGATGTCGCGTTTCTTGCCTCAGAGGAAAGGCCCCAACTTGTGACCATAGGCATCAGTCCAACGGATCCAGCAACCGGATACGGGTACATCCAAAAGGGGGATTCGACCGGTGATTATAATGAGACTGAAGTGTTTAAAGTAGTAGAGTTTAAAGAGAAGCCCGATCTGGAGACCGCGAAGGTGTATTTGGAAAGCGGCGACTACTATTGGAACGCGGGAATGTTTGTGTGGAGTGTGCGAGCGATTTCCGATGCGCTGGCTCAGTTTACTCCAAAACTTAAGTCGGGGCTCGACGAGATAGAGAATCGCATCAAGGTAGGAGGCGACCTTAATGAGCTTTTGGCAGAATTGTATCCAGAGCTGGAAAAGATTTCGATTGACTTTGCGGTAATGGAGAAAGCGGACAATGTCGTGACACTGGCGGCAACATTTGATTGGGATGACGTAGGAGCATGGCCAGCGATTGAGCGTCACTTTCCGAGAGACTCCAATGACAATGTCGCAAACGGGGAAGCGGTATTCGAGGATTGCAGAGGTAACATAGTAGTGGGTGAAAAAGGGCATTTGGTCGCGCTGATTGGAGTGGACGATCTCATCGTCGTGAATACTAAAGATGCTACGCTGGTGTGCAAAAAAGAGGAAGCCCAGAAAATCAAGGATCTTGTAAAAGGTCTGAGTCCAGATCGAGTTTAGACCCGTTTGGGGCTATATATGTAAGTCCACCCTCCTGATTCATTAGATGCGCTGTATTGGAATCGACTTTGGTGAGCGTCGAGTGGGGTTGAGCTATGGTGACGAAATTGGAGTTGCCATGCCGCTCGAAGCCGCGGTCGAAGATCTCGAAGCAGAGCGTATAGAGCACATAGCCAAAATTGCCAAAGAGAGAAGGGCGACGGATCTCGTTTTTGGCTACCCCTACAATATGGATGGTTCCATCGGTTTTAAGGCCCGGGAAGTCGATGCGTTCATCGATAAACTTCTACGGTGTATTTCACTGCCCGTGCATCGGATCGATGAACGGTTGACATCAAGTGAAGCTTCCAAAGGGTTTGCAAAGGGGAGAGACGATGCCTTGAGACGATCGGGAAAACTCGATTCAGCTGCCGCTGCACTGATATTGCAGGACTTTCTGGATCAAAGGATAGACTTGCCTGAGCTCCAGTCCGATGACGATCTGGATGATTTTGACTGCGAAGAACGCTAGAGTACGAATGGTGGTTAGTCGGATTAGGGTATCAAGTGCTGAGCAAGACGTTTGGCCTATTCGCAGATTGCTCTTGAGCAAAAATTTCGTATCCAATTTGGAAATGTCACTAGCCACTCTCCTTACGCCCATCTCTTTCGATGTTAAAAACCATTGGAATAAATATTTCCGATGAGATGGAAGTGTGGATGCTCCTATGACGGAACGGACTACTCAGGTTGGCAGACCCAGGATGGGCCTTTGTCTATCCAGCAGGTGGTAGAAGAGTGTCTTTCCGAAATTTTTAAGAAAGAGACAAAAGCAATCGGAAGCGGCCGAACGGATGCTGGCGTACATGCGATGGAGCAAGTTTTCCATTTTGACTTTGAATGGAAACATGATCCGGGCTCACTAGTGGAAGCAATGCGGTCTCTTTTGCCTGATACTGTTACGCCGTTGTTTGTGGAAAAGGTTGAGGACGATTTCCACGCGCGATTTTCTGCAGTATCCAAATGGTACCAATATCGAATTTATATGGGACAGGCGACCGCATTGGAAAATCGATACAGTTGGTCGCTGCATGGAGATCTCGCTCTCGAGGCGATGGCGAAGGCAACTAGCCTGTTAAAGGGGACTCACGATTTCGGAGCGTTTGCGGCGAATCGAGGTATAGAATACAAAACTACGGTTCGAAAAATGTTTCGATCAGAAATGCTTCAGGAGAAAGATTTCCTTTTACTCAATTTTCAGGCCAACGGTTTTATGTATAAAATGGTGCGGAGCCTTGCAGGTACGGTCGCCAACGTAGGGCTTGGGCGTCTGTCACTGGATGCGTTTTCGGAGTTACTGAAATCCACAGAGAGAACTCCTATGGTTTTTGTTGCTCCGGCAAAAGGCCTTTTTCTGAAAAAGGTCTTTTATTAGGAACGTATCTAGCGGGTACTTGGTGCCTGTCGCGTTCACTCTCTCAACTCGAGTCAGGCATTCTCAGATAGTCTGAATCTGGGTTGGTTCGCGATAATGAATTGCCTGCGGAAATGGATTCAGTACATATTGAACTTGCTGTTATTGAAATGAATCTGATTCAAAAAGCTTTGAATTTCGGAGCTGGAGTTCTTGATGTCGCATTTCCGTCGAGCTGCGTTAGCTGCGGTGGAATGGTTGATGGGGCCCCGTTGCCGCATGTTTGCGATCGTTGTTTTTCGAAGATCCATATCGTCGAGGATCCTCGTTGTCTGACATGCGGGTATCCGTTTTTTGGAGAAGTTGAATCCCATACGCATTGCCAACACTGCTCGCGATTGAATCCTCGTTTCTATCAAGGCTGGTCGATCAGCCTTTTCCGAGGCCCCATTCGCGACTTGGTCTATGCTCTTAAGTACGAGAACGCTCGCTGGGCTCTCGATGATTTATCTAGAGTGGCGGAATATGCCGAGGGTCTGGGTGACTATCTCGAAGACGCTATTCTGGTTCCCGTTCCTCTACATGCCCGAAAACTACGAGAGCGGGGATATAATCAGAGCGAGCTGATTGTTAAGGAAATCGGCAAACGCTTTAGTTGTGAAACCGCAATCAATCTGCTCAAACGCACGATCGACACACCGTCCCAAACACAGTTTAACCGGAAAGAGCGTTACCGTAATCTCAGAAACGCCTTTTCAATAGAGCCTAATGTAGCCGCTGAAACGAAAAAAAGGTATATACTTGTAGATGATGTGTTTACGACGGGATCTACCTTGAACGCCTGTGCTTCGGTTTTACGAAAAGAGAGAGTAAAACAGGTAGACGTATTGACTATCGGCCACGGGTGAGTAAGGAAATTTACTAAAGGTAACGAATTTCGACTATGCCTATTTTCCATAAACCAAAGTACTCCACCGTTCAGGTGAAGAAAAAGGATATCCCGCAGGGCCTTTGGCAAAAGTGCCCGGCTTCGGGAGAGATCATTTACAACAAGGAGCTTGAGCAGAATCAGAACGTGGTTCCCAAAAGCGGATTCCATTTTCCGATCGGCAGCCGCAAGCGGCTCGATTTTCTACTCGATGAGGGAAGCTGGGATGAAAAAGATAGGGATCTGAAGCCGACGGATCCTTTGGAATTCAAGGATCAGAAATCGTACAAGGATCGGGTGGCAACCTATCAAAAGGCAACTGGCCTCAACGATTCAGTTATCGATGGATTAGGTAAGATCCACGGCATTCCCTTGTCGATTGCGGTGATGGACTTCAAGTTTGGGGGAGGCTCGCTAGGGTCGGTAGCGGGAGAAAAGATCACACGGGCGATTGAGCGTTCTTTAGAGCATAAAATTCCCTGTGTCATTATTTCGTGCTCTGGAGGAGCCCGCATGCAGGAAGGTATTCTCAGTCTGATGCAAATGGCGAAAACCAGTGCGGCCTTGGCTAAGCTCTCCAAAGTCAAGATTCCGTTTATCTCCGTTTTGACCAATCCAACGACGGGTGGAGTGACCGCTAGCTACGCAGCCCTTGGGGACGTCATCATTTCAGAGCCGGGAGCGTTGATCGGCTTTGCGGGTCGGCGCGTTATCAAGGAAGCGACCAATGAAGATCTTCCAGAAGGTTTCCAGACAGCGGAGTTTCTGATGGATAGAGGCTTGATTGACATGATTGTGGATCGTCGCGAAATGAAAGATCGCCTGGGGGACATCCTTTCCGCTCTATATCTGAAGGTTCAACCCAAGAACGCTTAGTTGGTCTAAGGCTGGGTAGTAGCGTCACGCTGTGCCATGGTTGTAGATCTGAAATTCACGACTTGCGACCTGCCATCAGTGCTGGCCCTTCTGAATGGAGATGGAACTTAAAACCTACGAAGAGGCTCGCGATTGGCTCTACTCGCTGAAAAATCGGGGTTCGTCCTATGGGCTGGAGCGTATGGAGCATTTTGCCAAAGCGCTTGGAAACCCGCAGAATGCGTATCCCATTATCCATGTAGCCGGTACCAATGGCAAAGGGTCTACTGCCGCCATGCTCGAAGCGATCTTCCGCGCTCACGGGTTCAAGACAGGACTATCGACATCTCCCCATCTAGTGCGGCAGGGAGAGCGGATTCAAGTGAATCGCTCCATTTTGGATGAGTCGCAAATACTTGAATACACGCGTGAGTTGGTCGAAGAGGCGAATGTAATAGCGGAAATGAACCCGGAGATGCATCCCAGCTTTTTCGAATTCATGACGGCGATGGCCTTTCGTCACTTCCAGCGTGAAAACGTGGATATCGCGATTGTTGAAGTTGGCCTTGGGGGACGCTTGGACGCCTCCAACGTAGTGATCCCTGAAGTCTCAGTAATCACTTCTATCGGGCTAGACCACTGTGAAATCCTCGGAGACACACTTGAAGCCATCGCTCGAGAAAAAGCAGGCATCATAAAAGGAGGGCTCCCCACTGTGATTGGTCATTTGCCGCCTGAGGCAGAATCGGTCATTCGTTCTATATGCCAGAAACGAAAGAGCTCTCTGATTTCCGTTGCTGAGGAGTTTGGGAATGATGTTTCCACCTATCCACAAACAAACTTAGTGGGTGGATGCCAGAGGCTGAACGCGGCAACGGCCCTAGCGGTCGCTCGTGTTTTGGAATCCCGGTTTAATCTCGACGAAGAGATTAGCGTTTCCACTTTGAAGGATGTTTATTGGCCAGGTCGTTGGGAGGAGAGGGATCTCGAGCATCGCAAGATCATTTTCGATGTTACGCACAACTCGGATGGGGCACAGTGGCTTGAGGAAAACCTTTCCCAAATGGCAGAGAAGGGGGTACCTAAACCGGATGTCATATTCGGAGTGATGGGAGACGACCGAGCGAATCTTCTCGTGCCTTTGATCGCGAGATTTGCCAAGTCGATAACGTTCGTGGTGCCGCAACAGGCTAGATCTTCAACGTTCGAATCGCTGGAGTCCTTCGTGCCCTGCTCTTTTCCGGGCTCGGTCGCTAGGGGATCCGTTCCCGAACTCTTTCCCTCAAGAGGCGAGTGCTCCTTGGATGTACCGGGCACCAGTCCTATTCTTGTCACTGGCTCGATCTATTTGATTGGAGAAATTTGCGAGCGATTCATTGAAGACGGCCCATTAGGACAGGGAATTCTACAGGATTTCTGAACGATACTTTAACCGAATTTTCTCCAACCGACTAGCTGTTGGTATTTTCGATTTCGGGTCCTCTAAAAAATCGATTGACATGGAAGCTCTAAACTAGATTTTCGGGGCCTCTTTTATTTGGAGGATGCCTCTCTAGCTCAATTGGTAGAGCAGTAGACTCTTAATCTATTGGTTCTGGGTTCGAGTCCCAGGGGGGGTACCAGATTTAAGAGGTTTTAAACTCTGTCGTTATCAATGACACAGGTGTTTTTGCCGGCGTAGCTCAATTGGTAGAGCAACTGATTTGTAATCAGTAGGTTGCGGGTTCGAGTCCCATCGCCGGCTCCACTTAAACCACTAAACAAGAGTGTTTTAAGGAGGAAACTGGTTTTCCCATTTCATTCTATTGTGATTTATTTTGTCTTGATCTCGCCTGTTTTTAGGGCAGGAGATGCCAAAGTGACCTACACTAAAGGACAAGAAATTGCCAAACGGTAGCTGGCAGTTGAACGTTCCTGCGAGCCTCTCTAAGACCGGCTCAAGGGCCCGTCCGGAGTTCACACCCAAGCAGGAGGCTTCGGTGTAGGCTAAGAGGCTTCTGGGGCACATATCCAAGCACGGTGCTTCAAGCACGCAGTTCAAGAGTTCGGAGGCGAAGACGATAGACGTATCGTTCAATGCACTACAGATGCCCGAAAAGCGTTTGACGCGTATTATAACGAGCAGCTAGACCTGGTCGATGAGCTGGCAGTGACAGGGTTGGAGGAGCAAATGCGGCTAAGGTCTCGTGAAAAGGCTATCGCGTTCGCTTTTTTGCTCAGCGTTGCGGACAATCCAAACAGTGAGACGCTGCCTGCAAGCGTGGCAAGTAGGGCAATAGCCGTTGAGAAATGGTTTCTGTTCTTAGGCCTGCAATTCGTTGGCACGCTGATAGATCATAAGAGCGACGCTAACCTAAAGAAGATAGCCGATGTTGTTGGTCGCAAGGGTACCATCGCGCGAAGCCAGCTCCAGCATAGCCACAACTTCACTGCCGTGCAGGTCAATGCCTTCGCCGAAGCGGTGGAGGACGGTAGGATGCGGGGTGTCTCGGTAAATAGGAAGATAGCCGCGAACAACCAGGAGGTTGTCAGCTTCGTTGCGACGTAGTTGAGGAATGAACGAGGGGAGGGCTTCCCCCTTCTCAGGCGTAAAGAGATTCTTAATGCATAAGAGAATCTTTTTTGGAACATTATCAGCAAAAGGTTATCTAATAAGGTATCATAGTTGTATTTGCCGACAAACTCGCCCTCAGGGCGGTTTTGATGCGGTGAGAATAAAGGAGTGGGGCAGTCTTGGGGAAGGCTGCCCTTTTCTTTTCTTATTTGGTGCCAAGGGCCAAAATTAGCAGATCTTCTGTCAATACTCCCCAAAAGTGGTTCAGCTAATGGGAGTGCTTGATCTTTGAGAAGCGGGATGGAATCTTTCTCTCACACCTAAGCCAGCTTGTTCGGCGTTAACCTGTATAGCGATGTCGAAGGGGTGATTCAAAGGAGCAGTTCGGGAGGGCTGCTTCTTTTTTTTCCCACTTGGCCACGCTCGCGGTGAGATAATACGCTCCCAAAACCCATCCCCCAAACAAGGGGCTTTTTGGTCCTCGGGAAACACGGCCTCGCCCCCACAACAAACAAAGGGGGGGCGGGGGCAAAAGCCCGAAAGGGCTTTGCACACATACGAGTAATCAGCCCCTCGAAAAAGTGGTCCTCCCAAACTAAGTCGTTGTTAGATCTTGAACATTTCTCATTTGTGGGAAACTTTTTTTCACTTAGTGCCAAGTCGTAAATATTTCTCAGGCCTTGTGGTGATATCGCTAGTAGGTGGCGGTTGATTCGGTAAGATAAAGACTCAATCGGAAAAATGCAACCAACGAAAGCGATCTGCACGGTATGCGGAGAAACGTTCACCAAAAAGCAACCAACTCACAAAATTTGCTCTGACCCATGCAGAGTAACTGCTCAAAGGAAATATTACCCTACGGAGAAGCGGTACGCAGGGAATTTACAATTAAAATTATGATTAAGTCTAGCAGGGGTTTTTTATGGGCGGTGGTTACGCTGTCTCTTCTGTTAGCATCAGCCTATTCCCAATCGCGCTTGGATTTCGCGATTGACGGACCTATCGCCGCCGATAAGCTCGGAGTCTCCTCCGAGTGGGCGATCGACGGCACCGCCCTCGTGCTTAGCGTCTCCGGCGAAAACGACGCCGCGGCAAGCAGTGCCGGAGACGTTGGCTCCCCCGGTCCGGCCGTTGATACCTCGGAGCCGCTTCCCCCAAGCATCGATCCGCCGCTGGTAGAATATGGTCGCGTTTACTTCGATATCGCCTACGATGATGGATTCCATATAAGTGCTTTGGATCCGAATCTTGGCGATACGATTTCTTTCACGACAAACTACGCTCCAGCTTGGTTGACGACAACCGACAACGGTGACGGCACCCTCAGCTTTTCAGGAACTCCGACCCTAGCAGGGGTCTACAGCTTGGAGGTTACTGCAACAGATGATTCGCCCGCTCCGCTATCCACAACCGAAACGGTCACGCTTCATATTGCGGATAATAATAATCCAGTCTTGCTCAATGAATACAATGCTGTCGATTCTGAAAACTTCCTGAACTCCGGCGACGCCACCCAAGATCAGGATGGTGGCACCGCAGCAGACAGTTTTTTTCAAAGAATCGAGGGTAATGGTGGCGATTGGTTCGAGCTCGTTGTGGTCGGCTACGGCGATGATGCAGATAATGACCCCTTGACGCCCGTGGTCCCACAGCCCGGAACATCTGTCGACATGCGAGGCTGGCAAATTGAAATCATTTCTGACGGCGGTTCCGAAACGATCGTGCTTTCACAAGTCGAATACTGGGCTGCTGTACCCGTGGGAACGCTCCTAACTTTTATCGAGGACAATAGTGCGGGCGGCGGGCTCGATACTGAGATCAATAAGACATCGGATCTGACCGGGGCCGGTTACGCATGGTCGAATATTTGGATTCATGATCCGTTTTTCATCGATCAAGCGCTTTCGGACTTCGGTGATGGAATCGTCGTCGATAACGGTGGAACAAACTTTGTCATCCGCGACGACTCGAACGAGCCGATCTTCGGCCCTGTCGGCGAGGGAGTGAAGCCGGAATCCGGAATCGGATCGGACGAGATATTCAAACTGGAGCAGGACCCTGTCCCGGCGATTGATCCGTTGTTTGGTAATTTTCAAGATGGCGAGTCGAGCACTTTTGGCAGTCCCAACCAGTGGTCAGGGGGCAATATCACCCAGTCTTTTGCTACATTTCAGATCGCGAATACGCCTCCACAGTTCGATTCGGCACCGAACACTGAAGACGACTACAACACCGTTTCGACTGCAGGCACTTACAGTTACGCCGTCTCAGTGTCAGACCCCGATGGCACCACACCTAGCCTCTTAGCGGATTCATTGCCGTCCTTCCTGACACTCACGGGAAATACGTTGAGCAACAACCGCCCACTCACAATCGACGATGCCGGCATTTACCCTGTGGAGCTATCGGCGTTTGACGGAAACCTGACCACACCCCAGAAGTTTCACCTCACCGTTTATAATCCCGCTCCCGCAATTATTCTGAACGAGTATAACGCTGTCAGTGGTAGCAGCTTTCTCAATGGAGGCGACGCCCTCGCGGACGACAGCAGCGGGACAGCTGCCGACGCGTTTTTTGACCGCGTCGCAGGAAACGGTGGAGATTGGTACGAAGTCGTGGTCGTGGGCGATGGTGGACCGGGTCATACGGACCTGCGCGGATATGTCATCGAGGTCGGAGCGAGCGCGTCCGATGGCAGTTTCGATGCAGGCAGCGAAATCGTGCTTTCCGGCGACGCTGCTTGGGCGACGGTCGAACACGGTACGATCCTTACTTTTACTGAGGATAACACGGCCAACGGCGGGCATGACAGTGGTTTGAAAATCACCGATAATCTCACCAGCGGTGGCTGGATTTGGACCAATATTTGGTTGGGCGACCCGACCTTACTGGATTACACGGATGAAGCGACCAACGGGTACGATCTGATTTCTCTACCAGACGTAAGCGGACTCGAAATCGACGAAGCCAACACACAGATCCGGATCCTCGATGCCAGCGCCCGTATCGTCTTCGGACCGGCTGGGGAAGGTATTGCTCCGCTTTCTGGCGTGTCCGCAACGGACGTCTTTGAACTGGAAGGGGATCCGTCTCCGTTGATTACGCCTTTGGATGACGCGCAACTAGCACCTGCGGGGGAAGGTTACGACGACGGAGCGAGTGGCTCCACCTTTGGCGCTCCGAATGAATGGAACACAGGCGGAGGCGGCGCACAGGTCTCTCAGGACTTCTCGGCGTTCATTCCTGTAGCCACGCCATTTGAGCAATGGACTGGTTCTTTCGGGCTCAGCGGTGCAGGTGCGCTCGCCTCGGCCGATACCGATGGTGATGGCTTTAGCAACCTTGAGGAATACTTGTTCGGCGGAGAACCCGACGATGCTTTGGAACGCCCCTCGTTCTCCATCGACCCATCGGAGGTGGATCGATTTTCGGCAACCGCTCGGACGGATGATTCGAGTTTTTCGGTCTTTCCGCAGTGGAGTCGCGATCTCGAAAATTGGTTTTCCTCTGATTTCACGGAGATCGCTGATGCGCCTTCAAGCGAGGGTTCCAGCTATCGTGATCGAACCTGGGAATTGACCTTGGGCGACGAACCGACCCTATTCTATCGACTCAAGGCTGAGTGATGTTTTAGCGCAGTTGGGCCGAAGCTCGCGGATCTCGGTGTTGGGTCGCCGCTTCCCAATCCGACTATGACGGTTTATAAGTCTCGATGGGACGGCAACCCGCCGGACGTCATAGCTACCATCGACGACTGGAAAGCTGACAATGACAATGTCGCGGAAATCGTAGCTGCGATGAGTTCTGCTGGAGCATTCCCGCTAGAACCCACCGAGACTTTCCAGGGACGCCCTTTTATGACCGATGATACAAGTAGCGCTGCAGCCCTTCTTGGATTTGGGGTAGTTGCACTAGCTGCTGCAAGGGGGAGATTGGGATAGGGCTAGCTTCAGAAGCCCTCAGGGCGACATTTTTTTCTGGGGTAGTTAACACAATCATAAGGCTTTGGGCGAAATATTGGTATTAAATTTACGGATGTTGGGATTTATTATTTCAATATGTGTTTCAGATAGAACAGAATGATAAAGGACGATGGCGTGAGATTGTTTAGATTAGTTAGTTCAATAATCGTTTCCGGTACGTTTCTTGTGACGGTCCTTGGTGGGCACCTCTCGGATCCGAACGACGAGCAGATTATATTTCTTCTTGATTTAATGGTAATCGAAGGAAAGGAAGCAGAGGCTGAGGATCTGATGGACAAACTTGTTGAGAACGTCAAAAAAACAGAACCTGGAACGATCGTTTACGAATATTACGCATCATCGAAAGACAGGTATGTCCTGTATGAAGTTTATAGCAATCATACCGCCGCGGAATTTCACGTCGACAGCTTTATGAAGGGTAATCTAATGCCTGCCTTTGTCGAAACATTTGAGGTGATAACTTTTGAGGTTTTGGGTTCGACGAGTGATGAACTAAAAAATAATATGAAGGACTTTACCACTGACCATCGTGCGAAAACGGATGGTTTTAAGCGCTAAGCACATTGCGGTACGACATTAGGTTGCACCATAACGAGCTTCAACAGTCCTCAGGGCGAAAATTTTTCTAGGGGCAGTTGATGAATTCCAATTCACATCCCAGCTGCTGTCCGACCCCCTCCCGTGCCTTCCAAGTTCCTACCAAAATGCGTGCCTAAAGCTGCCTCTTGGCGCACTCAAAACAAATGGTGCGACTTGCCATAAAATCTTAAGTGCTGATGAAGAGCAACTTAAGTTCGTATGAATTTCGATAACGCGACTTCGAATCTCTCTCCTCCATTTAAAAGGCTGATTATCAGCAAAAAAGGATATTATGGAAAATTTTCCTACCGCTGGTCTAGCTACCCAACCTTAACCACACAATCATAACATCCAGACTAACGAATCACGTGGCCCAATTTGGGCAGCTAGACCACCCTTCATTGTATGGGTCCTTTCTAAAGGCCCAGACTAACTTTTCAAGTGGCACAGTTCTCGTGATCTCCACCGTATCCAAAATTTTGGGACTTTTTAGGCAGTCAGGATAGGCGAAGTGTTTCTCCTTGTCTTCTGAGGTCGGGATCGACCGCATTGACCATTGCTTTCTTGTCTAGTTCTGCTCCGATAAATTTTGAGATTTTGGACACGTTGCTCTTTGGATTTTGGATTACGTCGTCATAGTCAACGAAGATTACATCAATCTCGGGGCGACGAGTGAGTATTCTCTCAGCTGCTGCCACGTGCGCGTCCAAAACTTTCATCATTTTTTCAGGCTGTAAATTGCCGCCTTTCCGCCCCATTCGATTAAGCATTGCGGTTTGGCTTTCTAATACCGCTTCCATATTTCTATCCATGAAGATCACCTTGTAGCACTCACCTGGAGGAAGAGCTGGCAAATGTTGGCATATAATTTTCACTGCGGAGCCTCTAGCCAAGGGCATCCAAGAGGAATCACTTTCGATAAGCTTGCTGCTTGTGTGCTCAAAATAGCCTTTAGGATTGTCTGTATCCGCGGCTCTCCGGGAATCTGTAAAGGCTTTCAGCCCGCCCGCTTGAAGCATTTGCATTAGCATTGATGTGCCGGAGCGGGGCAAGCCGCTGACTATGGTAATGGGAGCATCCTCACCTTGAACTGGGTCCTGCGGCGTATCATTTTTTAACTTGGTGCGGCGCGTTCGCCTATTTTCGGCGATTTCATTAGCTATTGAGCCCAAATCTAGCTCCCCTTCGTGGCCAGAGCTTTCGAATCGCTGTTTGATCTGATCTATCTTTTGGCGCTCTTCTGGAGCCGTTGGATCGTCAAGGCGCAAGAGAACATCGTGGTATAATTCTCTCGCCTCAATTAGACCGGGTTCGAGCCTTATCGCGGTTTCCAATGCCAATCTGCCAGCGGATAAATCGCCGTCTCCGACAAGGGCTTGGCCCAAGCAAAAGTGGGCGAAAGGAGAATCGAATTTTAGCTCCGTCGCGTTCAGCGCTAGGTCAACTGCTCTTTCCCATTCCTTTCTCTCTAATGCGGCTTTGCAGAGTCCGCAATTTGCCTCAACGCTTTGAGGGTCGGCTTCGATTGCAATTTTGTAGTGCTCCTCGGATTTGGCTAGCTCACCGAGTTGCGAGAAATAGAAGCCGATCGAAGCGTGCAGACTAGGTGATAGGCGACTTTGGGAATTCGATTCTATTAAATCTAGGACTTTCCTTGCACGGGCATTTTCTCCTTCGTTGATATATTGCTCTAGCTCCAGAAAAGATAGTGCACCCGTCATTGGGGTGAGAAGTGACTGTGCCTTCCTCATTTCGTATATAAACTTTTGCGGTGGGCTTTTTTTCGCGTCACCATCGATTGGGGCATCTGCTTGAGATGATGCATTTTGGTTACCTTCCGGGCTTGTTTGTTGAAAATCGGGATAGCCTTTTTCTTCAGCCTCTTTTCTAAGCGAGTCGATTTCTCTGCCAGCCCATGCCTGGGCTCGCTTTATGTTCTCTTTAAATCGTTTAAGGGCAATCCGTCTATCCGTCCATCGGCCCAGTCTTGCGAGACAGTGGAGGTATTTAAGTCCGTAACGGTGCTCTCGCGGATGATCATACCAAATTGGTTCTAAGATTTCACATGCATCCTCAAAGCGAGAAGAGTCAATGAGAGAATGGGCTAGGTTGTAGTTCAGTTCAGTGCCTGTTCGCCTAACTTCCTGATCTAAATCGTCATCAGGGGCATCTATATATCCGAGCTCGACAAGCTGCTTGATCGCTTCTGCATTACTGGAAGCATCGACTTGGGAGTGTTTTTCGTGCTGCCCATCCTCGAATGGTCCAGAAACGCTATCCCAGGAAGGAATTGTTGTTGGTTGGCGTGAATCCGCGAAAATACCGACTAATGGCTTACCGTCCATATCTTCACCCACTGGCAGACCGAAGCAGGAGAGGATGGTTGGGGCGAGGTCTAGAACGCTGGCGCCGATTATTTTTTCTCCCTGCTTGATACCTGGACCTTTAGCGACGAACATTCCGTAAGGGCCGTGCTCGGCCATTGCCGGTCCTGCGGGCTCAACTGGTATATGCTCTGGTCGTAGTTCTCCCGAATTGAAGCCGTGGTCAGACAAAATTATAACCGTAGTGTTTTCCCCCGCTAGATCCAAATGTGTTCCTAACATCAAATCATGTAGCTTATAGGCCCCCTCTACGACGCTTTTGAACACCGCGAAGTCCTTTTCCTCAACCCAGTCCTGACGGGGTGGATGATATTTCATAAACCCGTGAGAAAAGTGGTCAATGCCATCGAAATAAATAGCCATGAAATCCCAAGGCTCTTGAGTCATTATAGAGGTAGCAGCGGCGTTTACGCTCACAGTGTCGGAAAGGATCTTCGCTAGGCTTCCCATTCTTGGATCGGTCCAATCTGGTTTGGAATCTTCGGCGAGAAATGGCTGGAGCAAATCTGCGGTTACCTCGTCTGGATGAAAGCGAAACTGTTGGAGGACATCCTCTAACCCAGGCGGATGCACTGTTCCGGGCGTCATACGCCATTGGTCCTTCTTCCAACCATCGGGTCCTGGGCCTATATCTCCATCGTTTGGAGCCTCTTTATTGGCAAGCTTGCAAGCAACTTGAAACCAGTTGCTAACCATGACTCCATCGATTGGTTCAGCTGGATGAGACGGCCACCAGCCGACCACATTGGACTTTTTCCCCACTTGATTTAAAATATTCCAGATGGCTTTGGTCTTTCGGCTAGCATTCGTGATTGGTCTTACGTTCTTACCGTCTGGTGTTGGTTCTGTAAAACCGTTAATCCCGTGCTTTATGGGACGCTTACCTGTAGCCATTGAAGTCCACAGCATCGGGCTGAGCGATGGCGTTATCGTAGAGATGCTTCCAGATGTACCCTCCGCTATCAGCTTCGCTAAATTTGGCATTTTGCCAGCCTCGATGAGAGGTCCAGCTATCGCCCAATCGGCTGCGTCCCAGCCTAATACGAGAATCTTTGAGCCGTTGGCTACGATTTCGTTTTCATTTTTGTCACCCATGTGGCTAGGGTTTCGTCGAAAAGGCCCTTTGCTTGAGTTAAAATAAAGAAAATCTGATTTATAGCGAGGTTGAAGGCCTATTTTCTTGCCGGGCTCTTTGTCGCCGGAATTCTCTGTGCACCCGCTTCAAGTGTCGTGGCAATGATGATCTACACGCTAGATGGCGGTAATTAAACTATGGACGGAACAGTTGGATCCCTCAGCTTCACGGACGCTACGTGGTTCCTGTCCGCCACGGCAGACCCGGCTACAGTCACAACAGGGGTGATAGAAGAACAAACCCCGGGAGACCCTTTCACATTACCAGTCTACTTCCTAACTACTACCGTCAGGTTTTCAATCAGGGACTCGGTCAATGGCGTGACGTCCATGTCGTTGAACGACCCCACAGAACAGAATTGGGGGGTCGGAACGATAGACTATAGTAGTGTTTTCAGTAGCGAGGATGGTCAAGACACTGCAGCGGGGTTAGGAGGATTTTTTGCGTTTGACACGAGCGGGTCGTCGTTTCTGTCCGACGCCACTTTTTCTTTATTGACGGGGAACGGTAATGGCGATCCCGGGGTTTACAGCAATCTTGGCACCGCAGGAATATGGAACGGAGGCTCTACAAATTATTCGGGCCTTTCCGATGAGGGGTTACAAAACCTGGAAACCAGCATCGGTACGCTGACAATAGCATCGTTTGAAGAAGGATCATCCCCCACCGGAAAGTTCGAAATCGTCAGAGCCTCCGTCCCCGACACAGGATCCACAGCAGGACTCCTTGGGGTTGGTAGCCTAGTGCTAGGTGCTGCGAGGCGAAGAAGCCTAGGGTAAATCAGCGAATAAAAGACGACAACCCTTTGCAGGAGGGGACCACTAATCGTGCACTCCAGCGACTCTGTTATGTTCAGACTTGCCCGCAAGGTAGGATTTAAAGATGTCTTGCTTGTATCGGGTTGAAGATTTTAAATGCTAGTTATGAGGTTTGTTGCACTTACCATAATCCTGTTTTTTTCTTCATTAGCTTACGCTGGCGAGCCGACTAAGCTCGATCTTTTACGGTCTGACTACTACGTTGATCAGGCACAAGAGCAATTTGGACTGACCAAAGAGGCACGGGATGCCCTCAAACAGCTCAAGTTGGGTAATATGATGGCTTACAGGGAGGTAATCGCTCCATTGAAAAAGGAAGGCAAAGACGACGAGGTTGCCATCGAGGTTCAGAAGCTCAACAGGCCGTTTGCGAGAGAGGCCGCAGACCTTCTCAATTGCAGCGTAAAGGATTTCTGGAGCTTCAACAATAGGGTTGGCCCAGAAATGCAAAAAATAAAACGCAACTAGTTTTGGGCGGTCCGGCCCCGACACAGGCTCCGCAGCAGCTCCTCTTGGAGTTGGTGTATTTGTGTTAGCCGCTGCTAGGCGAAGGTTGGGGCGGGCGTCACTTTTTGGAGGATAACCTTAGGTAGTCATCACTTTTCTGAAGAAACCCTAATAGCACGATCAGGGTGCGTGATAGAAAGCACTCATGTTATGTTCCAAACATAAAGATGGTTGGTGGGTAAATCCTTGGCATTTGCCCTCTCCTTTATTTTTTTCTATCTGGCGAGCGACATCATTGAATTTATCCGCAACGTAATCGATAGTTATCGATGGTCCAAACTGCCCATTTAATATCTGTTTAATCTCTGTACTTATTGGGAGTGAAATGCCGTAGAATTTTCCATTTCTATCTACAATGATTGGTGCTTCGGTAGAAATAGTAGTTAATACCATTAGAATACCTAGAGCTGGGTTTGTCCAAAGGCGCTTCAATCAAAAAAAGAACTATAAGCGATTGAAATTTCGTGAGAGAAAGTTAGACGTAGTGGATGAATGAAAAGGAAAAACAAAAGCGTTCTCTGGCAGACTTGATTTACAACGCTGCAGGTACCGTTGTACCCAACTGTGAATCTGCCCTCCGCATGGTGGAGATAGGGCAGAGGCGACCACTCACGCTCAGGGAGAGATTTGTCCTCATTTATAACACACCGCTTTGCCCTCACTGCAATTGCAACCGAGAGAAGTTTATTGAGGAAAAGGCGAAGATGGTTTCGGCCGCGTCTCGGCAAGCTTAAGTGTTCGTTGGCGTAGGGGCGTGGAAAAAGCGTAAAAAATCGTCAGCTTCAGATTTGGCTAAGTTAAGATGAGTTCGCACAAGTCGATGTAGAATGGCATGAATGGCTTGAATTAAGCGAAGGACCTAATGATGAGCCAGACGAATTGAAACGCTACAAAGATAAGTTGAAAAAACGATTGTGATGCGTAATCGCTATGATGGTAACCATTGAAAGGTTGAGAATTCTGCAGCATTTAAATTGGACAGTAAGTGGGAAAGCCTATGCCAAGATACCTTAGAGATACTTCAAGAAATTGTTGCTGCTGATGCTAGCTTGCAGATATGGTTTGGTAGGAATTTAGACTTCGAATGCGGTGGTTTAATTGAGGCAGGTCAGAAATAGCCGTCCCTACCGTTCTAGACAGTGAATTTTATTCGCCCAAGAACTAAGATCTGTCTAATAGGTCAAAAAATTATTCTACATTTATACAATAGCTAAAGTCTGATAAAGTCAGGCGAAAATGCATATTATTTGGTTTCAAATGCTTGTTTTTCTACAAGGATTAGTTGATATAAAGAATGTGAAAATTCCAATGCATCATTTTTTTATTCTGGAAGATTTTCCTCATTTTAAGCCCATATAGTTTTGAATATTATTTAGAATAAGGGTCTTTTATTAGCCAACAAAAATGAATGATTTCAGGGAATACATTAAATTCTTTCGTTATTGACAGGAAGTTCAATTGTTCCAATTCGATTATGATGGGGTAATTAATAGGTTGATTTCACGTTATCGAGTTAGAGAAATAGCGGACTGTCTGGATTAAAATGCTTTATTCGAAACTATTAAGTACGTCGGGAAGAGATCTCGGTTCCCTAGTTCTATTAGTTTGTGTGCAGGCACTTTTTGCTCAACCAACTATCAACTACCAGCCGATTTCGCAGCGAACAGCTATAGGATCATCCGTTTCATTTTCTGTTACTGTCGACGGGCCCAGCCTAATGAGCTATCAATGGCGAAAAAATGGAATCGACCTGGAAGGAAAAACGAATCGACAGTTGCAGCTAACGAATATTCAGCAGGAAGACGTGGGTTGGTATGATGTGGTCGCTACGGATACCAAAGGGTCTACAGCAAGTAACAGGGCTGGCCTATCAGCAATAATCGATATTGATCCGCAATTCGATCGAAGCATGAGCATAGTATCCGAAAATGACGACTTGAGCGTAATCTGGGAAGGGGAAGGCGTGCTGGAAACGTCTGATGATCTAGCAGAGAGTTCCTGGGAATTTTTTAGCGAAACCAGTCCAAGCAAGATCGGTCCCACGAGTGAAGGTAACGCATTTTACCGACTTAGGAATCCTCAGCCCCGATCGGTTCCGATAACATTGCCTCCGGCTTATGATGGGGAGACCTTACTGCCCATGATCGTGATGCTTCACGGCCCCTCGGAATTTCCGAATTATATCAATGGTTACATGAAGATTCACGCCCAAGCTGCCAACTATGGCCTTATTTACGCTTCACCCGATGGAGTGAAGGGGCCGGGTGGGAATTTTTTTTGGGATGCTACAGATGCCTGCTGCAACTTTGTCAATTCAGAGGCTGATGACGTCGCCTTTCTCCATTCATTAATTATCGAGGCTTTGAAGACGCTTTCAGTCGATCCCAAGCGCGTTTATTTTGTGGGACATTCAAACGGTGGATTTATGTCATATCGTATGGCCTGCGAGTATCCCAACCTAATTGCGGGGATTGCCAGCCTAGCAGGAGCTACCTTTAAAAATCCGGATCATTGCACCCCCTCCGAACCAGTAAACATTCTCCAAATCCACGGTACAGCCGACTTTGCTATTCGTTATAATGGTGGAAGCACTGGGCTATCTCCATACCCTGGAGCTATGCAAAGTATCCAAACATGGGGCACCTACAACGGCTGTGAAAATTTGATAAGTGATGAGGCAGCAAGTCTGGATCTTGATTTTAATGTGGCAGGGCTTGATACCACGGTAACGAAATATATGAAGTATCCCCAGGGAGGTGCTGTGGAGCTTTGGACGATTAATGACGGAGGTCACAGTCCAATTATTACAGTTGGCCAAAACACATCAGAATTTCCGTTAAGAGTTATTGAATGGCTACTGGACCGCCCCAAAACCTAAACTAATTCCGAGATAGATAAAAAATGGGGGTAAATGTTTCTTTTAATAAGTCAGCATGAAGCGGCGGTTGTTCGCGTGCAGGACTTTTTCATTGCGTAAACGAAAAGCGGTCAATGCTACATCGGTTTACTCGACTAGAGTAGTACTTTTCTCGCGAGGCAACCTTTATGCTCAAGTGAACGACAACTGCTACGCCAATAAAACTGGGCCTTTTGAGGTGACAATATCCTCTTTCCCAGACACAGGGTCCACAGCAGTCTTTTTTTGAAGCTGGTGTAGTGGCTCTAGCCGTTGCTAGGCGAAGACTTGGATAAGGGTCCCTAGCAATCGTTCCTCAGAATCCCATTTGGAGAGGGCGTAGAATAATTGTTTTTATTTTTTTTGCGATTGATAGTCATAGTATCCTTCAAGAGGAATCATAACATGGTCATAACCCGTTCCTTCAAACATTATATACGGACCTCCAGTATTAAAGTCAGTAGTTAAACCCTTTAAAGAGGAAGGATCTTTTGGCATTAACATTATGTGCGGTCCTGACTCTATCCATTGACCTTCAGCTGCAGTCTCTTTTGTCTTTATGTCAATTTCACCTTCACTATTAACACTCATTCTCATACCCACAGAATTATCCTCTCCCATATCTCCATGAAGCATATACATCCATCCATCATGATCTAACTCAGGTTTTGTACCAGCCATGTATGCCATTGCCCATTTCATTCCCTGCGCATCGGTAACCATTGGCATTGCCTCGTGTGGATCTTTCCATCCATTTTCTGGATCAGACATTCCTCTTGGATTTCCTGGCATTGCTGTCCAGCCATTTGCTCCTTCCCTCAAAACAGTTCCATCCGCCTCCATTACTTTACAGCCAGATGCAATAAATGAAGGAGCTGCAGTACTATAAGCCCATATTCTCCATTCAGTTGAAGTGTGAGGACCTTCTGGTTCACCATTATTATTTATCCCAACTTGAGTTTGTGTTTCTTTTGTAATATCAGTACAAGCAGATAAGTTGACTAATAATATTAATATCAATAATTTTTTCATAATAAATAATTTAATGTTGATAATCAACAATTTAAAAAGAGTAGATAACCAAAATCAAGATTTTAAATCGAAAACAAATTTTTGGATTCTATCTTTTTGCATGACTAACTTCAAGACTTTCATATTTTATTTCGTTCCCTATCCGTGCTCGAACGGGGATATTTGTATTCAAGATACGGTACCTCTAAAAGCGTTGCCATCCCGCTCTTGTTGAATGAAAAAACGAAAATAATCTCAGTCGACCGAACTCGGTTGTAAAGCCGCCGGAGTTACATTCCAGTGACAATCCCTAGGCTAAAGTTACAGCAGCGTTAACACCCGATCCCTTCGCTTTTTTTAAACAACATTAAAAATAAACTGTTCATTAACAGGGTATCAGAATAACTAACTTAAAGTGTCCGAGCTACCCCGGTATAGATTTAAATTACTCTCAGAATGATTGTGTTGCATTTCTCGTGCCAAAATGTTCGGCTGATTAAAAGAAAACAAAACAGTAGTTAAATATTTGAAAGTAAACCATACGGCTCCGAGTTGAGGTTTATTTTTGGCTATGTATCACTGCATGTTTCACGATCGCCCATACGGTAAATCGACCGCCTTGTTACTATCTTTCTGAGCATTGTGAATCTCATCTTCGGCCCCACAGCAGCCTTTCATGGAGTTAGTGTCATTACACTAACTGCTGTAATGCGGAGACTGTGATAGGGCTAACTTCAGAAGCGGTCAGGGCGACCATCTCCTAGGGTCAGTTGAGCTCAGGAAAACGAGAGCTTTATTTCATTGAACAGCCTGTGGCACTCCCTTCTCAGTCGAAGAGAAACATGTTGAGTTCACGAAGATTGTGATTTTTCATTTGGTTGTGAAAAGTGGCTCAGCTTCTCTACTGATTGAAAATTGCCCGTTGTGTGAAAGTGCTGTAACGGAAATTCTCGCAGACTACAGAGAATTCACGTGGGTTTCGTGTTCGTGCGGTTTGATTTACAAGCGTTCCGAATTAAGTCTGTACGATGCGGATAATATCTACAACCCATCTTATTTCAAGGGTGGGAATGCAAAGCATGCACATGCGTACGATAGAAGAACGAAGAGACGCATTAAAAAATCTCAGAAGCAAATTCAGCATGCGTTGAGGTATACGGAACCGGGCAACTTGTTGGACATAGGCTGCTCGCTAGGCTACACCCTCAAAGCAGCCAAGAATCTAGGGCTTACGGCGTACGGGATTGATATTTCCCAGTATGCGGTCGATAAGTGTCGTGAGGAGGGTTTGCAGGTGGAAATCGGAGGCTTAGATAATATACCTTATCCCGATGAAACGTTCAGTATCGTTGTGATGAAACATGTCTTGGAACATACTATTCATCCGGTTCGTGCCCTGAGGGAGGTTAGAAGGGTTATGAAACCGGGAGGTGCCATATTCATTGCTGTCCCCAACGCGAATTATATAAAAGCTAGGCTAAATCCGGCTAAAAGTCGTTTCTATCGCCCTGAAACCCGCGGTGGTACTGAGCACTACGTTTACTACACGCCAAGAACTTTGTCGCAAATATTGGAGCAGAACGGTATAACAGTTCAAAAGGTTCATCCGCACTTAATCAGTGCGAGAAGCTCCGTGTTTTTTACTTTGGCCGAGTTGCCGATCGTCCCGCTAAAATTTATTGCTGAGACGGTATTGAGTACTTTGGGATTACGAAAGGAATTTTGGATTTCAGGCTTAAAAAACGGTTTGAGAAAATTCGAGCGCTAGTAAGTTTGCCTGAAAAATAATGGTGCTATATGGTTTCTATCGGTTTTCGAGAGGCTTAGTCCAAACGGGTAACCGTGAGAATCCCATAGGACGATAATTTTTTCTGGTGGCGGTTGAACCGATGGACAACGATTGGTGGATTCTTATAACTCACCCGAATCTAAATACCGCCTCGGGCTTCGTTTTGGAAAATTTTTCGACTGCAGCTACGGCGAGTTTCTCCGGGTCTCAAACAGTAGATTATTTTAAAACCCGGACTGCAGCTTACTGCGATTATATTTGGGTTCAATTCGTCAGTCCTTAATCCGAATCTGAAGGTCTCAATCGAACATTGTCTGACACATGGTTAAGCAACGTATTCGATTCTGGGGAGGCCAGCTCCCTTAACTTTTATTGGGGAACAGGACTATCGGGGTCAGTCGACAGCGGAAAACCTCTCGGTTCTGTCCCCGACACAGGTTCCACAGCAGCTCTTCTCGCAGCTGGTATACTTGTGCTACCCGCTGGAAGGCGAAGACTAGGGTAAAGGTTTCCTAGCAATTGTTCCTCAATCTACATAGTCTGGCAGTAGACATCATTGAGGAAGTGAGATAGGGTATGGAGAGCGGGAAGGTAAAGGCTGCCTTCCGAGACATCTACTATATCTCAACGGCTAAGTAGAAGAGCTGGCAGCAAGCTCACCGAATCGAGGAGCGAAGAGAGGAAGCGAGGTGTAATAGGAATGTAGTGACCCAGGAAGACTATGATAAGACACTAGCTGAAGCCAGGGAAAGGATGGAGCAGCCAGGTTAGGTTCCTTTGTAACCGTGCGTATAGGTACAGTTTTTAGCATTTTCTTGGCCCACCTTGTTTCGTTTGATGGCTAAGGCCATACCATTCAAAAACTAATCTGATCGCGATCCACTGAAACAGAATTCGTTCAGGACACAGGTTACATAACGGTAGCTGAAAGACAACTACCCGAAGATTATATACAAGAAATGAGCCGATTGGCGAAAGCCCAAATTAGCGAGCTAGAAGCGATGCTGAAGAGTGCTAGCTTACGATCGGGGCCCGAGGGCTGAATATTTGGGCTATTTAATTGCTATATTTTGTCAGTTTATCTCCTACACCAAGGCCAGAATACGGTCCGGCCCTCCAGTCGAACCTTTTATTTTTGGCTGCCCGACTATCACTGTTGCCCCCACGGGTGGAACATTGTCGAGATTGTTGAGAATTTCCAAGCCCCACCGCCCATCGCCTAGCCACTCATAATGCACGTCGCTGCCGGAGTGCTGGTTGTCGAAAGAGAAGGTGTCTACACCGAGGGCTATAACGTCTCTCTCTTCCATCAGAAACTGGACAGCTTCAACATGTAGTGCCGGTTGGCGGTGCTTGCCATTTTCATCGAGGCTCTTGAACCTCGGCGTATCCAAGAGGTCCGCCCAACCGCTATTCATTGCGACGAGCGATCGGGCTGGTATCTCACCGTGCTCTGCTTCCCACCCAAGCAAATCTTCAAGGGACAGCTGGGCAAGCGGATCCTGCGAGGCCTTTGCCTTGATATCGATTACAGCTAGCGGAAGGACTAAATCTTCCACTGGGATTTCGTCAGCACTACTCCCTTGCGAAAAATGCAAAGGTGCATCCATATGCGTGCCCACATGTTCCCAGTAGGTTATTTTGTTCAAGTTGACGCGATCATGTTCCCACTCGAAAACGGGCTCAACGTTAACGATAGCAGGGGGAATGAAGTGTCTACCGCCCCGGGTGGTTAATTCTTCGCCTTCTACGAACCAGGCTGGGAAGTCTTTATGAAGCGTGTGGGATAAGTCCACGACTCTCGAGAAACCGATGTGGTCTGCCAAATTGGAGGACCCGGTCTGGGCACGAGATGCTACATTGCTGACGCAGCAAGCTGCTGTTGCTGCACTAGCACCCTTCAGGAAGGTACGGCGATTGATTCTCTTTCGGACAGCTTCGATGACTTGAGGAGCACACATAATGCAATTAATTTGCTAGTGGGGAAATAGGAGCAATCATTTTTTAGATTATCTTACAGTTACAGGGTTTGTCGCTTACTAAGATATCTGCCGGCGTAGCTCAATTGGTAGAGCAACTGATTTGTAATCAGTAGGTTGCGGGTTCGAGTCCCACCGCCGGCTCCACTTAAACCACTAAACAGGAGTGTCTTAAGGAGGAAACTGGTTTTCCCATTCCTTCCCGTTGTGATTTGTTTTGTTGTTCTTATACGGTAGAGGACCGCGATGTAGCGGACTCTGTTTGGAACCATTAATAACTTCCGTAATAGTGAGGGGTGGGCAATTGCGGATGTATTGGTCATTTGGGCACTCCTAGCATCATGATGACAGTCCTATTCCTCCCGCTTCCTCCCGCGAGCTTTATGTCTGTTTCGTCTGCTTTGGCTCCTAAAAATCTTAAAACAAGCTCTCCAAAATTGGGTGGGTTAAGTCTGGCACCTAAGCCTTTGAGAGCATATGGAGGAATTGTCGTTGGTGGGAGTTTAGAATTTCGAAGTTGATCTCTTATTTTGGAAGCCAGAGCCATCAGCTAATCGACTTTGGCGACGATGCGGTGTTGTTCGGCGAGGGGAGGAAGGGGAATAACCCGCTTTCATAACGGGAAAAATAAAACAGCTCAGGACAAAGGATTCTGGAGCAAAGCTTATTGTTTCTCGGGGGACTGCGACTTTCGAAAAACTAGTTTTCAGGCGTATAGAGGTATGTCTTAATGCAACCAATAAATAAATACAAATTGAATAAAGAATTGAATGAAAAAGCCTCACTGAACTGCTAGTTATCTCTTTTCTTTTACTCGAAAAAATATGCGATTAAAGCTATCTGGAAGTTCATCGCTTGTTTCCGTGATATCGCCTTGCGATGGGATCCCGGCTTTCAACACATACCAATCTTCAAGATTTACAGAAGTCTCTACATTATAAAGACTTGCAAATCGAGATTCCCATTTCAGATAAAAGTCCAAGCGATAAAGGTTTAGATTAAACTCCTTAAGCTTCGGTGTTTTCTCCGGGATTAGGATGGGGAAAAAATCGAAGTCCTGCTCATCAAAATAGGCCAAGCGATTCGGATTGGTCGCCTCGATGGTTTGTTTGAGCGAATCAGAAATTCGGTCCGGACGATGTCGCACCGCCAGCCAAACAAGAAACGTCTCCGCGATATCTTCTCTAGTAGGGTAATCCCGTGCATAGATAGAAATAAAGTCGGGGTCAGCTTTTTGAGCAGCTATCCACCCCTCAGACTCAGCATGATCCGCATCCAATGATGTATGGGAAGCTTCATGAACCAAAGTTTCCTCCAGAATTCCATCGGAGATATAATCGTCCGCCTGCTCTGTATGAATAAGAAGGTTGTTATTTCCGCCACCAAAAGGGTTGTTTCCTTTGTGTATCCAAACGGTCTCGACATCTTTCAAGAGCACATTTGGCAAACGACCGATCACTGGAGCGAAACGAAGCGCTTTTAATCGAGCAGCTTCAACGGTTTCAAACTCCGGATTGACCTGTATTTCAATGGACTTGTCCCCAAAGTAACTGGCATTGAACAGAAAGGCATGATAAGTAACAAATGCTTCCGGTCGACGGTCAAACATGAGTCGATCTCCCTGCCCTGCATCTTCCAAACCGAGATAGGTGGTCGGGTCACTGGGCAGTATAATATCCGGATCCAGGAAAATAGTCCCTGCGAATGGCGGAGCTGCTGAAATAGACAAATAGCTGAAAACCAGACACATCAGAATTTGGTTGGGGTGTTTCAACTTGAATGTGGATATAACCTAGAATGAGTTCCGGCAAAACCTTTTTATCGTTGATAGGAAATTCAATTGTTCCGATTTGATTCGGAGGGAATTTGCTGTTACCATTTTTTTTATTTGTGTTTGTTTTTTGCGTATAAAATTTCGTCATTTAAACTTTTATTATACATAGAACTAATTTGGTGTCTGTGTATTCTGTTTGTTATTAGAACATCCTCTAATATTTCAGGTAAACCATATTTTTTATATAAACTATAGTAGTACTCACAGTCCATTAACATTACTAAATTTTCATCAAAAAGTATAGGGTTTTCATTTAAAAAAGATAGTACTGAAGGAGAACTTATTGTATTAACTCCTTCTAAAATTTTATCATTCCAAGAAGGTGCCATTGGTCTATTAAATGTTTTACCATCATTTGTGTGGTTACACCCATTAACCAACCATATACATCCACTATTAGAAAACTTATTTTTTATTTTTTTCAAAGACTCTTTATCAAAAAAGAAGTCGTCTTGAAACATTATTTTGATTATTTCACCTTTAGCTAACTCGATTGTTTTATTTGTGTTCGCTGGTCCATTACCTCTTTTTTTATTATTTCGGTAATATACTATGTTAAAAATATTTTTATATTCATCTACTAAATCTGATATACCCTCATCTATACTATGGTCACTGACAACGACCTCATAATCTTTATAAGTTTGTTCTTCTATAGAATTAAATAATTTTCTTAAAAATTTTCTACCATAACCGTGTTGTTCCCAAGTGGGTATACATATTGAAATCATTTTATACTATAAGGTTTTTACATTACACCATCCCCAAGTTTGTATGTATTTATCTAAATCTTCTTTACTCATACCATTAACTCTATGGAATTCTTGTTGATAGGAAATTCAATTGTTCCGATTTGATTCGGAGGGGAGGCTAAAGGTTGATTTCGCGCTTTCAAGTTAGAAATTCCGTGGATTGGTTGGACTAACCCAATCTGCCAAGATCATTTCCTGTTTTCTTGCACTAGTGTCCAGTTGAAAGGCTGTTAGAAATTGGTAAGTTAATAATTAACATAGAGAAGAAAGGATTTTTGGTTGTGACGCATTTGAATTGGATTTCATTGAGTTCAGGTCTTATTGAGACTGGCGCATATGAATGCCGGCCGTATCGTTTTCTCTCAAATTGTCGATATGATCCATCGAGAGCAGTTCGATCGTTGTTGATAGGAAGCTATTGCCGAATGAAACCTTTCAAGGTCGCCCATTCATGACTGATGATACAAGTAGTGCTGCAGCCCTTGTAACTCTCGATGTAGGGGTTTACACAGTACAAGTCAGCTCGGCCGACGAAGGAGTGGGCGAGGTGCTAGTTGAGGTTTATGAGATCACTGATTAGCCAAACCCAAGCCGATTACCGAATAGCGCTGAGGCTTCCCAAATAGCTTACCCAATGTACCCACGTTTCACTTGTATCTATTTCAAGCGAGAGGCTTGAAGATTCTTCAAGCTGTTTGTCGCCAAAATGCACACTAGTGCGGGTACGAGCTTCTTCCAATCTGGCTCACATTGGGTAACTCGACCACAGCCAACCTAAAACGTGAAGGTGTTTCTCGGAGGGGGTGACAGATTTATTTCGACGTCACGACCTTCAAATGTTTGAAAACGAATTATAAAATGATCTTGAGCAACGCGTTCGTAGCTTAGCTTTCGGTGTGACCCTTCACTTATACCGTGAAAAGTTATTTTGTTTTCTTCAATTTTTGAGAGTTTGAAAACGTGAGGTTTGTCCGACTGTGGACGCATTGGTGGGTCATAAAGCTGCAATCTGAGTTCGAATGAATTTCCGACTTTTTCGATCTTGATGATTTCGACAAATTCGGTTCTCCCGTCTTTTGTAAACCTTACTAGAGCTGAAATTGTATCGGCCTTTGGTGGAAGCCAAGTTTCCTCAAGGAGTCCGCCATTCACTGCGCCTTGCCAACTTCCTGTGAGCCAAGCGAGTCTTTCAATTTGGAACTCTGGTGCTTTTGCTGTAGAAGGCTTCGGTTGCTGCGCCGTAGCGCAGACCACCAGCACCGCGGCTGCGATTGTTGTGATTAGTAGTTGTTTCATTTCCCTTCAGCTTTCAATTCTTCTGTTGTATCGGCTTAACCTCAAGCTTTACCAGATCGTTGGAGAGAGTGAAGCTGGACAAGTCTTCCTCTCCATCAAATTGGAAATCTTCTCCAAGGATCCACTGAGCGCTGCTGTAAGCGGCTTCTCCCTTGTAGTTGGCGTTCCATGATATGTCGTACCATGGTTCACCGTCCGTGACGTGCTTGTGGACGTAGAGGAAATAGTCACCGGGAGGCCAATCTCCTTCAAAGTTGAAATCGGGTCCGTAGACGCGGATGAGCCACTCGCCATCATCTCGCTTCGACTTCGTATCTAGCCACAAAGAGCAGGCACCATCCAAAAATACTTCTCTCTCACGCAGGACGTAACCCGGCCGTTCAGTATTCCAACCCCATTCAGGATCGTTTGGATCTACGTACCACTGGGCGGTGAACTTGGCGTAGACTTTCGCTAAACCATCCCACTCGCCATCGTCCGCCTCAACGTCATGGGAAAAGCCCAAGTCTTCAATGGGCGTGAGCATTGGCTCGTCCACCTTCGGCTCCGTTGAGGGTTTTGAGCAGCCGACTAACAATGAAAATGAAAGAACAAGGAGAGCTTTGAATGTGAAAACCATAAATAAATGAATAGCAGTTTTGGAGATTATACAAGAAACCCCGATGGGGCGGTCAGGTTGACTTTAAGTGTAGGTCTTTGTTAATGTGAATCTGTGTGGATAAGAGGTGTAGTTATTTATGCTTGTGCATGGGCTTCAAGCTCAGCCTTCGGAAGCTTGATTATTGACGGAAGTTTAGCTGACACTTTTGAAAGCATCGGGACGATAGAATCAGCTGGAGAAGAAAGTATTATCTTCCAGATGAATTGGTACCGCGCTTCTGGCGATCAGAGATCAGCATCGTTCGAGATCACTAGTGGTTTGGCTTCGACAACCTTCTCTGCCTCAGTACCAAATAATCAGTCTGCAACAGATCTGCAGGATGGCACTTTCAAATTTTATAACTACACGGGAGGAGTCTTAGGCTCAGAGCTGTGGACCATCGGGGACAGCCTTATTGACCTTCAATCAGGGCAATACGCGATGCGTTGGTATGTGCCTGCTAAGGGGATGGGCGGAGCCTCATTTGGATACGGCAACGCTACCTTCGCAATCACAACAGCTAACGTTCCCGACTCCGGGTCCACAGCAGCTCTTCTTGGAGCTGGTGTTGCGGCTCTAGCCTTTGCTAGGCGGAGGCTGGGATATTAGTTATCCTTTTGATATGAGAAACATCCTCCTTCTTTGTTCGCTAGCCTTTGCCACCCCCATGCTATCAGTACCGCTGCGAGTGACCTACACTGGTAGTGTAACTTCTATGACAGAAACGCTGAACGGAGGTCCAATATCAGTTGGCGATCAGGTATCGGGTTATTATGATTATTATCCCGATGGTGCTGTGGCGAATATCTCTAGATGGGGTCCTGGGGACATCTACTCTGAAACTCGTTTCTACGTTTTAGGTACGCATGAAATTAATTTAGGATCGGAAACGTTCAGGTGGGTTGGGGCAGCCGACAATTCTAACATACGTACGTCTCCCAATACACCAGGGGAGACGGCGTACACCGTGCATATGGCTCCAAATGACTTCACGTATGGAAGTATAACAGGGATTAACGATCTTCCTGTAAACAGTGTGAGCGTATCGTGGGCAAATTTTCCTTATGTTATAGCAGAGGACACCATTCCCGAGGTACTTCCGCCCTTTGATGCGATTAGTAATCCTGCTCACGCTTTCGTATCATTTACGCCTCTGGGAAATGACACTATTACCGTAACTCTAGCAAGTGCATCTATTAGCTCCGTCCCCGACACAGGGTCCACAGCAGCTCTCCTTGGAGCGGGTGTTGCGGCTCTAGCCTTTGCTAGGCGGAGGCTGGGATATTAGTTATCCTTTTGATATGAGAAACATCCTCCTTCTTTGTTCGCTAGCCTTTGCCACCCCCATGCTATCAGTACCGCTGCGAGTGACCTACACTGGTAGTGTAACTTCTATGACAGAAACGCTGAACGGAGGTCCAATATCAGTTGGCGATCAGGTATCGGGTTATTATGATTATTATCCCGATGGTGCTGTGGCGAATATCTCTAGATGGGGTTCTGGGGACATCTTCTCTGCAACTCGTTTTTACGTTTTAGGTACGCATGAAATTAATTTAGGATCGGAAACGTTCAGGTGGGTTGGGGCAGCCGACAATTCTAATATATATACGTCTCCCAATACGCCAGGGGAGACGGCGTACTCCGTGCATATGCATCCACATGACTTCACTTATGGAAGTATTACAGGGATTAACGATATCCTTGTAAACAGTTTGGGCGTATCGTGGTCAAATTTTCCTTATGTTATAGCAGAGGACACCATTCCTACAGCCCTTCCCCCGTTTGATGCCATTAATAACCCTGCCCAAGCTACCCTTTTTTTTGGAGTATTGGGGAATGATCGCATTATTGTCGCCTTGGATAGTGCTTCGATAGCCCCCGTCCCCGACACAGGCTCCACAGCAGCTCTTCTTGGAACTGGGGTTGTGGCTTTAGTCTTTGCTAGACGCAGGCTGGGATAAGAACAGCTTCAGAAGTCCTTTGAGGGACAATTTTTTCTGGGGGCAGTTAGCTTAGGTATGCGATCAAGGCACTATTTTAATCGCGATCCACTAAAGCTGATATCCCGCGGACCCCTAAACTCCCCCGAGATGTTATCCCCATCGATAAGAGCGTTGAGATCAAAATAATAATCTCTAATTGTAAAATTAGCAGTTACCGAGCCATCAGATTCAAGGACTACGTTTTTGAGTGGTGTCTCGCCTCGTGGAGAAATAAACGCACCCGAAAAGCCTTCACTCGCTTCATTGAACCGTAGTTCCGTACTCTCTTCCCCTCCTCGCAAAGGGTTAACATATTTAATTAGGAAATTGCCGCCGAGCGGTTCTTCATCCACTTCAGGTGTTTGAGCTGATTGGGTCTCAGCTACTTTCGGTACAGTCTGACAGCCAGCAAATATGAGGCAACAGAGGGCGAGTAGGATGGGGAGTGACTTCATATCCTTACCAGATCAGAGATTGCCCCTTAGGACGACAATTTTTTCTGGGGCAGTTGATGCTCTCAACCCATCTTGTGATGGGAGGGTGTTCCTAATCAGTAACTCCAGCGATACCATCCTGCTCCGAGTTGTACTCAAGCTCACAGGAAGTTTGCTCCTTGTTTAGCCATGGAGACATACTGATGACCTTGTTTCTTGGCAGAGATCCTCTAGCCGCGTTCTTCCTAGCTTCTTCCTCATTATCTCCGACCCAGCGGACGAAATTATCCTCTGGATAGTGCTTCCAGATGGAGTCCTGTGGATTGAGTTTCTTCAGGGAGTGATTTCTAGGCATCTTTTGATTCTAGCCAGTTAGAAAAACGTATGGCCCATGGTTCTGGAGAAAAGTATTCGGAAGTGTGAAACCTATCGACCTCAGCATTCATTCCAGCATTGGGTTTAGGTATGCCTAGCCATCCCCATAAAGCCTTCCTGTTCGCGGCAAACGCCATGCTTTCCCTGAATGGACTTTCATCAATCAGCCCATTTATGAACTGGTAGTATACGTCTTCAAACCGTTGGTACCTAACCCTCTCAAACCAGAACAGTCTTTCTTTTTCTAGACCAGTGATAGTCTCCAAATCGCCTTCCATTAAAGCCATATGAACAGAAAGCACCGAGTCCTCGGAGTATATCTGGCTGAATTCCTCAATCATCGCGTTACTGCGATCCTGCCTGATCTCTGACCGAGCGATGCTTGAAGTCTGCCGCATTTCAATGATTAGGAAAACGAGGCCAGCGAGTACAGCTACGTTACCAAGAGCCGTGGTAATAGTAAGGATGGTGTTTGATTTCATAATAAAACCGAACATGGAGAAGAATCGTTAGGGCTTGCAAAGAGAATGTGAGTCGATCTTTTCTTCAAAAATGAAGTATGAAGCTGTTGTGAGGGTTGTATCAAGCTTAGCGGTCATTGCCTCTTTAGGACTCGTCGCGTATGAGCTTCATCAGAACAATAAGGAGATAGTAGAGTCAAATCGCCTAGGAAGGATGCAGTCTGCAAGTGACTCTGTTGAAGCTGCAACAAGGACCAGGCAGATGATAATTGAAAACTCAGAAGTTTGGTCAAAGGCGATAGCTGGAGAACCTCTAACCGATGAAGAGGATATGATATGTGAATTGGTCTCACACACATATTTCTTCACAATAGGGCAGTTATATGAGCAAGCAGTTCACCTAGATGACGACGAACTTATAGCCAGTCGGCTCAGTCTCCCAAACAGATTGAAAAAGAATTACAGTCCAGTGAAAAATTATTGGATTAGGGTTAGGCCCGAATTCATTTCAAAAGGCTATGGCCCATTGGCTGAATCTTTTGATAGAGCTTTTGCTAATCCGAAGCTTTAGGGTTAGCTGCCCTCAGGACGACAATTTTTTTGGGGGCTGTTGATGAATACTAATGCAGAGGCTGGTACTCGAACAACCCCCGCCCCCCATCTGATTTACTGTAATTTTCCTGTTATAATCAGTGCAGGCTAATGCAGCAAAAGGTAAGCAAAACATCTATTTAAATAGTTAAAATGTTGTTGTATAGATAGTAATAGATTTAGACTCCCGCCACCTCCACCATTAAAAGCGTAATAATCTGATACTTACAAGGTAGCTATTTATTACCTACTAGTTTCTACACTCAACGACGCTATTTCAGCCCACCCTCGACGGCACAACATTCAGCACTTTCTTGGAACAAAGCACTTCTCTAAGTGACATAGAGGGCACGTCAAGGGTAACGGCCTTTGGGCACGATTTCAGATCGATCCTTAGGCAAAAACAGAAAAGCATTTGAGAGCGGCCTGTGGGGGCCCGCTCTCTTTTTGTCATTTTGCTCCGAGGGCCAAAATTAGCAGATCTTCTGTCAATACTCCCCAAAAGTGGTTCAACTAATGGTGGAGCTTGATCTTTGGGAAACGAGATAAGAAAGTTGAGCGATACTTAAGCAAGCGATCCGGCGTTAACCTGTATAGCGATGTCGGAATGGCGAATCAAAGGAGCAGTTCGGGAGGGCTGCTTCTTTTTTTTATTTCGACCTACTGAAACTTGCCATTGCTGGTCTGTAAGGAGCGGGGGCGTCCATCGACTTTGGAACCGCTTTTAGCTCTGGCGAGGCTGTTGCAAAAATCTCTATTTTTATGATCTCAAAGTGCTCTATAAAATCGCCGAAAAGGGATTCTAATTTACCTCCCTCTGAAATATTCTGGCTATCAACGTAATAATATTCGGTTGGCACAGGTTTTGCTGGAATGTACGCATGACGGATATCAAAAGAAGGGCTTTTCTCAAAACAGGTACCGCAGCAGCGGCCATGCTCCCTATCGCAGGGTTTGCACAAGCGGATGACAGTGGTGAAATCCAATTTGCAAATGCCTTTGATGAAACAAAAATCGACTGGAAACCATTACCAGGTCCCGATGGAGAACCAACAGAGCATGTTTCCTTGTCTTTTTTGAACATCGACGAAAAAGCAAAAGTAATAGACATCTTATTTAAATTTTCAGCCAATTCAAAAATTCCCATGCATAAGCATTGCTCAAATTACAGTACCTTCACTGTTCAGGGAGAACTTAATACTTATGATACCGATGGGAATTTGAAAAGCGTTCGTCCTGCAGGTGTATTTAAAGCCGGAACTCCAGGAGAGGCACACACTGAAGGTGGTGGCGATGAAGACGTAGTAGTATATTTTAGTTTAAGGCCGTACACATCGACTGACCCTATATATGAAATACTAGATGAAAACTTAGAAGTTGTTGCTGGCATGTGTTTTGACGATCTTAAGGAACTTTACGAGGCATACTCATAATCAAAATATTATTCAGGGTTAGGGCCAACGAAGATATTTTTTCTGCCACTAACGGGATGGGTTTCCGTAGGGCAATCACCCGATTTGTATGGTAGACTGGGTCCACTATGTTGGAAGCCCCCGAATTGAAGGTGAGCATAGCTGATGCTGTGCAGGATTACGCAAACAAGAAGCTGCAGGAACGTACTAAGAGCTTATCTAGAAGGAAGCCTGAGAAAATGGGTTTGATTCCCTATCTGTTCTGTCTAGGTGTTAGCCAGTCACAAATGGTCAAGAGGCATCGCATTTGCCACAAGACGATCAAGCACACACTCATGGAATACGCTGATCATCTTGGCAAGTGGACGGAGGTAGGGGCTAGGCTTTCTAAGCAGCTATTTCTGAACCTGCATTCTCTGGAAGAGGACATGATTGAGGAGGTGAGAGATAGAATGGAGAGCGGTAAATTGAAGGCCACCTTCCGCGATGTCTATTACGTCTCAACAGCCAAAGAAAAGAGCTGGCAACAAGCCCACCGAATTGATGAGCGGAGAGAGGAAACGAGGTTAACGAGGAAGGTGGTTAGCCAAGAGGAGTATGAAAACGTTCTAGCTAGGGGTAATGAGAGGATGGGACAAATCACTAAATCTCATGCGGACTCTTCTTATCATTAGACCACTCCTTGAATTCAGCCATAAAGGGTAGACCTCGGCCTTTATCGTTAAAATCTTCCGCTTTTACCTTTTCAGAGATCGCAGTGTAGAGAGGCGACCCTTCGTCAGGTGCAATTTTGAGCCGTTGCCAAAGCTGCAAGTGCCTCGCCGATTTGTCTAATGCTGCATCGTATATCAATTGATCTATTAGACCTCTGCTTCCCTGGCCCCAGAGTCCTGGTAAGGGTCAAACGTCCAGATGGGTTCGGCGGTATTTGGTTTTACGGCGATGATTTTCTGTCCGACCGTGGCCAAATAGAGAACTCCATTCACCATCAAGGGATTGAACTGTAGAGTGGTGGTCTTGCCCTCCCCGAAATCGGGGACGCGAAATTGCCAAACCAATTCGAGGTCTTGTACGTTACCAGCATTAATTTGCTCTAGACCGGAATATTTGGTCCCGCCCAAGTCGCCTTTGTAGTAGCGCCACTCATGCTTCGAATTTCGCGGGTGCGACGCGTTTACTGAATGGGCGTTCTGGGCAACGGAATTCGTCGCTCCAGTCATTGCGAGCAGGCAGAAGGATAGTGGCTCTAACAATCATTAGGGAACTGAAGCAAACCATACGATTCGGACGGAATGAGTAGAATTCTGGTCGGTTCCCTTTTAAACAATGTCATAGTCCCAGAGTTTGCGCATGGGGCGGGAAATGGTTTTCGCGACTTCTTTGTCACCGATGAATTTCTCCTTCTTGGGGTTCCACTGGACCTTTCGGCCTAAACGGACGGCGGTCACTCCTAGGTGGCACATAGTGGCTGATCGGTGGCCTATCTCTGCGTCGCAGATCGCCTGCTTTCTCGAACGAACGGATTCGACAAAATTGATCATGTGGTTGTTGCTATTGTAGAGACGTTCCGCACTCGAAGGTAGCGGAGTTTTTAGGATATCGGGATCGCTTGCTTCGATCGCACCGCGCGTGACCCAAACCCAGCCATTGGTTCCTGTAAGGCGAAGTCCGTGCTGTCGGCGATTGGGATCGAGGACCGCGCCGTTCCAGGCGTTGGCGGTGGTAGTACGGCAGCGGTGCTTAACACCATTTGGGTAAACGTATTCAAGCTCGTACTCGCTAGCGGCAGTGAAGCCATAGGGTATCATGTCAACGAGTGCGCGGCCTTCTGCGGAAATAGGTCCGCTGCGTTCAAATCCGGTTGCCCAGAGGGCGATATCATTGTGGTGGGCACCCCAGTCTGTCATGGTGCCACCGGAATACTCCCACCAATATCGGAAAAGGCGGTGGGCCCTTTCTTCGACGTAATCCACGTACGGTGTCTGCCCTTGCCACATATCCCAGTCCATCCCATTGGGCACTGGCTTTTTTTTAAACGGCCCCAGTCGCTGGCCGGCGGGAAGGTAGACATCGATTTCCGTGAGGTCGCCAATGATTTTGTTGCGGGCGATTTCACAGGCTAGTCGGAATCGTGGGTCGCTTCGCTGTTGCGTGCCCGTTTGCAAAATCCGGCCTGTCTTCTTCTCTGCGGCGACGAGATGTTTCCCTTCGTCAATGGTGAGGGTAAGTGGTTTCTCGCAATAGACGTCCTTTCCCGCTCGCATGGCCGCCAGAGATACGAGCGTATGCCAGTGGTCAACCGTGCCGCAGACTACGATGTCGACTTCTTTGAGTTCCATGACCTTGCGGAAGTCTTTGAAGGCCTTCGCCATGGGCCACTTTTGCTTGGCCTTGGCCAGTTGACCGTCGTCGACGTCGCAAATGGCGACCATTTCGCCGTAGTATACCGCTGCCTCGGCGACGCCGCTCCCTCGGCCACCGCAGCCCACGAGCGCGACTCCAAGGCGATCATTCGCCAATTTTGGTTTGGAAAGGGAACTTTTGGCCAAGGATTCTTCGAGATACCAACCGGGAAGGGCAGTGGTTGCGGCAGCGATTCCAGTGGTTTGGATAAATTTTCTACGATTCATTCGATTTCTAGGGGTTGCGGTCGGTGGGAAAGTGAGCTGAAGATTCGATAAATTCGTGAAGGTTTGCAATGGGATATCCCGCCAGTTTTTGTGGCTAGAGACTGATTTGTTCCATCGCCATAGCTTTATTTAATGAAATGAGCGTTGTTTCCCCTTTACACGGAATAGATTTTACATCTTTGTTCTCCGTTTTCCCAAAAGTCATGCAAAAGACTAAGAAATCCATAGCAAAACGCTTCAAGCTGACGGGCACTGGCAAGTTGATGCGGCGTTCCCCCGGGAAACGTCACCATCTCCACCAGAAAACCACTAAGCAGAAGCGTTCTTTAAGCCAGGACAAGCACGTGTCCTCAGGACGTCAGGCAGATTTAATGCGTGGCCTCCCACACGGTCTTTAACCCCTGTTCAACAAAAACTTATTTCGTTTGGGTAAAACATTCAGTAGGCGACCTGACGAAATCTAAATCCAGAAAGGAACAACATGCCTAGAGCAACTAATTCACCCGCGTACCGCAAGCGTCGCAAAAAGATGCTTAAGCAAGCCAAGGGCTACTTCGGCAACAAATCACGTTTATACAAATACGCGAAAGAGGCCGTAGCGCACGCGCTACAGTACGCCTATCGCGACAGACGCACCAAAAAGCGCACGATGCGCCAGCTTTGGATTGTGCGTATCAACGCTGCTTGTAGAGCAGAAGGCATTAGCTACAGTCGATTCCAAGAAGGACTCAAGGCTGCCGAGATCACCCTGGATCGCAAGATTCTGGCGGATATCGCCGTTCAGGACGCTGTCGCATTTAGCGGTCTGATTGAGAAAGCTAAGGAAGCTTTGAAGAACAAAGCCGCCGCCTAAACTCGAATAGTGGCGAATCGGACGGCAGATTCGCCGTTTCATCCATTTTCGCCTTTAACGAATGGGAGTTCGAGTATCTGCTCGGACTCCTTTTTTTTGACTCAAGAACCAGGAGGAACCTTTAGTTTTCAGAACATATCTCTCAGCCAAGCACTATGGAAGAGGAACTTAAACAGATTGTAGATGCGGCCAAAACCAATGTGGGCGCCGTTTCGAACCGTGCCGATTTCGAAGCCTTTAAGGCAGGGATTACGGGGCCCAACGGTTCCTTGACCAAAGTGATGAAAGGCATGGGCCAGGTCGCCAAGGAAGATCGGCCGACCTTTGGCAAGCTCATCAACGAGGCAAAGCAGCAGGTACAGGCCATTTATGACATCGCCTTGGAGGCGATCGAAGCAGCAGAAATTGCCGAGCGGCTGGGCCCGCCAATCGATCCCTCCCTGCCGTCGCCAGATTCGGAACCGGGGAGTTTGCATCCGCTGACGCAGGTGCGGGAGGAAATCAGCCGCATCTTTAAGCAGATCGGATTCACGGTTGCGGAGGGTACAGAGGTTGAAACCGAGTATTACTGCTTTGATGCGTTGAATACTCCCAAGGACCATCCGGCACGAGATTTGCAGGATACATTCTATCTTCCGGATGATGCAGATTTTGGGAACGTATCCAAAAATTCGGACGAGAGATACTTACTACGAACACACACTTCATCGGTGCAAATTCGTACGATGCTGAAAGGCGAACCACCCATTCGAATCATTTCACCAGGCCGGTGTTTTCGCCGTGACACGGTGGATGCGACACACAGTGCTAATTTTCACCAAGTCGAAGGACTTTACGTAGACAAGAACGTCACGGTTCGGGACTTGAAAGCCATACTTGACTATTTTTTCGAGCAGCTGCTAGGCAAGGGAACGACCACGCGATTTCGTCCTCATTTTTTCCCCTACACCGAACCTAGCTTCGAGGTCGATTTCTCTTCCAGTCACTTGGCGAAACTAGGAAGCGATTGGGTTGAGATTGCGGGATGCGGAATGGTCGAGCCCGAGGTCTTTGCGTCGGTAGGGTATGATCCGGAAGTTTATTCAGGTTTCGCTTTTGGTATGGGAATCGAGCGTATCGCCATGATAATATATGGAATCGATGATATACGCTACTTCTATCAGAACGATCATCGCTTCTTGAAGCAGTTTGCTTAATATGAACAGACGTTATTCTACGACATGAAAATTTCCCTCAATTGGCTGAAGCGCTATATCGATCTTCCGGAAAGCCCGAAGGAGATCGCGGACTCGTTGACTTTGCTTGGATTCGAAGTCGATGACATGGAATCGACAGGCTTGCCTCAATTGGAGAATGTAATCGTTGGCGAAGTTCTTGGCCGTCAGCAGCATCCTAATGCCGACAAACTGGGCGTTTGTCGAGTGGCTTTAGGAGATGCGATTGGTGAAAAGACGATAGTGTGTGGGGCTAGCAACTACAAGGTAGGTGATAGAGTGCCTGTCGCCATTCCGGGGGCGGTCCTTCCAGGTGGGTTCAAAATCAAACGATCCAAGCTACGTGGGGTCGAGTCGGATGGGATGATGTGTTCGGGCAAAGAGATTGGAGCGGGTGAAGATGCCGCTGGGTTGCTTATTTTAGAAGGGCGCCCGGAATTGGGGATACCAATCAACGCGGTTCTGACTGAAAGTGATACCGTTTTCAATTTGGAAGTGACTCCTAATCGTCCCGACTGTCTATCCCATCTTGGCATCGCCCGAGAATTGGCTGCAAGTTATCAGCGCGAATTGAGTTACCCCGCGGTAGACAATCTGCCGGCACCGGGAGATCGTCCGTTGGGTGAAGAGATATTTAAAAGTGCATCGGTCGAGTGCGAAGAGGACTGTCCGCTATATCGAGCTACTGTTATCAAGGGCGTGAAAATCGGACCGAGCCCCGCTTGGATGCAGGATCTTCTTAGCTCAATTGGCTTGCGGCCCATTAACAACGTGGTGGATGTGACGAATTACGTTTTGCACGAGTGTGGCAATCCACTGCATGCGTTTGATGCTCGCGATATTAAAGGGAGCAAGATCATGGTTAGAAACGCCCGTGAGGACGAGAAGGTTGTAACTTTGGACGACGAAGAAAGAACGCTATCTAGCCGGATGGTGGTGATCGCCGACGACGAGCGAGCCTTGGCTGTTGCTGGGGTAATGGGAGGTCAGAACTCGGAGGTCAAAGAGGATACGAAAGATCTCGTTTTGGAGGTGGCCTATTTCAACCCAACTACGATTCGTTGGGTATCCAAAACGCTTGGATTGTCTTCGGATAGCTCTTACCGCTTTGAGCGCGGAGTAGATCCGAGTTCGCTTCGATTTGCGACGGATCGGGCGGTGCAGCTCATCTTGGAAACGGCTGGTGGGACTGTTTGTGGCCCCGAGCATGTCGCCGGATCCGAGCCAATGGTCGAGAAGGAAATCGAGCTTTCGACTGATTGGGTGAGAGTGAAGGCGGGATTCGAAATCTCTGACGAAGAGATTCGCGACAGTTTGGAACGACTGGATATGGTAATCTCAGAAGAGAGCGATGGCGACTGGCTCGTTAATATTCCAAGCTACCGAGGTGATCTCGATCGTCCAATAGATCTGCTAGAAGAGGTGCTGCGCATCTACGGGACAGATAAAATCCCGTCGGGAGCGGTTGTGGCAACTGCCACTGGAGAAAATGACAATCCGATAACTGAATTTTCTCGACGTGCTGCGAACTATCTCGTCGGTCAGCATTTTAATGAAGTGGTAAACTATACGCTGCGTTCCGAAGGGGAGCAGCAGAATTGGTCGGAGTCGGTTTCCCGCATGGCTTTGGGGTTGAAAAATCCGATTAGCGAGGACCAGACCCAGTTGAGACATAGCTTGCTTCCGGGAATTCTGGAATCCCTGAGACTGAACCAGTCCCGAAAGACGGGAGCCACCCGATTCTTTGAACTGGGTCGCGTGTTCCGCGAGGTGAAAGGAAAAGTCGTTGAGATGATTTCGGTGGCTTTTGCTGAATGCTCGCTGGGTCGACCCCGAAGCTGGAAACTCCGGGAAGCCGATGATTTTTTTACCGCTAAGAATCGGGCCACTTTGTTGGCAGGGTTTGCGGGGATTGATATCGGACGGTTCAAGGTTACTCAGATTGTAGATGACTCTACGGCTTGGCAAGAGGGTCAGGCGGCAGTGATAGATGATCCCAGAGCTGGCATCTTGGCGGAATTTGGATTGATGAATCTGGAACGTATTAAGGCATTGGATATTGAGGGTGATATTGTAGCCGGTTCTTTTTCGATTCTTCCCGAGCGATTGAAAGCGGCAAAGCGGGTTCAGTTCCAGCCATTCAGTCTCTTCCCGCCAACTGCAAAGGACTTAGCTTTGGTCGTTGACCAGTCGGAACTGGCGAATGATGTGGTTCGTTCGATTGAGAAGATTGCCCAAAAGGCGACTCAAGGCACCTTCGCCATGGAGTCTATTTACGTGTTCGACATTTACGAAGGGGAGGAATTGCCCGCAGGCAAGAAAAGCGTAGCGGTCTCTATGGTATTCCGCTCCAGCGAACGAACGTTGAAGGACAAGGAAGTAAATACGGCGCTTGAGAAGATTCAAAATGTGATTCGAGAAAAGACCGCCTTTGAAATTCGGGACTAGTTTGGACTCTTCTTGTATATGTTAATTTTTGCAGACTATGGCTGAAACTCCCCACATTGACATCGATAAAGTCGCTGATTTGGCACGGATAGCTTTGACTGAAGAGGAAAAAACGAAGTTTTCATCTCAGCTTGAGAGCATCCTTGGATACATTGATAAGCTGGATGAATTGGACACGACGAATGTCGAGCCGACGGCGCACCCGCATTCGGTAGAAAATGTTTGGAGAGAGGATAGGGCAACATCGGAACTTCCCACTGGCGAGGCTCTGAAAAATGCGCCTAAGCAGCGTCAGAACATGTTTGTCGTGCCGAAGGTTGTGGAGTAATAATGTCTGCTGAGCTATATTACAAATCCGCTAGCGAGTTGAGTGGGCTATTGAACAGGAGGGAGATATCCTCTGTTGAATTAACGCAGTCAGTAATAGGTCGGACAAAGGCAGTAGATGACCTGGTACAGGCATTCAATAGTTTTGACGAGAAGGACGCTCTGGCTCAGGCGGCGGAGTCTGATGCTCGACGGAATAGAGGAGAAAGTCTCGGATCACTAGATGGAATACCGGCAGGAATAAAGGATGTACTTGCGGTGAAGGACCAGCCTCTAACTTGTTCTAGTAAAATATTGGCGGATTTTATTTCACCTTACGACGCCACTTGTATTCAAAAACTAAAACGGTCTGGGGCTGTGCTTTGGGGCCGGTTGAATATGGACGAGTTCGCTATGGGCTCGTCCACTGAGAATTCCGCTACCAAAATTACGGGCAACCCATGGAAACTCGATTGTATTCCTGGAGGAAGCTCGGGTGGATCTGCGGCGGCTGTGTCAGCAGGTGAATCGATCGTATCTTTAGGAAGTGACACCGGAGGATCCATCCGGCAACCCGCTTCGCATTGTGGGATTGTTGGATTGAAGCCAACATACGGGCGTGTCTCCCGTTACGGTCTTGCTGCCTTTGCTTCTTCGCTAGATCAAGTGGGACCTATGGGTCGCACGGTTTGGGATACGGCGGCTCTGTTGCAATCTATATCAGGACACGATATAAATGACTCGACTTCCTATAAGGTCGATGTTCCGGACTACGTTCAGGCCATTGAACAGCTGAAAGGGAGGAAGTGGACTTTTGGATTGCCGAAAGAGTACTTCGAGAGTGCGCCGGATACGGCATCCATGGGTCCGGTAAAAGAGGCGATTGAGTTTTACAAGTCACTCGGATGTGAGATCAAGGAAGTGTCTTTGCCGCATACGGCTTATGCAGTGGCGACCTATTACATCGTGGCAACTGCCGAAGCGTCTTCGAATTTGGCCCGCTACGATGGTATTCGCTATACACATCGAGCCGAGAGTTTTGACGCGAAAGACTCGGTTGACATTTACCGTCAATCAAGGGCAGAGGGATTTGGAACTGAAGTAAAACGGCGTGTGCTACTGGGCACTTATGTTCTGAGTAGTGGCTATTACGATGCCTATTACTTAAAGGCCCAAAAGACCCGCACGCTGATCCGGAGGGATTTTGAAGAGGCCTTCATGGATGTAGACGCCTTGCTTACACCGACTGCTCCAAGTCCCGCCTTTAAAAGGGGGGCTCATTCGGGAGATCCGCTTTCCATGTATCTGAGCGATATTTACACGATTTCAGCCAATCTGGCAGGGATACCAGGGTTGTCGGTCCCTTGTGGGTATGTTGACGGACTTCCCGTAGGGCTGCAGATATTGGGAAAGCCATTTAAGGAGGACGAGATTCTAGCGATGGGGAACGAGTTCGAGTCTGCCCACAACTTTAAAAACGAACACCCATCCCTATAAGGTTGTTTTAACGACTAATCATTTGGGAAATCGAAAATGGAATACGAAGCAGTCATTGGCTTAGAGGTTCATGTTCAAATCAAGACGGAGTCCAAGATCTTCTCCGGAAGCCGGTCGGGTTACGGTTACGAACCCAATACTTTGGTTGATCCCGTCGTATTAGGATTGCCGGGGTCACTACCGGTTATGAACAAGACCGCCCTGAATGGGATTATCAAAGCAGGACTCGCCTTGAACTGCACGGTCCCGGATTACTGTAAGTGGGACCGGAAAAACTACTTTTATCCAGACAGTCCGAATAACTATCAGATTACTCAATACGATCAGCCCATTTGTGATGGCGGTTTTGTTGAAATTGAAATGAAGGGTGAGACTCGTGCGGTGATGGGTTCACATCGAAAGGTAGCTCTAACGCGTATCCATTTAGAGAACGACGTGGGAAAACTAAATCACTTCGCTGAAGACAGTCTGGTTGACTACAATCGCGCTTTTACACCGTTGATGGAAATTGTCAGCGAACCAGATATGCACTCAGGCGCGGAGGCCTTCGCTTTTCTGACGGCTATTCGGCAAACTATGATTTATTGCGGAATTTCCGACTGTGATATGGAGAAGGGCCAAATGCGAGCGGATGCTAACATATCCGTTCGTCCCGTTGGTCAAAAGGAATTGGGAGCGAAGATTGAACTCAAAAATTTGAACAGCATTACCGGTGTGAAAAACGGTATTGAATACGAGATAAAGCGGCAGACCCAAGAACTGAAAAAGGGAAGGACAATGACGCAGGCTACCTGGCGTTGGGATGCTGACCTCGGACGGACCGAGTTGATGCGGGAGAAGGAGGACGCTCACGACTATCGCTATTTTCCCGATCCTGATTTGATGCCGGTGCGCATTGACGACGAATGGAGAGAGCGAATACGGTGCGAAATTCCAGAGCTGCCTTTCGATAAGCAACGTCGATTCATGGAGCAGTATGATATTCCGTATTCGATCACATCGGTACTAGTTCCAGATTGGGAGTTGAGCGAATATTTTGAGAGTGCCGCTAAAAAGGCGCCGAAATGCGCCCAAGCGATCGGTAACTACGTAACTAACGATTTGCTACGAGAGCTGTCCGATTCCAATACGGCATTGAGCGAATGCAAGATTTCTCCCGACGGCTTGCTTTCGCTCGTTGAAGTAATCGAAAAAGGAGTCATCACCAAGCAGATTGCTAAAGACGTTTTTATTGAAATGTTCAATACGGGAGAGTCTGCTACAGAGGTAATTGAAAGGAAAGGGCTCAAGCCAGATTTTGATGAAGGGCAAGTGAAAGACTGGTGTCAGGAGGCGGTAGACGAGAACCCTCGTCCGGTTGAGGATTTTCGATCTGGAAACGAGAAGGCCCTCAATGCTTTGCTCGGCCAAGTAATGAAGAAGAGTCGAGGTAAGGCGAACCCGCAAATTGTTCAAGGTCTGCTCAAGGAATTGTTAAGCTAGTTTTGTCTGGAGTGGGGTCCGGTTTGTCGGTTAGATTCTTGTTTATTAATTTCGTGCCCCTCTTGGGGTCACGTTGAGACAGTAGTTCAAACAAAGAGAAGCCATGAGCGAAGCAAAACGAGCCGGAGCCGGTCCAATAAAGGTAGAATTAGAAGCTGGGGGAACCTACGCCTACTGCTCATGTGGCCAGTCATCCAGACAGCCGTTTTGTGATGGATCGCATAGTGGTACCGAATTCAGACCTAAGGTTTTCAAGGCAGAAAAAGACGGGGCTCATTTTTTGTGTGCCTGTAAGACAACGGGAAATGCTCCGTTTTGCGACGGAAGCCATAAGGGGTAATCTAGGATCTTTGCACTGAAAGGGTCGGTGCGGTTTTCTGACATATCGCGGGCTATACGAGGATTGGAACAGTTCTCGTCAGCAGGAGTCAGATGTGCACGACCTGCGATTGTGCCTACAAGTTAGAAACGGCCTAAGTTAGGGACTGGGATTAAGACATTCCGTCTTGGATTACAGGTGCTTCGTTCGGTTGTGCTTTGCCTTAATTAGATTGCGGTCGAAAAAGGGCACGCTTATGGCTTACCGCCGATTTTTAGATCATGAAGTCATTCTACATAACAACTGCGATTGATTACGCCAATGGAAAGCCTCACCTCGGCCATGCATACGAGAAGGTTTTGACCGATGTGGTTGCCCGTTTTCGTCGCTTGATGGGTGACGAAGTCTATTTCTTGACCGGAATCGATGAGCACGGGCAGAAGGTACAGCAATCGGCAGGGGAACGTGGCATTACTCCCATTGAACTTTGCGATGAAGCGGCGGTCGCCTTCAAGGGACTCTGTGCGAGTCTAGACATTTCTAATGACGATTTCATTAGAACGACTGAAGACCGGCACAAGAAAGTCGTGCGATCCATTTTGCAAAAGCTGTTTGACCAAGGCGACATCTACAAGGCAGAATACAAAGGTTACTACAGCAAGCGAGCGGAGCAATTTTTGCAGGAAAAGGATCGCGATGGAAATGGTGAGTGGCCGGAGATTTTTGGTGAGGTCGAGGAAATTGCGGAAAGCAATTATTTCTTTAGGCTGAGCCGTCATCAGGAATGGCTTGTTGAACAGCTCAAGACGAACAAGTCTTTTATCTATCCCCGTTTTCGAGCAAAGCAGGTGCTTGAGTTCCTGAAAGAGCCGATTAACGATCTTTGCATTTCCCGGCCGCGGGAACGATTGGAGTGGGGAATTCCACTTCCATTCGACGAGGAGTATGTGACTTACGTTTGGTTTGACGCCCTGGTTAACTATATATCCGCAGTTGGATACGGTACCGATTCGTTTGAAAAACACTGGCCTGCGGATTTTCACGTAATCGGAAAAGACATCCTCGTTCCACCTCATGCTGTGTATTGGCCCATTATGCTGAAGGCTGCAGGGATAGCGTTACCAAAGAGCCTTCTAGTCCATGGGTGGTGGTTGAAATCGGGGGCAAAAATGTCGAAGAGCACAGGGACCGTAGTTGATCCGCTCGATTTGATTGACCAATTCGGCTCGGATGCGTTTCGCTATTTTGTTACTCGAGAGATGAACGTCGGGCAGGACAGCGAGTTTTCGCAGGAAAGGTACATGTCCCGTTACAATTCCGACCTTGCGAACGATCTGGGAAACTTGCTGAGCCGGGTGCTTACGATGGTTGGCCGCAATTTTGGAGGAAAGATTCCCGGACCAAGGATCGAGGAGTCGCTCGAATTAGAACTTTGGACCTTGTGGAAAGATACGCAAAAGAAGGTTTTAGATCTGTATGGTGAATTTCAATTTCACTCGGGCCTAGAGAAAACGTTTGCTTTTATCAGCGCGATAAATCGGTACGCGGAACAACGAGCTCCTTGGAAATTGGCAAAATCTGAGGATCCGGAAGACAGGAAACGTTTCGAAACGTCTCTTTACGTAATGACAGAATCCTTGCGCCTGGCAGTGGGGTTGCTCGAACCTGTCATGCCAAATACAACCGATAAAGTGTACGATCTGCTAGGATACACCAAAGAGGCAGATTGGGACCGTCGATTGCTGCGAGGAGACACACTGGTTGGACAGGAGATCGGCGAAAAGACCATTTTGTTTCCCAAGCCTCAAATGGAATCTTAAAGCAGCGATTCTGTGGATACGCTCCCGTTAGACCTTTCTCAGTCCCCGACAGAGACCGCACTTGAGACGTTTCTAAACGGCTGCCGTCAGCGAGCTATTCTGAAGAGTCATCCTCAGCTGGTGAGTATTTCGGTTGCTTCGGATTTACTTGATCCATTGGCAGTGCTCGAGTCGATTTATGACCCTAGCGAGCCGCACTTCTATGTAGAGAGACCCTTGGAAGGCGTGGCTTTGGCAGGAGCAGAAGTGGCAATCCATTCGGCGTCCCGTTCTGGTGATCGGTTTGAATCTGCAAAGGCTTTCATTACCGATACCTTGGACAATGCGGTCGCCGTAGGAGATGTCACTCTTCCTTTTTTTGGGCCACACTTCTTTTGCGGTTTCACGTTTTTTGATGAGGTGGGGGAGGGGGAGGCTTTTCCGCCTGCGACCGTGTTTGTACCCTCATGGCAGGTGAGCGTTAAAAGGGGAGTATGTGTCGCAACCGCGAACGCGCTGGTTGAGGAATGTAGCGATATTGAGTCGATTTCAAAACGTATATGGAATGCCAATACGAAAATCAAGTCGTTTGACTATCGGGCGGTTGATGTGTCTGCGAACGAGTCTAGACGTCCGGAATGGCGGATGGAGGAGGCGAGTGAAGAAGATGACTTTAGTGATTCTGTAGGTCGGGCTATCAAGGAAATCGATTCCGAGGTATTTGAGAAAATCGTACTAGCTCGAGCCCGGGATTTGAGAGCTAATCAGGTATTTCATCCACTCGAGATTCTCAACGCGATGCGTGACCGCTACCCTGATTGTTATTCTTTCTCGTTTGCTAATGGGGAAGGTCAAAGTTTTATTGGCGCGAGTCCTGAGCGTCTGGTGAAAGTCGAGGACAAAGAGTTTGCTGCAGACGCCCTAGCAGGGTCGGCCCCTCGGGGTCTGTCTGCGAGGGAGGATGCGAGATTGGGATCGGAGCTGTTGAATAGCGAAAAAGATCGGTACGAACAGAAAGTGGTTTTGGACTCGATTTGTCGGCGTCTTGAATCCTTAGGCACTGAAATTCGATTAGAAAAGGAGCCAGCCTTAAAGCGACTCAGTAATGTGCAGCATCTTTACAACGAGGTGAGTGGAAAGCTGCTTGAGGGTACGAGTCTCTTGGATTTTGTGGAGCAGCTTCATCCGTCGCCCGCTGTAGGCGGCTCACCGAGAGGGCGAGCCTGTGAAAGAATTTCTCATTATGAAGGTTTTGCTAGGGGACTGTATGCAGGACCGATTGGGTGGGTGGACAGTAATTTGGAAGGCGAATTCCTTGTGGCCATTCGTTCGGCTTTGATTGATGGCGACACTGCTAGGTTGTATGCTGGAGTTGGGATCGTAAAGGGATCTGTTCCAGAGAAAGAGCTGCAGGAAACGAACTTGAAGTTCAAAGCCCTGTTGGAGAATCTCGTTTAGATGCAACCCGAATTTGCAAATGTTAACGAGCTTTGGTCTCGGATCATTTCTGAAACCCTGTGCAGTAAAGGGGTTCGCTTTGCGGTGATTTGCCCCGGGTCAAGAAGTTCTCCACTCGCGTTTGCGTTTGCCCGAACTGAAGGAATTGAATCAATTTCAATACTAGATGAACGTTCCGCCGGTTTTTTTGCCTTGGGACTCGCAAAACGAGAAGGATTACCCGTTGTCCTGGTATGTACGTCCGGGACGGCTGCGGCGAATTTCTATCCAGCTGTGATCGAGGCCTCAGAAAGTGGGGTCCCCTTGATTGTCATAACCGCGGATCGGCCTGAGGAATTGCGTGGATGCCGTGCGGGGCAAACGATTGTTCAATTGGGTATGTATGCTATGTATCCAGTCTCTCAGGTAGAATTGCCTATTCCGAATGCGGACCTAAAGGCGTTAGAAGGTCTGAAAGCAGTTGTGGAAGAACAGGTGGATTTCTCGTTGGGTATTCCCTGCGGTCCCGTTCACGTAAATACGCCTTTCCGAGACCCACTGGCGCCTCTAACTGATCGGACGTTCGTGAGTCCGATCTCAATGGATGAGCTAAGGGTCTTGTTTGAGTCCTCTTCGAAAGTCGAAGAACCCTCTATTGAATTAGACCTAGACGAATTTACCCAGTCTGAACGAGGACTCATATTAGTCGGTTCTCCTCTGGTGCCGGTTAGTGAAAATTGGGTTCGAAATGTAGCGCGACTGGCAGATGGACTTAGGTGGCCTGTACTTGCAGATGGACTCAGTTCTATCAGGAATCATCAGAGTCTGTTTCCACGCTTGATTACCGGTTACAATGCGATTTGCCGGGTCGTTGACGGAGACTCGAACCTGCTGCCTGATCGAATCATCGTGGTAGGTGATCTTCCTATCAGCAAGACCCTTCGAACCTGGTTAAAAGATCGGAATATTAAGTCTCAGTTTTTGACACCCATTCCCGGTGAGTTCGATTCAAATCGAGGTGATAGTGAGTCTAGGTATTATGACTTTAATCGAGCTTCACCGCTGGTGACGCGTCATAGCAACGATTCCTTTGCCACAGCGTGGCAACGATTAGACGCGAAGGTGCACCAGTCTATCGAAGGAAGGTTGTCTCGTCTCGAGCCAGTTTTCGAGGGTTCGATTGCGGTAGCGATGTCGAACTGTTTGCCCATGGGAAGCTCTCTATTCGTTTCTAATAGCATGCCACCACGAGATTTGGAATTTTTCTGGAATCCTAACGATCGACGTGTGGGTGTCTATTCCTCTCGAGGGGCGAATGGGATAGATGGTATTCTATCAACGGCTCTCGGAGTAGCGCATCGAGGTGAGCCGACTTTTCTTCTAACAGGAGATCTTGCCCTACTTCATGATAGCAACGGAGGATTGGTAAGTAAGCGAGTCGAAGGGTCGCTGACGATTATATTGATAAATAACGCTGGGGGAGGCATTTTTGAAATGCTTCCTGTTAGTCAGCTTGGAGAAGAGTTCGAAGAGTTTTTTGCGACAGACCAGCAGATCGATTTTTCGAAATGGGCTGCGACTTACGATATTGAATACATGAAAGCCAATAGCCTCAAGGAATTTGAGATATATTTAGGAAGAGAAGCTCGAGGAGGGGTTAGCCTGATTGAGGTCGTTACAGACCGCAAACGAGACGCCGCGGAACGAAAACGGATCTTCACGGAAATCGCTAGTAGTTTATAGATTTGCTGACCTGTGAGCCTCTACCATTTCAGCTGCGAGACCGAAGCGAAGATTGAAAAAAGAAAAATAGATCGTCTCGCAACCTAGGAACTGCATTAGTTCGCACAGGATTATGGTAGCAGTCGGGAAAATGTCCGCTCGTTTAGTAGGAACGGCTAAATTTGCTATCCTCTCATCGAAGTCCATTTCAGAAACGCGATCGCGTATTGATCTGGCGGCGACAAAATCAAGTCTCTTTTTAGTTCCTGACTGAGGTGCCAATTGGGATAAGATTGACGCGGTGCCTCCGGTAAGCACTGCGGTGGTGACTCCAGGATCAGGTTGTATGGAAGATCGCTGGAGTGTAGTTCTTACGGCGTTCTCTATATTTTCCCGTTGAGGCAGGGATACCGGTTTCTTGCGGTCATGAAGGAACTGTGATGCGAGTCGAACGGCGCCGAGGTCGAAGCTGTGGGAAGCGACGGAAACCTGGTTCTTGAATCGAATAAACTCTAAAGAGCCTCCACCAAGGTCAGAGAGTGTGAAATCATTGAGGGTCGCGAGCTTTGGATCCTGTAAAACGCCTTTACCGATAAGGTTCGCTTCTTCAGCTCCTGAAAGGGTTCTCAATTCTATGCCGGTCGCAGTCCGGATGGAGTCTACGAATTTATGGCTATTGTGAGCGTCTCGTACAGCGCTGGTCGCAACGATTGAAAGCTGGTTTAGCTTGTGTTGAGAAGCGATCGAATGGAGTCGGGCTACGGCTTGAGTCCCGATCTTTATCGCACCGGATTCGATTACAGGAGGGTTTTTTGTCATTCCCTCGCCAATACGTACTTCTTCGACTTCAAAGTGAACGTGACGAATCTCGGTGCCACCCAAGCCTTCAGCAATCTGCAGCTTTATAGAATTGCTTCCTATATCGATAATGCCGACTCGAATAGGTTTCATCGCTAAAGGACAAATTTCCGCGGGGCAATCACCACCGCAAATTCGCCTTTCTTACTCGAGGTTTTAAAGGTCTCGGCAACAGAGGCCAAGGCGCCGGTTGTGATGGATTCGAATCGCTTGGTCAGTTCTCTCCCAATGCAAACGAAACGATCCGGCCCGAGGATTTCTAGCATTTCGGCCATGAGTTTTTCGATACGATGACAGGATTCATAGAGGATTATCGTATATGGGGAATCGATGTGGCTTTCGAGAAAGCGCTTTCGTGCGGCGCTTTTAGGAGGGAGGAATCCCACAAAAAGAAAACCGTCGGAAGGGAGGCCGCTCGCAGAAAGGATGGTTGTGGCGGCACAAGGGCCCGGAACGGGAATAACGGGTATAGATAGCACGTGACATTGGCGAGTTAAGCGAAACCCCGGATCGCTCACGGCAGGAGTTCCTGCGTCGGAAATGAGGGCAACCGATTCTCCGTTCGCTAGCCGGTCGGCGATTGATATCGCCATGGTGCGCTCATTTTTGTCGTGATAGGAAACCAGCCGATTCTTGATTCCCAATTTTGAGAGCATACCGCCGGAGACGCGTGTGTCTTCACAGGCGACAAATGAGACTTTTTCCAGCAAGGAGCGGGCTCGCTCGGTCAGGTCTGCTAGGTTCCCGATGGGCGTGGCGACGACGTAAAGCGAGCCTGGTTCAGGCGTGAGTGACTGATTTACGCCTTCCATCCTAGGGTGGGTGGAGTCAGAAATCTTTCTGGAGCGAAGGGAGCTGGACTAGCGGCTCGTTCCACCCATTCCCGGAACGCCACCCTCCCAGTCTTTGGGACGGCTCCAGGGAATCGTTGACTCATCCACTTCGGTGCAGCCGGTGAATATTAGAGTCAGGCTGACGGTTGCAATTGCGAGAAAGAGGGAAAGCAGTTTTTTCATAATCTATCAGTTTGCGCTAACAACGAGATCGCCCGCTATGGGGTCGATTTTTAAAGAGCCTGGCAGAATTCTCGCGATGCTCAAGTTTTCCTTTACTTCACTTATCTGAATTTTTGCGATGGATTCCCCTTCTCGCTTAATTTCGAGGAGATGGTCGAGCCGAATGCCACTGGTATAGCCTAGGCTGACGATCACGAAAGAGGATTGCGGCCCGACGGTAAGGATTCTTCCATTCGCATCGCTCGGGCCTGGCTTTAGGTTTCCATAACCCTCTGCAGTGGAGGGACTAGCTACCTTCACGGGAGTGCTTTCCAGTTTAAGAATGGTGGATTCCAGTGTAGCGATCTTCTGTTCGTAGGCATTGGCCTCTTCTAGCGTGATAGAATTCGCTTTTTGGGCGGCCATCTCTTTCTTCAAATCCGCCAGGGAACGCTGCAGATTCTCTTCGTTATCCATCCGCATTTCCAACTCCTCAGTAAAACGCTGGTTTTCCCGCTTCAGCTGATTGGATCGGGCAGAGATCACCGTGATATTGGATCGGGCTTCTTGCAGCGAACGGGCGTTTTGCTCCAGCTGCTCTTGGAGATCATGGTTTTTTGCGGCCAGATTGGCGGATTTGGCACTTTCCGCCTTGAGTTGGACCTGAGAGGTTTGCAGTTCTTGAGCGAGGTTGTTGGCTTCTAGGGTATTGAGATAGTAGAAGGTCCCGGAAGCTAGGGCTCCGATAATAGCGAGAACGGAAAGAAAATTGGCGAGTGACCTCATCGATCTAGGAAATAAGATTCGAGTCTCGGAACAATGGTTTTGGATTTCGCATTTGAAAAGCCTATTATCAGCAGTTCGGAAAACGGCCGAATGGCCCGAGGCGTTAAATTTTCCTCACTCAGACACTGAAAAGGTCGCTTCGTGCCAGGCGCCAGAACTGGATTTCCGGATCCCGGAAGTTCCGTTCGCGGCGAGATGGGTCGCAAGCTTGTATACGAGCTCCGCTTCTGCACTTTGGCCAATCGCTTGAGCGAGGCCGGGCGCATCCAGGCTTTCCCCTTTGGCATCCTGGAGTGAAGCCGTGATGGCTTTACAGAGATCGATCGCAATCCCAGCTGCTTTCTTGCCTGCTTCTACTCCTGGTTGGTGATAGGCGTTGATTCCTACGAGAGAAGCGTAAAGACCAACAGCTCGTTCATACAGCGCTATGAGGCGGCTCACCGATTCTGGGCTAACCGCGTTAGTCGTGATCGTAACCGATTCCCGTCCTTTCTCACTGAGGGCGTCTCTCGTACCGAGATAAAACCCTTGAAGAAAGTCTCCGGAGGTGACGCCGTCCTCCACTTCGATGGAGGGCCCGGAGCGATCTTTAAGGATTTCGATGAAGGTGACGAAGAAATTCGGAACACCCTCTCGGAGCTGCTGAACATAAGCGTGTTGGTCGGTGGAGCCTTTGTTTCCATAGACGGTAATTCCTTGGTTTACCACATTCCCCTGTAGATCGAATTCTTTCCCTAAACTCTCCATAATGAGCTGCTGGAGGTAGCGTGAAAAAAGGAGAAGGCGGTCTTTATAGGGAAGCACGACCATGTCTTTTTTCCCTTTGCCATCGGTTGCATGGTACCAGGATAGGGCGAGCAGGGCAGCGGGATTGCTCTTGATCGAAGTCTGGCGGGTCAGTGCGTCGATGGCCTTTGCCCCAGATAGCAATGCGTCGACATCGATTCCCTGGAGTGCGGCCGGTACGAGTCCTACCGGACCCAGCACGGAGGTGCGTCCACCGACCCAGTCCCACATCGGAAATCTGGCGATCCAGTTTTCGTTTATGGCGACTGTATCCAGCTTGCTTCTATCGCCCGTGATTGCGACTGCGTGGGCGGCGAAATTAAGACCTTTCTTTTCGTAGGCCGTTTTCGCCTCTAGCATGCCGTTTCTTGTTTCGGCAGTTCCACCAGATTTAGAGACAACCAGGCTGAGCGTCTGGCCAAGATTTCCCCCGATAGCATCAAGGACAAGGTCCATTCCATCGGGATCAGTATTATCGAAGAAGTGAACACGCGTCTTGTCTTTGGAAGGATTCCCGAGAGCGTGGCTTACAAACTGAGGTCCCAATGCGGATCCTCCGATACCGATGACCAAGATGTCCGAAAAGACTCCGTTTTGGCCTTTGATTTGCCCTGAGTGGACGCTTGAAGCGAATTGCTTAATTTGTTCAATTGTCTCCTCAATCTCGACTTTCAGCTTTTGCGTAGGGGCCCGTTCCGGGTCTCTAAGCCAGTAGTGCCCCACCATTCTTCCCTCGTCTGGGTTGGCGATTTCGCCTTTTTCCAAAGCGTCCATATCTTGAAACGCCTTTGCGAATCGCGATTCGAATGCTTCGAAGTCGTCATTCTTCAATCCGATCCGGCTGAGATCGATAGCTAGGCTGACTTCCGGAAAATGAAATGAGTATTGTGTGAATCGTTCCCAAGACATGGTGACTGAATTATGAAGTTTGAATTATAAATGCTGAAGAGGCATAGGTATGAAGGAATACTAGATAGCGGGCGATCTCCCCCTACCTTTTTGAAAGCTACAGATATTTGTCGGTGACGGCTCCTTCTGAAGCGGAAGCGACTAGTTTTGCATATTTGCCAAGGACGCCACGCTTTTCTCCCGCACCGGCAGGTTGATACGCGTCCATCCGCACGTTGTACACATCCTCAGGAATGTTCAGCGAAATCGTGTTTCTAGTGGCGTCGATCTCGATTTCGTCGCCGTTTTGCACAATTCCAATCGGTCCGCCACAAGCGGCTTCCGGTGTGATGTGGCCGACATCGAATCCGTGGCTGCCTCCGGAGAAACGACCATCCGTGATAAGAGCTACTTCCTTGATGAGCCCACGTCCGGCGACGGCCGAGGTCGGCGAAAGCATTTCCCGCATTCCAGGGCCGCCTGCAGGGCCCTCATTGCGAATGACGACTACATCACCCGCTACGACATCACCGCGAAGGATCCCTTGCAGGGAGTCTTCCTCGTTTTCGTAGACTTTCGCGGTACCCTTGAAGTAGAGACCTTCCTTCCCCGTGATTTTGCCAACGGCACCGCTCGGGGCGAGGTTGCCTTTGAGGACGCGCAGGTGCGACGTTTCTTTGATGGGCTGATCCCAAGGCCGGATAATGTCCTGTTCGTTCGGATACGCGGGATAGGGTCCTACTTCTTGGAGGTTCTCCGCGATTGTCTTGCCGGTAACGGTTAGGCAATCGCCATGCAGTAGGCCGCGATCTAGGAGGATCTTCATCATCGGCTGAATGCCCCCAATGCGAATCAAGTGGGACATGTTGTACTTGCCGAATGGCTTGACGTCGGCGAGCAGGGGGACTTTCTCACCGAGACGTTCGAAGTCGTCGATGGACAACTCGACATCCGCGGAGTGAGCGATAGCGAGCAGGTGGAGAATTATGTTGGTCGATCCACCAAGGGTAATACAGGTAGTGATCGCGTTTTCGAAGGACTTTTTGGTTAAAATGTCGCTCGGTCTCAGGTTTTGGTCGATGAGATGGAAAACCGCCCTGCCTGCGTTCTCGCAATCGATGCGTTTATCTTCACTAACCGCTAGCTGGGCGCTCGAACCTGGCAGGCTCATTCCGAGGACTTCAATCGCGCTGGCCATGGAGTTGGCCGTATACATGCCTCCACAGGAGCCGGGACCCGGTATGCAGGTAGATTCAATCTCCTTAAGTTCGGCATCGTCAATTTCGCCACGAGCGTGCCGGCCAACCGCTTCAAAAATGGAAACGATATCTGTTGGCTGCCCCTTATGAATGCCTGGGAGGATCGAACCGCCATATACGAACACGGAGGGACGGTTCAGACGAGCAATCGCCATCATGCATCCAGGCATATTCTTGTCGCAGCCGCCAATCGCGACCAGTCCATCCATTCCTTCACCTGCGACGACCGTTTCGATGGAGTCCGCGATGACTTCCCGAGAAACCAAGCTGTAGCGCATACCTTTTGTGCCCATGCTTATACCGTCGGAAATCGTTATGGTCGAGAAATTCACTGCCTTGCCGCCTGCTTCGTTGGCGCCTTTGGTCGCGTGAGTAGCGAGTTCGTCGATATGCATGTTGCAGGGCGTCAAGTCGCTTCCGGTTGAGGCAATTGCGATCTGGGGCTTCTTGAAATCGTCGTCACCAAATCCCACGGCTCTTAGCATGGAGCGAGCGGGGGCGCGGTCGTTGCCGTCTACGACGACAGAGGAATGTGGACGATTACAATTTTGGTTTTCTGTGGTCACGTATTTGGTATTGTTGATAACTTTGCGTTGCTTTCTCTAGTGGAGCTTATAGCCCCTTGCCAGAATCGCGGGAAGAATCGTGAAAAAGAGACCCTTTACATCAGAGCTTTTAGTTGCGATCAAGTCATTCCCCATTTCGAATTACACAAATTCTGCAGACCTATTTTAAATGGCATTCAGCTTAGACAGAGTATTGAAGGCGCTCCTATTCGGAGCATCTGGTCCCTTGAGCTCCAAGGACATCCAGAAGGTATTTTCCAAATTCCACGAGCAAGCCGAGCTATTGCCTGAAATGGAGGTAGCGACTCCGGAGGAAGACGAGGAGACGAATGTAGAACAGCCGTTTTTGGAAGCGGAGGGCATGCCCACTTCAGATGTGCCTTCGCTCGTGACCGCCGGTCAGATACGAGAATCGATTGACCGCATTTCCGCTGAGCTTGAAGAGCGTGACGAGGTATACCGCTTGGTAGAGCTGCACGATGGATTCGTTTTTGTGACTTCGCCCACCATCGGGGAATGGATTCGCTTGCTTCGCGACGAGCCAAGGCCGATGAAGCTAACCCAGTCGGCACTCGAAACATTGGCAGTGATTGCCTATCGCCAGCCAGTGGTTCGCTCGGAAGTGGAGAAGATCCGTGGGGTGTCGATTGACAGTGCCTTGAGCCGGCTAATGGAGCGTGACCTCGTTCAAATTGTTGGACGAGCAGAGCTTCCGGGGCGGCCGATTCAATACGGCACCAGCGAAGCGTTTCTCGAATTTGTAGGCGTGAGGACGGTGGAAGAACTGCCTTCTTCAGATGTATTGTCACCTCGTCAAATCGATGAGTGGCTCCACGAAGTATCCAACAAGCGTCACGTAACAGAAACGGAAATGGGATTGCCTGAGGGAGAGCGGGCTGATGGGAACGCAGAGGAGGTTTCAGGCGAATCTGATATTGAGGGGGAGTCGGAGGAGATCGGCGAGGTCGAGAAACTCGAGCAACCGCTCGAAGACGATGCTGATCGCGAGGCGATCTGACTATGAGCTTGGACGATCAGAGAAAACGGATCGACGAACTGGATGAGCAAATCCTCAACCTGCTCAATGAGCGTGTTCGCTGCGCGGCTGAAATTGGTCGGATAAAGCACCAGAATGGTGGCGAAATCTACGTCGCAAGCCGAGAGGAGCAAGTATTCCGCAAACTTGAGGCTCTGAATAATGGGCCACTCGATGGACCGGCAATAAGAGCTATCTACAGAGAGGTTATGTCAGCCGCGATCGCTCTAGAGAAGCCGATGCTAATTGCCTACCTCGGCCCAGAAGCGACTTTTACCCATCAGGCAGCGATTAAGAAATTCGGTCAGAGTATTGATTATTTGGCGACGCCTTCAATTACTGACGTGTTTCACACGGTGGCAAAAGGCGAGGCGGATTACGGTGTGATTCCGATTGAAAACTCGACCGGCGGCTCTGTGCTGGATTCGATGGACATGTTTTTCGATTCGGAGCTGAAAATTTGTGCCCAGATTTTTCTAACTATTACGCAAAATCTGATTTCGCAGTCACCAATCGACAAAATCAGGAAAGTGTACTCGAAGGACCAGGGCATCCTGCAGTGCCGGGACTGGCTTCATGTGCACATGCCAAAGGCATCTTTGCACAACTGCGAGAGCACGACCAAGGCGGTGCAAATCGCAGCGGAAGATCCGGAATGCGCGGCAATTGCGAGTTCGCTCGCAGCTGATTTGTATAACGTGCCTGTGGTCGAGAAAAACATCCAGGACCGGTCCGACAATACTACGCGATTCTTAGTGATCGGCAAGGAGTCTAGCGGATACATTCCTTCCATGAAGTTCAAAAGCAGCTTCCTCGTTTCAATTAAGGATGAGGTGGGTGCGCTTGAGAACACTCTTATGGTATTTGCCAAACGGGGACTGAATTTGAGTAAAATAGAATCTCGCCCTAGCGGAAAAATCGCTTGGGAGTACTGCTTTTTTATCGATGTAAATGGGCACTTCGAGGAAGAGCCGGTTGGGGAAGCCGTATCCGAGCTGAAGAAGATGTGTCCCTTTGTTAAGTGGCTGGGCAGCTATCCGGACAAGTAGTCGGTTCTCTGGTTGGGCGCCTTTGAGTTGGGTTCCACTTCGTTTGTTGCTCAGTTTGGAATTACTTCCTGACTTGCGTTGTGCTCGCGATTAGCTACCAAGGGGGCTTTCTTATACCTCCCGAAATCATTCCCATGGCAATCGAATATCCTCGAGCGTATAGAAGCGCCTGTCTGAAAATTACGCTTGGACTTCTCGCGATTTGGTTCGTCGTCAGCTTCGTTGGCGGAATCCTGTTGCGTGACTGGCTCGATGCGAACTTACCGTCTATCGGAAGCGCTCCCTTTGGGTTTTGGATCGCCCAGCAAGGATCTATCATCTGTTTCGTGCTGATTCTTATTTCCTATGCGGTTTTGATGAACCGCTTGGATAATAAGCACGGCTACTGGGAGGACAAATAAGGAACGGAATGACTCAAGGCACTCTCAATTTCATATTCATCGGCATCACGTTCGCGGTCTATATCACGATCGCCTTCCGTTCTCGGGCGACATCGACCAAAGAATACTACATTGCTGGGGGAGGCGTTTCCCCGTTCGCAAACGGCATGGCAACCGCAGCAGACTGGATGTCCGCAGCGACGTTCATTTCCATGGCGGGCACTGTGGCTATCACCGGTTACGACGCGTCTCGGTTTCTGATGGGCTGGACCGGAGGCTTCGTTTTACTGACGGTGCTAATGGTTCCGTATTTAAGGAAGTTCAACAAGGCGACTGTTCCGGATTTCGTGGGTGATCGGTACTATTCAAAGGTGGCCCGCGGCGTTGCCGTCGTGTGTGCGATCTTCATTTGCATGACCTATATCATGGGGCAAATGCGCGGGGTAGGGGTCGTGTTTTCCCAATTGTTTGGGATCGGTATACCTGCGGGAGTGTTAACGGGCGCGGCAATTGTTTTAGTTTATGCGGGTATGGGGGGAATGAAAGGGATCACTTACACGCAGGTGGCTCAATACACTGTAATGGCTTTTTCTTACACGATCCCTGCGATATTTATCGCAATGGCAATGACTGGAAACGTGATTCCTCAGTTGGGATTGATCGGAAATTACAACGTGAATGGAGAGGTAGTTCCGTTTCTCCAGAAGCTGAACAATATAAATCTTGAATTGGGATTCCAAGAATATACTTCGGGAAAAATGAGCACAATCAATATGTTCTGCATTACGGCAGCCCTAATGTGTGGTACCGCGGGCTTGCCTCATGTGATTGTTCGATTCTTTACGGTGAAAGATGTTAAGGCCGTTCGGAAGTCCGCTTGTTGGACACTTACTTTCATTGCAGTGATCTATCTTACGGCACCGACAATTGGTGCCTTTGCTCGAGTCAATCTTATCGAGAATTTGCACAACACGCAGTATGAGGAAGCCCCAGAATGGTTCAGCAGCTTTGAGAAGACCGGCCAAATGGCTTGGGTCGACAAGAATGGCGATGGAGCCATCCAGTATTTCGGGCCTGGCACGTCGAGTTCGAATTCGAACTCCGTTTTCCATGGAAGCGGACCCGCGTATCCAGGTTATGATGCTCCGGAGTCGCAGCGGATCGGTCCGCAAGGACAGCGACTTCTTGCCAACAAAGCTGATCTGTCCAATCCGAACGAACTTTATTTTGGCAATGACATCATGGTGATGGCTAATCCCTATATGGCGGGGCTTCCGATGTGGGTGATCGCCTTGCTGATGGCGGGCTGTATTGCGGCTGCCTTGTCGACGGCAGCAGGACTTCTACTAGTCCTGTCTACTTCAATTTCACACGATCTAATGAAGAAGATCATCAAGCCAGACTTGAGTGACCGGGAAGAGGTCAATTATGCCCGTTTTGCTTCATTTATCGCATTAGCCGTAGCCGCTTATTTCGGAATAAACCCTCCATCGGCGTTTATTGCTAAAACGGTGGCGTTTGCCTTTGGGTTGGCGGCCTCTTCATTCTTTCCGACCTTGCTGATGGGGATCTTTTCCAAGCGAGTGAATCGGGAAGGAGGGATTGCGGGTATGTTTTGCGGAATTGCATTTACCAGCGGCTATATCATTTATTTCCAGTTTCTCGGGGGCCAGGCAGAGCATCTATTCTTCGATATCACACCGGAGGGAATCGGGTTTGTGGGGATGTTTATCAATTTTGCGGTAACGTTTATCGTGAGCGCCTTCACCCCAAGGCCACCCATCGACGTTCAGGAGATGGTTGAAAATATCCACATACCAACGGGAGCGTCCGAAACGAAGCAGAACGATTTCGAAATCTAGAGAATGGTGGCGGGCCAAACGGTTTTTACGCTTAAAGCGGTCTAGTTTAGACCGAGAAATTCTCGGTGATTTGAGGTATCTCAAGAACCCACGCGGCTTCACTCCAGAAAGTGGCTTTCGAAGAATTTGCGTCCCAGTCTCCGCAGCGAAGATGGAAGTCATTCGATCCCATCAAATTGCAGTTTTAGCGTTGTTGGCCTCGATACGGGCGTACTACAGCCTTGCCAGAAGGGGCAGTTTGGGCGCTTATGCATCCACTTTGAAAAACTTTAAAGAACTCGGAGTTTCCGCAAAGCTGATCAAGGCCTTGTCTGAAAATAAAATAGTCACTCCTACTGAGGTGCAGAGAGTGGCCATTCCGCATCTGCTGCAAGAGGGAGGCGACTTTATCGCCCAAGCACAAACCGGTACGGGTAAAACAGCCGCCTTTGGTGTTCCCCTTCTTCAATACATCGATCCTAAAATCCAGCAGATTCAGGGCCTGGTTTTAGCGCCCACGCGTGAGCTTGCTCAGCAAATTGGCAAGCAACTCTTTCGATTTACACGCTACTTCCCCGACCGAATTTTCTCGGAATGCGTGTATGGCGGAGAAGCGATTGAGATTCAGCAAGCGAACCTGAATCGTCCCACTCACATTGTGGTCGCAACTCCAGGCAGACTAATAGATCTCCTGAAAGCGAAGGCATTGGATTTGTCCTCTGTGAGAATCGCAATTCTGGACGAGGCCGACGAGATGTTGAGCTTAGGATTCAAGAAAGACTTGGAGACGATTCTGGGGCACTTGCCTGCGAAACGCCGCACTTGGCTCTTCTCGGCAACGATGCCGAAAGCCCTGCGTAAAATTATCAAGGGGTATATGTCGCCGGTGGCCCACGCGGTCCGAGTGGATCGGAAAAACGTGGTTAACCCGAATATCGATCATCAATATGTGATCTGTCGTATAGAGGACAAATTCACGGAGATCACACGGTGCATCAAAGCTCGTGGGGAAGAGCGGGGGCTTGTCTTTTGCCGTTCGCGGGCTGGGACTGTCAACCTCGCCAAACATCTTACGGATGAAGGATTTTCGGTGGGGGTGATCCAGGGCGAACTTTCTCAGAAAGAACGCGAGAAGGTCATGCGCAGCTTTAAGAAAAGCCGTACTCAAATACTGGTTTCAACGGATGTCAGTGCTCGAGGTATCGATGTAGAAGATTTGAAATTCGTGATCCATCATCAACTTCCCGACCAAATAGAGTACTATACGCACCGAAGCGGTCGCACCGCTCGGGCGGGAAAGAGCGGGGTTTCCATCGCGTTCATTACAGGACTCGATGTGAAGCGCTTAAAAGAGATCGAGAGGGAACTGGATATCAGGTTCAAGCGGCTGGCGTGAAGTTCTGGAGAGGGTTTTGGGCGCCTGTTGACCGTAGGGGACGGGGAGTTCGCGGAGATTTCCTAAATTGGTCTCAAAAGGGCCCCTCTTGAATTATAGCATGTACGGGCTTGCTTGGGAGGAGGTACGCGACAATTCTCTTCGACTATGGCCAAGCTTTCTATTCCGAATTGTGTGACTTGTTTGCGTCTGGTTTGCTGGGTCGTGTTGGAGCTTTCATTTTTGAATGCTCGAGCCGAAGAGTATCGTCGACCGAACATCGTATTCATCTTTACGGACGACCACGCGATTCAATCGATTGGAGCGTACGGGTCGAAGATAAATAAAACGCCGCACATCGATCGGTTGGCCAGCGAAGGGGGGATTTTTCTTAATTCATTTTGTGGAAACTCAATTTGTGGCCCTTCAAGGGCAAGCGTTCTGACAGGGAAACATAGTCATAAGAACGGATTTTATACTAATTCGGGCGGAGCAGAGTTCGATGGGTCTCAGATGACTTTTCCGAAACTGCTGCAAAAGGCAGGCTACTCAACTGCTCTGGTTGGCAAGTGGCACCTGAAGTCGAACCCGACCGGTTTTGACTACTGGGAGGTCGTGCCCGGGCAGGGGAGCTACTATAATCCGGATTTCTACACTAGCGCTGGTCAGGATAAGATGAAGCGGTACGAAGGCTACATTACGGATATTACGACAGACCTGGGACTCCAGTGGTTAGAGCAGCGAGACCAGGACAAGCCGTTTCTTTTGATGTGTCAGCAAAAGGCGCCCCATCGGACATGGGCGCCTAATTTGAAACACCTTTATAACTACGACGACGCGCCGGTGCCAGAGCCGGACATGCTTTTTGATGATTGGACCGGGCGAAGTGAGACGCTCGCCAGCAACGCGATGTCGATTAGGGATCATTTCATTTACCAATGGGATATGAAATTTCAGGAGCGGGTGCCGATTGCGAATGATTTTGAAAGTCGGCTACACGAACCTGAGAGGCCTCGGATGACGCCAAAGCAACAAGCGGTTTGGGATGCTTACTACGAACCGCGAAACGCTGCCTTTCTTGCATCACCCCCGACTGGTGATGATCTAGTTCGTTGGAAGTATCAGAGGTACATTAAGAACTATCTGCGCTGTATTGACTCTGTGGATGAGAATGTGGGTCGTGTTCTTAGTTATTTAGATGAGAACGGTTTGTCTGAAAACACAATTGTCATTTACAGTTCCGATCAGGGCTTTTATCTGGGCGAGCATGGGTGGTATGACAAGCGTTGGATGTACGAAGAGTCGTTGCGTATGCCGTTTCTAATTCGGTGGCCAGAGAAGATTCAGCCTGGAACTAGGTTCGATCAACTATTGCAAAATATCGATTATGCTCCAACCTTACTTGAGGCAGTCGGCCTGGAAGTTCCTGAAGAGATTCAAGGGGCGAGCATTTTGCCCATATTGGAGGATCCAGACACCGATGACTGGCGCAAGTATCTCTATTATCACTACTACGAGCATTTGACCGAACATGGGGTGCCGAGACATGAAGGAGTTCGTGGGGAGCGATTTAAGTTAATCAATTTTTATTCCAACGACGGCTTGGAGCTAATCGACTTGAAGACTGATCCAAACGAATTGAGGGACGTGTCGGGTGTTCGAGAATACGCAGGGGCACTTGAGGAGATGAAAACTCAATTAGAGCGATTACGCGGTAAATACGATCTTCCTAGCCACGAAGAGTCGGCGACCCATTAATCCTCAGGGTTCGCCAGCTCTGCGAATGGCTCTATTTTAGGGACTGCGTCCGCCTTCGTTTTCGCGCGGCAGCGTAAGCTTTCCGTGACCTGTTCAACATGTACAGACAGGATCACGATATTGTTTGTTTGTAATTTTGTAATCTCCTTAAAATCAGCGGCTAAGGATTCGCCGTTCCTTCGCGGTCTCTGCGGCTTTAAAATGGTATCCTTGATTTTGGGATGGTCTCAATCAATTGAGATCGATCTCCGTTGACTCATCGAAAACTTATGGATGTAACGTAACATTATGAAGCTCACCAAGCACCTTTTTTTGACTGCCTTTGCTGCTACTGGAATTCTGCTAACGGGTTGCTCCAACCCAGCGGACAAAACAGAATCGGCTAAGGTAGCGGATGCCGTGGAGACGGCAAAGTCTGTTGCGAATGCCTCGATCTATTCGATTCGCTCGGATTCGACCATATCTTTTGTCGGTTCCAAGGTAACTGGAAGTCACGGCGGTGGCTTCAACAGTTTTGAGGGAGAAATTGCAGTAGCTAATAGCAAGATTGTTGCCCCAAGCAAGATTACGATTCAGATGGATTCACTTTGGTCGGACAATGATCGGCTTACGGGCCACCTCAAAAGAGACGACTTCTTTGACACGGTAAATATCCCTACTGCTGAATTTGCAGTAACTTCTATGCAGGATACGCCTCAGGGTCCAGAATTGACAGGAAACCTGACCCTCCATGGTGTGACTAAAAGTATTTCTTTCAAACCGGAGGTATCGATCTCTGACAATGAGGTCACACTGAAAGCTGAGTTCGACATCATGCGTTTTGACTTTGGCATTGTCTACAGGGGGAAAGTCGACGATCTCATAAGGGATGAGGTTGTGATCAAGCTGGATATTAAAGCGACGTCGGTCGGTTGATTCGGTGGGGCATAACGGTATCGCTTTCAAGAGCGTTACCTGTGGTACCATACTTTCGTCTATGTGACTTATATCCCTCGCTCTATAGAATATGGCCGATTACTTTGGTCTTATCGTTGCCGGGGGAGGATGGGCGGCGGACCTGGCTTTTTGACCGCATCCAAATTCGGGTTGAAGACCGCTCTAGTCAAACGAGACAATTTTGGGGTTTACGTGCCCGAATCGTGGATGCTTTCCTTCAAAACTACTGATCGGTTTTACCGAGGCCGCACGTCATTTGCGAGAGGCTGACCAGCATTTTATTGATACCCGAATACGGAAAATTGATCCTACCCAAGCGTTTCGAAGTGTGAACGGTTATGTAGGTGAGGCGGATGGTCGCTATGAGGGGAGATTGCAACAAGCAGGAGTCGATCTGATCAGGGGGAGGCCGCATTTGTTGGATACAAGAGATTGGCCGTCGGTAATCGTGAGATCGAATCTGATCGCATTATGATTGCAACGGGATCCCATCCGACTCCAACACCCTTCAATGAGCTTCCTGTATGGACGAGTGATGCCTTGTTTCCCTTGAGCGAAGCGCCGCTTTAGAGCTTGCCCTTCTATTAATTTTTTTGATCGGGTTCGTCCTCTGGGGTCAGAAACAATCATTTCAGCGATTAGAAGAACTCGGTTTCCAAGCGTATCAAGGTTTAGGGTACAGCGGTGGTTTCGCCACCGGTGCGGGAGAAAGTCCAATATGGCTGTATTGGTTGAACCGTTCTGAAAACGCTCTTTTGGGCTTCTATTGAAATCCCCCTAAACACAAGGGCTGGAAGCTGATTGCTGGAGAATTAGGCGGTCTGAACGTCGAACGTGGTACGTCAAAGATGTTGATTTGCGTAAGCGACGGCAATGTTGCGTTCCTGTTGTTTGATTCGCAAGCAGAGGAGCAAATCAAAATCAAGGACCCTATCGATTGAAGTACAGGTTTTTTCGCTGTCCGTCTAAGTCTTGCGTCTCTCCCGTTGCTCCTCTTTGATCTGTGAGTCGTTTGAAATGAGTAAGATACGAGTACAAAAACTGGATCATGTGGCCTTGGATGTTGTGGACGTTGAGAAGGCCAAGACGTTCTACAGCGATTTATTGGGTTTGCAGGAGATTCCCCGCCCAGAGAGTTTTGACTTTCCTGGCGTGTGGTACGATCTCGGAAATGTCGTTTTGCACATTGTCGGGCCGCGTGAACCTGAATTGGGAAAACACCACATAGCCTTTTTTGTGGAAGACGTGCATTCCTGTGCCGAAGCGGTTGAGGAGGCTGGCTTCCCTATGAAGTGGGACCCGTACAAGATTCTAGGTATCGATCGATTCTTTACAGCAGATCCGGAAGGGAACCGTATCGAGATTCAGGGTCCTGAGAAAGTGGACTGAGCTTCTCGTCCTGTTTTTAGGATATAAGGCTGTCGGATTTGATTTCGCGATTTTGTCCGTTAGCGTGATGGGCGTAGGTGAATCCTTTTTGGATGGAATAAGCCCCGGCACGGCCGGCTTTATCCATGGCGATGAAGCCTACTTGGATGGATTCCCAGTTCTCGAATTTCCTAGCGATACGCTTCACGATCTCTTTGCATGCTTCTTGTGGGGAACGACCGTGGCGAATGAGTTCCACAACCATGGCGCTTCCGGCATTCTCGATCACCGCCTCTCCCCATCCGGTGGCACAGGCGGCTCCGATGTCGTTGTCAACGTAAAGCCCGGCGCCGATTATGGGCGAATCGCCTACACGGCCGTGAAGTTTCATACCGGCGCCACTCGTTGTGCAAGACCCCGAAAGGTTACCTTCTGCATCCCTGGCGACCATTCCGATGGTGTCGTGGTTTTCTACATTAATTTCCGGCAGCTTGCCGTCCTGTTCGGCCTTTCGCTTTCTCCAATCTGCTAACGATTTTTCAGTCAGGAGGATTTCCTTTTTGAAGCCGTGCTTGAGGGCAAAATAGAGAGCCCCTTCGCCCACTAGCATCACGTGCTTAGTATCCTCCATCACTTTTCGGGCCACGGAAACGGGATTCTTAATATGCTGAAGAAAGGCGACAGAACCGCATCGCTGGCGGGAGTCCATGATGCAGGCGTCTAGGGTCACATGCCCCTCCTCGTCGGGGAAGCCGCCGATTCCTACCGTTCCCACATTTGGGTCGTTCTCAATCACGTTGACCCCTCTCTCGACGCAGTCCAGTACGCTGCCGCCTGATTGCAGTACTTCGAAGGCACGGTCGTTGGCTCGAATTCCGGTTCTCCAAGTGGAGAGGATGACGGGGCCTTTAACGGTTTTCGTTTGAGCAAGTGACTTTAGAGTGCCGAATCCGGTGAAAGATCCGAGAGCTGAAAGAGTAAGAAAGCGTCTTCGTGTGTTCATGTTTGGGTGGGTCCACTAATTAGATCACTATGAAGGTTTAGTATCAAGGTGAAGTCTCGGTTTTGAATCCCAAATGCGGGATCAGCTTTTGGCAGTAATTTCGTTTTTGCGTCGCGGTACATGGTAATTGCTGAAGAGAAATGTCATACGAACGAAATCGGGTTCACCGTTTTCTGCTTTACCTCGCAGGTATAGTTCCAGATCGTCTTGTTTTATTCTTAAAGGAACTGATACGATACTATGGCAAAAGCAAGCGCCCGACACATACTAGTAGCAACGGAAACAGAGTGTGATGCTCTCAAAACTCAAATTGACGGAGGTTCGTCGTTTGCCGATTTGGCTCAGCAGCACTCCCAGTGCCCATCGGGTAAAAGCGGCGGTGATTTGGGTGAATTCGGTCCCGGTATGATGGTGAAAGAATTTGACGAGGTCGTCTTTTCGGCGCAGGTTGGCGAAGTGCAGGGCCCAGTTAAAACCCAATTTGGATACCATCTTCTCGAGATTACCAGCCGCGAGGACTGAAGCGGGTCCAGTGAGCGTAAAGGCACTTAATTGAAGCTATACCGTTTAGGTTTCAATTTAGGGCGAGTAGAATGGCCACTCGCGTGTCACAGCGTGACGATACAAGGATTTGAGTAGTCGTCGTTGTCGATTATGAGGTCAGCTTGGTCCCTTGGTTTGTGTCTTTTGGCGTACTCTGCCTGCCCGGGGAGGTAGCGACGCTCGTATTTCTCTAATGTGGCTGCCTCTCCACCCAGTCGCTTGCGGTCTCTTGATAGTGCGCGATCAATAATCGTCTCTGTAGAGGTATCGACGTAGACTCTAAAGTCGAAGTGGGGATTGAGGACATCGCAAAACAGCATAACCCCTTCGAATATGAGAATCGTATCCGGTGATGCTTGAAGGCGTTCAACTTGAGTTTCTTGATTGGCGACAAAGTCGTATTGAGATTCTCGGTATAAGAGATTTCCCTTTGGACCGAGAGGTTGTAGCAGTTGCTCGATGACTGCATGTTTGTTGAACGAGTCCTCGAGGTATCCTATTGGGCAGAATTTTCCTGTCCTATAGCGTAAGTCTGGAGGATTGTGGAATCCATCAATGGAAGCTCGAATGACAGATTTGTTACTAAGTCTAATGAAATCGGCCAGTTGGTCGGAAACAGTTGTTTTTCCGGAAGCGCTGGGCCCATCGATACCCACTCTTATTGGATGAGGCCTCTGGATAGAATTAATACTGGAAGTTATTTCCTCGATTATCTTCTGAATCATGTTTCAATAGAAGCGTTTACTTCGAGGATTTGTTCTTCCAATCGAGTTGCGCGTTTTACGGATCGCTGTATTCCTGATTTTAAGAAGTCAATGTCACCGAAAAGGATTAACTCTTCTTTTGCCCTGCTCGCACAGGTATAGATCAATTCTTTGGATACAAATTCATTTTCTTCGGGTGAGAATATTCCAACGACCTTGTCAAATTCTGATCCTTGGCTCTTGTGGATGGTGAGACTGTAGGCGAGATCGTTTTTGGGAAGCCAGTTCAGGCGTACTCGCTTTAGATTTTCTTCAAGGTCGTTAAACCAGGCAAATAGTTCCCCGGTTTTGGGATCTGGCCAGACGATTCCCATATCACCGTTGAAGAGTTCGAGGTCGTAGTTGTTCTCGAGGATAATCAAGGGCATGCCTTGATAGAAGGATCCGAGATCTGCATCGTGGGTTCGCCTAACCCGCGCGTCGACCAATTTATTTAGGGACCAAACCCCAAAGTCACCGCGATTGAAAGGGGTTAGGGCTATAAAATTGGAAATTGATTGGAAAGCAGTCTCAAGGCTATGAGCCTGAAGGCGCTTTTGGTGGGCTTCCACCATCAGATCGAGGATCGGCGGGATGGATTGGCGAGAAGACTTTTCTATCGCTTGAAATACAAAGTCATTTTTTTGAACTTGAAGTAGACTTTCAAGTTCTGGGACATCCCCCGCTCTGCAAATCTCGCAGAATCGGAAAATCGAACTCTCCTCTGTAAACCGATAGGTCTTCTTTAAGGTGGTTGATTTTCCAAATAGGGGGCTTTTGGGGTCGAGGGCCGAGCGGGTCATGTCGCCGAAGACAGAGCCCACCTCCACAGAAGTTAATTGATGGTGATCTCCTAGGAAAACAATAGAGGAAGTGCGGGGTACCGCATCCAAGAGCTTTTGCATTAGGGGCAAGTCGATCATCGAAGTTTCGTCGACGACGATGACGTCGTACTCGATTGGCATCTGGCGGTTGCGACGGAAAGTTACTCGATTGGGAAGACCCTGTAGCAAGCGGTGAACCGTCATGCATGGAATATCGAGCAGTTGTTGGATGATGGCATCATTTAGATTTAAGTGGGCCATTCCGTTACGGATGGATTCGGAAAGACGGGCGGCGGCTTTCCCCGTGGGCGCGACCGCGGTGATGCGTAATGGGTTTTCTCCTTCGTGTGAAAGGATCGCTTGGGTTAGGTATCCCAGTACGGTTGTCGTTTTTCCGGTTCCGGGACCGCCCGATATAATGTAGATCTGGTTTTTGAGGGCTTGAACCACTGCGACCTGTTGGAGGTCTTCCGGATTAGTCGATTCCTGTTTTTCGGGGGGAAAGCTTTTCGGGGATTGAATAGATTCGGGGGCCGTCTTTTCGACAAGAGAGCGAGCAAGGGTCTCCTCGTATTCGTAGTACTTTCTTAAATACAGTGCTGAACGACGGGCGATCACTAAAGGAAATCCTTCAGATTCTTTACCGATGCAAGTACTCGATTGAACGATTCGCTCCCATTCCCCGAGATTAGGCCATACGTAGTCCATACCATTCAACAAAAGAGAGGGTAGAGCTTCGCTGGAGGATAGGTCCAAGAAGGAGTGGCCTTCTCGAGTAGCGGCGTTGCAAAGGGCAGCTGTCCCAAGAATAAGGGGGCTCTCTTCTTTGTAGGTATCAGCGAGGAATTGAACAAAAATCCTGTCTGCCGCAGTAAAGGGGTCGGAGCGCAGGGCTCGCTTAAGGGACTCGATGTTGGTTTCCTCTTTCATCGGCCAATTGCTTTGTCTAGCGCTTCCAGTAACGGCTGAATGGGACGATCGTAAAAGATGCCACTATCATCATGTTCGTTAATTCCTCGTATGAAGAGGTAAAATACGCCTCCAAATGAATCGTAAAAGTCTTTATTTGGGAACCGGGTTTCAATATATCTTTTCAATGCAACGCAATAGAGGCAGTATTGCAGGTAGTAGTCGTGCTGGAACATAGCGTGCTCGAGTGCACTCTGACTATAAGATTCGACGCGGTTTCCAAGGTGGTTGGTCTTCCAGTCTATTAGGAATAGTTTCCCGTTGTGTTCGAATACTAAGTCGATGAACCCTCTAAGCATCGAAGCCCGAACGTTCGTTTGCTTGAGCATCAGGGTGTCTATCCACGTTCGAGGTATCCCGGGAGTCGGGTTGCTTTCAAAGGCCTTTTGAATTTTACGAAGCGTGTCATTGGAAGTAGGATAGGCGAACTCCATTTCAGGAACACGCTGAACAGAAGCGATTTGGTCGAGGGTGATTACACCGTCGAGCAGTTTTGACAATAGTTGGTGGATCGAATGTGAAACGATACGTTTGTATTCAGGATAGCCATAGCGAAGTCGGTTAAAACTTTGTTGAACGCGGTCGCTAATAGAATCGGGTTTTTGAAAATCAATTTCCTCGAGGATAGAGTGGAAAAGGTTCCCAGTGTGCACTCCCTTGGGCAGGTTAAAGATAGTGGGTCCGTCGGGTTCAGGATTTGTATCTTCGATCAAGTCGATAGCCTGGACATCCTCTCTGATCTCGATCTCATCGTTGCCTACTTCTTCTATTGCGAGATCGCTTGTGTGGGTCATTCGAGTAATCGTAGAGAAACTGAGTATTCGCTCTGCAGTTGGTATCGAACTATGATTGATGGGAAGGGCGTTGGGTGTGAACCCCTGATTCTCAGAATTGTGAAACAGGCTTATGGATAAATCTTCCCCTTCCGTTAAAGGTCGAGGGTTTACTTCGATACAACTCGAACCGAACTCCTGGATACGTTTCAGTAGTGACGGCGAGATATTCTTTTGACTGTGCAAAGTGACTGATTTCTCGTTTCCCAGAATTAATTGACAGAATGATGAAGGTCGAGGGTTTTGCCTAGGGGCGCTTTCTTCAGGCGCGAGATAAATGCGGCACTCATCAGTCGCCCGAGTTAGGGCTACGTAGATTAGACGCAGGTGCTCTGCGTATTCCTCATTTTCAGCTCTATCTAGAGCATCGGAGTTCTTTTCGGGTGCAAGATCGATGACCAGCCTTTGATGCTGACCAGAAGTATGGTAAAGGGCATGTTCCCGCTTTGCCTTAGGGCGGAGCAAGGAGAGGAACGGGCAGATTACAATGGGAAATTGGAGACCTTTGCTTTTGTGGATAGTGACTATTTGAGGCTTGCCTTCATCAGATATAAGTCGCGTTTGCCAATCCTCTTGGTTGGATACACTTTCGTCTTTCTTACCGAGCAGCCATGCGTAGAGGTGCTTGGGAGTTGACAAACGGGTAAGAGCCTCGCTTTGCAACAGTTCGCTGAGTTGGCATAGATTCGCGTACTGCCTATCTCCATTCAATCGACCCAGCATCCGCTCATTTGCTCGGGTCAAATTTAGTAGTCGATGAAAGGCGGAATCAAAATTGGAGGAACGCCATTCACGGGACCATTCATGCAGATAGCCTACGATTTCCTGCGATTTTTCGTCGAAGTTCGGGTCGAGCAAATCGTGCCAATGGTATCCACCGATTGGTGTTAGGAGAAGGGCGCGTATCGTACTGCGCCTAGAAGGATGTGAAAGGGTTTCCAGTAATTGGAGCATGAGATCCAATTCCTTCGTTTCGAAGACACTCCGTTCTGCCCGTAGGACAGAGTCGATTCCTCTTATCGCTAGCTGCTTTAGAAGGGTATCGGCTTCTCTATTAGTCCCGACCAGGAAGGCTACGTCTCCTAGCTTGAGGCGCGGATGGTCAATCGCTCGTTGGGCGAGGTCTTTGGCTGCATTAGATGCGAGGAGATTTATCGCGACCTTCTGAACGAGGGGGTTTGGTTTATCGAGACCGATCGCCTCAATTTGCAGTGGAATGTTTGTACTCGATGAACGGGCTGGCGAGGCGGGCTGGAACTGGATCTTTTCAAAAGCGAAACCGTCGGGGGATTCGCTGAACAGAACATTGACTGCTTGTACGAGTTTTGGTGAAGAGCGAAAATTCTCCGACAATTGAATACGCTGAAGCGACTTGGATTCGGTGGCGTTAAAGTATGAAAATATATCAGCTCCCCGAAAGCGATATATTGCCTGTTTGGGATCTCCTATGAAAAAGAGATATTTGGAGCCGTCTCCGAAAAGTCGTTCTATGATATTGTACTGAGTAGGGTCGGTGTCCTGAAATTCGTCCACGAGCGCGGCATCAAATTGTCCGTTGATTGCTTGTACAACGGCATCTCCTTGATCATCATTCAGGGCTCGATTGAGAATATGGAGAAGGTCGTTGAATGAGACTACGTTACGACGCTCCTTCTCGGCACGGAGATTATCGAAGAGCCAGTCTCGGTAGCGAGAAACGAGAACTGTGAAAATTTGGTCGGTTTCACTCAGAAGATTGTCGACATGCTTGGAAAATGGGGGGGGCTCTAGGTGTTCGGCAGACTTTTTGAGAGAAGAACTCCAGTTAGCGGTCTTGAGTTCGCTAAGAAGTTCCAGATCACTTAGGAGAGCGAAGCGGCGATTACGGAGGGCTTCGAGTGCATTGATACCAGTTTGAGCAGAGAGGCGCTTGTAGAACTTTCCGCCTTTCTTTAGGTGATTAAGGAATGTATCCACAGATTTCAGAAGTGGAGTGATAGAATCGAGTAAAACATCAAAGAGCACTCCGAGCTGATCAACGTGAGCTTCGGTCGGCTTCGGTTCGAGTAGTGCGTATGGGTGGGAAGCGCATTCCTTAGCGATCGTGTTGAGGCGCTTTTTGTAGGCAGTCGTTTGGATGTAAAATGCACTTAGTAAGGGCGATTTCTCCAAAATATTGATCCGAACATATTCGTCCTGAAGTCGTTCGATTAGCTCTTCATCTACGGGCTCCAGATTGGCATCGAAGGCTATGTCTGATTCAAGGGAAACGAAATCGAGCGAGCGCTTGCAGAAGCCGTGAATCGTCGAAATCGAAGCATCGTCAAAAATTTCGAGACTGTGGCGTAGGCGATTTCTAGCGACATTGGGTTCAATACCCTGCTTTTCTATTAGGTCTTTTAGTGCCAGATCTCCGATCTCTCCGGAGTCGAGCTGGGAGATGGAATCGTGGAGCAGTTCCCTTATGCGGGAAATGAGCTCCTCAGTCGCTGCTTGGGTGAAAGTAATTGCCAGTATCCGGTCTATGGGAATCCCTTTCTCCACAATGAGTTTCAATACGATGCGGCAAAGTGTATAGGTCTTCCCAGTGCCGGCGCTTGCTTCGATAATGGAAACCCCTTTTTCAATGGAGAACATGACTAGTGAACTCCTTTCGTCTGAAGAGCTTCTTTGAAGGGGCCCCAGATGTCGAGAGACAGTTGGGCATAGCCAACACCTAGAGCCGGTTCTTCTCCGAAACAGGTTTGCGCATATTCATCCCATGGGTAGGCTGGTTTAGACCAAGCATTTTGGGAGTCGTCGACGAGAAGCGATTTGCTCAAGGAGACGAATTCATCTTCCTCGAATTGAACCGTTCGCTTTTCCAGTTTTTCGAGAGCATCCCAACTCAATTGTGGGAAAAATGAAAGGGGACGCTCTTGACCTCTAAGAAAGAGGGAAAGCAGGTCTTCGAGAATGCTGATGGCATCAACAATCGGTGGAAGTTCTATGGGAGACTCGGAATCCTGGAGGGATTGGATAAGTGACTTTTGCGGTTTGATCGCATTTGACAAAAGATGGCGTACCCAAAATTCAATTCTGGATTTTGCTTTCCATCTGCCCGGGTGGAGAAAAAATTGCTGATCTTGAGAGGCGCCACTTATTTGCTGTCCTGCGAGGCGATGAGTGTTTAGGCTTAGGTCAAGTGAGAGAATCTCTTGTTGAATAGGGCTTTTCAACTGTTCCCGCATCCTCTCTATGCTCAAAGCTTGTTCGCGAAGCTTTTCGTAGGACAGTCTTTCCAGGTATCCGGGGGGAAGCAGTTTGAGTGAGGCAACCAGCGTCCGATCGATTGATTCAATGGATTGATTGTTCTGTATTGCTTCCGCGAATCGGTGTTGAATCTTGTACTGGTCGAGAGGGTTCTGGATTAGCGAATCTATTTCAGGGGGATTGTCCTCAATGGTGGTAAAGCGAGCGCCCAGTACGTTGGTGACAAAGTATTTTTGTGGATCCTTGAAAAACCTGATAAAAGACTCGACTGGAATGTCCGCTTTCTTTGCCTCGATCGGCGTCGGTTCGAATTTAATTGCTGAATCCTCACGTTCCTTGGAAATCGTTCGGGCCAAGTATGTTTGGCAATTCATGGCCCTTTGGCTCGAGTAAGTATAGAGGAACTCCTCTTTGAAGTATTCAGGATCGTATGACTGCCTCTTGTGCGTTACGATGCGACTGTTCTTTGGAGAAGCGGGTTCAGCTTTTTCAAGATAGTCGAGTAGCTCCGAGACGACGATTGAAGGCTCCCGCTTGATGTCGCTGACCGGAGCGAGCCCTTTGTAGCTAATGAAAAGGCGGTCTCGGGCGGCCAGCAACGTTTCCAGAAAGAATTGTTTGTCCTCGTCCCGCGTGTTTCGGTCTCCCCTTTTTGGATCCTGGGCTAGAAGATCAAAGGGAGCCCGTATCGACTTGCGAGGAAAAGTGTCATTATCCATCCCTATCAGGCAAATCACTTTAGCTGGAATGCTTCGCATAGGCTTGAGCGAGCAGAACGTGACCCTTCCGCTCAAATAGCCGCTGACCGGGGCGGCGCTTTCCAGGGCTTTGATCGTGCAAGATAAGGCCTCTCGACCATTCGCGAACACTCTTGATTGTTCGGGAAGCGCGTCTTGGAGAGACTCGATCGAAGCCTGAAATCGGTTAAGTTCGATTTCGTCCGCTGGTTTGAGTCGATCGAGTGTCAGGCAAAGCCGCTGATTCCAGTAGCCAATGGTTTCGATGCGATCAGCGTCTTTCCTAATGTCTTGAAGGAAGTCGAGAAACTCGAGGAAGCGTCCGGCAAGTTCGGCGCTTTCGCCTTCAATTTCAGTAAATGGGGAGTGATTTCCTGGTATCAGTAAGCCACTGTCTCGAAAAGCGATTCCGGCAGCTAAGCGAGTTCGAAACTCAGACCAAGTATTTCGGTTTGTGGGGAACGCATTAAAGGCAGAACGGTGTGAAGCATCCCATCCCCAAACCACTCCTGTTTCGCGTATCCAGTACTCGATGCGTTCGAAATCCGATTCCGAGAAACGGAACGCTTCCAGAGTGATCGGATGTTTCAAAAGCTCGATGATTTCAAGTGCCGTAACTCGCTTATTAGAAAGTTCCAAGTACTCGATCGCTCCTGATATGAATACGGATTCCTGTGGTCCGGACTGGTCGGCTATGGAGAAAGGGATAGCCTTGTTGGCGTCTTCCTGGATTGAGAATACTGACTCAATATGGCCGACATATTGCTGGATTTCGGGGGCCATAACGAGAACGTCCGACGCTTGTGCGTGTGGATGGTTTGAGAAATAGTCGACAAGATAGTCCCAGAGAGACTCGACTTCCCTCCTTGCCCCAGCGGAGCGGTGGATTTGTATAGTACTGTCGTAACTGGGAAACGGATACTCAGTCTCTTCCTCAGGGGAACGATTCTGAAGGAGAAACAGATCGGATTGGAGGCAACCCAATTGAGTGCTGGGATCAGGTTCTCTGAAGGCGCTGTCATCGTGAATGGGGTCCTTGTCGAGAGCGAGGTCCAGAAAACCCTGGCCCTGTCTTCCAAAGGAAGGGAGTAGGGGATTGCCCAGGTCGTAGGTAGCGTCTTCAATATCGAAGTCTGTAATACGATCGGTTGGGGTCCTGCGTTGGGAGGCCCGAGCGATTTGCTTGGTAGACCTCAAGTCAGCCCAATACATTTCGGAAGGCTGAAGGAGATAAAGGTGTACCGGACGGAATCGCGAGACGACGTCCAGAATGTCTAGATATAAGGGCGGGAGAGAAGAGACTCCGAAGACGGATATGCGAGAAGGCCAGCGGGCGCTATCTGGTCTTATATGGTTTGGATCGCTGGCCTTTAGTTGCTGCCAAATTCGGGCAATGTGCTGAGGGCGTCCCGTATTGGGAAAGGCTCGTTCGCAAAGTCGTCGCCAAATTTCCGCCTGCCAGTCATTGGAGTCCCGTCCCGATTCCCAATCGGTGATCGATTCTGGACGATAGAGCAAGTATTGGTCGTAAAGCCAAGCGAGACGGTTGGCTAGCTGTAGACGGCGTGCAGAACTCGGTTCGCAATATCGATTGAGAAGAGCGAATTCGGGGCGATCCTCAAGGTTGTCAAGAATGTCGAACAACTCCCAACGAGCACTGTTCTCATCTAAAATACCTGTCTCTGGATGGGTGGGATCAAATCCCGTAAATATGCTCTGGAAAAATTTCCCCGGGAACGGGAATTCCCAGCCGAAGGATACACCGAGGGAACGGGCAATTTGGAACCGGAGCCAGCGGGCCATACCGGGGTTCAGAGTCATGACTGTTTCTTGTTCCAGTAGACCTTGTAACGGGTCTTCGCGTGACACTTCGACGAGTCGCTCAGCGAGCGATTCGATTCGATTGGAAGTGTGCAGGTAAAGCTCTTTAGCTTTCATGAGTTTTTTAATATGAGAGGGCAGGATCGCGAGCTTGGCAATTAGGAATGAGAAGGAATAGCTAATGCTGTCGCGATACATTGGCTTCAAGTGTCTGGGCAGGCAGAGGATCCACCGTTCGAACCACTGGAGGAATTGGTCTTTGTAGATGCTCACCTTGACGAAGTAGAAGGAGTTGAAGGATCGGATGGCAGCTACGATATGGTTATTTTCCCCGATGGTGAATTTCTCTACGCCGTTTCGGTGTTTGACGGCGCTTTAGTAACCTTTTCACGAAACATCGATACGGGCAATTTAGCGTTCCTCTGACGAATCTAGGATGGGGAAACGGGGGTAGACAGTTTGGACGGCTATCGTTCAATTTCTATTTCACCTGATGGGCTCAACCTCCACGTGGGTGGATGGGACGACAATGCGGTCGCTCTTTTTAGCCGGGATACCGCTATAGGTGCGGCAAGCTTTTTAGGCAGATTGAAGCCTGGGGAGGACGATTTTTTCTTTGGATGCGCCGCACTTTCTGACGGTGAGCCCGGATGGAGAAAATGTATATCAGGGCCTACCCAATCCATTTGCGGATCCGATATTACATTGTATTCAGGATCTGAGAACCTGCGGGAAAACGACGATTGGGAGAAGATAGTGCAAGTGAAAAGCTACAAGTATTTGCGGACGTTGGCCCGTTTTCATTGGCCTGAGGTAGCCCAAAATGCGGCCATGCTCGTTACAATGGGACAAGGGCTTTACACCGTTATTCTAGATGGCGGGGTAGGTGATACCGGTATAGAGCTTTTTGAGATATACGTTACAGATTAGGAATGCCGATAGTGGGCTGGGGTAAAGGAAACCTCGGTCGCCAGGCTTGGCCGGCGACATTTTTGTTGAGCGAGGTTTCTTTAGACTGGAATCTGTCGACTGACGATCTTCTAAGGTTCTTATTTTAGCTCTGTTTTTCCCAGACAGTGACTTGGACGATATTGTGATCGAAAGACCGCCTGTGCTTGCGTAATACTTGCTGAATGTCGATTGGCTTATCGCTTTGTTTGAAATGAGGGGAGAGGATCGACTGCAGGCTGTCGAGAGTTGTGGTGTTTTCACCATTAACCTTAAAGCCGCCTAGCCATTGGTCTCTATCCGTACGTTCGCTCTTCCAGTCGTAATTAGAAGCGATAATTAAGATGCCGTTGGCATTGAGACGAGTATGGACGGAATCAAGAAACTTTTTCGGGTTGTATGCCTTCTCTAACGAAGTATCCACTAAGATGAGGTCGTATCCAGAAAACAGATTTTTCATATTGGAAATATCCGCTTGCATGAATTCAACATTTTCTCGCGAACGATCAAGGCCGAGTTCCTGAAGGTTTTTCTGATGGAAAGAGACGATCTCACCTTCCTCGGGAAGCGTATATTGGGTGTATCCCTTTTCCTTGAGGTCGACGCCGATTCTTATCATGCGAGCGGAAAAGTCGGTCGCGGTAACGCTCTCGAATTCGACGCCGAGTTCAAAAGCCGTTCGACCCGTTTTGCAACCGATGTTTAGGGCCTTATTCTTGTTGCGGCCCTGAACGTGATTGAGAGCGACTTGGGCCAGTTTTTCAGGATAGTTCTCAACGTTGAAATAGTCAGAGCCGTAATGAAGCTCGCAGTAGTGAATAACCTCAGGATCCGTTTCGTAACTGTCGTCCGGAATTTCCACCGGTGCATCCGACAAAATATAGCGAAAGCCCGCATGTTGATAGAAATGGCGTCGGAAGGCGTAGCGTGAGTCTCGGATAATTTCGTTACCTGTTGAGATCCACGAACCTCCTTTTATCAGGTTGTGTTTCGTATCAAATGTTGGGGTGGAGAAGTCGTCATAGAGAGGGTGGACCTCGAATCCTGGAAAACCGCGAATAGGGGTTTCGGTATGCTGCCAAACGTTGCCAAGGACATCGTAAAAGCCTTTGCCAAATGCGTAGCGGTCAACCGGAACCGACGATGCGGCGTCCTCCAAGTTGAGGTTACCAGGTGTTTTTTCCCATTCTGGGGCATCTGGAGTTTCCGTGTAGTCGAGGAGACGGTACCACTCTTCCTCTGTTGGAAGTCGAATCGGCTCGCCAGTTGTCGAAGTCTTCCAATTACAGAACGCTTTCGCCTCGAGGTAGTTAGTTTCGGCGGGCCAGGACCATGGCATTTCTATTTCTTCGAGCATGGCCCGAAAACGAAATGAGCCGTCTGCCTGCGGCACCCAGAACAATGGACAGGTTGGCTCTTTAAACTGGACCCAACTCCAGCCTTCAGGAGTCCAGTAACCCTCCTTTTGGTAGCCGCCGGCTTCGACGAACTCTAAAAATTCTTGGTTGGAAACGAGGAACTTTGACGCTTTGAAGTCCGCAATCTGGGCAGTGAACTGCCCGTACTCGTTATCCCATCCATATAAACTGTCTTGTTGAGACTTTCCAAGTTTAACCGTTCCTCCGGAAACGGCCAGTAATTCGTTTTGCGGCGCCACGCCCTCGATTTTGTCGCAAATTTGCCAGGCAGCACTCGTCGCATCGAGCAATTCAGCCGGAAGTTGGCGGATGAGCACCGAACTGGTCTCGAGGTGGATGCGTTCATGCTCAATCCCCATCATGATGACCCAGTATAGACTGTCCCAGTCTACGGGGAGGGCGAGGGGCGTTTCGTCAATCAGCTTGTCGATGACCGTGCGAATTTGATTTCGGTACTCGCTCACCTCCTTGACCGCCGGCCAATCATAGTGGGCCTCGTTCAAGTCGTCCCACGACATTTCATCGACTCCAATTGCGAAAGTGGACTCGAACTTCGGATTGACTCGCTGGGTGAGAAATTTGCCGAGAAGTAGCTTGTTCAGGAAAAAGGTCGCTGTGTGCCCGTAGTAGAAAATCAAGGGGTGTCGTAAGGGGTCCGCACGACGGTAAAAAGCCTCGTCGTTAGACAATGTCTCGAAAAGAATTTCGTAGGCGTCGAACGTTTCATGGAAGTACTGCCGTATTTCTTCTCGCTTCGCTTCTGGGTCTCCCTCGTTGAGGAGGACGGTGAAGGGTTTGCGAAGTTCCTTAGTAGCCGTGTCTGCCATATTTGGTTAATTGTGTTTGATTTCAGGTTGGTCGGGGGAAGCGGAGAACCCCAAAAAAAAACGTAAACTGATTTAGTGAACTATTGTGGCAACGAGAATCTCGCCGTTTCTGTGAAAGGGCTATATTTTGGAGAGGATTTTTCGTACTTGTAACCGCAGGGCGTTGATTCGCGTTTGTCTAGTACAATAGCCATGGAATCAGTTACGGATAGAAGTTTGGAACGAATACGATCGGACGTGAAAACCTCTTTAGGCAATGATTTCTCGGTGGGTGAGATCCTTTTGGGGTGGGGTATCGATCTCAGATCTGATAGAATTGTTAGTGTTTGCTCAGAGAATGCGTCATGATGCTAGCTACAATAGCGGTAGATTTTGGAAGAGCCCGTATTCTATCGGGTTTAAATAATAGTGGCTACGGTGAATCGGTTTCTCTCGCCAAGTCGAAAAATGCATCCAAGCTACGAAGTGTTTATAAATCGGAGTTGGATCACTTTATGCGTGATTATAGTGCTTCAGAAGATGAAGACCTTGTCAGAGCCTCGCTCGATGGTAACTTAAATGCTTTCGATGAGGTTGTCCGACGCCACCAGTCAATGATCACCCGTTGTCTTTACCGGTTTTGTCCCTATCAGGCAGACTTGGAAGACCTCGTCCAGGAAACCTTTGTTAAAGCCTTTCGTAAGCTGGAGTCATGGCAGGCGACGGCCCCCTTCGAGAATTGGCTAAGGAAGATAGCGTACAATACGGGCTACGACTACTTTCGTAAAAATTCGCGCAACCCTGCTTCGATATCGGTCAATCACTCTGAAGAAACCGACTACGTGTTGGAGACGCTTTCTGAGGGTATCGATCAGAGGCGTTCGTACGAAATGACGGAGCAAGCTCAGAAAGTCCTGGCCCTGCTGCAAAGCGAGGATCGCCTTCTCCTGACGCTTCAGTACCTAGAAGAGTTACCTTTAGCGGAAATTGCGGCCCAAATGGGCTGGGGTTTGTCGAAAACTAAGGTGAAGAGCTTCCGCGCCCGTAAGAAACTAAAAAAATTATTGATAAACAATGGAATCGCACAGGAAACAGACCAGTCCCACCTGGGATGAAATAATAAAGAAGAGTCGCGAGGAAGTTCATCCGGAAATAGATGTGCGTCCACATGTTCGAGCACGCGTCGAGAGTGAGCTGCGTTTACCGGTAAAGTCTCGGCCGGATTCTGCCGTCGGCATGCTGGATGGCGTTATTGAACTGTTTTCGAAACCGTTTGCCCGCATTTCTTTGGGAGCCTGCCTCGGGCTCTCCGCTTTATTAGCAATTGCGACTACATCCACGGTTGAGGTTACGGAGCTCACAGGAAATGAAATTGAAGTTGTGGAGAATTTCGATGAGGAACTGGTTAGAGTAGACTGGACGGAGTACCTATGAGCGCAAAAAGTAAATTTAGCGCAGTGGTTATTCTGGCCGTCGTTTTTACGATCGGTGGCTTGTTTGGTGTCGGCGGCACGGTCGCCTATTTAAAGCAGACCCGCGGGAATCGAGTCGATCGGTCAGCCCGCACCGAACGTTCGCCACGCGACATTTACCGTTTTCAAGTGGACCGCATGATGGAACGCTTGGAGAAGTCGCTCTCGTTGACGGAGAGCCAAGTGCCTCTTGTCCGAGCCGAAGTCACCAAATTCGGGGATGTTATGCTCGAGGTTCACGAATCAATGCGTCAGCGTTTCCATGCTTTGGTGGAGGAGCGATCCCTTGCGATCGAAAGTCACTTGAACGAGGAGCAGCTAGCAGCCTTCCGCGAAGATCGGAAAAAGCATCGAGACCGAGACAAGGCCATTCGAGAGTGGAGAAAAGACGGAGGTAAGGATGGAGCAATGCTCGATCGGATATGGAAGCCGAGTTCAAGCCCTAGCGCCAGCAGGGAACGGATGTGTCGGAAAGACACCTGTTAGTCGAATGCCATCTATCGCATTGAATTCGTGTCGCTGGCCTTGATGGGGCCATTCTATTGGACGTGAGCTATTCGTTTTCGTCGATTTTCGGGAGCACGTTGTTGGTCTTCAAGATTGTAACGGGGAGCTTCGTCTTGATGGCTACGTTCTGCTCTTTTTGAAACTTGGTGCCGACCGCTTCGCACGCTTCGCCAATGCTCCTGACCGGATACTTGCGTCCCTTTTTCGATATGTTATACTCATAGGCACTGCGTTTGATACGCTCGATGGCCGTGCCCGGATTGTCGTCCTCGGGAATTTGCACGACCCATCCCACGTAGTCCTCGTCGGGAGCAGTTCCTCTTGGATCGCTTAAGACGATTATAAACTGCTTTTTAACCACCGGTTCGCGCTGGGCCTTTTCCTCGTCCGCCAACATCTGGGCCATGTGCGCAATGTCGTTCATCACTTTGGATATCGTTTCCTGATCCAGGTTGTTACCGTTTAGGGCTTCAGCGATGATTTCTATAGGAATTTTAGACATAAAGAAAAATCTGATAAATAGGCTGGTAATTTTGCCGGAGCGAATGTGATATGTGATCGTGCTCGACACGCTTTCGACGATCCAAATTTCATGCAAGAAGATATTTTCGACATCGTAGATGAATTTGATAACGTGATCGGTCAGCGACCGAGAAGTGAAGTTCACACTGAAGGGTTGCGACACCGGGCGGTGCATATACTCGTGTTTAATGACGAGAACGAAATCTTCATGCAAAAGCGTTCTGCCAAAAAGGATACTTGGCCAGGCGCTTGGGACGGGTCGTGCACAGGACATGTGGATACAGGTGAAGCGTATCGGGAAGCGGCTTACCGAGAACTGATGGAAGAGCTTGGATGGCAGCCCACCAACGAACTGGAGTTTCTTTTCAAGCTGAATCCTTGCGAAGAAACCGGCCAGGAGTTCATCGAGGTGTATCGGGTGCAAGGCAGTGGACCCTTCCGGCTCAACATGGATGAAATTGAGGTAGGTGAATGGATGGACTTAAACAATCTGATCCAGAGGGTCGGGTTTACTCCGAAGCGGTTTACCAGTTCCTTTCGCCTCGTTCTCGAACGATTGCGGGCGTTGGCGTTGATCAGGGTTTAAACGGGTGCCTAGCCGCTCAGGAATTCCGCTGGTCATCGCCCATCGGGGGTATACTGCGGTTGCTCCTGAAAACACTCTGGCCGCTTTCAGACTGGGGTGGGAATCGGGGGCAGATGGTGTTGAGTGCGATGTCCATTTAACCGCTGACGGTCAAGTGGTCTGTATACACGATTACGATACGAAAAGGGTTTCAGAACAAAACCGGGTTGTCGCTACAACAGCCTGGGATGATCTCAGGGGCTTGGATGTCGGTGGCTGGAAAGGCAAGGAATGGGCAGGTGAGCCCATTCCGCTGCTTGAGGAAGCGATGCAAGCAAGCCCGTCCTCATTGATTTGGGTCGTTGAAATCAAGTGCGGACCAGAAATTGTGGAGCCACTTCTCGATGCGATAGATGCGGGCGGTCACGATTGGAGACGTGTCATCGTAATCTCTTTCATTCAAGAATCTCTGGCTGAATTGAAGGCACAAAGGCCCAGTGTTGCCGCCTACTGGCTGTCTTATCTAGACGAACAGCCCGATGGTAGTTTCAGGCCTTCTATTGGGGAGATTATTGGAACCGTGAAATCGCTGCAGCTAGAAGGGTTTGGCGGCCAATCGGGAAGAGGCGTTTCTGCTGAACTAGTTTCAGCTTTAAAGGATTGGGGTATGGAACTAAATGTCTGGACCGTCGACGAACCCAAAGAGGCGCGCCGCATGCGAGACATCGGAGTAAACTCGGTGACGACGAACGATCCCAGATTAATTCTGGAGGATCTCTGAATCACTTTGGCGATGGCTTGTTTGCGGCCCTTGGGATTTGTAAAGGTAGGGCAACTCGCAGCGGTACGCCGCGTTACTGTATCCCTCTATTGCGGGAGGCCCAGAGGTCGTTGACCTACCTATTACCTATAGCTATCGCTCCTTTCACTCCGCTTTGCCGTCAAGCTCATGGTCCTTCAGGCAAGAGCTAGCACTACAAAAAGGCGACTCTCAATAAGGTAGGCAGCGCCGAGTTGTCGTACCCTGGCATTGCCTCAGCTCTCGTTGGAGAGGCAATACAGATGGGTGTGGCTACGGATGAACATTTGGTCGCCAACGATGACAGGTGAGGCATCGATGGGGTCGTCGAGCGTGTTTACAGACACAATTTCAAAGGTATCCGAATCCTTGATGACGACCGTGGCCCCCTCTTTTCCCGCGATGTAGATATGTCCGTTCGCAGCAATGGGCGAGGCGTACACGCCACGTATGCCTTCCAGTGACTCGTCTTGGTACAGCACCTCACCTGTTGAAGCGTTAAAGCAGGTGAAGTAGGCATCATTGCCCTTGTTCATGTAAAGGCGGTTCTTCGACAGTAAGGGCGAGGCGACATAGGGTGCACTGTGAGAGGCGCTCCAAATAATGTTGTCCGTTCCTGAAACGTCTCCTTTGGAGGACAGCTTTATCGCTTGGACGGCTCGGCCTTGGTATCCGCTGGCTACGTACACGATGCCCTTTCCAATTACGGGAGTGGGAATCACGTTACTGGTGAGCCCGCTGGCTTCCCAGATGATATCTCCATTTTCAGGATTGTAGGCACGTGTTTTATTCGATCCCGCAATGATAGCCTGTTGCATGCCATCGACCTCGACGATCACGGGAGTGGTCCAGGACGTTCGCTCGTCCCTCTCTTTCCGCCAGACCTCTTCGCCTGTGCCCTTGTCGAGAGCGACAATGTAAGACTGGTCTTCTTGGTCCCATGTAAGGAGGAGGTGGTTCCCCGCGAGTGCCGGCTGAACTGCCTCACCGAATCCCATCCTGGATCGGATGTCTCCTAGATCAGTTTCCCATACTTTAACACCGTCAAGGCTGTAGCAGTAGATGCCTCTTGAGCCGAAGGAGACCCAAAGATGCTCGCCGTCGGTAACGGGAGAGGCGGAAGCAAATCCGTTAGTCGCGTGATGGCCTTCATGAGGGGTCTGAGAACTAGATGTTCTGCTCCAGAGTACTTCTCCGGAAGAGCGATCAATAGCCATTACATTGAACTCATGCTCCTGTTGAGGCGTAGGGTGACCGCCTCCACGTGATCCGCCACGATTGGGTCTCCCAACTCCGGCGCGGCGTTCAGTTTGACCTCTTCCGCTACCGCCAAAACTGGCTCGCATTGCCTTGCGCTCTTCATCGTTAAGCTGGCCGTCCCCGTCCTTATCAAATCGTTTCAAGATTTCCTCTCGATTGAATCCGCCTCCGCCACCGGGTCCACTTTGACTGGGTCCTCCCGCGGGTTGCTGATCTTTGTTGACTTGGTTGGGAGCAGGGGAGGTCGCCACTCCTTTAGAAATTGCAGTGACCAGGAAGATCTGGTTCTTCCAAATCACAGGTGTCGCCAGGCCGGATCCTGGGATCTCGGTTTTCCACTTCACATTTTCCGTTTCGCTCCAATTGACCGGTGGCTTGGCCCCTTCAACCACTCCGGTCAGAGAAGTTCCTCTCCAAGTGGGCCAAGAGTCATTAGAGGACGCAAAAGAAGTCGTCACAAAAGCAAGTGCGGAAACGAGTGTGGTGATAGATTTCTGGGTAGATAGTTGGGTAAGTGTGTTCATGTTGGGTCGTAAATTGAGCGTTCGAAAAGATAACGTAGGGAAAGTAGTTCTAGTTTCAAAGAAATCTATGTTTGCTCCGTTCGGTTTTCTCTGGAATGGATCAATGTAGCGGCTTTCGAAACAATCGTTTTAGAATGCGTCTATTGTGAGCTGCGTGACTGGAATAAAGAAGATCATTGAAGGTCGAGTACCGCCGCGCCATATTTTCAAATGATCACCTTAAATATGAATGTCCCCCCAATAAACCTCTTTCATCGCGTAGGCGTTTTACTGGCTTTCGCTCTGCTCCCTTTTGCTAAGGCTGAGGATCGTCCCAATATTATCCTCATGATGGTGGATGATCTCGGTTACGCCGATTTCGGTTGCTATGGGAGTGAAATTGAGACGCCACACATAGATTTTTTGGCAAATCAGGGTCTAAGATTCTCCCAATTCTATAATACCGCTAAATGCCACTCGTCGCGAATCTGTTTGTTGACTGGTCTCTACACCTACCAAGCTGGAAATCAGGCATTGGATCGCTCGGTCACTGTAGCCGAGGTGCTTGGTGATTCGGGATACGCTACATCGATGACCGGCAAATGGCACTTGGACGACCAGCCGACTGACCACGGATTCCAGCAATATTTCGGTCACTTGTCGGGCGCGACGGACTTTTTTAAAGGAGATGACACCTTTCGGATAAACGGGGAGGTCTGGAACGACTTCGATGAAGACTTTTACATGACGGATGCGAATGTCGATTACGCAATGGAGTTTATCGATAATTCAGTTGCCACGGGGAAACCGTTTTTCCACTACATCGCGTTCAACGCTCCCCACTATCCACTTCAGGCGCCGAAGGAGGACATTGAAAAGTATCTCGGTCGCTACGATGCGGGTTGGGAAGTCCTCCGACAGGAGCGTTTCGAAAAACAGAAACGCTTGGGGATGTTCCCGAAGGACATGAAACTTCCCAAACTGCCTCATCACATTAAATCTTGGGATTCACTCAGCAAAAGGGAGCGAGAAATGGAAAGCTTTCGCATGGCTATTTTTGCCGCTATGGTCGATCGTGTCGACCAAAACATAGGACGGCTACTCGAATATTTGGATGAAAAGGACCTGCGGGACAACACAATGATCGTCCTATGTTCAGACAATGGGGCTTGTCCGTTCGAACGAAGCCGGAATACGGATATCCCTCCTTGGAAGGCCGATTCATACTACCTTTACGATGCGAGCTGGGCGACCGTCGGCAACACCCCCTTTCGCCACTACAAGCAAACCCAACACGAAGGCGGGATCTCCTCGCCCCTCATTGTGAATTGGCCCGGCAAAGTAGAGAGAGCGGGTGGCTGGGATGACAGCCCTGGCCACTTGATTGATTTGATGGCTACGTTTTTAGATGTCACGGGCGCGACGTATCCAAAAAAGCGTAATGGCGAGAAGATCGTCAGCCTCCAGGGGAAGTCACTGTTTCCGATAATCGAAGGCAAGGGACGTGATGGCCACGATTGGCTCTATTTTCAGTTCGGCACTTGCCGTGCGATTCGGCAGGATGAATGGAAGGCGGTCAGCTTCTACGGGCACGACTGGGAGCTTTACAATATGGCGACAGACCGAGTCGAACAGAACGATCTGGCGAAAACCTATCCCGAAAAAACGAAATCCTTGGTAGCCCTTTGGCACAAAGTCGCTTTGGAAGTGGACAGGGCTCCGGAGAAACAGCGTAAGCCCGTCAATGGAAAACCGGCCTCCCATTCGCAGAAGTCCTGGCATGGAACGGATGAATACGACGACTGGAAAATGCCCCAGTTTTAGTGAATAGTTGCTAAAGCGTTTCGCTAGTTCGACTCATCAACAACGTATGAAAGCGTTTTCAGTTCTATCAACAATTTTCCTGGTTCCGCTCGCCCGGGCTGAAAATAAGCCGAACATCATCTACATCCTTGCCGATGACCTTGGGCGATTGTAGTAGTTCGAGGGCGGTTTTTCTCCCTTATGCGATTCTGGGAAACGAAAACCGATGAAGCGAATCTACACGAATGCAGATCAGAGTCGCGTGGGAATGTATCAGTCTCTGCTGGAGGAAAACGGCATTCAGACGCTTTTGAAAAACAATAATGCGCCCTATAAGGAAGTCTGGCCGGAGGTTTGGGTCGTCAATGATGATCAATACGATGATGCGCTGAAATTGTTTAAGGAATTGGATACCCAATTGAGCGTTCCCGTGGCACCGTGGGACTGTCCAGAATGTGGCGAGCGCATAGAAGAGGGATTTGGCGAATGCTGGAATTGTGGCACAGTGAAAGCAAGTTGATACGGGGTCGGGAGACCAAAGAAAGAAAAGTGAGATGAAAAAGGTAAGCACTAGCGAAATAATCGAGTATGAGTTTTCTTCTCGGAGCGGAAAATATGAGGGTGTGGGTTAGAACATTTCCGAAGATTTAGGGAGAGTTCCGGAATCTACGGATTTAAATGAAAGGCATCCATTCGATACTAAAATTTGTCGCGTTCCAGCGGGTAAGGCACCGTACCCGCTGCATTCGTACACCGTCCAGTGGTAGTTTTATCATGAAACCTCTGGAAAGGAGAAGTTCGTGGTGAAACGGCTGGACCGAAAGCGCTTCCGGCGACGCGTTTTTGTTCAAGCCTGGTGAAGCCCATCAAATTGAGAACAACAGCGATGAGGATCTTATCCTGAATGTAGTCGCCGATAACCCTCTGCGCGAATTTTGCGACCTTCCGGGCATTCATAAATGGGGAGTGCGGCTCACTAAACATAAATTTATTCGCTCTGACTCCTTTGACTACTACGATAGGTAGGAATGATTAGGCACGAAACGAAAAAACGACTGATTCGAATAATTCTAGTGGCGATCTTCCTCGTGGGGGTCATTTTTGCTGTACAGCTTCAGATGGGGCTAGTGAATGTGGGGCAGGAATTTGGCACCTATGGGCCCTACAATCGTGTGTTGAATGTCGTGGAGGAGATGGAAGATCTGGAAGTCGTAAATTCGAGATTGAGAAGAAAACTGGAGCTTAAATTCATTACAACCCTGGAAAACTTTGCCATAACCGTGAAGGACGAGACTGGAAGAAAATCGGTAATTTCCTTTGAAAAAGGCACCGAGGCGTTCGATGAATCGGACCGCGAACGACTCAAGGAAATTATCCTTCGCCGTGCCGCATTAGGATTTCTCAGCAGCACTGATCAGAGTTGACCTTCGCAGTGGCACCTTTTGAGGTATGGAGTATCGGCTCGGACCTCCTAAAACAGTGTGGTGATCTACTAAACACGGTCTTCATGAATTGAAGTGCTCCATTAATTCCTTGTAGGAGCGGCTTTATGCCGCTCTAAGCACGGGAGCATCGCGTCATAAAGCCGCTCCGTAGTTTAAATTGTCGAAAAAAGAGAAATGACTCCTGTCACAACGCAAACACCCGATCCATCTGGGCGGAGATTTTCTTTAGTTCGTAAAGGTCACCGCCTTTAACCTCGGCCGCGACCCAGCCATGGTAGTTGATTTCCAATAGCGCTTCGCGCACGTCTTCGAAGTCTATGTCGCCTTCGCCGATTTGCATGAATTTACCTTCTGCTCGCGAGAATCCCTTTACATCCAGTTTGATGACGCGCTTCCCCAAAGTCCGTATCCAATCTCCCATGGATCCGTATTTCCAATGGTTACCAATGTCGAACTGCATACCCACCCAGGGGGATTGAAATTCGTCCACATATTTCGCAAATGCGTCGGCTGTTTGTTTGGAGTCTCCGTCATGATTGTAGAGGAACTGATTCCAGACATTCTCAATTACAATGGATACGCCTAATTCTGAAGCGAGAGGAAGGGCCTTTTTGATGTTCTCGACGGATCTTGGCCAAATTTCTGACTCCGGTCCGTCCTCGCCTTTTCCGACAACGAGCAAAACGGTATGGCCTCCGACGGCGTGTGTGTCGCGGATCGCTGTCTTCAAATCTTCCAAGGCTTGGGCGCGAACCGAAGCGTCGGGGCTGGAGTGGCGAATCTTCCAATGGGTACTGCAAACCGTGCCATCGACCGGCAGACCGCTTGCAGCGATCGCCGCACGAGTTTCTGCGACATCCATGCCAGGTGAGTTCATCTCAACGCCCATGAATCCGGCGGTTTTGGCTGCTCTAAACTTTTCCGTTAGCGACGCCTCGATGCGAATCATATTGATTTTGAGGGTCTTGTAGAGCCGTCCTTTCAGGGGATAGGAAGGGCTGGTTTTGGAAAAAGCATCTTGGGATAGCAATCCGCTGGCCCCGATGGCAACAGCCGATTTTACAAAATGGCGACGGTTAAAGCGGGTGTGAAGCATTCTAAAGATCGAACGAATAAACAGATCTTTTGGCAACCATGAATAATCGGAAGGGAGGCGAGAGCGTTTTTCGTAATGGCCTGTCGCCAAAAGTGGAACACTACGGCTCGGTCCGGTGTGCCGTGCGCATTAGTTGAAAAAACTGATGAGTTTGCGGCAAAGGAATGGGGAACTAAATCCCAGACGACGTACATCGACGGACGATATAAAAGTGGTGCAGAATCCAATCACATAACTGTTTTTCCCTGATTTGTATGACGACAATGTGGCAAGAGGTCCCCTGTATCTAATCTTCTGACCTCAAAAGAATCTGTTGCATACACCATTTTTTGAAAGGCATCCTGGCTGGACATGAGTCCAAATTCCCGTATGGAAGGGTAAGTCTCACTAAAATCCAATGGCTGCCGAGAGGCCGGGAACTTTCGGAGCGAAATTTAATTCAACCCGCAATAAAGATTATTATGGAATTCTCACGACGCAAATTTGTCCGAACGGCAGCGACTTCAGTCGCTGCCGCCGGGACACTGCTCTCGAGCACGGCAAAAGCCGCTGTATCAAAAAATAAAAAAGTGAAAGTCGCGGTCATTGGCTGCGGTGGACGCTCGAATCGGGATATCCCAAATTTCATCAAAGCCTGCGATATGCTTGGACTAGAGGCAGAGTACGTGGCGATTGCGGACGCCTTCGAGGACAAGGCTTTCGAGCAAGCAGACAAGTACGAAGTCAGTCGGGACAAATGCATCGTTGGTTGGGATGCCTACCAGAAGGTAGCGGAGTCGGATGCAGAATTCGTCATGCTTATTACACCGCCTTCTTTTCGTCCACAGCATTTGGATACGCTCGTGGAAGCAGGGAAGCATGTGCTCATGCAGAAGCCAGTGGCGGTTGACGCGCCTGGCTGTCGCCGCGTCATCGCGGCAGGTGAAAGAGCGAAGAAAAAAGGTCTCGCTATTTTGGCCGGCACGCAACGTCGCCACACCATCGGCTATATGGAAAACGCAGCTAGGATCCAAAATGGTGCCATAGGGGAAATCCTTGGTGGAACGGTAAGCTGGAACGGCAACGTACCCTGGATCTGGGAACGTCAAAAGGGGTGGAACGATGCGGACTATCTTGCTCGCAACTGGCTCAATTGGTGGCAGATGTCTGGCGATCATCTCGGCGAGCAGCATGTACACAACATCGATGTGGCCAATTGGTACCTCGGCCGGACGCCGCAATCCGCGATTGGATTTGGCGGAAGGGCGCGTCGGGAATCGGGCAATAATTACGATTTCTTCAGCCTCGACTTGGATTATGGCGATGGTGTTCACATCCACAGCCAATGTCGCCAAATTAGCGGGACCTATCCACGAGTGGGAGAATTCTTCAGGGGAACGGAAGGAGAGGTCCAAGGTGGCGGAAAGCTCAAGGGCAAGAATGTGTCGATTCCGGAATTCAACGTCATGGACAAAGATGGTAACGTACAGGAATTGATTACCTGGATACAAAGTGCTCGGAGCGGCAATCCGATCAACGAGGCCCGCCAAATCGCTGAATCCACAGCGACCGCAATCATGGGCCGTTACGCGGCCTACACGGGCAAGTACGTACGATTCCGGGATCTGATTGAGAATACTGAGTCGGAGTTCTACGATCTCAAAGCAACCGTGCAAGCAGAGGACTTCGAGAAAGGAACGGTCGTGCTCCCGGAAGAGAATGTGGTTCCCGTTCCTGGTGACGGTGGCGAAATCCGCAGAAGAGTTTAATCTCTACTCAGTATAGTTTTAAAAGCGACGGTTAACGGACCGTCCCTTTTCTTTGGCGACTTAATTTCTCGTGAATACTCGGCTTTCCGGGATTCCGCAAAAGGAGAAACTAATGGGGTCCCGAGTGAGCACCTCCTTGCTTCCCGTTCAGGTGTTACGCCCATTCTCAGTGCAAAAGAATAGGGAGAGATTTCCGCTCGCGGCGGCGAAAGGCTCATCGACTTTAAGTGCGAACGATCCTGCTAGGTCGACTGGTGCTCGGTAAGACCGGGACCAGTAATTGCCGAATGCTTTATCCGAATCAAAAAGAACCACCGAATGAATTTTGTTGGACGATGTAACGGATCCAGCTAGTTGAATGTAACGGTCTGAAATTTCGCTCACATTGATGCTGCTCTTGAATCGAGAACTAGAAGACTTGTTAGCGGTTTTTTTGGAAAATAGGATGATATACTAACATGCCGGCACTGGCTTCGCTCAGGTAAACTTGAGGCTCTTCATAATCGAGTTTTGCTTAGGCTTTAAAGGCTCGGTTTATCAGGCCCATGAGTGTGTTCCCCAATTGAGTTAACGGTTTGGGGCTTAGATGCGAGTGGCCGAGAGCATGTCCTAATTCTTGGATACAGCCTTTTAAGTTGAGTGCCCACATTGGTTTTACCGCAAGGTCCATATTAGTCGTGCTCTCCCTGGCGACATCGGGATAGCGGTTGATGAATCGTCCTCCATCGCGACCTCATATTCCTCAAGAACCGCGAATTTCATGATCCGAACAATTGTAGAAAATCCACGAGATGGAGCCTTCTTTTTCATAAAAGTCTTTGGCTTCTGCTTCCACAGCTATCCCCTTGACAATGATGTTTCTGTGCGTGTTCTCTCGAGTGTTTCCCTATGAGTCGAATAACTACCTCCTATTTCAGCCTCGGATTGATCGTGGGGGTGTTGTTGACAGTTCTCGCTTTTTCTTTGCTTTCCAATAGCGGTAGCGAATCTGGATCAGATTCACAAACGAAAGTACTCAAGTTGTCCCACACCTTGGACCAATCTCACCCGGTTCATCTGGCGATGGAATTTATGCGTGACCGGTTGGCAGAGAAATCGGGAGGGCTGGTGGTCATTGAGATATTTCCTAACGGGCAGTTGGGCACGGAAACGGAGACCATCGAGCAGGTGCAGCGAGGTGTGCTCGCCATGGTCAAAGCCTCTGTGGCGCCGATGGAGGCGTTCACGCCCGAAATGGGCGTATTCGGTTTGCCTTATTTATTTAGGGACGAAGACCATTTCTGGAGGGTTCTAAACGGACCCATCGGCAAAGAGCTTTTGACCTTGGGAAAACCCAGTGGGCTGCACGGATTGATGTTCTACGAATCCGGTAGTCGAAGCTTCTATACAATCGACAAGCCGATTTTGACGCCTAACGATTTGGATTCCCACAAAATCCGTGTGATGCGGAGTAAAATGTCGATGGATATGATTTCCCAAATGGGGGGCTCTCCCACACCAATTCCTTTCGGGGAACTGTACACGGCGCTGCAGCAGGGCATGGTAGATGGGGCGGAGAACAATGCCCCGAGTTTCGAAACGAGCCGACACTACGAAGTGGCAAAGCACTACTCGCTCGATGAGCACACACGCATACCCGACATCGTTTTATTTAGCCAGTCGATTTGGGAGTTACTCGCTCCTCACGAGAAAGCTTGGGTTCAAGAGGCGGCGGATGAATCAGTCGTGTTCCAGAGGGAGTTATGGCGAGTTGAGACGCAAAATTCGCTGGAGCGACTGCAAAAGAACGGCGTGACCGTTTATCGGCCGAACAAGGAGCCTTTCCTTAAGAAGATGGCTCCCATGTACCAGCGTTTTGAAGGGACTCCGATTGGATCTCTAGTCGAGCGGATCAGGGAAGTCCGATAATGTCACACGTTCAATCGATTTTCACTCGCTGCGTTCTTAGGCTCGTTAAAGGGTTGGAGGTGCTGCTTGTGGTGGGAATGGCCGTACTTGTGGTCGATGTTCTTTGGGGTGTGTTTTCTCGGTACGTTTTGGGAGAGCAAACGCGTTGGACCGAAGAGCTGGCAGTTTATCTTCTCGTCTGGATTTCGCTCATGGGCGCGGCGTTGACCTTTCGGGAGAAAGGCCATCTGGGGGTAGATTACTTTGTCGGGAAGCTCGAGCCTTCGGCCAGGCGGCTCTCGGCCATATTTGTGGAAGTAATTGTATTCGCCTTTTCCGCTTTCGCTTTGGTTCATGGAGGATGGAATTTGGTGATTAAAACCTTCGCCTCAGGACAGGTCCTTCCGGCGCTGAATCTTCCGATGGGTTATGTCTATTCGGTCGTGCCGATTAGTGGCGTCGTCTTTTGCCTTTTTGCCTTTGAACACCTTATGGCGTACCTTTCGGTTGACTTCGACCTAAAGACTTCCCCTCAATCCGCAGAAAAAGAGTCAGATTAGGATGGATACAGAAGCACTCATACTACTGACGGGCTTTATTGTTCTCTTGCTGCTCGATGTCCCGATTGCCGTATGTATTGGAGGAGCGACTGTATTGACTATCTACGCCATAGGCGATGTGCCCACGGGATATGTTGTCGCCCAGCGTATGTCTACGGGAATCGCGAGCTTTCCGCTTCTGGCGATCCCCTTCTTTGTCTTGTCTGGCGTGCTGATGGGAGAGGGCGGCATGGCGAGACGGCTTATTGACTTCGCCAACTTTTTAGTGGGCGGCTTTCGAGGTGGGCTGTGTTATGTGAATACGATTACTTGTATGATGTTTGGTGCCGTTTCGGGTTCGGCATCCGCTGCGGTTTCTTCGATAGGGGGATTTATGATCCCAGAGATGACTCGCAAGGGTTATGGCCGGGAGTTTAGTGTGGCTCTTACCACAACTTCGGCTACGACGGGATTGCTGATCCCTCCGAGCAACATAATGATAGTTTATGCCGTGGTGGCTAGCAATGTTTCAGTGGCCGCTCTTTTTGTTGGAGGGGTAATACCCGGAATTGTGATCGGATCACTTATAATGTTTGCGGCTTGGCTTTCAAACCCGTCTCGCACGGCGGTCGAGAGTTTAGATGCCAGCGAACGGCCTAGCTTGTGGGCGGCTTTGATTGGGGCGTTGCCGAGCATGCTGCTGATTGTGATTGTACTGGGTGGGATTTTAGGAGGAGTGTTCTCCGCTACCGAGGCATCCGCGGTAGCGGTGGCCTACGCTCTTTTTCTGGGGATTGTGGTGTATCGGGAAATCAAGGTCGGCGATCTCCACCGGATTTTGCTTAAAAGCGTCAAGACGACTTCGGTGGTCATGTTTCTAATCGGGGCGAGCCAGGCGATGAGTTGGGCACTCTCGTTTGAACAGGTGCCACAGGCAGTAAGCGCTGCCTTGTTGGGGATATCCGACAACCCACTGGTCACACTGCTGATTATTAACATTCTCCTTTTGATAGTGGGGACCTTTATGGATATGACTCCAGCGGTGCTCATCTTCACTCCTATCTTTCTTCCCGTAGTAATGAGTTCAGGAATGGATCCGGTGCACTTTGGTGTGCTTATGATTGCCAATCTTTGTATTGGTTTGTGTACCCCACCGGTGGGAACCTGCCTCTTTATTGGATGTGGCGTGGGGGGGACGACTTTGGCGAAAGTGATTCGACCTCTTTTACCCATATTCATCGCGATGTTTTTTGGCCTTATGCTGATCACCTATTGGCCGGCTCTAACTCTCTGGCTTCCCCGTATGTTGGGGCTTTGACGTGAATTGGGCACTGGGTGATCTTACCTCGGAAAAGCTCACCAACAATAGGGCTTTCGTCGGGCCGAGGGCCTATTATTGTATTAATAATTTGTGGGTGATCGGAGATTATCTGTTTCCCACAATACCGTGCCATTCCATTCTACAGGGAAATCCGAGAAATGGAGATTTCGGCGGTGGCTAGGCCCATTTCGCCGGCTATGGTGTAGATTAGGTACGATTGCTCATCGTCATCGTGGAAGATCGCGGGGTCTCGCAATTGCTGCACTTTGATTCTGCCCCCCTTTTTGAAGGCTTAATGGGAAATTGGATACCTTCGTATTCAGCTTCAGGCCGAAGTATCTCTACTGGACTGCTGGCACTCCACTCGTGCCAGTCGCCTTGAAGTGAAACGGTGCTCATGAGAATCCGCTCCGGCGCGTCGGCCTTGCGAGTATAGAAACGAAAGAGGGTGTCGTCCATTACCCAGGTTGCGGAGTGGCGTATGCGGACATCGTCGCGATTCCCATATTGGTCGTTGACTGTGATGGGAGTGATGAGCTGCTTTTCGGAAATTACCCAATCTCGATCGTAATGGCGAGAACGATTGAGATACCCATGGGCATCGATCGCGTAGTGGTGTCCAGAATGCTCAAATACTCGAAAGTAGGCGGAGCCAATCACGAAGTTAGGTGCCTTGAATTCCAGACCGTTTTTGGAAACGGCGATGGCTGTTTTCTGGTTTTGGTTCTGGCGCGATCCGTGAAAATACATGCGGATTTCTTGAGATTCGTGATCGATATGAATGTCGGGTGAAGCAATGTGTCCTATGAAGGCGGGTGAATTCTCCACACGAAGCGTACCAGGCTCGTGTACAGTCTAAGGCCCTTGGATACTGTTTGCGTAGGCAAGCCGAATGAATTTACTGTCGTGGTGAGCGAAATAGAGGTTGTATTTCCCAAGGGGGTTTTCGATCCAGTCGGGAACTTTGATGAGGGAGGGGCCGTTTATTTTGGTCCCCAATGTGATGGAGGACTCGTAGGAAATGATGGGGTTTTGCGGGAGCCGTTGGACTTTTATCTCAAATTCGCCAGATTGAATCGTTTTGAGGGCGAGTGGATCGGGCAGGGAAGCCGTATGGAATAGGGAAGGTAGAAAAGTAATAGCGATTAGAAAAACAGTTCTTTTCATTTTAAGAAACACAGCAGAATGGACTGGGGAGTCTAATCAATTCGAATGCCCTCAAACACACGTTCTGTCGAGCACTCTGCCGGCGTTTGATCCTATGCCGGAACCTTTCAGTAGCACCTTGCGTTTTGCGATGGGACAACTATGGCTTGGCAAAAATGAATACAGGAAACCAAAAGTACATCGCCTATTACGGCACTAGCGGAACGGGCAGCGACGACGGGATTTATTCACAAACGCTCTCACATGCTCCTTTGGAACTTTCTGCGGCGGGATTAGAATGCCATCAAAAGAAGGCTGGATTTCAGCGATTAAACCGTAATGAAACGGTGCTTTATTCGATTGCTTTAGGTGATGGGGAAAGCGGGTTGGTTCGTTCCTTTCGGATCAATAAGCGAAAGGTGGGATTGGAGTTTATTAATGAGCAAGAAGCCGCTGGAGAAGGGCTTTGCCACATCAATCTAGATCGCTCAGAAAAATGGCTACTCGGTGCTAGCTACAATGATGCCGTGATAACTGTGTTCCCTGTAATTGACAGTGGGGTGATTAGTGAAAAAGCTTTCTCTCTGGTTTTGGAAGGGAGTGGAACGGAAGTGAATCCCGACCGACAGGATGCCCCGCACGCCCACTCGATTTACAGCGATCCATCCAATCGTTTCGTCTTGGTTTGCGACTTGGGAATGGATCGGATTTACGTATACCGCTTTAACAGCGAAAACGGAGCGCTCGCACCGGCAGCGACCCCCTACGTTGAGACTGCTCCAGGGGCGGGGCCAAGGCATCTGGCATTCCATGGAAATGGGCGGTGGATCTATGCCATAAATGAGCTCAACGGTACGGTGACTCAATATGAGTGGGATGAGGCTGTAGGGGAAATGACTCTCAAAAGCTCAGTTGATACGCTGCCGGATGGTTTTTCTGAGGAGAGCACAACGGCCGAGATCCTGGTCCATCCTTCCAATCGCTTCCTCTATGGCTCCAATCGAGGACATGATAGCATTGTGGTTTATTCGATTGATGAGGGGGACGGTTCTTTATCCTTAATACAGCGGGTTTCCTCAGGAGGCGAGCATCCCCGAAATTTCGTTTTGGACGAAGACGGAAGGCTCCTAGTTGTCGCTAATCGAGACTCCAGCAATATTGTGTATTTCGAAGTCGATGCGGAATCGGGAGAGCTTTCGAGACAGGAAATCGTCGAAAACGTTCCCATCTGTACCTGCGTAAGGGTAGTGAAACGATAGCTTAAACTGGGAATGGTTCTCCATCTGACGAACCCTTTGGGAGTCGTTTCCCGTTCGGAATTCGGATCAATCGGGATCTCTCACTGCTGATATCCTTCATTTTGTTAGCGCAATTGGGTTGAAATTCCTGACTGACTTGCCGAAAAGATCCGTCCTTTTAAAGGGAAACCAAGGTTCCTAGATTTTTATGAAGAGATTGCTCCTTACACTATCGCTCATCCCCGCAGTATTCGGGGCGGAGTCCGATCCGGCTATCCGTGAGTTTTACGACGAGAAAGCGGAAATTCGCATGCGGAATTTCGAAAAACCGGACGATGTAGTCATAAAATTGTGGGCGGACGAATCTCAGACACAGAATCCGTCTGCGATCACGTTCGACTCTCAAGGCCGCCTTTACGTGGCTGAGATTAATCGCTGGCGGACTGGGGTCGACGATATTCGCGAGCGTCGCATGATGCTGGTTGAGGATATTCAAATTGAGAGCAATGCGGATCGATTGAAGATGTTCCAGAACCACGCGGCTCAGTTCCCCATGGAATACTATTCGAGCAAGGCGGACCAGATCAGTTTGCTGGAGGATACCGACGGGGACGGAAGGGCTGATAGCTCGAAGATATTCGCGGGAGGATTCAATGACCCATTGGATGGTCCTGGCATTGGATTGATTGAGCGCGACGGTAAAATCTACTACACGAATGTTCCCCATCTCTGGATGCTGGAGGATTTGGACGGGGATGGCGTGTCAGACAAGAGAACGTCTTTGCAGGACGGATTCGGAATCCGCATGAGCTTTTCAGGCCATGACATGCATGGCCTGACCTGGGGGCCAGATGGTAAGCTGTATTGGTCAATTGGGGACCGTGGGTACAATGTGAATACTAAGGAAGGCGAGCATTTTTTTGGTCCCAATAAAGGGGCTGTCTTTCGCTGCGATCCGGACGGGTCGAATGTAGAACTCTTCTATGACGGATTGAGAAACCCACAGGAGCTTGCCTGGGACGACTATGGGAATCTTTTTACGGCGGACAACGATGCGGACGGTGTAGACTTGGAGCGTATCAATTATCTGGTGGAGGGTGGCGACTCGGGCTGGCACGCAGGGCACCAGTCGATCATGTCGTTTACCAAGGACCTAGAGCTCAGATCCTCGAAATATACCGGTGATGCGAAATTGCCGCTCAGTTGGATAACTGAGCACGTTTGGGAAGTTCGCAATGACAAGCAGCCAGCATTCATCCTTCCCGGTATAGGGCAGCTGATAGGGGGGCCGTCGGGACTGGTTTTTAACCCATCAAGCAGCATGGGCGAAAAGTACGACGACAAGTTTTTTGTCATCGTCTACAAAGGTTCTCTGAGCCAGTCCTACATTTCCATGTTCAATGTAGAGGAAGACGGCGCGTCCTATAAGATGATCAACAACGAGACGTTTTTCCGAGGTTCGAACTGTGTCGACATCGATTTTGGACCGGATGGCAAACTGTATATTTCGGATTACAACTATGGAGGTTGGCTGAATCAGGACGTAGGGAATATTTATGCGATGGACGTCCCCGGTCAAATCGACAAGCCGGAAGTCACTGAGAATGAGGCAATATTGCTATCTGACTTTGCGCAGTACGAAGTACAGGAATTGGCTGAGATGCTGGGTCGAGACCATTTGCAAATTCGTCAAAAGAGTCAGTTCGAACTAGCGAAACGTGGTAGGCTGGGAATCGAGGCGTTCACGCGTGCCGCGACACGCGCGGAGCTGCCCACGCTGGTCCGTATTCATGGCGTTTGGGGATTAGGTCAGATGGCTGCGGATGAAGGACTGTCCATTTTGGAGCCACTCCTTGATTTGCTTTCCGACTCGAACGACCAAGTGCGCATTCAGTCCGCTCGTGTTTTGGGAGACCTTCGTGTGGTAAAATCAGCTGACCTCCTTGTGAAAGCCCTTCGCGACGAGCATCCTCGAGTGGCGATGTACGCGGGAATTGGCCTGGGCCGAATCGGCTATGCTCCGGCTGTCTCCGAATTGTATTCAGCCATTGACCGCAACCAAGACAAGGACCTATGGCTGCGTCACGGAGCCATTATGGGATTAGTGGGAATCGAAAAATCGAACTGGGAGCGCGGAATTGAAGATGATTCGGAATATGTGCGAATGGGGGCGTTGCTCGCCTTGCGAAAGCTTCGAGACCCACAGATCGCGGAGTTTCTCCAAGATCCGGAAAAGTCGCTAGCTTACGAGGCTATCCGCGCGATAAACGATCTCCCTCTCTTGTCGGTAGAGGGAGAATTGGCAGGTATGATCGGAGATTTTCTTCCGGGTGGTGTTGGCGAAATGCCGGAGACCGATGTAGACGCGTTTATGCACCATCGCATTATTAATGCGAACTACTACCAGGCAAAAAAGGAGAATGCCCGAGCGCTCTTGAAATACGCGGCTAACGCAGAATTACCTGCACGTCTTCGTCGCGAGGCACTGGCGGCGATAGAAGGTTGGAGCGACCAAAACCCAATTGATACGACGACGGGTTTGCCCCGGGATAATCCCGCCGTCCGAGATGCGATCGATGACGTTGTGAAATCCGAGATTGCGACTATTTTGGAGACTGCGGAAAGCGACGTGTTGATTCAGTCTACGCGTCTCGCATTGCTTTATGGATACGAGGCGGATCGAGAACTACTTTTGGCCCAACTCGAGAATGAGAAGAACTCGGCAGAGGTTCGAGTCTCTGCCCTGGACGCTTTGACGGAACGCAAGGATCAGGCATTAGAACGGTTGGCCCTTGCGAATTTGAAAGATAGGCAAGCGAGTTTGCGTTCGAGTGCGTTGCGAGCCCTGCTCGTTGCGAATCCTGCGAAAGGAGTTCAAGAGGCTATTAGGTTTTCGAAGTCAGGAGCAATCGTCACGCGTCAAAATGCGATTGCGATGCTTGGAGCCCAGTCAGATTCGGTGTCAGGCAACTACCTGCAAACACAGCTTCAGGCGCTAATTGAGGGTAAGGGAAATTCGAAGACGAAATTGGACATTATTGAAGCGGCTCGAAATCGGCCGGATTTGGATATCAAGAAACTGGTTACGAATTACGATCAATCGATCGCGTCGGCTGAGCCCATAGTCAAATATGCCGTTAGCCTTCAAGGAGGGGACGTTGATCGTGGAGAGGACGTCTTCATGAACCATGGCGCAGCCCAGTGTGTGAGGTGCCATAAAGTGAACGACTATGGAGCGGAAGTCGGTCCTGATTTGACAACGATTGGGCGCAACCACGACCGGGAATACCTATTGGAAGCGATCGTCGATCCTGGAGCCGTTGTGGCCCCTGGTTTTGGAACGATGGTCCTGACTCGCAAGAATGGTGAAGTGGCGAGCGGGCTCTTAATGGATGACAACGAGGATGGAGTGAGCTTGAAACTTCCCGATGGAAAGATAGAAAAGGTCAGCTATTCCGACATCGCTTCGAAGCAACCTCCCATATCCGGAATGCCTCCCATGGGACTTCTCCTCAGCCACGGCGAAGTGCGAGATCTGGTCGCCTATCTAAGCAGTCTGAAACACGCACCAAAGTTGGACGGCGACGAGCACGAATAGAGAAGCGGCTGGCCTGCTAATCCCATACAAGAGGGGCTGCAATGCGTTTGAATCATGTCGCTATCAACTCTCTAGTAGGGAAAATTCGTGACATTTCGGGCAGTTGATGGGCAATGTCTAGCTAGCCATGAAATTCGAGCATTACGCAATAAATGTTGAAGAACCAGTCGCGGTAGCGGACTGGTATGTCGCCCATTGTGAAATGAGCATCGCCCTCTCTATCGATGGACCTCCTTACATGCGATTCCTGGCGGACAAGACGGGCCGCGTAGTGGTTGAGCTTTATTGCAACCTTGCCGCAAAAGTGCCGGACTACAAGTCGATGGATCCGATCGAGTATCATTTGGCCTTTGCGGTTGAGGATGCCGAGTCGGAGATGAATCGACTGATTGAAGCCGGTGCGTCTTTTGTCGTTGAAGTGAACCCACAGGAAGGGAGTCGGCTTATCATGCTGAGAGATCCCTTCGGGATGAGTTTACAGCTTTGCCAAAGGGTGCAGCCATTTACGATAAAAGATTAGATAGGCTCAGTCCTAGTTACTTCCTGCGGAATGGCTCATTAACGCGGTTAGACATTTTGTTAGAGACCGGCTACGTGTAAAATTTTCTGTCCAATCACTAGCAGTTTGAAATAATTAATAGCTGAATAAGGCCGCCCTCGTTAGGCCGGCTCGCTATCCTAGGAGTTCAGACTATGAAGAATCTTTGCTTAAACGCGCTCGTGAATATGAGATCCCATCTGATACGAGCTGGATTAACGGCTGCCATCGCCTCATTTTGGGTAATCGCTGCTCATGCGGCTGAAAGTGTCCCGGTGGACGCTTTCGATTTGCCGGAAGACCTTGAGGTCACGCTGTGGGCTAGCTCGCCCCTTTTCTACAATCCCACGAATATCGATGTGGATCATAAAGGTCGCCTTTGGGTAGCGGAAGGGGTGAACTATCGGAAGTTTCGCAACAAGACGAGTCGGACTCACTCGGTCGGCGACCGGATAATGATCCTTGAGGATACGGATGGAGACGGCAAAGCGGATAGCTCCAAGGTATTTTGGCAAGATTCGAGCTTGGTGGCTCCTCTCGGAGTTGCCGTAATTGACAACAAAGTAATCATTTCCCAGCCGCCTAGCTTGATTGCCATTACTGATGTAAACCGAAATGACCGGTTCGACTATGGGGATATTAAAGAGATTCTCCTGACCGGATTCGAGGGGTTAGACCACGACCATAGTTTACACTCCGTGACGGTGGGGCCCAATGGGCAATACTATTTCAATACCGGCAATGCAGGTAATGCGGACGTTGAAAGTGCTGACTTGCGCTTATTCACGGGGAGTTCCTATCTAAACCGCACCGATCGTGCGAAACCAAGCAGCGACGGTCATCAGTATGTCGGTGGCGTTGCGATGCGGATGAATCCGGACGGCACAGGGCTCGCCGTTATTGGACACAATTTCCGGAATTCCTACGAGCAGACCATTACTTCATTCGGCGACGTCTTCAATAATGACAACGATGACCCACCCGCGGCGCGAACAACCTGGTTGATGGAATATGGAAACCTGGGATTTTCGTCCTACGACGGTTTGCGGACCTGGCGTTCCGAACAACGTCCGGACCAATTGACGGCCGAAGCAGAGTGGCGTCAGGGTGACCCCGGAACGATCCCTGCCGGCGATGTCTATGGTGGAGGTGCCCCAACCGGTATCACCTACTATGAGGGAGATGCCCTTGGCACTGAGTATAACGGGATGTTGTTAACTTGCGAGCCAACTCGTAATGTAGTTTTTGGATACAAGCCACAAGCGAAGCAGGCAGGATTCGAGTTGGAGCGTTTTGAGTTTTTCGGGTCGAATCCAACTGGCAAATTTTACGGAGCGGATTTTTCTCAATCGCAAGCTCGCAACAAGGAAGCTCGTTTCCAATTCAGGCCTTCCGATATCGCTGTCGGAACGGATGGGGCATTGTATGTTTCAGATTGGTACGATACGCGCGTCGGAGGTCATGGGGCGTATGACGAGTCTGGAGTGGGATCTATTTATCGGATCGCGCCTAAAGGGAAGAAACTGAGTACTCCCAAAATCGACTTCTCGACCACGAAGGGACTAGTAGAAGCGTTTAAAAACCCATCGCACAATGTGAGAGGAGCTGCATTTTATGGGCTCAAGGACAAAGGAGCAGCGACGGTTTCAGCAGTGGCCAAGCTTCTTAACGATGACAACAAATACGTTCAGGCTCGCGCCGTTTTCCTCCTGCCGCATTTAGGGCCGAAGGGAGTTGAGTTCGTGGAAAAGAGGCTCGAAGCTGACGATTCTCAAATGAGAATTGCTGCCTTCCGCGCGTTGAGAGCTACCGGGAGCAACTTTATGAGCCATGCCAAGGCGTTGGCTAAGGATTCCTCCGCGGCAGTACGGCGCGAAGTGGCCCTAGCTCTCCGAGATGTTCCTTTTGGGGAAATGAAGGAAACCCTTCTGGATATCGTAGACGGTTATGACGGAATAGACCGCTGGTACTTGGAAGCGGTCGGAACGTCGGTGGCCCTTGAAGAGGCGAAGGCTTACGCGTATTTGAAAAGCAAGCGCGGGAATGATCCGGCTAACTGGTCAAAGGCTTTTGCTAATATCGCTTGGAGACTGCATCCCGAGTCTGCGGTGGGTGATATGAAGGCCTACGCAATGGACACTTCCAAGGACACTCAATCCCGTGTCGATATGCTGACAGCGATTGCCTATGTGGAATCCGAGAAAGGGGCCCGAGCGATGGTTGACATCGCGAAAAAGGCCGAGGGTGCCGAGGTGACGACACGAGCCCGCTGGTTTGTGGAGAACCGGGACAAGTCATACTGGCGCCAGTATAACTTGATGGCGGAAATTGGAGGGCAAAGTGCCACTTTAGTCGATTCGATTGTCCCCGCCTTTCCCAATGCCAAGGCGGAGACGACACTGGAAGAAGTCCTTTCTTATGCTCCAGATGCGAGTCGTGGTAAAAGGGCGCTGTCAAAGTGCTTCATGTGCCACAAATTCGGAGATCAAGGAGTCAATTTCGGCCCTGATTTAACGGCGTTTTCCCAAGGCAATCCGAGCGAGACCCTGATCCAGGCGATCATTAGTCCTTCCGCAGATATTTCGCATGGATTCGAAGGTTTGGAAGTGAAGACCAAGGATAATAAGACCATTCAGGGTTTTGTTATTTCCGAAGGTAACCCTCTGGTATTGAGAGTGTTTGGCGGTGCAGATGTGGCGATTGACCAAGACAAAATTGCAAGCCGCGAAAATTTACACTATTCCTTCATGCCCTCCGCGGCCAGTCTTGATATTAGTGCGGAAAATGTCTCTAACATGGTGGCCTATTTGAAGAGTCTGTAGGAGAGTGCCCACTAAATTAGAATACGGAATGCTGGTTTTCGGGGTGCCTCTTAGATTTTCGTAAGAAGTATTCCACCGATCAGCCCGCCTGTATTTTTCCTTTGGCAAGTGGCCAAGGTAGGGTACGCGGGGGTCTTTGTTCTACCTGGCGGGTCCGATGGGTTCCGTGTCTTCGGTCGGTAGCCAAGCGGCGTGTTGTTTCATGATTTTCGCGGTGCCTTTACGAAAGGCGATGTTTGTCCATTCGTTAGGATCCTCCTCTAGATCGTAGAGTTCCTCGTCACCGTTTTTGTATTTGATGTATCGGTACCGATCGGAACGAACAGCGTGGTTTCCCTGTTGGTAGGTAATTAAGGCGGGATCCCACTTCGACTTTGGCTTTTTGAGAAGGGGAACCAGACTCTTGCCTTCAAGGTGCTCCGGAGCGGGGAGTCCGCAAAGTTCAGTGAGTGTAGGGTACAAATCTACAAGCGTGACAGGACGGTGGCAGATCTGGCCTTCCTTGTAGCCAGGGGCGATGATAATATAAGGGATGTGAGTGGCCTTTTCGTAGAGCACAAACTTTTCCCAGTGATCCTTCTCGCCGAGATGATATCCGTGGTCGGACCAGAGAACAATGATGGTGTTGTCAGCTTTACCGCTTTTGTCCAAAGCATCCAACAGGCGACCCACTTGATAGTCGGCAAAACTAGCCGATGCCTGGTAGCCTTGGATCGCTTTGTCGAAGATGTAGGCATCTCGAAGCTTTTCCGCTTCAAAGGTGCTTATGAATTTTCGTCCGGGTGGATGCAGAAGAGCCTTGGCTTCATCTGGCAAGTCTTCAAGGTCGTCCTCTTTGATTTCGGGTTGCGTCAATCGCCCTAGGGGGTATTGGTCGAACCATTCTTGCGGTGCATAGAAGGGCATGTGGGGCCGGAAAATTCCGGTAGCGATAAAAAAGGGGGATTTGTTAGCGTCTATTTTTTCGATAGCCCAATCCACTGTGCGATTGTCAATGTGATCATCTGGATTTCGCGGATACACCCCCCAGTCGAAATTGCGACTGACAGGGCCTTTCTTCCCGTCTGGTGCGGTCCAGCTCCTGATCCCGTTTAGATTTCCATTCCGAGGCATTGGCATGTCGGGTTGCCGAGCAGGAAATTCTACAAAGTCGTCGAATGCCTCATACTTGTGGTATTCAGTGCCATGATGGTGGAAGATTTTTCCGCTAGCATAGGTCTGGTATCCGTGGTTCTTGAAGTGCTGCGGTAGAATGGTCACATCGGACAAGGCTCGCTTCCAGTCGCTATTATTTCCATACACACCGCTCGTGGAAGGACGTACCCCGCTGAGGACGGAGGCCCGAGAAGGATTGCAAGCAGGAGAGTTGCAATAGGCCTTTGAGAAAAACATACCACGGGCGGCAAGTCGTTCGATATTGGGAGTCTGAATGGGGTTGGATTTGTCGAAGAGGGTTGTCCAGTCATTCATGTCATCGATGGCGATGAAGAGGATGTTTGGAGCTCCGAGAGCTCCAAAATGAAGAATGAAGAGTGAAAAATGAAAAATGAATATTGCTTTCATGAAGGTAAGACGAAGACCATTCGGGATTGGCGCGCAACTAGATCAAGCCGATACGGCAGACTCGGAGCCTTTCGGTATTGGGAACGATGCAATCAGGCCTACGCCGAAGCAAACACCAATCCCTACTAGCCCGAAGAGAAGACCATTCAGATCACTAAAATATTTGGCGTAGACCAGAGAGACGAGACTACAGCTCACCCCGATCCATGCGTGCATTGCCGCGGCGTGTTTTACTAATAGACCCATTAGAAAGAGTCCAGCCAATGGACTACCAATCAGACCCATCAGGCCGATAAGGAAATCGAAAATATACCCGGTATCGATGAGAGACATAATAAGGGCGGCTCCTGTGCTCAATACGCCGAGACAGGCAACGAGAGTGTGGGTAAAGCTTAATTGGTTTTGATCGCTCCAGTCTTTTTTGAATCGTCCCACAAAATCGTTGGACACTGCGGTACAGATCGAATGCATGGAGCTGTCAAGACTGGACATGGCGGCGGCGAAGAGCCCGACTAGAGGCAGTCAGGAGAAGGCGGAGGAATGCTTCCTTTGAGTGGCCTGTTCAAGTAGGGCAGTTTTAATGGGCCGCTTATCATGGAGTCGAATTGCTTCTTAAGTTTTCGGTACTCGCGATGTTCTTTTCGTTTAAGGTCGCTGACTGAAATCGGGTTGGTCTCGAGCGGGTCCCTGTCGATGCGATAGAGACTTCCGTCGGAATATAGTTTCCAACGCTTATCGAAAATGAACTTCGCCGCGGGCATTGCTGTGCCGAAGTAGTCACTTCCCCATTGCGGATCGTAGTGCATGAAAATTGAGTCGCGAGGAGTCTTCTTTTTTTTCTTCTTGGAAATTTTGAGGAGATCGACCCCATCAAGGGGTACGGGCGAGTTCGCGCCAATTGCCGAAGCAAGGGTAGGGAATACATCCAAAACCTCTACCAAGTCGTCTCGGACGACCCCTTTGGGAAGCTTCTTTTTCCATTGGAGAATGAAAGGCACATGGGTCCCCGCGTCTTTCGAGTACCATTTTCCTCCTGTAATGGGAATTCCGTGACGATTGGAAGTGATTTGCGGGTGAGTGCCATTGTCGCCGATGAACCAGATGAGCGTGTTTTCGGACAAGTTGTATTCTTCGAGCTTTCGGATGACTCGACCCACCATCTTGTCCAAATATGACATCATCCCGTGGAATTTCTCTTTAGGCGTTTTCGCATCCAGTGAGTCCGGCGTCGTGGTCCATGGATCGTGGGCGAGAACGGGATTGTAGTGAATAAAAAAGGGCTGGTTGTGATACTTGTCTATGAAATCAAGTACGTAGTCATTGAGGAGAGTCGGGCCGAAGTCGTCTTTACAGTAGGTTTTGGCGATGCCGTCCTCGGAGAGTGTTGGCTGCCAAAAGCGGCTTCCTTTGAGGGATCGTTCCAGCTGCCATACTAGGTGCTCGTCGTAGCCAATATCACTCGGATATGACCCGACACCGCCAATCTCCATATTACCAGCGAGTTGCCATTTTCCTACGACGACTGTCTTGTATCCGGCCGTTTTGATGTGCAACGGTAGCGTGTAATAGTCCGGATTCAGGTGGCCGAAAGCTTCATAGTGTTTGAAATTATAGGTGCCCGTGAGCAGCCGTGTCCGTGAGGTGGTACAGACGGGAGTCGCATAGCCATAATCGAAACGGATGCCGTTTTCGGCGAGTGAGTCGATGTGCGGGGTTGAATACTCGCCTCCGTAGGCTCCGATCGTCTCAATGCCAATATCGTCGGCGAAAATTAGGATGATGTTGGGCGTGGAATCAGCGAAGGAGATATTCCAAACCGCAAAGAAGGCAGTTGCGGCAACTGTGATGAGTTTTGTACGCCGAGTTGTCGATTTTTCTGCGAAGGAGGGCATGGGGAGGAAACGTCGATGTGAAATATCCGATGCTATGCGACGGTCGTCAACGGTTCTTCTAGGGGCAATTGCCAGCAGGACGAATTGTGAAAGTGTCGAGTGCAGGCTTTGACAGGTTCCTGATAGCGAATGCATTAAGGAGATGATTTATGGCAATGTTCGTGCCAAATTTGGTTAGCGAGAGTGCTCGGTTTTTGTAACAATCCGGCCCTGGCATGAAACGAAACGTTTCGTGGCGCTTGTAGTTAACAATAAGCACCCCTAAAAATGATCGAAATCGTTACCAGCTGAAGCCTGGCTGTGGAAGTCGATTGACGATTTTCAACGAAAGGTACGCAGAAAAACCGACAATGAGCTTCCCGTGGAACTGAAATTCCGATTCTATCTACACTTCTATTTCCCCAATTAGCGTTCGATGAATTTCAAGTCTCTCACTTTAACCGTTTCTGTACTAATCTTGGGATCTCTGGGTCTGTCTTCCGCTCAAGATCAGCCCAATGTGGTCATCCTCCTCGCGGATGACCTAGGCTACGGCGATGTGGGTTTTCATGGAAGCGACATTCAAACGCCCCATATCGACCGGCTTGCGAGTGAAGGTGCACAGCTTGAGGCCTTTTATGCCTGTCCCATGTGCACCCCGACTCGGGCAGGATTGATGACGGGGCGGTATCCCATTCGTTTTGGTCTCATGCGTTCGGTGATACCCCCACAGCGAGACTTTGGCTTGGATACTTCCGAGGAGACGCTAGCTGACGTATTTGCTAAGGCGGGATACAAACGGCGGGGCATCATGGGAAAATGGCACTTGGGTCATCGTCAAAAGAAATGGCTGCCTTTGGAGCGCGGGTTCACTGACTTTATTGGGCACTACAACGGCGCCATTGACTATTTTACGCATGAAAGAGATGGAGAGCTAGATTGGCATCACAATGACCAGTCTGTAAAGGTGGAGGGCTATGCAACCGATTTGATCGGTGAGGGAGCGGTTGAATTCATTAGATCGACTCCAAAGAATGAACCCTATTTATTGTACGTCCCCTTCAACGCGCCTCACTCACCCTTTCAAGCGAAGGAGGCAGATCTCGAAAAATATCCTCATAGGACGGGGAGGCAGAAGACTTATGCAGCGATGGTGGATTCCCTGGACCAGGCGATTGGCAAAATTTTGGCCGCGGCCGAAGCTCGAGGGGATCTCGACGATACGTTTGTCCTTTTTTTCAGTGACAATGGAGGTGTGCGAAACGTGGCCAGCAATGGTGAGCTCAAGGGATCCAAGCTAACGGTTTATCAAGGCGGAATCCGTGTGGCCGCCGCCGCTATGTGGAAGAATGGCGGAATCGTTGGGGGAAAGCGGATACGAGAAAATATGGGATACATCGATGTGCTCCCCACCCTGCGTAGAATGATTGGCGTGAACGATCCCCCTGCGAGGCCGCTCGACGGAATCGATGTGCTAGATGCCTTGAGAGGCAAAGCGAAACTCACAGACCGGACGTGGTTTACCTATCTCGATCAGAATGACGACAGGATCGAACAATTGGCGGCTAACACCGAGGATTGGAAGCTGGTTTTCCGCCGGCCCGCTCCCGATTCTGAGGCAAAAGAATCCTCGCTCGAGTTGTACGAAATCGGGAATGATCCCTATGAGAAACTCGATATCTCAAACCGTGATCCGAAATCGGTAAAAAAGCGTGCTCAGGCGATTGCGGGGGCGAAAGCAAAATTGACGGCGGAAATCGAGACGTTCCTGTCACTGAAATCGGAAAACCAAATCGATCGGTTTAGGCGTGGCGCCAGTAACACCCCTGTAATTCCCGATTGGACACCGACCCACTAGATTTGGTAATTTCGAGCACTAATCCTTTTGATCAGGTCCATTGCGGCGTATTTGAAAGGTAATAGCTTACATTCGAGTATACTTTCCTTCCAAATATGCATTCAAATATTTCTTCTTCCCTATTATTGTTCCGCAACGGCAGACGATTAGGGGCGTTGTCTCTGCTCTTTTGGTGCTGCCTTACCTTTGCAGAGGACAATCGACCCAACATAGTATTTCTCCTCACCGACGACCAGAATCTCTACTCTATGGGATGCTATGGGACTCCTGACGTCAAAACTCCGAATTTAGATAAATTGGCCAGCGATGGGATTGTGTTCGACCATCACTATGACACCACGGCGATTTGCATGGCGAGCCGGGCGAACATAATGACCGGAAAATACGAATACAAGAATGGCACAAATTTTTCGCATGGCGATATGCGAGAGGAAATTTGGGCTGAAGCCTATCCAATGCTTTTGCGGGAAGCCGGATATAAAACCGCGTTCGCCGGAAAATTCGGGTTCAATATCGGCGATGGCAAAGAGGGGAGAGGGAGACTGCCGGAAGGAGAATTTGACAGGTGGGGCGGCGGCCCGGGTCAGACTCACTACCAAACTGCCAAAAACAAATCCATGGCGAAGTATGCAGAGGAGTATCCACATTCGACGCTTTCATATGGGGCTTTCAGTCGTGACTTTATAAAAGAGGCTTCCCAGTCGGAGGAGCCCTTTTGCTTGTCGATCAGTTTTAAGGCGGCGCACCGGCCAACCACCCCCGATCCGAAGTTTGACGGCGTATATGCCGGCCAAACATTTACGAAACCAGGTAATTACGGGCGGGAATTCTCTGAGCACTTCGCGCTGCAAAGCAAGCAAGGACGCCAATACGTTCGCTTTGAGGAATGGGGATACAGCGATCGGTATGACGAAGTAATGAAGATCTACTACCAGCAGATTTACGGTGTAGATGTCGCCGTGGGGATGATACGCGAAGCGCTCGAGGAAGCAGGTGTCAGTGAAAATACGGTTGTAATTTTCACGTCTGACAACGGTTTTTTCTGCGGATCTCACGGGTACGGGTCCAAGGTGCTTCCTTACGAAGAAGCGTCTCGAGTCCCTCTGCTGATGTATGACCCGCGGAATGGGAACAGCGGCAAAGGCTACCGTACCGATGCCTTGACCGGGAACATTGATTTCGCCCCCACAATACTCGAATTGGCTGGATTGGAGATTCCCGAATCAATGGATGGGAGAAGCCTCATGGCGGTTTACAACGATCCGCAATTGGAGATTCACGAGTCGCTGCAATTGATAAACGCTTGGGGACCTTTGGTGGCACAGAGTTTAGCCGTTCTTACCAAGGACTGGAAGTACATCTATTGGCCTTATGGGGCAGATGAGTTTGTCCCCACAGAGGAACTGTACAAAGTGAGCGAAGATCGGCTTGAGCTCCTGAATCGAGTGCAAAAGAATCAGCCACCGGAAGTCTTGCGAGAAATGAGAAAGCGGTATGACGCAGCAGTCAATGATTGGAGAGAAGGCGCAGTCCCTTTCAATCGCTACGATGGATACGCTGATTTCTATGATCGCAGGATTCCATGGGCGAAGAAAAAAGGGAACCTGTCCCAGTGAGCTGAGTTGGACAACGAAACAGAAAAAGTATGAAGAGAAACACTGGGAACATTGACAGAAGAATATTTCTTCGCGCGGCCGGAGCCGCAATCGCGTTGCCTTTTCTGGAATCTATTTCGCTTCCGCATCATTTGAGGGCGGCAGACGGGGTGGTTAGAGAGCCGATGCGCATGCTATGTGTCGGCTTGAATTATGGACTCTATCCCGGCGATTTTTTCCCGAAGGAATCGGGTCGCAAGTACCAGCTTTCAAAATTGTTACAGCCCTTAGCTGGGCTGAAAGACGACTTTACCGTTTTTTCCCAGCTCGATCACCCGGGGGTTAAAGGAGGACACGAAGCGGTGCATACCTTCCTTTCAGGTGTGTTGTCCAAACATGGCAAAGGGAGGCCAGAAGGAAACATCACCCTCGACCAGAAGGCCGCGGAGTTTGTGGGATCGGACACGCGCTACCCCTCTCTGGCGATTGGTATTGGCGGGGGAAGTCTTTCATGGACACGCAATAACGTCGAAATCCCCCCGATTACGCGCCTCGAAACGATGTTCGACGCTCTTTTTTTGGAGACTCCGGAATCTAAGCGCAAACGGCTGAGTGATTCCAATAAACTGAACGCCAGCATCCTAGATATTGTAGGGGAGGATGCGGTGGCTCTGAAAAAGAGAATCAGCCGGAACGATGTGGAAAAGCTCGATGAGTATTTTACGTCAATTCGAGAAGTTGAGAAACGGTTAACCCAATCGGAAGCGTGGCTCCGAAGGCCTAAGCCAAAAACTGATTACCAATTACCTCGACCCCTGCCGGACGATTTCTATGGGGAAGTTCCCGTTTTCTATGAATTGATGAAGCTAGCCCTACAGACGGATTCCACCCGGATCGTCACTTGTGGGATAGACGGATGGAGCGGTGAATCCGGTCTTCCAGGTGTGACTCAAGGTTACCATTTTCTGACGCACCACGGACACGATGAGAGTCGGCTCGCTCAGCTGTCGATCATCGAAACCTTTCACACCACTGCTTTCGCAAGTTTTCTGGAAGGCTTGAAGCGTACGCAAATATCCAACGACGCTTCCCTGTTGGACAAGACCATGGTGCTTTTTGGCAGTGGAATGGGAAATGCCAGTTCTCATTCCAATCGAGACCTACCGCTCATACTCGCCGGTGGTGGCTTTAATCACGGAGAACATAAAAAGTATCCAAAGACTACAGGACGACAGACACCCGCCTGCAACCTGTACGTCTCCATGTTGCAGCGTTTCGGATTAGAAGTTGAGCAGTTCGGCACAAGCACCGGTTCACTGGATGGGTTTAGTTAAGAGAAGGCCATTTGTAATGTACTGGTATTGGAAGTTCAATGTAACGCTGGCAGGGTGGATTGGCTTTAATCAACCTCATCGGCCTGCTCTACGTCCCATCAGCGTATTGCGGACTCTCCGAAGCTTCCTAGTAAGCAATTCTTGGAAGAGGCTTTTATGTTTTTTTAGTTTCTCATCTGGATTAGGTTTAATTACGTATGCCCAGAATATAGATACTGATATCAACCCGAACGAATTTCTAAAGCAGCACTGCATCCGGTGCCACGGAGAGGAGAAGCAAAAAGGGGATCGCCGATTTGACTCGCTCGGGACTGATTTTAACAGAGATGACACCGCTTATGATTGGCAGGAGATTCTCGATATGCTTAACCTTGGCGAAATGCCTCCAGAGGAAGAGGCCCCTCCATCGCTGAAGGATTTGCGCGCCATGGTATCGTGGATAACTGGGGAATTGGAGCTAGCATACGAGCGCCATGCCAGCAATAAAGCTCCGCTCTTACGGAGACTCAACCGCTACGAGTATCGCTACACGATTCGTGATCTGTTCGGCTTGAATATCGAGTCATTTGATCCCACGGACTCGTTTCCAGCAGACGAGAAATTCGAAGGCTTTGCCAATGTGGGGGAAGAGTTGATCCTCTCAGACTACTTGCTGGAACAGTACCTAGAGGCCGCATCCCAAACGATAGAGAAAGCAATCGTTGCCAAACAGGACATGACCCCGATTCATGAAGTGTTCACTCCAGACGACTTATGCGATCGGACCTATCATTTCCGACCCCAAATCTGGTTTGAGGTAAACGTGGATGGAAGCTATGTGGATGTAGGTCATGGAGACCGCAAGTCAGAAAGGGTCTATGCCGATCGTTTTGAAAAGGGCGTTCCGGCTGATGGCTATTATACGATAAGAATTAAGTCAGAGGGTATTAATCGCGAACACCCATACGATTCTAAGTTGTTGGGGATTGACAGAAGCGAGCCGATCAAGATGGAAGTGCTCGTGACAGATCCGAAGATCGGGTATCCAGGACGACGCTACAATGCTTCGGATCGAACCGTTGCCAGAATTCCTCTATTGGACCATGAGGCGAAAATCTACGAAGTAAGGGTTTGGATGGACGAAGGGTTCGTCCCCGTGATCCGATACGCTAATGGCCCTAGACCCTTCAAAGGGGTCCTCAGTAAAATCGCGCCGGTGTACCATCGGGAAGTGCTCCCGAGTAATTGGAGAGATGGCGTGGCTACCCGGCCTGCCGAGAACCAGGAAATCTACTTGTCCGAAGTGTATCAAGGGCCGAGGATGCGAATCCATTGGATGGAGATCCAAGGGCCTGAAGCAGGAAACGAAATGGTGGATTGGCTCCAAGTTCCCGATGAAGGTTCCGTTGAGAATATTTCCGAATCAGGCATCGAGCGAATCATCGAAGATTTTGCCTTCAAAGCGTTTAGACGTCCTTCGATCCCGTCGGAGATTGATCGCTATGTGGACTTTTATCAAAAGCGGCGTGAATTAGGGGATGACGCAGTCAACGCGGTTAAAACGGTTTTCAAGGCAATGCTGTCTTCACCCAATTTTCTTTATGTTGAAACTCCGCTCGACGAGCCGGATGAAAATAAGGCTTTCACGATTGCGTCGAGATTATCTTATTTCCTCTGGAGTTCAATGCCCGATGAAGTCCTGCTAAATGCTGCGAGTCACGATCGTCTCGGTGATTCAAAGTCCATCGTAGCTCAGGCTTTGCGGATGCTGCAGGATCCCAAGGCGAGAGCATTTTCGAATCACTTTACCGACAGTTGGCTGCGCTTGAATGAATTGGGATCGATGCCGCCAGATTCGAAAAAGTTTAGTCAATATCACGACCGAGAGCTGGAGCCCTTGATGAAAGAAGAGACCCGTTTGTTTTTTGAGGATATCCTGCATAACAATAGAAGCATCGAAAATTTCATCCACTCCGACTTTACCTATGTGAATGGCTACCTCGCTGATTTGTATGGTATTGAAGGCGTTTCCTCTGACTCCTTCAGTAGGGTGAGGCTTCCTGCTAACTCGCCTAGGGGTGGTGTGCTGGGACAAGCAAGCATTTTGACCGTTACGTCCAATGGTGTGGAGACTTCACCCGTAATGCGGGGTATTTGGGTGCTGGAGAATATTCTGGGGACGCCTCCCGCTCCGCCGCCGCCCGATGTCGAGCCTCTCGAGCCCGATATTCGGGGAGCGACTACAATTCGCGAAGAACTAGCGAAGCATCGTAAGGTTGAAACGTGTGCGGATTGTCATCGCAAAATTGATCCGATTGGATTTGCTCTCGAGAGTTTTGATCCCATTGGCTCGTACCGTTTTCAATATAAAGACGACGGTGGTAGAAGCTATAGTAATGTGGATACGTCGGGCACTCTGGCTACCGGCGAGAGTTTTACTGACGTTTCGGAATTGAAGGGCCTACTTTTGGATCGGAAAAACCAGTTTGCCCGTTGCCTGGTCGAGAAAATGCTCATTTACGCTCTCGGGCGAGAACTGCATTTTAGCGATCGTCCCATTGTGGATGGCATCGCCAGCGAACTGGCGGACCGAAATTACGGCTTGAAGGACCTCGTAGAACTGATTGTCACAAGCGAGGCGTTTAGCGATGTATGGTGAAGAGCGGATATTGTTGTCGTTGGCAAATTTGATAGTGCGGAATATGAATAAAGTACTAGCGGTTTCGAGTTGCTGTTTTCTAACGACTATATTTCAGAGCCTTTTCGGTTTAGAACCATTGATTTCAACTAAAGGGGAACTATTGTTTGAGGACCGTTTTGATAACGCTGGCGTGAAGTCCGCCTGGAATGCGCTACACGGAACACGATGGAGCGTAAAAGATGGGTCCTTTGTTGGAATCCCATCAACAAAAGCGTTTCAGGCAAGTCGAGACAATCACACGGGCGCAACTCCGAGCATGAGACTTTATGCGAAAGCCCGAGATTGCATAT